>DATIZP010000144.1:0-8204 GCA_035517035.1 Streptosporangiaceae bacterium | reverse complement strand
TCCCGCCAGGCGCATGCGTGTTCACCGATCAGGCGTCCTACCTGATCGCCGCCGACCGGTTCACCTCGACCGTGCCGGGCTGCTCGCAGATGGTCGACCCGCTTGAGGTCGGCTATGCGCTCGGTCACGGCCGGGAGGGCGACACCGGGGCCGCGCGGTACCCGGCGGTAGTGGCAGTGTTCCGCGCCGCGCTCACCCACGCGGACTTCGCCTGGCTCACGATCGGCTACGACAGCAGACGGGTGGACTGGACGCCGGCGCTGCGCAGCTACTTCAGGCACAACTTCGTGCCGATCTTCACCGACGGCCGGCGGGACGTGCTTTACGTGCGCCGGCCGTTCCTGGCGCGCTAAGCGGACCGGCCTTCTCGTCAGCCCGGCGCCAGGCGGGTCTAGCGCGGCCGGTACACCGCCACGCCGTCGGCGCGGTAGTCGAGCACGAACCCGGTCCTTGTCAGGTAGCTGCTGATCTCACCGTAGTGCTCGTCAGGGCCCTGACCCTTCGGGTAGACCGCGAGCGCCCAGCGCGGCGGCCAGACGATGATCCACCCCACGTTCAGCCTGCGCAGGTCGGCGCGGGCCGCGGCCACGTCGGCCTGGCTGATCGGTGCGCCGTCCTGCGCGAGCACCAGCCCGTGATAAAACGCGTGGCGGCTGATGCCGACGATGGTGCGCGTCGGCACCTCGGCGGTGTAGGACATCGCGCGCGGATGGCCGTCCGCCGTGGCGAGCACCAGCGGGTACGGCGACACCGGGCTGCCATAGACCTGCGGGCCACGCACCACGAACGGCACGTCAACCACCACCGAGTCCGAGTGGTCTGCGGCGATCGCGCGGTCAACGGCGGGCAGCGCGGTAGGCATCGTGGCCTGGCCAGGATCGCCGGGCCAGCCGGCCTCGAGCGCGCCGACCACGGCCACCAGGGCAAGCAGCGGCCAGGCGCGCTGGCGCAGCCAGTGCACGCCGGCTCCGGCCAGCAGCGCGGCGCCGACCAGGCCGAGCAGCGCGAACCTGTCGGCCTCGCGGAACGCGGACATGCCGGGCAGCTGGACCAGCCAGCTGTAGGGCATCAACAGCGAGACATGTATCCCCCGCCACCTGCCCGGCAGCGGTATGTACTGATGCGTGCCCAGGTACAGAGTGGGCCCGAGGGCCAGCACCGCGCCGCCCAGCCACAGCAGCGCCAGGCCGCGCGAGCCGTGCCGTCGCCAGCTGACCACCAGGCCGAGCAGGGCGGTCAGGGTCAGGATCGTGCCGAAGGTCGCCAGCAGCTCGAACGAGCGGTGCGAATGGTAGATCGAGGCGAGCCCGGCCATCCCGTAGCTGGCCAGCCTCGGCGACGGCGCGAACAGGCTGGGCAGCTCGGCGGCGAAGTGTACGTAGTTGGCGGTCGGCGGCCGCTTCGGGCCGCCTCGGCCCGCCGCCTGAGCCATCGCGAGCAGCTGCGGGCTGGCCACCACGACGGCGGTCAGCGCCCCGGCCGCGGCGCCGCGCAGCCGCCGCAGGTCGGGCTGGCTGATGAGCCAGGGCACCAGCGCGACGGTGGCAAGGATCGCCGCCAGGATCGCTGCCTCCTGGTCCACCAGGACCGACCCGCCGACCACCAGGCCGAGGCCGATGCCCCGGGCGACGGTCGGGTTGCGCCGCAGCCGGACGGCGAGCTCGAGGGTGAGCGGCAGGAAGGCCGCGCCGATGGCGGTGTGCAGATGCTCCCAGTCCTGCGAGGCGATCATGCCGGACAGCCCGAAGAAAGCGCCGGCCGCGATCGGGCCGACCTGGCCAGGCAGCCACAGCCTGGCCACCCTGTACATCGCGTAGGCGGCGAGACCCGGCGTCACGATGCCGAGCAGGTTGTAGGAGGCCGAAGGCCCGAACAGCAGCGTCACCGGGGCCATCACGATGCCCACGAGCGGCATCAGCGTGTCGAGCCCGAGCTGGATGCCGACCGGAGCGGCGAGATGAGTGGTGAAGAAAGGGTTGCCCAGGTGCGTTACCTGCCTGGCTACCCACCACAGGCTCCACACGTCGAGCGGTGCCTGCCGCGCGTCCATCTGCATGCTGCCGGTGATGAAGGTGGCGCGCGGCCAGCAGGCGGCGACCCCCGCCGCGACGAAGCCGAGCATGACGACCAGCTCGCGCACCACGGGGCGGGCGAGCGCCCGCCTTGGCAGGCCAGGCCGGTCGGCCGGCGTCGCCTGCTGCTCACTGCGCTGCTGCTCGGGCAGGGTCTCCTGGCTCGCGACCGGCGGGCCCGCGGCTTCCTGGTCCACAGCGAGGCCGCTGGCCTCGGGCTGGCTCACGGTGACCTCCGTCGCTCCGGCATGGCGCTCTGCGCAGGTCCCGAGTGTAGGGATACGCCGATATATCGTCCACTCAGTCGGCTAAAGGTGCGGTATGCAGAGACCTACGGCCGAGCCAGCGGCATCACCTTCGGACGTCCCGCCCTGGTCGCCGGTGCGATGTGCCTTTAGTCCGAGTCAGCGTAGAGCGAGTCGATGACGTCGGCGTACTTGTTGTGGATGATCCTGCGCTTGAGCTTGAACGTCGGGGTGAGCTCCTCGCTCTCGGCGGTCCACTCCACCGGCAGCAGCCGCCAGCGCTTGACCTGCTGGACCCGCGCCAGGTGCTCGTTCGCCGCGGCGACCGCCTGGCCGACCGCGTCGAGCACCACCTGATTGTCGGCGAGCTCGGCCAGCGAGGTGGCCTCGATCCCGCGCGCCCGCGCCCAGGCCGGCGCCACCTCGCCGTCCAGGGTGACCAGCGCCACCACGAACTTGCGGCGGTCGCCGAACGCCAGCGCCTGGCCGATAAGCGGGTGGGCCACGAGCGCGTTCTCGACCGCCGCCGGCGAGATGTTCTCCCCGCCCGAGGTGATGATCAGCTCCTTCTTCCTGTCCACCACGCTGACGAACCCCTCGGCGTCGATGGCGCCGATGTCACCGGTGTGCAGCCAGCCGTCCTGGTCGAACAGGGCCGTGGTCTGGTCGGGCAGGTTCAGGTAGCCGGGGGTGTTCAGCGGGCCCCTGGCCAGGATCTCGCCGTCATCGGCGATCGTCACCTCCATGCCGGGCACCGCGCGGCCGACCGTGCCGAGCTTGAACGCCGACGGGGTGTTGGTGGTGAACGCGCCCGTCGTCTCAGTCATGCCGTAGACGTCGAGAATCTTCATGCCGAGACCGGCGAAGAACGCAGCCACCTCGGGCGGCAGCGGCGCCGCGGCGCTGACCACGGTCCTTGCCTGGTCGAGCCCGAGTAGGCTCTTGATCGGGGTCAGGATCGCCGCGTCGGCCTCGGCGAAGCGGGCGGCGAGCTCGTCTGATGTCGTCCTGCCGAACTCGCAGCTGCGCACGTACTCCCGACCGACCTCCATGGCCGCCGCCACGGCCGCGCGCTTGGCTTCGTCCTGCTCCATGGTGAGCAGCGCCTGGATGCCCGCCTGCACCTTCTCCCACACCCTCGGCACGCCGAAGAACGCGGTCGGCTTCACCTTGCCCACGGTCCCGACCAGGTCGGCCGTGCTGCGGCAGAAGTGCGTGTGCCCAGCGCTGTAGACGGCCAGGTAGAGCGTGAACATTCGCTCAGCGATGTGCGCCAGCGGCAGGTAGGAGACCCAGCGCACGTTCCGCTCGGTGCTGCCGCCGACCTCGGCGGTGCGGCACTCGTACAGCAGGCTGCCGTGCGTGATGATCACGCCCTTGGGGTTACCTGTCGTGCCCGAGGTGTACAGCAGGGTCGCCGGGTCTTCCGGCCGCACCGCGGCGACGCGGCGGCTGACCTCGCCAGCGGCCTCGGTGCCCGCGGCCTCGTCGCTGAGTGCCTCGAACGCGGCCCAGGACAAGAACTCATCCCCGGCCGGGCAGACCTGGTCGTCGACCACGATCACGGTGCCAAGCGATGGCAGGTCATCGAGCAGCGGGTGCCACCTGGCCAGCTCCGATTCGCCGTCTAGGACGGCGAACCTGACCCCGCAGTCACCGGCCACGTACCTGATCTGGTCGGCGGCGAGGGTGGCGTAGAAGGTGACGGGGACGCCGCCGGCGTGCACCACGGCCTGGTCGGCGAGCACGTGCTCGAGCCGGTTCGGCATCATCAGCGCGACCCGGTCGCCCGGCCGTAGCCCGAGCCTGACCAGCCCCGCAGCCAGGGCAAGCACGCGGTCCCTGAACTGCCCCCAGGTCAGTGTCTGCCAGCCGCCCGCGCCGTCGTTGTCGGAGTACGCGGGCAGGTTGCCCTCGGCGGCTGCGGTGTCCGCCAGCAGCGTGCAGATCGTCCGGCCCGCCGTAGCGGCCTCGATCGCCGCCCGTTCTTCGATGACTGCGCTGGTCACTTGCTGCTTCCCTCCGGTACACGATGCCGCATGCCCGATATGCCACCATGCCCGGAGCGGGAGGCGCAAGGCGCACGGCGATTACAGTTCTCGTTATGCAAGCCAGACAGTCCGCCCCGCAGGAGCCAGCGACGATGCCGGTACGGCTGACCCAGTTCGCCCACGGTGGCGGCTGTGCCTGCAAGATCCCGCCGGGCGAGCTCGAGGAGGCCGTGGCGAGGCTCATTCCCGCCCACCGGCCCGATGACCTCCTGATCGGGGTGGAACACGGCGACGACGCCGCCGTCGTCCTGGTGACATCCGATCGCGCGGTCGTGGCCACCGCCGACTTCTTCACCCCGGTCGTGGACGACGCGAGGACCTTCGGCCGGATCGCCGCGGCCAACGCGCTCTCCGATGTCTACGCCGTGGGCGGCGAGCCGCTGGTGGCGCTGAACCTGCTCGGCTGGCCGAGGGACGTGCTCAGCGCGGATCTGGCCGCGCAGGTGCTGGCTGGCGGGCTGGAGATCGCCACTGCGGCCGGCTGCCATGTGGCCGGCGGGCACAGCATCGATGACCCTGAGCCGAAGTACGGCATGGCGGTGACCGGTCTGGCCGATCCCGCGCGGCTGCTGCGTATCGACGCGGGGACCGCCGGCCTGCCGCTGTCGCTGACCAAGCCGATCGGCACCGGCGTGCTCAACGCATGGCACAAGGCGACCGGCGAGGTCAGCCTGCCCGCCGTCGCGGTGATGACCGAGCTCAACGCGGCCGCCAGCCGGGCCGCGCTCGGCCTCGGACTGCGCTGCGCCACCGACGTGACCGGGTTCGGGCTGCTCGGGCACGCGTTCAAGCTTGCCAGGGCGAGCGGAGTGACGGCGGTGATCGACCACGCGGCCGTGCCGCTGATCGAGGGCGCGGCTGACGCGCTGCGGGCCGGCTACGTGCCTGGCGGCTCCAGGCGGAATCTGGACTGGGTCGCGCCGCACGCGGACTTCGGCGGGCTCGGTGCGGACGTGCTGCTGATGCTCGCCGACGCGCAGACCTCGGGCGGCCTGCTGGTGGCCGGGGAGATTCCCGGCGCGGCGGTGATCGGCGAGCTCGTGCCGTGCCGGGATAATGTCCTCGTGGTGCGATAGACGCGCTCGCGGCAGTTACCTTGACCGGGCGGCGGGCACGCTGGTCTCACGAATCAGACACGTCTTGCGGGCACCAGTAACGGCGCCGAGACGTCTTAACTGTCGGAAGCGGCGGGGTCGCACGGAAGGCGCGTCGATGAGGCTCAGCTTACGGCCGCGAACCGTCACGGCCACGGACGAGGAGGATCCGAGGTGCAGGCACAGGCCGGCCTGAATGGGGCCGACGCCCACGGCTCCTTCTGGTCCAGGCAGTTCCGCTGGCCGCGGGCGGTCTCGCTGTCCTGGCTGCTGCTCGCCGCCCTGCTGTTCGTCACCGCGGTCACGGCGTACGTGGCCGACCTCGCCGCGCACCCTGGCCTGGTGCTGAACTGGTACGACCTCAACGTCTACAACGACGCCGGCCTGCTCACCAGGCAGCTGCCGTCGATCCTGTACACGTGGGAGCTGAAGGTCGGGGTTCAGTTCACCTACACCCCGTTCGCCGCGCTGGTGCTCGCCGGCGGCTCGCTGATGCCCCTGGTTACGCTCCGCTGGATCATGACCGCGGCGAGCCTGATCTCGATCCCGCTCACCGCCTGGCTCACGCTCGGGGCGATGGGCCGGCGCGGCGTGACTCGCGCCGCGGTGGCACTGGCCATCGGCGCGCTGGCGCTGTGGACCGAGCCCGTCATCAAGGCGCTGTTCCTCGGCCAGGTCGAGCTCGTCCTGCTGCTGCTCGTCGTGTGGGATCTGACCAGGCCGGACCGGCGCTTGTGGAAGGGAGTGGGCATCGGCATCGCGGCCGGGATCAAGCTCGTGCCACTGCTGTTCATCCCCTACCTGCTCCTGTCGCGCAAGTACCGCCAGGCCGCGGTGGCGACCGGAGTCTTCGCGGCCACGATCGCCGTGGGCTTCGTCGTCCTGCCGGGTCCGTCGGCCTCGTACTGGCTGACCGGCTACTTCATGCGCCCAGGCCGGACCGGCGGCGTCGACTCGCTGGTCAACCAGTCGCTGCTTGGCGTCTTTGCCCGCCTGTACCACAACCTCAATCACGCCCAGGCTGTGTGGTTGCCGGTCGCTGTCGCCGTCGCGGTCGCCGGGCTGATCGGCGGTGTCATGATGACCAGGGCGGGCAAGCCGGTTCAGGGCTGGACGCTGGTCGGCATCGCCTCCGTGCTGGCCTCCCCGATCAGCTGGGACCACCACTGGGTCTGGATCATCCCGTTCATCGCCATGCTGGCCGGCATCGCGATGACAGCGCGCCCGCTGGTGCGGATCGGCTGCATCGCCGGCATCATCACCACGGCGGGCGTGATGGGCTCCTGGCCGTGGACGTACAGCGGCTCGCAGGCGTTCGTGCCGCGCCGGGGCCTGCTCGGCTGGTTCGTGAGACCGCCGTACGTGACCGAGATCTCCGTGCTGCACGGCTGGCAACTGCTCACCTGGAACCTGTTCGTCGCCATCGGCGTGGTGATCTTCCTGACGATGCTCGCCTGCGCCTGGCCGATCTGGCGGCACCGCCCGCGTCCGCCTGAACCGCGCCCGCCTTCCCCGTCCGAGCCAGCCGCCCAGGCCAAGGAGCCTGCCAGCCCGATCACGGCGCTGCTCGCCAAGGCCGACGCTATGCTCAAGGGCGGCGCCGCCGTGGGCAGCCGATCATGAAGAGCCGGCCGATGGGCTGCCATCGGCCGGCTCGCATGCTGCGGTTACCTGATTCACTTGTCTGCTGACGTCCTGCGCCCGCCGCGACCCGCGCCAACCAGGAGGCTCGCGCCGACCGCCGCAATTCGGTCGGTTACCGCAGCGCGGGCTCGTGCCGAACAGCGCGCCCCGAGCCGGCGTGCCTGACGCTCAGGGTCCCGTGAGTCCCGATCTTGTGCTGCATGACTGCCGCGACCGCGATGATCGCCGCCGAGATCAGCACGGCAGTGCCCGCGCAAATCCCGAAGATCGCCAGCGCCATGTTGATGAGGTGGGTGTCAATCATCTCTCTCGCCTCCCACTCAACCTCTTCGTCCTGTGCTGTCCACCTGGCTTCGGTGCCCTCTGCCGGTCCACCCGGCCTCGGTCCCTCGGACCATGTGTACGTCGTTTACATCTTCATAGTGCCGTACTAAGTGAACGATGTCAACATCCAAAGGTCCCGTCTTTATGTCGCGATCGGCGGGCGCGCGGCGCGGGGGCGAGGCCCGCCGCAGGCGCGCGAGGCGGTGCCTAGCGCGGGCCGGTGATGCCGTTCAGCACGAACTCGCTGTGCCGGTCGATCGCCATTTCCCGCTGTTCCTCGGTAAGCAGCGCCAGCGGGCCGTCCACCAGCAGCGTGGCCAGGCCGTGCACCGCGGCCCAGGCCGAGATCTCCGCGCCCGGCCGCCGGGCCGCGTCGAGCACGCCGTGCTCGACAAGCTCATCGAGTACCCCGCTGACCAGTGCGTACGGCCGCCGCGACGCGATCTTGTCCGCCACGTCGGGCACCGGGCTGTCCGGCCGGCAGAACGCAGTGCGGAACAGCCCAGGGTTGGTCAGCGCGAAGTCGATATAGGCACGGCCGAGCGCGTGCATCCTGCGCAGCGACTCGGCCGCCGGGTCGGCCAGCGGCTGCCCGGCGTCCAGGCTCGTCCGCATCGCCGCGCCGAGCGCGTCGATCGCCCGCTCCCTGACCACCTGCAGCAACTCGTCATGATCGGCGAAGTGCCGGTAGGCCGCGGCGGCTGACACGCCCGCGGCGCGGGCGGCGGCCCGCAGCACGATGGCGTCCGGACCGCCGACCCTGGCCATCTCGGT
>DATIZP010000143.1:0-36159 GCA_035517035.1 Streptosporangiaceae bacterium | reverse complement strand
GGGGGGGGCCGCCCCCGGGGGGCGGCCCACCACCTTTCGTTCCTGCACGACCCTGTCAGTCCTGCACAGGAGCGTCAGTCCTGCACAGGAGCACTGCCCTCGCCCGAAGCGCTGCCGCCGTCGCCAGGAGGGCTGGCCGGCTTGTCCGCGTGATCGGGTGTCGCCGCGGCGTGGTCAGGGCCGACCGCCGGGCTCTGGGCTACGGCCGCCAGGTCCTGCGCGAGCGCCGCCATGCCCTCGGCCAGCGCGGCCATGCCCTGTGGGCCAGGCACGCCGACCGCCTGGCCCGGCGGTGCGGGCTCGGCCGGCGGTGCGGTGCGCAGCGGCGTCACCGCGGCGGCGAGCACCTCGGAGTTCGGCAGGTAGACGAGGCCCTCGTCGGTCGCCATCTTGACATAGGTGATGCTGAATTCGGTCACCGTGCCATCGATCGCCCCGCCAAGCGCCCCGGCCTTGATCCGCACCTGGTCGCCGACCTTGAACGGATGCGCGAATTGCAGCATCACCCCGGCGAAAAGGTTCGACAGCGACTGCTGGGCGGCGATCGTGATCAGCACGCCGGTGACCGCTCCACCGACCACGAGCTGCGCAACCCGGAAACCGAGCATGGACAGGCTGACCAGGATCACCACGCAGATGCCCAGCAAGATCATGACATAGCGAACAATATCACCGTATCCGATACCAATGAACCGCTCAAGGACAGAGCGCGCCCAGCGGGCCCAGGCAAAGGTCGAGATCAGCGCGAGCACGAAGAAGATCGCGGTGCCGCCGATGGTGATCACGTGGCCGATGCCGATCGAGAACGGCGGGTACAGCCTGGCCTCCGCCAACTGCTGGGCGTTGGTGATGCGGAGCGGTACGCCCTCCAGGTACACGCCCACCGCGGCGGCGAGCGCGAGGATCAGCGTGCTGATCGCCCGCAGGGGCCGATTGGGCGGCCGCTGCTCGTCGGACTCGGCGCGCTCGCCTCGTGCTTCATGCTCCGGCCTCATCACGTCAACCGTACCGAGAAACGCCGGGTCCCGTAGCCCTGGCGCACAGGCTACGGGACCCAGGCGATCGCGCGGGTTACCCCGCTACTAGAGGTCGAACAGCGGCTTGCCGACCGGGAAGACGGGCCGCCCCTTCAGGCCATTCATCACGCCGGCCGCCGAGGTGTACCAGGCGACCGCGGCCGTGACGACGCCGATGATGCCGCCGATCTGGATCATGGTCGTGTCGGGGAACATGACGTAGGGCGGCAGGGCCGGCTTCTTGGTGGCGAAGTTCCCGATGACCAGGAAGACCTCGGTGAGCTCCAGGGTCAGGAAGACCAGGAACACGGCCATGTTCAGCTGGGTGCTGATGATCAGCATGTAGGTGTTGAAGATCAGGAAGGCGAGCAGGATCCAGCCCAGGTCCCTGTTCAACTGGAGCGGATTGGTGGCACCCGGCGCTGTGAAGTGCAGCCACAGGCCGACCCCGATCCAGAACCCGCCGTAGGTCGAGAACGCGGTCGCGCCGAAGACGTTCTTGTTGCGGAACTCCCACATCCCGGCCAGCAGTTGCGCGAGCCCGCCGTAGGCGATCGCGTATCCCCACCAGTCGAACCCGGTACTGGTCTTCGCCCAGCCCGCGTTGACGGCGGACAGCAGGAACGTGGTGAGGGCGAAGGCCGCCAGGCCGAGTGGCGCCGGATCCGCGATCGCCGGTGCCGGCGCTGCGGGAGCTTCGGTAGCAGTACTCACGTGCATCCTCCTCAGGAGGTCGGTGCCGTTCCGGCTTGGGCTCCGGCACGGCGCAGGGAATTAGACGGAACCGAACACAAGCGGTGTCGCGGGCCATGAAGGCCGCAACGACGGGATGCCGGAACCTGCGGATACCCGATCCCGCAACAAGAGCATGGCCATATAGCGGGTGGCGCGGCCCTGACGTAGCCAATTGCCCATGATCCGGCCTTCCCGGCTTCCATGCTGGCTGCCATCGAAGGCACACCAGACTCATCTGGAAGTTCTGCACTGAGCGTAACTCTGGTGCAGCGATTGCGGGAGACCCAAATTGCCAGGAATAAGCCGCCAGCGTTGTGGGGAGTCCCTCATCGAAACACCATAAAAGCCGTATTATGGTCAAACCATATGACAAGTCTCACCCGTTTCAGGCACCCCAGATGGAATGGAGAGGCCGTTTCTGCGCAGAGTGCTCAGGGTGACGCAAGCCGGCTGAGCTGGACAGGGACCTCGGCGGCCGCGGCGCGGTCGACCAGGAACAGGGTCTGCTGGACACCGCGCGCGCCGGCCGCGGGCACCTGGACCGGGCCGGCGCCGGACAGCGCCAGCCGCACGGCGCCTGCCTTCTCCGGACCGGATGCGAGTATCCATACCTCGGAGGCCGATCTGATAGCCGGCAGCGTGAGCGACAGCCTGACCGGCGGCGGCTTCGGCGCGCCGCGCACCGCCACCACGGTCCGCTCCTCCTCGTACAGCGCGGGCAGGCCAGGGAAGAGCGAGGCCACATGGGCATCCGGGCCGATCCCCAGCATCAGCACGTCGAACCTCGGGACGCCGTGGCGGTCCTGTGGCTGGCACGCGGCCCGCAGCGCCACGGCATACCGGTCGGCGGCCGCCTCGGGATCGGGGCCGTCGGGGCCATCGGAACCGGCCATCGGATGCACCCGCTCGGGCAGCACATCCACGTGGTCGAGCAGTGCGCTGCGCGCTCCCGTCTCGTTGCGCTCGGGGTCGCCGGCCGGCAGGAACCGCTCGTCGCCCCACCAGATCTCGACCCGCCGCCAGTCGACGGCATCCCTGGCCGGCTCGGCCGCCAGCTCGGCGAGCACCTGAGTGCCGATGCCGCCTCCGGTCAGCACCACCGACGCCAGCCCCTTCGCCGATACCGCATCGACGAGCCTGGTCACGAGCCTGGCCGCCACCGCCTGGGCGAGCAGCTGCCCGTCGCGGTGGACGAGGATCTGCGGAACGCTAATCGTGCTGCTCCTTCGCATCGGCCAGTCCGTCAGTAGGCCTGGTCTGGTCCGCGAGCAGCGCCAGCGCCTCGCCGTAGACCTCGTCGGGATCCAGCCTGCGCAGCTCCTCGGCAAGCAGGTCGGCCGTCTCCCTGCGATCCAGCGTCACGTGCCGCGGCGGCTCGCCCGGACTGGAGAGCGTGGCGTTCCTGCCGTCCGTCCTGCTGATCGCGATCTCGCCGCCGGTGGCGGCCACCGTCACCGCGGTGATGCCCGGCCCCGGCGACGTGCAGCGGTCGACCGGGACCCGCAGGCGGCTCGCCAGCCACGCGGCCATCAGCTCGGCGCTGGGGTTCTCGGCCTCCGCGGTCACCTGCGCCCCGGAGATCCCGCCGTAGGGCCGGTCGAGTATCGAGGCCAGCAGCGACCGCCAGTTCGTGGTCCGCGTCCAGGACAGGTCGGTGTCTCCCGGCCGGTAGCCCACGGCCAGCCTGGCAAGCGCCTGGAGCGGAGCCTGGCTGGCCGCGGCATCGGTGATCCTGCGCTGGGCCAGCAGCCCGAGCGGATCGCCGGCCGGGACCTGAGGGCTCTTGCCCGGCCACCAGGTCACCACCGGCGTGTCGGATACGAGCAGCGGCACGACGACGGAGTCCGCGTGATCCTTCAGCTCGCCGTAGATCCGCAGCAGCACCATCTGGCCCGGGGCGCTCTCGCCGACGGAGATCTCGGCATCGAGCCTGCGCTGACCCCGGCCGTCACGTGCGATCACGCCGATCACCCGGCACGGATGCTCCCGGCCGGCCTGGCTTGCGGCCCGTATCGCGTCGTACTGCGCCGACTCGTCGGTCATGATGATCAGGTTGAGCACCACGCCGGTCGCCAGCCCGCCCATCCGCTGGCTGGCGCGCAGCACCTCGGTCCGCACGGCGCTCGTCGTGGTATCGGTCAGCTCTACCCGCATCGCAGCGCACCGCCCCCGCTACAGCCGCCGCCAGGACCGGCCGTCGCGCGCCATCATGGCGTCAGCACCGGCCGGACCGGCGGAACCCGCCGGATACTGCTCCGGGCGGCCGTCGGCGGCCCAGAACTCCTCGATCGGGTCGAGAATCTTCCACGACAGCTCGACCTCCTCATGCCGCGGGAACAGCGGCGGATCGCCGACGAGCACGTCGAGCAGCAGCCGCTCGTACGCCTCCGGGCTGGTCTCGGTGAACGACTCGCCGTAGGCGAAGTCCATGTTCACGTCCCTGACCTCCATCGCCGACCCTGGCACCTTAGACCCGAACCTCATCGTCACGCCCTCGTCCGGCTGCACGCGGATCACCAGGGCGTTCTGGCCGAGCTCGCGAGCGTCGGTGGCGTTGAACGGCAGGTGCGGCGCGCGCTGGAAGATCACCGCGATCTCGGTCATCCTGGTGGACAGGCGCTTGCCGGCGCGCAGGTAGAACGGTACGCCGGCCCACCGCCTGGTATCCACGCCCAGCCTGATGGCCGCGTAGGTCTCGGTCACCGAGTCCGGTGCGATTCCGTCCTCGGCCAGAAAGGCGCGGACCGGGAGCCCGCCCTGCCAGCCCGCGGCGTACTGGCCGCGCGCCGTGCCCGCAGCCAGGTCGGCGGGGATCTGCACCGCGGACAGCGCCTTGGCCTTTTCGTTGCGCAGCGCGTCGGAGTCGAAGGAGACCGGCTCCTCCATCGCGGTCAGCGCGAGCAGCTGGAGCAGGTGATTCTGGATCACGTCCCTGGCCGCGCCGATCCCGTCGTAGTACCCGGCGCGGCCGCCCACGCCGATGTCCTCGGCCATCGTGATCTGGACGTGATCGACGTACCTGCGGTTCCAGATCGGCTCGAACAGGGTGTTGGCGAACCGCAGCGCGAGCAGGTTCTGCACCGTCTCCTTGCCGAGGTAATGGTCGATGCGGAAGACCGAGCGCGGCGGGAAGACCGCGGCCAGCATGTCATTGAGCGCGATCGCGCTTGCCAGGTCGTGGCCGAACGGCTTCTCGATCACCACCCGACGCCAGCCGGGTACGCCTGGCCCGCCATGCAGCCCCGATCGCTCGAGCTGGCTCACCACCACAGGGAACTGACCCGGCGGTATCGACAGGTAGAAGGCGCGATTTCCGCCGGTGCCTCGCTCGACGTCCAGCCTGGCCACCGTCGCCGCGAGCCGGTCGTAAGCCTGCGGATCGGAGAACTCGCCGCTGACGAACCTGACACCCTCGCAGACCTGCTTCCACACCTCTTCGCGGAAGGCCGTCCGCGCGAACTCCCGCACCGCGTCATAGGTCAGGTTGATGAAGTCCTGGTCGACCCAGTTCCTGCGGGCGAACCCGACCAGGGAGAAGCCTGGCGGCAGCAGGCCGCGGTTGGCCAGGTCGTAGATGGCGGGCAGCAACCGCTTGCGTGCGAGATCGCCGGTGATGCCGAACATGACGAGCACGCTCGGCTCGGCGATCCGCGGAATCCGGCGGTCGCGCGGATCACGGAGCGGATTGCTCATCTGCCGGCGGGGGGCCTGACGCCGCTCTTCGCGGGGTCGAGCTGTTTGTCGATGGTCGCGAGCACGTCGGTCCACGAGTCGGTGAACTTGCTCACGCCCTCGTCCTCGAGCACGGCCACCACATCGTTGTAGCTGACTCCGAGCCTCTCAAGCTCCGCGAAGACCGCCCTGGCCTCGTCATAGGTGCCTGCGATGACGTTGCCCGCCGCCGTCCCGTGATCGGCCGTGGCGTGCAGCGTGGCCTCGGGCATGGTGTTCACGGTGTCCGGCGCCACCAGCTCGTCCACGTACATGGTGTCCGGGTAGGCCGGGTCCTTGGTGCTGGTCGACGCCCACAGCGGGCGCTGCACCTTCGCGCCGCGCCTGGCCAGCGCGGCCCACCTCGGACTGGCGAAGTGCTGCTCGAACAGCTCGTAGGCGAGCCTGGCGTTGGCAACGGCCGCCTTGCCGCGCATCGCCTTGGTCTCCGGCGTGCCGAGCGCGTCGAGCCGCTTGTCCACCTCGGTGTCCACCCGGCTGACAAAGAACGAGGCCACCGAACCCAGCGCGGCCAGGTGGTGGTCGGAGGCGGACTCGAGCCCGGTCATGAACGCGTCCATCACCTGCTCGTACCTGGCGAGCGAGAAGATCAGCGTGACGTTGACGCTGACGCCCTCCGCCAGGCAGGTGGTGATCGCAGGCAGCCCGGCGGGCGTGGCCGGGATCTTGATGAAGAGGTTCGGCCGGTCCACCGTCCACCACAGCGCCCGCGCCTCGGCGACGGTCCGTGCCGTGTCGGCGGCCAGGCGCGGGTCGACCTCGATCGAGACCCGCCCGTCCACGCCACCCGAGCTGTCGTAGACCGGGCGAAGCACGTCGCAGGCCCACCGGATGTCGTAGGTGGTCAGCGCCCGCGCCGCCTCGTCTACCCCGACTCCGCGCAGCGCAAGCTCGGCGAGCTGCGAGTCGTAGGCGGTGCCCTGTTCCATGGCGTGGGCGAAGATCGTGGGGTTGGACGTCACCCCCCGGACGTAGTCGTCCCTGACCAGCGCGGCCAGGTTGCCGGTGGACAGCCGATCGCGGCTGATGTCATCGAGCCAGATCGACACGCCGTCGGCGGTCAGCCTGGCGAGTATGTCCCGCTTGTCGTGTTCTCCGGTCATGGCCGTTCCTTCCCTGCGAGCCAGGATCAGCCCGCGCTCCGGTCGATGCTGCGCCGCGCGGCCTGCGCCACCCGCTCGGGGGTGATGCCGAATTCGGCGTAGAGCTTCTCGTAGGCGGCCGACGCGCCGAAGTGCTCAAGGCTGATCATCTCGCCCGCATCGCCGACGATGCCGCGCCAGCCGAGGCCGACGCCCGCCTCCACGCTGACCCGTGCCCGCACCGACGGCGGCAGCACCTCGTCGCGGTAGGCCTCGTCCTGCTCGGCGAACCACTCAAGGCACGGCATCGACACCACCCGGGTGGCCACCTGCTCGCGCAGCAGTGCCTCCCGCGCGGCAAGCGCGATGTGCACCTCGCTGCCGGTGGCGACGATGATCACCTCGGGCTCGCCGCCCGGCGCCTCGGCCAGCACGTACCCGCCGAACATCGTGCCTTCGGCACTGGCCAGCACCGTGCCTTCGGCACTGGCCAGGGACCCGCGGTCAAGCACCGGCACCTTCTGCCTGGTCAGGCAGAGGCCAGCCGGCCGACGGGTGCGCTCAAGAATGGTCCGCCACGCCACCGCCGTCTCGTTCGCGTCGGCCGGCCGCACCACGTCGAAGCCGGGGATCGCGCGCAGCGCCCACAGTTGCTCAACCGGCTGGTGGGTGGGACCGTCCTCGCCGAGGCCGATCGAGTCGTGCGTCCAGACGAAGGTCACCGGCAGTTCCATCAGCGCGGCCATCCGCACCGCCGGCCGCATGTAGTCGCTGAAGACCAGGAAGGTGCCGCCGTACGGCCTGGTGAGGCCGTGCAGCGCGATGCCGTTCAGGACACCCCCCATCCCGAACTCCCTGATCCCGAAGTGCAGCGTCCTGCCGTACGGGTTGCCGGGGAACATCTTGGTCTGGTGCTCAAGCGGGATGAACGACGGCTCCGCGGCCATCGTGGTGTCGTTGCTGCCCGCCAGGTCGGCGGAGCCGCCCCATAGCTCGGGGAGCACGGGCGCCAGTGCGTTAAGAACCTTGCCAGAGGCCGATCGGGTGGCCATCTCGCCGGAATCGGGCGCGAAGACCGGCAGCGCCTGCGTCCAGCCGTCCGGCAGCGCCCTGGCCGCGAGCCGGTCGAGCAGGACGTGGCGGCCAGGGTTCGCCGCTGCCCAGCGGCCGAAATCCTCGTCCCAGCGGGCGCGGGCGAGCTTGCCGCGCTCGGCGACCGCACGGGCACGTGTCAGCGCCTCGTCCTCCACCGGGAAGAAAACTGCGGGGTCGAAGCCGAGTATCTCCTTGGTGGCGGCGACCTCGGGCGCGCCGAGCGCCGACCCGTGCGCCTCGCCGGTGTTCTGCTTGTCCGGTGCGGGCCAGCCGATGATGGTGGACAGCGCGATGATCGACGGCGCGGCGGCGTGATCCCTCGCGGCGATCAGCGCTTCGTAGAGCGCCCGCACGTCCTCGTGGTACCCGCCGGGCGTCCGCCAGCTCACCCGCTGGGTGTGCCAGCCGTAGGCCGCGTACCTAGCGAGCACGTCCTCGGACTTGGCGATCGCCGTGTCGTCCTCGATCGAGATGTGGTTGTCGTCGTAGAGCAGCACCAGGTTGCCGAGCTGCTGGTGCGCGGCGAGCGACGAGACCTCGTGGCTGATGCCTTCCTCGATGTCGCCGTCCGAGGCGAACACGTAGATGTGATGGTCGAACGGGCTCTGTCCGGCCGGGGCGTCCGGGTCGAGCAGCCCGCGCTCGCGCCGGGCCGCCATCGCCATCCCCACCGCGTTGGCCAGGCCCTGGCCGAGCGGGCCCGTGGTGGTCTCCACCCCCGGGGTCAGCAGGTGCTCGGGATGGCCAGGGGTGAGGCTGCCCCAGGTGCGCAGGGCCTTGAGGTCGTCCAGGGTGAGCCCGTAGCCGGAGAAGTAGAGCTGGATGTACAGGGTCAGGCTGGAGTGCCCGCAGGACAGCACGAACCTGTCCCTGCCCAGCCAGTTCGGGTCGGCGGGGTCGTGCCTGAGCACCCGCTGAAACAGCAGGTAGGCGGCGGGCGCCAGGCTCATCGCGGTGCCCGGGTGGCCGGAGCCCGCCTTCTGGACCGCGTCCATGGCCAGCACGCGGACCAGGTCCACCGCCCGCGCGTCGGTCGCCGTCCACTCCAAGTCCGTCTGGCTCACCGGCTTGCCCCTCCTGCCGTGAATCACCTCGTCAAGACCCGACCCTATCCTCGTACTCTGCCGCGAAAGCAGTCGCCTAATCGCCCAGCGTTCGCAGGAAGTTCAGCAGCGCGGCGCTGACCTCGCCGGGGTGGGTGACGTTCGACGCGTGCGTGCCGCCGTCCACGACGGCGAGCGTCACCGGGCCTCCCAGGCCATCGCGCAGCTGCTCGGCCTTGGCCATGGGGATGGCGGCGTCGGCGGTGCCGTGCACGATCAGGGCAGGGCAGCCGATCTCGCCGATCCGGCCGGTGATGTCGTCGCGGTCGATCAGGCAGCGGAACGCCAGCGTGGACTGCTCGGGATCGATGGCCGCCCACTTGGCGTACCAGTCGTCCCACTCGCCGGGCCCCAGGATGATCGCCGCGACGAGCTCCTGCACCGGGCCAGGACCGGACTCCAGCCAGACCTGGTGCATCTGCTCGTAGCCTGGCACCGAGGCCGGGTCCTCGAGGCCGGCCTGGGTGTCGATCAGGATCAGGCCGCGCACCCGCTCCGGCGCGAGCAGCGCGGCCCGCAGGCTGAGGAACCCGCCCTGTGACATTCCGCCGAGCACGGCCCGCTCGATCCCGAGGTGGTCGAGCAGGCCGAGCACGTCGCTCGCGGAGTCCCAGTAGGTGAACGGGCCGGGCGCCCTGGTGGGCCCGTGGCCGCGCTCGTCCCAGGTGATCACCCGGTACTCCGGTGACAGCGCCTGCACCTGGGCGTCAAACATCGTGTGGTCCATCAGGTACCCGTGACTCAGCACGACGGCGGGCCCGGCGCCGCCCGAGTCGTAATAGCTGATCTCGGTTCCGTTGATCGCGGCAGTCGGCATAGGGCGGAAGCTACCGCATGCCGGCATTGCCGGAAAGGGCGGCGTCGGCGCCGGTCACGGCCGTCTGCGGATCCTGCCCGGCGACGCCCCGATCGCGCAGCGCGAAGTTCAGCCTGAGCACCGCGATCCAGATCAGCGCGGTGTTCGCGACATGCACCCAGACCAGCCCGGCGGGCAGGTGGGAGAAGTACTGCAGGTAGCCGATCACGCCCTGCAGCGCGATCAGCCCGGCGCTGATCCAGCCGAGCCGCACCGCAGCCGGCGGCGCCTCGGTGAGCATCAACGTGGCGGCCGTCATGATGGCGAGCGTGCCGAGCACCCAGCCGATGTCGGCGTGCAGCTGGGTGACCGCGGTCAGCGAGAGGAACCGGTAGCGCGGGGCGCCCGCCGCCCCGGCCAGCGGGCCTGTGCCGGTCACCAGCGTCCCCGCGATCATCTGCACGAAGGTCACCGCCAGCAGCGCCAGCGCCACGAGCCGGACGAGCGGCTGCACGAGCGGCCTGGCGGGCCCGGTGCCCTCGGCGCACCTGACGTACAGGGCCACGGCCGCGGCCAGCACCGGCAGGGTGGCGATGAAGTGCAGCGAGACCCAGAACGGCGCCAGGTGGGTGAGCACGACGATCCCGCCGACGACGGCCTGGACGGCGATCCCGGCCGGCTGCGCCGCGGCCAGCCAGACCAGATCGCGCCGTCGCCTGCCGCGATCGCGGTACCGCCAGGCCGCGACGAAAACAGCCACGGCGATAACGAAGATCCCCGCGGTCACCAGGCGGTTGCCGAACTCGACCCACCGGTGGATCAGCGGGTCACCGCTCGCGCCGGCTGCGACCAGGTTGGCCGCCGTGCACTTGGGCCAGGTCGTGCAGCCAAGGCCGGACTGGCTGAGCCGCACCGCACCGCCGGTCCAGATGATCGCGGCCGAGGCGACCACGCCGGCCAGCGCCAGCCCGCGCATTGCGCGCAGCGACGGGGGCGGCAGAGCGGTCACGGACCTATCGTAAGGTCACCGGACCACAGGGCGGCCCCGGCACTCGCCACGGTCACGCAGCCGATCGCGATCCACTGCCAGGCCGACAGCGCCTGGCTCAGCATGACCACGCCGACCAGCGCGGCCACGGCGGGCTCCAGGCTCATCCAGATGCCGAACACCCGCGGCGGCACCCGCCGCAGCGTCTCAAGCTCGAACCGGTAGGGGATCACCGAGGAGAGCAGGCCGATCGCGAGCCCGGCGCCGAGCACGGCAGGCCTGAGCAGCCGCGCGCCCGCGCTGATGACGGCGGCGGGCGTGACCACGACCGACGCGACCGCCATCGCGATGGCCAGGCCAGACGAGCCGCTGAACCGCCGGCCGGTGGACGCGGCGAGCAGGATGTAGCACGCCCAGGACGCGGCGGCGACCAGCGCGAAGATCACCCCGAAGAGCTCGGCGTGCGCGTGCGGCCCGGCCTGGCCGCCGACCCTGGCCGCGCCGATGCCGCCGATGCCGAGCAGCGCGACACCGGTTCCGGCCAGCGCCACCCACAGCAGGTCGATGACCCGGCGAGAGGACGCGATCGCCACGCCGAGCGGCCCGAGGAACTCGATCGTGACCGCGATGCCGAGCGGGATCCTGGCGAACGCCTGGTAGATGGAGAAGTTCATCAGCCCGAGCGTGACGCCGAAGGCGGCCACGACGGCAGCGTCCCGCCAGGCATGGTCGGCGATCACACCGCGGACGGCCCTGACCGTCGGCCTGGCGCCAAGGCCGACAAGCACCAGCGTGGCCGCCCACAGCCGGACCCCGGTCAGGCCGGCCGCCGAGACGGTGCCGAACATCCTGGCCGCGATGCCCGCACCGACCTGGACGCTCAGGATCCCCGCGCCGAGCAGCAAGGGCGGCGGGACCCTGCCGAGCGGCCCCGGACCCGGCGGGCAGGCGACCGTGGGCTCGGCGGCCTTGCGGACCTGGGCGGACGGCATGGGCGCCCGCTACTCCCAGCGGAAGGTGCGGGCCGCGATCGCGATGCCGGCCACCGCCCAGACCGCAAGCACCACCAGGTCCCTGACCGGCAGCCCGGCGCCGTAGCGCAGCACCCCGCGCAGGCCGTCGGACAGGGCGCCCGACGGCAGCAGCCGCAGCGCCGGCCTGACCGCGGCGGGGAACTTGGTCAGCGGGAACACCACGCCGCCGACCCCGAGCAGCACCAGGTAGATCAGGTTCGCCGCGGCCAGAGTGGCCTCGGCTCGCAACGTGCCGGCCATCAGCATGGCCAGGCCGCTGAACGCCGCGCTGCCGAGCGCGAGCACCAGCAGCGCGACCGCCGCGCCGGACGCAACCGGATGCCAGCCAAGCAGCAGGCTGACCGCCACGATGATCACGACCTGGCCGAGTTCGACCACCGCCACCGTCGCGGCCTTGGCCATGATCAGGCCGTGCCTGGACAGCGGGGTGGCGCCGAGCCGCTTGAGCACGCCGTACCTGCGCTCGAACGCAGTGCCGATCGCCAGGCTGGTGAACGAGGTGGACATGACGGCCAGCGCCAGGATGCCGGGCGCGATGAAGCCGATCCGGCTGCCGTGGCCCACGCTGATCAGCGCCTCCGAGCTGAACACCACGAGCAGCAGCACGGGGATGATCAGGGTGAGCAGCAGCTGCTCGCCGTTGCGGACCAGCGTGCGCAGCTCGAGGCCGGCCTGCGCGGTCACCATCCTGGGCAGCGGCGCGGCACCGGGGGACGGGGCGGGCCAGGTGGTCATGCCCGCATCTCCCTTCCGGTCATCTCGAGGAACACGTCCTCGAGCGACCTGGTCTCGATCCGCAGCTCGTGCGCGAGCACGCCCTGCTCGGCGCACCAGGCGGTGACGGTCGCGACGACCTGGGGATCGACCCCGCTGGGCAGCTCGATCAGGTAGACGCCGGCCGGCGACTCCTTCACCGTGGCGCCGAGCGGCAGCGCGGAGTGCAGGCCCGAGGTGTCGAGCCCTGGCTCGGCGCGGAAGCGCAGCTGGCCCTGGCTCCCGGTGAGCTCGGCCGGGGTGCCCGCGGCGACCAGCGCGCCCCGGTCCACGATCACCACCTGGTCGGCCAGCCGCTCGGCCTCCTCCAGGTAGTGCGTGGTCAAGATCACGGTGGCGCCGGACTCGCGCAGCCCGGTAATCAGGTCCCAGGTGGCGTGCCTGGCCTGCGGGTCAAGGCCGGCTGTCGGCTCGTCGAGGAACACGAGTTCGGGGCGTCCGATCACCGCGGCGGCCAGCGAGAGCCGCTGCTGCTGCCCGCCGGAGAGCCGCCGGAACGGCGTGCGCACCGACCCGCCGAGGCCGAGCCTGTCGATCAGCATGGCCGGCTCGAGCGGGCTGGCGTAGAAGCGGGCCAGCACGCCCAGATAGTCGGCGGCCCTGGCGGAGGTGGGGATGCCGCCCGACTGGAGCATCACGCCGACCCTGGGGCGCAGCGCACGCGCGTCCCGGCAAGGATCAAGGCCGAGCACCCGCACCGCGCCGGCGTCCGGCCGGCGGTAGCCCTCGCAGATCTCCACCGTGGTGGTCTTACCCGCGCCGTTGGGCCCGAGCACCGCGGTGATCAGGCCCCGCTCGGCCCGCATCGACAGACCGTCCACCGCGGTGGTCCGCCCGTACTTCTTGACCAGGCCGCTGATCTCAACGGCCGGCGCATCGCTCACGCGAGTGAGTCTAGGGGTGCCGCGCGGCGGCCGGGGCCGCCACGAGCCTCGCGAAGACCGGCGCGGGGCCGGGCAGCACGCCCTCGATGCCGGTGCACTGAGCCGCGATCCGCCTGGCGGCGTCGGGCAGGAACGGGCCGAGCTGGCCGGCCAGCTCGGCACACGCGCCCAGCAGCGCTGCGAGCACGTCGTCGAGGTCGGCGCCTGCCTGCCGGCTGCCAGCGGCCTCGGCCCTGGCCAGCTCCCACGGCCTGACCTGGCTGATCGCGGTGTTGGCCGCGTCGGCGATGGCCACGACGGCGGCTGCGGCCCGGCGGAAGTCGCCCACCGCAAGCGCCGAGTCGATCACGTCAGGCGCCCTGGCGCAGGCGGCAAGGATCTCCCGCCCGCCCGGCCAGCCGCCCGGGCCGGCCTGCGGAACGCGGCCAGACCGGTACCTGCCGATCATCGCGACCACCCGGTTCACCAGGTTGCCGATGCCGTTCGCCAGCTCGTCGTCCGACCTGGCCACCAGACGCTCAGGGGTGAAGTCGACGTCCCCGACCCGGGGTACTTCCCGCAGCAGCCACCACCGCAGCGCGTCGGTGCCGTACCTGGCGGCCAGCGCGGCCGGGTCGGCCAGCGCGCCGGTCGCGTCCGATTTGCTGATCTTCTGGCCGCCGGCCGTCAGGTAGTCATGCACCAGCAGGTCGGTGGGCAGTGGCAGGCCGACCGAGAGCAGCATGGCCGGCCAGTACACCGCGTGGAACCTGAGCACGCCCTTGCCGAGCAGGTGGATCCGCCGCCCCGAGCCGGCCCACCAGCGATCGAGGTCGGCGGCACCGGTGCCGTAGCCGAGCGCGGTGACGTAGTTGCCGAGCGCGTCCCACCAGACGTAGATCACCTGGCCTGGGTCGCCGGGCACCGGGATTCCCCAGCCATGGGCGCGGGCGGTGGAGCGGGAGATCGAGAGGTCGGCCAGCCCGGCGGCAAGAAACCCGAGCACCTCGTTGCGCCGGCCGGCCGGCTCGATCCTGAGCCGGCCCGTCGTGATCTGCTCGGCGAGCCGGCCCGCGTACCTGGAGAGCCTGAAGAACCAGTTCTCCTCGGCGACCGGCTCGGCCGCGGTGCCGTGCTCGGGGCAGCGGCCTGCCGTGAGCTCGGCCGATGCGTAGAACTGCTCGCAGCCGACGCAGTACAGCCCCTGGTAGTGCCCGCGATAGATGTCCCCGGCCTGCGCGCAGGCTCGCCACAGCCGCTCCACGCCGGCCCGGTGCCGCGGGTCGCTGCTCGTCCTGATCACGTCGTCGACGCTGAGCGAGAGCGGTCCGGCCAGCGCCGCGAACTCGGCGGCGTTGGCGTCGACGAACTCCTGCACGCCGATGCCCGCGGCGCCGGCCGCGAGCACGTTCTTCAGCGCGTTGTCGTCGGTGCCGGTCTGGAACCTGACCGGCTCGCCGCGGCCGCGGTGGTGCCTGGCGAGCACGTCGGCCTGGACCAGCTCGAGCGCGTGACCGAGATGCGGCCTGGCGTTGACGTATGGGATCGTGGTGGTGATGTACGTGGCGGTGCTGTCGCCGTGCGGTGCCATGGGAACTCCAGAAACCGGGGCTCAGGCTCCGCATAAGAAGACGAGGCCCCGTAGCAGGGCCTCGGAAGAAACTCATCCGTGCGACGTCAGCGGCCCCGCGCGCGGGGCATCATGGCCTGGCGTCCGAATCTCGTCACGCACCGATCCTACGCCGGATGTCGAGCGGATTAATTCCGCCGCTCGTCGCCCCGTGGGGCGATTGGCAGTGCCGACGGGAAAAGAGCAGAATGTCGGGGGAGCCGGGACCTGCCGTGAGGGGAGCACAATGGCCGCGACGCAATGGGACAGCTCGGGTTCGGCGCGCCGGGCCCTGATCGGCATCGTCAGTGACCCGCACTACGGTGCAGGGGCGCTGTCGCAGCCGGCTGTCATGTCCAACCTGCTGAAGGACCTGCTGCCGGACGAGCCGAGGGAGGCCGGCCTGCTGGTGGCCGCCGCCCAGGCCGACCTGGCCGGAACCTTGCGCGGGTACGCGGCGCAGGGCGTAGACGCGAGCACAGCCACCCGGCTGACCGCCGGCTCCTTCGCCAGCAACACCTCGCACACGCCCGAGGCCTGCTCCTGGGTGGTCACCGAGCTCGCGATGGCGCTCGGCATGGGCCCGGCGGCCCAGTACCCCGCGGCGGGCGGCACGCCGCTCGTCCAGCCCACGATTCAGGCGCCCGACCCCGCGCAGCCCACCTTCACCCCCGCGGCGACGGCCGCGCCACAGCCGGCCTACCAGGCCGCCGGACAGCCACAGCCGAACGCGGCCACGGCCTACCCTGCGTGGCAACCTGGCTGGCCAGCGCCCGGGCAGCCCAGCCAGCCCAGCCAGGCGGGACCGGCCGGGCCCAAGCCGGTGGCCGGCGGCGTCGCTGGCCTGATCGGGGCCGTGCTGCTGCTGCTCGGCTGCGTGGTGCCGTTCGTGAAGTTCAGCGGTGAGCCGGCGGCCAGCCTCTTCACGGGTTATAGCGGCGCGCCGACCAGCGAGACGTTCTGGTTCGCCATCGAGCCGGGCGGCGTCCTGGCGATCACCCTGGTGCTTTCCCTGCTGCTGCTGGTGCGCGGCCGACAGCGCACCCTGGCCGCCGGAATGCTGATCGCATTCGGAATCCAGACCGTGCTCCTCTTCGCCGGCTATGTCTTCGTGGTCTACTCGCCCACCAAGCGGGAGGCAGGCGGCGTGCTCGGGATACTGGCGGGCGTGGTCATCGTGCTGGCCGGCGTGCTGTGCCTGACAGCGAACAAGGCCGGCTCGGCGGGCCAGGCTCAGCAGGCTCCGGTCAGCCCGTACTGACGAACGCGGCGATCCTGGCCGACTGGTCAAGCCTGCTCGGCTCGTGCACGTACATCATGTGGCCGGCCTCGTAATAGGCGAACTCGATGTTGGCGGCGAGCTCGGCTGGGACCGGCAGGTGCGCGATGTCGTTCTGGGCCGCGAAGTACGGGGTGGCCGCGTCGTAATAGCCGCAGGCGATATGCACCCGCAGGTGCGGGTTCGCGCGCATCGCCGCGGCCAGCTTGTCGAGCACGAAAAGCGGCTGCGCCTCGAACTCCTTGAACGACCACGGGTGGACCAGGTCGGTGAGCACCTCGTAGGGCAGGTCGCTCGAGTAGCCGAGTTCGGCGCGCACGTAGTGGTTGAGTGCGGCGGCATACGGCCCCGTGATCGCGTCCATGGACGGGTCGGCTGACCACCGCTCCATGCCGTAGTCGCTGTCCCAGCCGGTGAACCTGCCGTCCAGCCGGCCGGCCGTGCGGCGCTGGTCGCGCAGCAGCTCGGTCAGGAACCGCACGTGCTCGGGGCGGAGGTTCACCTCGTCCACGTACTGCGGTGACAGCCCGCACAGCGCCGCGATCCGCTCGATCGCCGCGATCTTGTCGTCGTACAGCAGCCGCGAGCCCAGCGCCAGGGCCCGCTGGTAGTCGCCCGCCGCGAACTCCTCCGCCTCGGCGAGCACGTCGCCGAGCGGGCGGTCGCCGTGCTTGCCGTGGTAGCTGGCGATCGCCGCATAGGTCGGCAGGTAGTTCACGTAGGCGCTGTCATTGCCCGGCGAGAACATGCCCGACCCGCCGTTGAGGAAGGCGGAGATGAGGATCAGGCCGTTCAGGTACATCCCGTGGCGCTGCTGCAGGTACTCGGCGAGCCCGGCGGCCCTGGTAGTGCCGTACGACTCGCCGCACAGGTACTTGGGCGACATCCAGCGGCCGTTCCGCGTGGTCCACAGCCTGATCACCTCGCCGACCGACTCGATGTCGCCGCCGTATCCGTGGAACTCCTTGCTCTTGCCGCCCTTGACCGCGCGCGAGTAGCCGGTCGATACCGGGTCGATGAAGACCAGGTCGGAGTGGGCCAGCAGGGTCTGCTCGTTGTCCTGCAGGCCGTAAGGCGGTGGCAGCAGGTCCCCGGCATCTCCCATCAGCACCCGGCGCGGACCGAGCAGGCCGAGGTGCAGCCAGATGCTTGACGAGCCTGGCCCCCCGTTGAACGCGAACGTCACCGGCCGCCCGTTGGGCACGGCCCGGTCGCCGTCCTCAGCGGGCGCCACGTCGGCCGTGTAGGCGACCACGAACACCTCGGCGGTGGCCTCGGCGCCGTCGAACTTGTGGTCGGTGTGGCCCTCCCTGCGCAGCACCATCCGGCCCGCGGTGACCGTGTAGACGAGCTCGGTGCCGCCGATGCTGATCGAGTGCCTGGTGGTCACCAGGTCGTCGGCGGGCTCTGCCTTCGCCGCGGACTCCGTCTTCGCCGCGGACGCCGCCTTTGCCGGCGTCGGCTCGGCCGCCTCGTCTGGTCCGCGCTCGTCAGCTGGCATCCTGGCTCCTTCGGAGGTGGGCGATTCGATCGCGTTCGACCCGCTGTGTCCCGGAGGAAGGCTAGCCGGCCGCGGCCCGCACCAGCCCGCGGAACAGGGCCAGGTCGTCGCCCGCCTCAGGGTGCCACTGCACGGCCACGGTGAACGGGTGCCCGCGGTCGGCCGCGCCGCCGAACTCGACCGCCTCGATCGTGCCGTCCTCGGCCCAGGCCGTGGCGACCAGGCCGTCCCCGAGCCGGTCGATGGCCTGGTGGTGGTGGGTCGGCACGCCGATGAGGGCCCCGTCGGCGCACTGGCCGCCGAGCAACCCGGCCAGCCGACTGGCCGGGTCCACGATTATCTTGTGCTCGCCCATCGCGCCGGGCGTGGGGGAGTGCTCGTCGTGGCCGACCACGTCGGGCAGATGCTGCACCAGCGTGCCGCCCAGCGCCACGTTCATCAGCTGCATGCCGCGGCAGATGCCGAGCAGCGGCAGCCCGGCCGCGATCACGTCGCCGAACAGCGCGATCTCCGCCTCGTCCCGCTCCGGGCGCACCACCGTGGTGCGCGGGCCAGGCTGCTGGCCGTACCTGCCGGGCTCCAGGTCAGGACCGCCGGAGATGATCAGGCCGTCCAGCCTGCCGATCACCGCCGCAACACCGGGGACCGGCGGCAGCAGCACGGGAATGCCGCCCGCGGCCACGACCTGGTCGACGTAGTTCTGCGGAACCAAGGCGGCCGGCTGGTCCCAGACCCCCCACCTGGCCCGCTCGCCGTAGGCGCTGATGCCGATGACCGGGCTCATAGCGGCGTCACGTAGGCCCCGGCGATTCCGCCGTCCACCAGGAACTGCGACGCCGTGATGAACGAGGCGTCGTCGCTGGCCAGGAACGCAACGGCGGCCGCGATCTCCTCCGGCTCGGCGAACCTGCCGACCGGCACGTGCACCAGCCTGCGCGCCGCGCGCTCGGGATCCTTGGCGAACAGCTCCCGCAGCAGCTGTGTGTTCACCGGGCCTGGGCACAGCGCGTTGACCCTGATCCCCTCCCGCGCGAACTGCACCCCGAGCTCACGGCTCAGCGCGAGCACGCCGCCCTTGGACGCCGTGTAGGAGATCTGAGAGGTGGCGGCGCCGAGCACGGCGACGAACGATGCCGTGTTGATGATCGAGCCCTTGCCCTGCCGTTGCATGTGCGGCAGCACGTACTTGCAGCACAGGTAGACCGACGTCAGGTTGACTTCCTGCACCCGCCGCCACGCGTCGATGCCGGTGGTCAGGATCGAGTCGTCGTCGGGCGGCGAGATGCCCGCGTTGTTGAACGCTATGTCGATCCTGCCGAACTCGGCGGCGACCTCGTCGAAGAGCCGGCGGACGTCGTCCTCGCTCGCCACGTCGGCGGGCATGAACCGGCCGCCGGTCTCCTGCGCGGCGGCCCGCCCGGCGGCCTCGTCGATGTCGACTGCGACGATCCTGGCTCCCTCAGAAGCCATCCGCCTGGCGCTGGCCAGTCCGATGCCGCTGCCGGCGCCGGTGACGACGGCGACCCGGTCCTGCAGGCGCTGCATGACGAGAGCTCCCCTTGGCTTCGAGGTTCAGTCCTAGGTGGCGATGAACACGTTCTTGGTCTCGGTGAACGAGTCGAGCGCGTCGGGGCCGAGCTCGCGGCCCAGGCCGGACTGCTTGAACCCGCCGAACGGGGTCCAGTACCGCACCGACGAGTGCGAGTTGACCGAGAGGTTTCCGGTCTCGACCCCGCGTGCCACTCGGATCGCCCGGCCGACGTCGCGCGTCCAGATCGACCCCGACAGGCCGTACGGCGTGTCGTTGGCGATCTGGATCGCGTCGGCCTCGTCATCGAACGGCGTCACCGTGACCACCGGTCCGAACACCTCCTGAGTGTAGGCGGGTGCGTCGAGAGCTATCGGCGCGAGCACGGTGGGCGGGAACCAGTAGCCCGGCCCGTCCGGCGCGGTGCCGCGGATCGCCACCGGCGCATCGTCAGGGACATACGCCGAAACGGATGCCAGCTGGCCGGCCGAGATCAGCGGGCCCATCTCGGTGTCGGCCCGTGCCGGGTCGCCGACCCGCACGCCCTTCACGGCAGGCTCGAGCAGCTCCATGAACCGGTCGAGCACGGTCCGCTGCACCAGGATCCGCGATCGCGCGCAGCAATCCTGCCCTGCGTTGTCGAAGACCGCGTACGGCGCGGTCGCCGCCGCCTTCTCGACGTCGGCGTCGGCGAAGACGATGTTGGCGCTCTTGCCGCCGAGCTCCAGCGTCAGCCGCTTCACCTGCCTGGCGCAGCCCGCCATGATCTGCTGGCCGACCTCGGTCGAGCCAGTGAAAACGATCTTGCGCACCGCCGGATGGTCGACCAGGCGCTGGCCGACCACCGATCCCTTGCCCGGCAGCACCTGGAACACGTGCTCGGGCAGCCCGGCCTCCAGCGCGAGCTCGCCGATCCGCAGCGCGGTCAGCGGCGTCATCTCCGCCGGCTTGGCGACCACCGCGTTGCCGGCCGCCAGCGCGGGCGCCATGCCCCAGGACAGGATCGGCATCGGGAAGTTCCACGGCACGATCAGCCCGACCACGCCGATCGGCTCGGCGAAGGTCACGTCGAGCCCGCCGGACACGGGGATCTGCCTGCCGGTCAGCCGCTCGGGCGCGGCGGCGTAATAGTGCAGGACGTCGCGTACCTGGCCGGCCTCCCAGCGTGCCGCGCCGACCGGGTGGCCAGAGTTCGCCACCTCAAGCTGCGCGAGTTCCTCGGCGTGCGCGTCGACCTGCCCGGCGAACGCGCGCAGCAGCCTTGCCCGGTCGCCGGGCGCCACCTCGCGCCAGGTCCGCTGCGCCCGTTCCGCCCTGGTAATAGCGGCGTCGGCTTCCTGCGCCGACGTGCCGGGCACGGTACGCACGGGCTGCTCGGTGGCGGGGTTGAGCACCGTGTATGAGCTGGTCATGGTCATCACAACCGCTCGAAGCAGCGGCGCAGTTCCCAGTCGGTGACCGCGGCGTCGAAGGCCGCGAGCTCGACCCTGGCGTAGTTCGCGTAGTGGCTGACCACCTCGTCTCCGAACGCCTCCCTCGCCAGCCCGCTCTTCTCCCACAGCTCGAGCGCGTCGCGCAGCGTGTGCGGCACCTTCGGCCCGTCATCGGCGTACGCGTTGCCCGCGTAGGCGTCCTCCAGGCTCAGCTCGGCGTCGATACCGTTCAGGCCGGCCGCGATCATCCCGGCGATCGCCAGGTAGGGATTCACGTCGCCGCCCGGGGTACGGTTCTCCACCCGCAGCGCGTGGCCGCGGCCCACCAGCCGCAGCGCGCAGGTCCTGTTGTCCACCCCCCATCGGACCGCGGTGGGTGCGAAGCTGCCGGGCACGAACCGCTTGTAGGAGTTGACGTTCGGCGCGTACAGCAGGGTCAGCTCACGCATCGCGGCGACCTGGCCGGCCAGGAAGTGCTCGCCGAGCCTGGACAGGCCGTGCGGCCTGTCGCCGGCCAGGAACGGCTCCCCGCCGACGCCAGGGCGGCCGCCAGGGCCATCCACGGCCGTTCGCAGCGACAGGTGGATGTGGCAGGAGTTGCCCTCACGCAGGTTCGGCTTGGCCATGAACGTCAGCGACATGCCCTCCTGCGCGGCGATCTCCTTCGCCCCGGTCTTGTAGATGGAGTGGTTGTCGCACGTGGTGACGGCATCGGCGTAGCGGAACGCGATCTCGTGCTGGCCGAGGTTGCACTCGCCCTTGGCCGACTCCACGTACATGCCCGCGCCGCCCATGCCGGCGGTGATCCGGCGCAGCAGCGGGTCGATCCGCGAGGTACCGAGTATCGAGTAGTCGACGTTGTACTGGTTGGCCGGCACCAGCCCGGCGTAGCCCTTGTCGGCGGCCTGCTCGTAGCTGTCGCGGTAGACGATGAACTCAAGCTCGGTACCGGCCAGCGCGGTCCAGCCGCGCTCGGCCAGCCTGGCCGTCTGCGCCCGCAGGATCTGGCGCGGCGAGGCCACGACGGGATCGCCGTCGAACCAGGTCAGGTCGGCAAGCAGCATGGCCGTGTCCGGCAGCCACGGCACGCGGCGCAGCGTGCTCAGGTCGGGAGCGAGGACGAAGTCGCCGTAGCCCCGCTCCCACGAGGACATCGCGTAGCCGCCGACGGTGTTCATCTCCACGTCCACCGCGAGCAGGTAGTTGCAGCCCTCGGCGCCGTGGTGCGCCACCTCGTCGAAGAAGTACTCCGCCGACAGCCGCTTGCCCTGGAGCCGCCCCTGCATGTCGGTGAACGCGAGGATCACCGTATCGACCTCGCCAGCCTCCGCCGCGACCTGCAGCTCGGCCAGACTCAGCATCCCCGGCCTGGCGGCCGCGCCGCCGTGCCCCTGCGTCATAGCAGCCTTCCTCAGAGCGCCTCGAGGTCCCGCTCGATCGCGGCCAGTTCCTCGGCAGTGCCCTGCACCCGCGGTCCGGTAAACCAGTTCTTCGCCGACACCAGCCAGTAGATCCCGGCGAAGCCGATCACCACCAGCACCGCCACGACGGTGTAGTTGAAGTTGCCCCTGGTGACCGGGCTGACCGTGGGCAGCATGAACAAGATCGCGATGAAGATCACCCAGATCACCGAGATCGTGCCGACGAGGTAGCTCCACCGGCCGAGGTGCCAGGGCCCGCGCTTGAAGTTCTCGCCCTGGCGCAGCCGCAGGAACGTCGGGATCACGTAGGCCACGTACAGGCCGATCGTGGCGATCGAGGTGACGGCCGCGTAGGCGGTGCCGTTCCACAGGTCGGGCAGCGCCAGGATGAACGCGAAGCCGGCGGCCAGCCAGATCGCGTTGGTCGGCGTCCTCGTCCGGTGGTTCACCTTGTGCCAGAAGGCCGAGCCTGGCAGCGCGCCGTCGCGGGAGAACGCGTAGATCATCCGGGAGTTCGCGGTCACCGAGGACATGCCGCAGAACAGCTGGGCGAAGATCACGATCAGCAGCAGCAGCTTGGCGCCGGTAGACCCGATCGCGTGGTACAGGATCTCGGCCGGCGGGACTCCGGTCACCTTGGCCGCGAGATCCTGCTGGTAGTGGCCGTTCTGGATCGCGAACGTGATGCCGATCAGCAGGACCCACCCGGCGAACAGCGAGACCACGATCGACATCACGATGCCACGCGGACCTGAGCGGGACGCGCCGTGGGTCTCCTCGGTCATGTGCGCGGACGCGTCGTACCCGGTGAACGTGTACTGGCCGAGCAGCAGGCCGAGCAGCAGCACGTAGAACAGGCTGTGCCAGCCGGTGCCGTTGAAGGTCGAGGTGAACACCTTGCTCGCCGGGTAGTGGTGCGACGGCACGAACGCGAGCACCGCCACGATGATCAGCACGCCGAGAATGTGCCACCAGACGCTCACGTCGTTCAGCAGCGCCACCAGCCTGATGCCGAACTGGTTGAGCAGGCCGTGCAGCAGCAGCACGAAGAAGTAGATGATGACCGTGTGCTGGGCCGTCGTCGCGAAGCCCCACTGCAGCGCGAGCAGCGAGTTGATGAAGAAGGCCGCGCCGAAGTCGATGCCCGCGGTGATCGCCACCTGGCCGAGGAAGTTGAACCAGCCCGTGAACCAGGACCAGGCGGCGCCGTTCCGCTTGGCCAGCTTGGCCGCCCAGTAGTAGAGCCCGCCCGCCGTCGGGAAGCTGGAGCAGACCTCGGCCATCGCCAGGCCCACGAACAGCGTCATGATGCCGACGATCGGCCAGCCCCACACGATGTCGGCCGGGCCGCCGGTGTTCATCGCGTAGCCGTACAGCGTCATGCAGCCGGACAGGATCGAGATGATCGTGAACGAGACCGCGAAGTTCGAGAAGCCCGACATCCGCCTGCGCAGTTCCTGCGCGTAGCCGAGCCTGTGCAGTTGTTCCTCGTCGCTGAGTGCCGCCTCGGCGGGGGCTTCGTCGTGGACCGCCACAGCATGCTCCTTAGGTCGTGGGCCCGCCTGGCCAGCCGTTGCCCGCGCGGCCTGGTCGGGGAGAAATCAGGGGGTCTGGTGCCGACAGAGATTTAATGGTCTAATAACAGACCAATTGATGGTCTAGCTGGGTCAGATGTCAAGAGTTCCGGCCAGAAAGATCAGCAACGTGCAGGCTCCGGCACGCGGGTAAGGGGAGGCCCGCGTGCCGGACTCCGCCGGGGACATCCCGTCGTGAAGAAGGCAGTACCCGTGAGCGTCAGCGTTGACCTGAGCGGGGTCCTGCGCCCGGTGCGCGAGGGCAACGCGTTCGAGGAGACCGTCGAGCGGCTGCTCACCGTGATCAAGCTTGGCCTGATCGGGCCGGGCGAACGGTTCCCCGCCGAGCGCGATCTCGCCGCCCAGCTCGGGATCAGCAGGCTGACCCTGCGGGACGCGATCGGCGAGCTGGCCAGGGCAGGTTACGTGGAGTCCAGGCGGGGCAGGCTGGGCGGCACCTTCAGCACCTACACCAGGCCGGCGCCCAACGTGGGCGAGTTGCGCAGGCTGGCGACCGAGCACGGCGAAAAGCTCACCGACGCGCTGACGCTCAGGTACGCGGTAGAGACCGGGGCGGCCGACATGCTGGCGCAGCAGCTTGCGGACGGCGGTGCCCGCGCCCAGCGGGACGCCCTGCTTGACCGGCTCGCCGAGGTGAACGCCGCCGGCCCGCAGGACTACCGCAGGCTCGACACCCTGTTTCACCTGGCGATCGCCGAGCTGACCGGGTCGAACCTGCTGTCCACCGCCTGCGCCGAGGCCAGGATGCGGCTGAACGACCTGCTCAATGCGATCCCGGTGCTCGGGCCCAACATCGCGCACGCCGCCGCCCAGCACGCCCAGATCGTGGCCGCGATCTGCGCCGGCGACCCTGATGCGGCCCGCGCGGCCGTGGCCGAGCACCTGGCGGGCACCGGCGCGCTGCTGCGCGGCTTCCTGGGCTGAGCGAGCCGGGCCGAGCGAGCTGAGCTGAGCTAGCTGCCCAGGTTCAGCGGGTGGTGGCAGGCGGCCAGGTGCCCGGCACCGCCCCTGGCGACCAGCGGCGGCTCCTGCGCCGAGCAGATGTCGGTGGCATACGGGCAGCGAGGATGGAAGCGGCAGCCCGACGGGGGCTGGATCGGGCTCGGCACGTCACCCTCGAGCACGATCTGCCTGCGCTGCGCGGTCACCGCCGGATCGGGGATCGGGACCGCCGACAGCAGCGCCTCGGTGTAGGGATGCACCGGCCTGGTGTAGAGCTCCTCAGCCGGGGAGAGCTCGACGATCTTGCCCAGGTACATCACGGCGATCCGGTCCGATACGTGCCTGACCACGCCGAGGTCATGCGCGATGAAGATGTAGGTCAGGCCGAGCGAGTCCTGCAGGTCGTCGAGCAGGTTGATCACCTGGGCCCTGATCGACACGTCGAGGGCCGAGACCGGCTCGTCGGCGATGATCAGCCTGGGGTGCAGGGCGAGCGCCCTGGCCACCCCGATCCGCTGGCGCTGGCCGCCGGAGAACTCATGCGGGTACCGGTTCACGTGCTCGGGCGACAGGCCGACCAGCGCGAGCAGCTCGCGCACCCGGTCCTTGATCTGCTTGCGGGTCAGGTGACCGTGAATCCGCAGCGGGTCGGCAATGATCGTCCCGACCCGCTTGCGCGGGTTGAGCGAGGCGTAGGGGTCCTGGAACACCATCTGCATGTCGCCGCGGATCGGCCGCAGCTTGCGCCTGGACAGCCGCGAGATGTCCCTGCCGCCGAACCGCACGGTGCCCTCGGTGAGGTCGTAGAGCCTGATGATGCACCGGCCGAGGGTGGACTTGCCGCATCCGGACTCGCCGACCAGCCCGATCGTCTCGCCGGCCCGCACCTCGATGCTGACGTCGTCTACCGCGTGCACCCGGCCGATCTCGCGCTGGAACACGATCCCGCGCCTGATGGGGAAGTACTTCTTCAGGTGCTCGACCGAGAGCAGGACCGTCCCGTCCGACGTCACCGCGGCGTCCGATGTCACCGTGCCATCTGAGGTCATGGCGGCATCCGACGTCATGGGGCCCCCTCGACCAGCTCGGGATGGATCGTCGTGTCCCTGCGCTCCCGCTTGGCCGCCGGGTCCAGGTGGCAGGCGTCGGTATGCCCGATCGCGACCTTGCCGGTCAGCGCGGGCTCGGCATCGCACCGGTCGATCCGCTGCGGGCAGCGCGGCCCGAACGCGCAGCCGGCCGGAAGGCCGATCAGCGACGGCGGCATGCCGGGGATCGCCGTCAGCCGCCGCGGCTTGGGCCGGTCGATCCTCGCGATCGAACCGAGCAGCCCCCAGGTGTAGGGGTGCTGCGCGTCGTAGAACACGTCCTCCTTGGTGCCCTGCTCGATGATCCGGCCCGCGTACATCACCGCCACCCGGTCGGCCACGTCGGCCACCACGCCCATGTCGTGGGTGATCAGGACCACCGCGGAGCCGTAGTCGTCCTTGAGCTTCTTGATCAGCTTGAGTATCTGCGCCTGGATGGTCACGTCCAGCGCGGTGGTCGGCTCGTCGGCGATCAGCAGGCTCGGACTGCACGAGAGCGCCATCGCGATCATGACCCGCTGGCGCATGCCGCCGGAGAACTGGTGCGGGAAGTCGTCCACCCGCTCGGCCGGGTGCGGGATGCCGACCGCGCCGAGCAGCTCGATCGCCCTGGCCCGCGCCGCGCGCCTGGACACCTGCTCGTGCGCCCTGATCTGCTCGCAGATCTGCCAGCCCACGCGGTACACCGGGTTCAGGGAGGTCATCGGGTCCTGGAAGATCATCGCAATCTCGGCGCCGCGTACCTGGCGCAGCGCGGTCGAGCTCAGCGACATCAGGTCGCGGCCCTTGTAGATCACCTCGCCCTCGAACCGCGCGTTGGGATCGATGATCAGCCGCATCACCGACATCATCGTGACGCTCTTGCCAGAGCCCGACTCGCCCACGATGCCGAGCGTCTCGCCCTCGGAGACGGTGAACGACACCCCGTCCACGGCCTTGACCAGCCCGTCCTCGGTGCGGAAGCTCACCTTCAGGTCGCGCACCGCAAGCAACTCGGTCATGCTGCCTGCCCCCACTCGCCTCCGGGGAACCCGACCGGCTCGCTCATGCGGGCCGGACTCTCGGGTCGAGGCCGGCATAGGCGATGTCCACGATCGTGTTCGCGACCACGATGAAGAACGCGCCGTAGATGACCGTGGCCATGATCGTCGGCAGGTCCAGGTTGGTGAGCGACTGGTAGACGAGGAATCCCACGCCGTGGATGCCGAAGACCACCTCGGTGAGCAGCGCCCCGCCGCCGACCAGCGCGCCGAAGTCCAGGCCGAACAGGCTCACGAAGGTGATCATCGAGGTGCGCAGCGTGTGGCGGACCAGCACCCGCCGCTCGGTCAGGCCCTTGGCGCGGGCGGTCCTGACGTAGTCCTCGCTCTGAATCTCGATCAGGTTCGCCCTGAGCACGCGCGCGTAGAACCCGATGTACAGGATCGAGAGCGTGATCCAGGGGAACACCAGGCCCTTGAACCACAGCGAGGGGCTCTGCGTGAACGCCGTGTACCCGAGCGGCGGGACCCAGCTGAACAGGAAGCTATCGTGCAGCCGGCTCTGGGTGATCAGGTTGACCACCTCGCCGAGCCAGAACACGGGCATGGAGATACCGATCAGCGCGAGCACCATCAGCAGCGGATCGAGCAGCGTCCCGCGCAGCAGGGCGGCGGCCACGCCCATCGCGATCGCCACCACGACCCAGATGATCGCCGCGCCGAACACCAGCGAGAGCGTCGCGGGGGTCGCCGCGAAGATCTCGGGGATCACCTTCTGGCCCTGGTTTGAGTACGACACCAGGTCCCTGGTGATGAAGATCTTCTGCATCATCAGGCCGTACTGCACGGGGAACGGCCGGTTCAGGCCGAACTGCTGGCGGATCTCGGCCAGGATCGCCGGGCTCGGGTTGCGCCCGGCGATCTGCCTGGCCGGGTCGATCCCCGGCGTCTTGAAGAAGAGCACGAAGACCGTGACCGTGATCGCGAACATGACCACGACGGTCCACAGGACCCGGCGCACGATGAACGTGAGCATCAGCCCTCCACCCGCAGCTTGGCGCGCGGGTCGAGCGCGTCCCTGACGCCATCGCCGAGCACGTTCAGCGCCAGGACGGTCAGCACGATCATGATGCCGGGGGCGATCGCGACCCACGGCCTGGTGTAGAGCAGGTCCTGGCCGTCGTTGATGATCGTGCCCCAGCTCGCGTTCGGCGGCTGCACCCCGATGGACAGGAACGACAGCGCGGACTCGGTCAGGATCGTGGTGGCGATCATCAGCGGCAGCAGCACCACGACCTGCGAGATCACGTTCGGCATGACGTCGGAGAAGATCAGGCGGAGGTCCGAGGAGCCCTGCGCGATCGCGGCCTGGACGAACTCCTTCTCGCTCACCGACAGCACGTGACCCCTGATCGGCCGGTACACGTAGGGCAGGTAGATGAACGCGATGATGATGGTCGGCAGCCAGAGGCTGGATGCCACCAGGTGCAGCGGGCCGAGCGAGAGCCCGTTGGCCGAGGTGAGCAGCACCGTGGAGATCGAGATCGCCAGCAGGTAGACGGGGAACGCCCAGATCAGGTCCATGATCCGGGAGAGCACCGCGTCCACCAGCCCGCCGAAGTACCCCGCGATCAGCGCCACCACGGTCGCGATGAGGCAGCAGATCACCGCCGAGCCGACGCCTACCTCGAGCGAACTCCGCCCGCCGTACAGAACCCGCGCGGCCACGTCCCTGCCGAGCTCGTCGGCACCGAGGAAGTAGTGGCTGAAGTGCCAGGTGGGGGGGAGCGGGGTCTCGCCGAGATGGAGCGTTCCGCCGCCCTGCTGCATCAGCGGCACGCGCTTGCCGTTAACGATCGTGGTCCCGTCCAGGTTCGCCGCGAACGGGTTGTCGTGCGCGACGTGATGGGCGTAGAACGGCGCGGCGAAGCTGACCACCACGATCAGCAGGAACAGGCCGAGCGCGGCCATCGCCAGCCGGTTGCGCCAGAGCCGCCTGGCCGCCAGCGCCCACGGGCTTCGCCCGGTGACGCCGGCGGCCTGCACCTCCTGCGACGGCGGCTCGGCAGATTCGACGAACGCGACCGCCATCGGCTAGCCCGCTAGCCCAGCCACTGCTGGTCAATCAGGATGTACCACTGCGGGTTCCACTCGTAGCCGTGCACGTTCTTGGCCAGGAAGTCGATCTGCTTGGGGTTGTACATGTCGACCCACGGCGCCTGGTCGGTGACCTCCCGGTCCACCGTGGCCCACTCGTTGTTGGATGCGGTCGGGTTGGTCTCGCCCAGGATGTTGGCCTTGTTCATCTGGGCCTGGATCGCCGGGTCGCAGAACTCGGCGATGTTCGGGCTCGCGTTGCTGCCCGGGTGGATGCTGCCGCAGCCGAGCAGCACGTTGAGGAAGTCGGACGCGGCCGGGTAGTCCTGGTACCAGGCCGAGTAGGTGACGTTCCACTTGTGGATGTTGTCGGAGTTCTGGATGAACGGGTACTGGATGCCCGAGGTCAGCAGCTGCGTGCTGGCGTTGTAGCCGATCGCGTCGAGGTCGGAGACCATCTGCGCGGCAAGCGCCTTGCCGAGCTCGTCAGTGGTGCTGTTGACCACCACCTTCATCCCCTTGGTGCCGGACTGGGCCACGAGCTGCCTGGCCTTCGCGAGGTCGGGGCCGGTCCACTTGGTGAAGTTCGTCCCCGAGGTGTACGGGCAGTACGGCTTGTAGCCGGGGAAGTTGGGGGGCAGGATCTGGCACGTAGGCACCGCCAGTGACGGCCCGCCGGCGATCTTGACGTAAGCGGAACGGTTCGCCGCGTAGTTGATCGCCTGCCTGGCCTTGAGGTTGTTGAACGGCGGGACCTTGGTGTTCAGCGCCCAGTACCAGTCCGCGGTGAGCGAGTTCACGTGCACCTGGCTGGCGTACTGCGGGCTGTTCAGCTCGGCCAGCCGGTCGGCGGGGATCGTGTCCCCGTCGAACACCTCGTCGGCCTGGCCGTTCTCGACCTCGGTGACCTCGTCGGAGACGGTGAGGCCGTACTTCTCGATGATCTCGTTCGGGTAGCCGGCCGGCTGGGCCGCCTTGTTCCACACGTGGAAGTACGGGTTCCTGACCAGCGCCGCCTCGGTGTTGGGGTTGTAGGACTTCCACATATAGGGCCCGGTGCCCGGCGGCACGCTGTTGCCGGTGAGCTTGGGCGAGGTGCTGGCCGGCACCACGTAGGCGAACGGCAGCGCGAGCTTGTCAAGGAACTGCGGGTCGGGGGCGGTGAGGTGGAAGGTCAGCGTATAGCTGCTGTCGTTGGCGACCACGCCGGAGCTGAGGTTGCAGACCTTCAGCGTGCACTTGCTGGCGCCGACGATGCCGGAGTAGAAGGTCGTCGGGCCCGGCACGGTGAACTGGCGCTCGAAGGTCTTGACGAAGTCGCTGGGCTTCATCACCTCGCCGTTGGAGAACTTGATCCCGCGCCTGATGTGGAACGTGTAGGTCTTGCCGCCGTCCGTGGGCTGCGGGATCGAGACAGCCAGGTCAGGGACCAGCTTCGTGCCAGGCAGGCCGCCGACCCGCTGGAACTGGACCAGCCCGTCGTGGGTGTCGATCAGCAGCTGCCACTCCTCCAGCGTGTAGTTCTGCGCCGGGTCGGCGGTACCGAAGTTGGAGTTCGCCAAGATGGTGTAGACGCCGCCGGCATGCGGCTGGGACGACGAGCCGGTCGACTTCGTCGATGGCGCGGCCGAGCTGCTGCACGCGGCCACCGCGAGCACCAGGGCCGCCAGGCCTGCCACGCCAGCGCGCCGCACCAGACGGCCAGGCCGACCCGGGCGGGCCGGTTCGGGAAGTCTGGGAGTAATAAATGCGATATGGGGCATCTGGCACCTCCTTATTGGCTGTTATACATCTCATCGACCTATGCCGTAAGGAGGGAGCGGATAACGCTTTGGGTGCGGCGCCCCGGTCAGGGCCGGATCTGGTCGACAGCGATGACCATGCGCTCGGGGCCGCGCAGGTTGAAGTTCGGCTTGTACGCCACCGAGGCCTCGTCCAGCCGGGGCCGCTCCAGCCGCTCGGCGATCACCCGCAGCGCGATCGTCGCCTCGAGCCTGGCCAGCGGCGCTCCCAGGCAGAAATGCGGCCCGGCGGCGAACGCCAGGTGCTCCCTGGCGCCGCGCCTGATCTCGAACTCGTCGGCGCGGGCGAACACCGAGCCGTCCCGGCCCGCGGCCGCGAGCAGGAGCAGAAGCACGGCGCCTTCGGCCGGCCGCAGCCCGCCGAGCTCCATGCCGTTCCGCGCCACCCGGGCGGTGAGCTGGACCGGCGGGTCGTAGCGCAGCGTCTCCTCGACCGCGCCGGCCGCCAGCGACGGGTCCGCGGCGAGCGCGTCGAACTGGCCGGGGTGCCGCAGCAGGGCGAGCATGGCGTTCGCGATCAGCCCGACGGTGGTCTCGTGGCCGGCCACGAGCAGCAGCACGCAGGTCGCGATCAGCTCGTCCACGGTCAGCCGCTGGCCCTCGTTCTCGGCCCTGATCAGCTGCGTCAGCAGGTCGTCGCCGGGATCGGACCTGCGAGCCTCGATCAGCTCGGTGAAGTACGCGCCGAACTCCAGCCCCGCCTGCTCGGCCGCCGCCTGCTCGGCCGGGTCAAGCGGACCGAAGCTCGGCTGCACCGAGTGCGCCAGCTTGGCCGACCATCCGGCGAACCTGGCGTGGTCGGCGGGGGGCACGCCCAGCAGCTCGGAGATGATCCGCACCGGCAGCGGATAGGCGAGCTGGCCGATCAGCTCGATCTGGCCCCCGTGCGCGGTGCTAGCTGAGGCCGCGCTCGCCGCGCTGTTAGCTGAGGCCGCGCTCGCGGCTGTGGAAAGCAACTCAGCGGTGACCTGCTCGATCCGAGGTGCCAGCCCGGCCACGACCCGCGGCGTGAACGCACGCGACACCAGCCCGCGCAGCCTGGTGTGGTCGGGCGGATCGAGCGACAGGAACGACCGCGGCCGGTCGCGCTCGGCCAGCTCGGGCGGCGCGAGCCTGGACCGCTCGCGCTCGCTGCTGGCGCGCGGGTCGCGCAGGATCGCCGAGCAGTCGCGGTACCTGCCGAACACCACGAGCGAGCCGTCGAGCACGGCGAACGGCGAGTGCTCGCGCAGCCGTCCGAGCAGCGGGTAGGGATCGGGGATGACGGCCGGGTCGGCCAGGCTGGCCAGGTCGGCCAGGCCGGGCACCTCGCCGGCCACGATCTGGTCAGCTCCCATTGCGCCCGCCCTTGTCCCGCCCGCCATGTCCTGATAGGACCCTAAACGCTACGGCCGCCGCCAGGGAACGGGGCCGGTTTGCGGCACGGGAACGATTTACGGCACAATGATGTTGTGAAATACGTGGGACAGTCATCCGAGCAGGGCACGCGGGCACGCGTGGCCGGTGAGCAGAGCACGCGCGCGCGGGTGGCCAGGCTGATCCTGGAGAACGGCCCGGTCTCGGCGGCGGTGCTCGGCACCAGCCTGGGGCTGACCCCCGCGGCGGTGCGCCGCCACCTCGACCACCTGCTCTCCGAGGGGATGATCGAGAGCCGGACCGCCAGGGTGTACGGCAACCGCGGCCGCGGCCGCCCGGCCAGGCTGTTCGCGATCACCGACGCCGGCCGGAGCGCGTTCGAGCACACCTACGACGACCTCGCGCTGAGCGCGCTGCGGTTCCTCGCCGAGCGGGACGGCCCGCAGGCCGTCGCCGAGTTCGCCCGCCGCCAGGTGTCCGAGCTCGAGCGCAAGTACCGCCCGGCAGTCAGCGCTGCGGCACCCGGCGGTAGGGTCAGGGCGCTCGCCGCCGCCCTGTCCGCCGACGGCTATGCCGCGTCGGCCACGGTCGTCACCGCAGGCCGCGCCGACGCGGCCGGCCAGCAACTGTGCCAGCACCACTGCCCGGTGGCTCACGTCGCAGCGGAGTACCCGCAGCTCTGCGAGGCGGAGACCGAGGCGTTCGGCCGGCTGCTCGGCACCCCGGTGCAGCGCCTGGCCACCATCGCCCGCGGCGACGGCGTGTGCACCACCCACGTCACCGCACCATCGCTCGTCACCCACCCATCCATCACCGAGGTCGGAGGCCTGTCCGCATGACCACCACCGCCCGCCCGGAACTCGACGGACTTGACCGGTACAAGTTCGGCTGGGCCGACTCAGACGCGGCAGGCGCGAGCGCGCGCCGCGGCCTGTCCGAGGACGTCGTCCGCGACATCTCCGCAAAGAAGAACGAGCCGGAGTGGATGCTCAGGCTACGGCTGCGCGGCCTCGAGCTGTTCAGGCGCAAGCCCATGCCGACCTGGGGCTCCGACCTGTCCGGCATCGACTTCGAGAACATCAAGTACTTCGTGCGCTCGACCGAGAAGCAGGCGGCGAGCTGGGATGACCTTCCCGCCGACATCAAGAGCACCTACGACAAGCTCGGCATCCCCGAGGCTGAGAAGCAGCGGCTGATCGCCGGCGTCGCCGCCCAGTATGAGTCGGAAGTCGTTTATCACAAGATCCGCGAAGATCTAGAGGAAAAGGGCGTCATCTTCCTCGACACCGACACCGCGCTCAAGGAGCACCCCGACCTGTTCAGGGAGTACTTCGCGACCGTCATCCCGGTCGGCGACAACAAGTTCGCCGCGCTGAACACGGCGGTCTGGAGCGGCGGGAGCTTCATCTACGTGCCCAAGGGCGTGCATGTGGAGATTCCGCTGCAGGCCTACTTCCGGATCAACACCGAGAACATGGGCCAGTTCGAGCGGACCCTGATCATCGTCGACGAGGACGCGTACGTGCACTACGTCGAGGGCTGCACCGCGCCGATCTACTCATCGGACTCGCTGCACTCGGCGGTGGTCGAGATCATCGTCAAGAAGAACGCGCGCTGCCGGTACACCACGATCCAGAACTGGTCGAACAACGTCTACAACCTGGTCACCAAGCGGGCCGTGGCCCAGGCTGGGGCGACCATGGAATGGGTTGACGGGAACATCGGCTCCAAGGTGACGATGAAGTACCCGGCCGTCTACCTGATGGGAGAGCAGGCCAGGGGCGAAACCCTGTCGGTGGCGTTCGCCGGCAAGGGCCAGCACCAGGACGCCGGCGCGAAGATGGTGCACTGCGCGCCCAACACCTCGTCCACGATCATCTCCAAGTCGGTGGCTAGGGCCGGCGGCCGCACCTCCTATCGCGGCCTGGTCCAGGTGCAGGAGGGCGCCGAGCACTCCAGGTCCACGGTCAAGTGCGACGCGCTGCTCGTGGACACGGTGAGCAGGTCGGACACCTACCCGTACGTGGACGTCCGCGAGGACGACGTGGAGATGGGGCACGAGGCGACCGTGTCGAAGATCTCCGATGACCAGCTGTTCTACCTGATGAGCCGCGGCATGACCGAGGACGAGGCGATGGCGACGATCGTCCGAGGCTTCGTCGAGCCGATCGCCAGGGAACTGCCGATGGAGTACGCGCTCGAGCTGAACCGGCTGATCGAGCTGCAGATGGAAGGGGCAGTCGGCTGATGAGTCAGCTCCAGGGGGCTGTCGAGAACGCCGGCCCCGTCTCCAAGCTGCACGCGAGGGAGTCGTTCGACCCGGTGGATTTCCCGGTTCCGACCGGACGGGAAGAGGAGTGGCGGTTCACGCCGCTGCGGCGGCTTCGGGGGCTGCACGTCGATGCGCCGTTCGACGGCAAGGTCGGTATCGAGGTCGATGCCGACCCCGAGATCCCAGTCGTGCTTGCGCAACACGGGGATCCTCGGATCGGCATCGCCCTCGTGCCCTCGGACCGGGTCAGTGCGCGAGCCTTCGCGGCGGCCGGCGAGGTGACCATACTGACGGTGCCTGACGGCTTTGCCGCTTCGCGGCCCGCCGTGATCTCGGTGCGCGGCGATGACTCGTCGGTGGCCGCGGCGGGGCACGTCGTCGTCGAGGTAGGAGCTAACGCGTCGGCCGTCGTGGTGCTGGATTACGCGGGGTCGGCCACGTACGCGGACAACGTCGAGTTCGTGGTGGGGGACGGGGCGCGGCTGAGCGTCGTGTCCCTGCAGGACTGGGATGGCGATTCGGTGCACCTGTCGCACCAGCATGCGCTGGTGGGCAGGGACGCGTCGTTCTCGCACACCGCGGTGTCGCTGGGCGGGGGGGTGGTGCGGGTGGCGCCATCGGTCAGGTACGCCGGGCCAGGCGGCAACGCCGAGCTGCGCGGGCTGTACTTCGCCGACGCCGGTCAGCACCTCGAGCACCGGCTGTTTGTGGATCACAGCGCGCCCGACTGCCGCAGCAGGGTCACCTACAAGGGCGCGCTGCAGGGTGACGACGCCCACACGGTCTGGATCGGCGACGTGGTCATCAGGCCAGAGGCGACAGGCACGGACTCGTACGAGAGCAACAGGAACCTGGTGCTGACCGACGGCACCAGGGTGGACTCGGTGCCCAACCTGGAGATCCTGACCGGGGAGGTCACCAGGGCCGGGCATGCGAGCACCAGCGGCCGGCTCGAGGACCAGCACCTGTTCTACCTGATGGCCAGGGGCATCCCGCTGGCCGAGGCCAGGCGCCTGGTGATCAGGGGGTTCTTCGGCGAGCTGATCGGCGAGATCGCGGTGCCCGAGCTTGCCCAGCGGATCACGGCCGCGATCGAGGTGGAGCTTGCGAGGGGTATGGGGCCGGGGAGCACGCCGTGACCGAGTTCGTGCGCGCGTGCGCGCTTGCCGAAGTGCCCGAGCAGGGCACGCTCGGCGTCGAGCTGAACGGCGTCCAGCTAGTGATCATCAGGAGCGAGGGCGAGGTGTATGCCCTAGCCGAGTTCTGCACGCACGAGGACGTCTCGCTGGTCGACGGCGAGGTCTACGACCACACGGTGGAGTGCTGGCTGCACGGCTCCTGCTTCGACCTGCGCTCGGGCAAGCCGACCGGCCCGCCGGCCAGCAGGCCAATCGCGACCTACCAGGTGCGGGTCGAGAGCGGCGACGTCTACGTCGCGCTATGACCGGCACCACCTGACCATGTTGAGCTAAGGAGAGAGATGTCCACCCTTGAGATCCGCGACCTGCACGTCAGCGTCACCGGGCGAGGCGGCGAGAGCCAGGAAATCCTGCGCGGCGTCGACCTGACCGTCGCGGCCGGGCAGACGCACGCGATCATGGGCCCGAACGGCTCTGGCAAGTCCACCCTGGCCTACTCGATCGCCGGTCACCCGAAGTACTTGGTGACCAGCGGGTCGGTGACCATGGACGGCCAGGACGTGCTGGCGATGAGCGTGGACGCGCGGGCCAGGGCCGGGCTCTTCCTGGCCATGCAGTACCCGGTGGAGGTGCCGGGCGTCACCATGTCCAACTTCCTGCGAACCGCGGTCACCGCGGTGCGCGGCGAGGCGCCTCGGGTCCGCGACTTCATCAAGGAACTGAACGGCGCGATGAAGGGCCTGTCCATCGACCCGGCGTTCGCGCAGCGCAACCTCAACGAGGGGTTCTCCGGCGGCGAGAAGAAGCGGCACGAGATCCTGCAGCTCCAGCTCCTGAACCCGAAGATCGCGATACTCGACGAGACCGACTCCGGCCTGGATATCGACGCGCTCAAGGTG
>DATIZP010000142.1:0-16973 GCA_035517035.1 Streptosporangiaceae bacterium | reverse complement strand
CGAGTTGCAGAAGCGGCCAGTGGTGCGCGCGGCGGACACGCGTTAGCCGTCGGCGCTGGCTCCGCCCGTGGTTTCGCGCTCGAATTTCTCCCTGAAGTACTGCACGATCTTGCTCGCCTGCTCATGACTAACCTCGACGAGCTCGTTCCCGTAATTGCTGCGCTCCCACTCGACGATGATCGGCGTGAAGCTCCAGCTCATATCCTTGCTGAGCCCTTCGTCGTCCGAGCCATTGTCATACTCCAACCGACGAAGCAAGCCAAGCGGCCTATCGACGGTGCTGTCGCGGCCGATGATTGCATAGAATATGATCTTATTACTCATTCATCACCCTTCTGGTTGATCCGGAATCCGCTCCACCTGCGAAGGCCGTGGAACAGCCGCACTGACGAGCCGCTCGTACCTGTTCAGCTCCCTGCGCTCCGGCCACGTCGTTATCGCAGACCGAAGCCGCCGGTACGACCGGTGCGTCCGGTTCTCCTTTGCGTCGAAGCTCTCCGGCGTATGAAACTGCAGCTCAAACCGGCCCCCGCCCGGCGCGAGCCAGCGGGTATTGATGCCCTTGTACTGAGGATCACCCAGCCAGTGGTTCTTGCGGTAGGCCATCCGATAACCCTCTAACTCAAGCCGCTGGCACACCTCGTCATGGCCGCCTACGTACTGCTCATCGCTGAAGGAGAACGTGTACCGCACCGCGTCCTTGATCGATCCCGATACGTCAGCCGGTCGAGAGCCAACCTCGTTCTTGAGGCCCTGCGCAAACTTCTCCTTCAGGCGCTCGACTCCCTTGAGCCTTCTATCCAGCCCTTCCAGGTGACCACCGTGCGAGTTCTCCTGCTGGATCTGCACCAAGATGGTCGTCGCTTTCTGCTCTGGCCGGCGTAACCACCCGATCGCCTCATCGGCCTCGGCGTTCTGCTCCGGACTCAGGTACCGGCCGCCAGCACCACGCCAGCAGCCCGCCGGGTCATCCGGGCGAGCCCGGTCCTGCGCCGTCTTCCCCGGCGCCCCCGGCCAGCGCGCCACGTGCCGCTCCCACAGCGCATCGAACCGCTCCACCTGCTGCCAGTACGTCAGATCAGGATCAGGCGCATCCGGCGGCGCCGACGGCGGGGCATCACCCCGGCGCGGCGCGTCGCCGCCGCGACGGTCGGGCACGGCCTGCTCGGGGCTGCCTAACCGATCCACCAGCCGTTCCAACCGGCATCACCCCTCAGGTGATGGGCTCAGTAGACTCGCCGCCCATTAGAGCACGTCGTCCAGGTACGTTTCGGTCATGACAAGCAAGGCCGCCGATGTCGTCGTGATCGGGGCTGGCGTGTCCGGCCTGAGCAGCGCGGTCGCGCTTGGCGAGGCCGGCCTTCGGGTCACCGTCTACGCCGGCCGTCCGCCGCACCGCACCACCTCGGCGGCCGCCGGAGCGCTCTGGGGCGCGCACCTGGTCGGCGGCGGCCAGGTGGCCAACTGGGCGGCGCTGACCCTGCGCCGCCTCGGCGAGCTGGCGGCCGACCCGGCGTCGGGCGTCCGGCAGATGCGGGGCACGGCAGCAATGGCCGGGCAGACCGCCGCCGAGCCGCCGGAGTTCGCGCGCGGCGCGGGTGCACTGACCGCGTGCGATCCGGCCGACCTGCCCGCCGGGTACACCTGCGGCTGGCGGTACACCGCCCCGGTGATCGCGATGCCCGCCTACCTGGACTACTTGCTGGATATGTTGCTCAAGAATGGCGGTCAGCTGCTGCTCGGGCCGCCGCTCGGCGGCCTGGCCGAGGCGTGCGACCGGTTCGCCGCACCGGTGATCGTGAACTGCGCCGGGATCGGCGCGCGCGAGCTGGCCGGCGACCAGGACCTGATCCCGGTGCGCGGCCAGGTCGTCGTTGTGGCCAATCCGGGGCTCTGCGAGTTCTTTGTCGGTGATGGCGCACGGCCGGGCGAGGTCACCTATTACTTCCCGCACGGCGGCACGGCGGTGCTCGGCGGCACGCACCAGGCGGGCAGAACGGCCCTCGAGCCCGACCCGGCGGACGCCAGCGCGATCCTCGCGGCGTGCGCGCGGGTCGAGCCGCGGCTGGCCGGGGCACCCGTGATCGGGCACCGGGTAGGCCTGCGACCGGTCAGGCCCCAGGTGCGGCTTGAGGTGCAGCCCGCTGGCGGCGGGCGGTTCGTGATCCATAACTACGGTCACGGTGGAGCCGGCGTCACGCTGTCCTGGGGCTGCGCCCAGGCGGTCACCGCACACGCCGCCGCGTTGCTCGGCCGCCGGTGAATCGCTGGCCTGCCACGGCGTGCCCGGCGCCTCGGCACCTGGCCCGCCCCTACTGTGGAATGCCATGAGAATCGGATTCGGCCTGCCGGTCTCCGGTGCGTCGGCGACGCCTACGAACGTCGCGCTGTTCGGCACCCGCGCCGAGCAGGCGGGGTACGCCTCGCTGTGGACGTTCCAGCGGCTCATGGTCCCCAGCGGCATGACGATGGATCCGGTCTACCAGAGCGTGCTCGACCCGATCGCCGCACTGTCCTTCGCCGCCGCGGTGACCAGCCGGATCCGGCTCGGCGTCGCCGTGATCAATGCGCCGTTCGTCGCGCCCGCCTATCTCGCCAAGCAGGCTGCCACCGTGGACGTGCTGTCCGGCGGCAGGCTTGAGCTAGGGCTCGGGCTCGGCTGGATGCCCGAGGAGTTCACCGTCACTGGCGGCTCGATGAGCCGACGTGGTGCCAGGACCGCCGAGTACGTCAGGGTGCTGCGCGCGCTGTGGGGACCGCAGCCCAGCGAATTCAGCGGCGAGTTCTACTCGGTGCCGCGCGGGTCCGTACTCCCGGCGCCGGTCCAGCCGGGCGGGCCGCCGGTGCTGCTCGGCGGGCTCGCGGACGTGGCCCTGCGCCGGGTCGGCCGGGTCGCCGACGGCTGGGTGACCTCGAGCAGGCAGGACCTTTCCAGGATCGGCGCGTGCGTGGCTCTGATCAGGGAATCGGCCGCGCAGGCCGGCCGTGACCCCGAGGTCATCAGGATCATCTGCCGCGGCGCCGTCCGCTCCGGCGAGCCGGCCGCCGACGGCAAGGGCGGCCGGCTGCTGCTGTCCGGCAGCTACGCTCAGATCCGCGACGACGTGGCGTGGCTGGCCAGCCAGGGCGTGACCGAGGTGTTCTACGACTTGAACTGGGATCCGCTGGTCGGCGCCCCCGAGATCGATCCCGCGGCGGCCACCGCCAGGGCCGCCCATTTGCTCGACGCGCTGGCGCCTGGCGAAGCCTGACCCTTCAGCACTGAGGCCTGAGCCCGGCCTGCGTGAAGGCTGCCGGCGCACCGCCGACGCAGGGCCGACGCGGAAGCTGACTTTCGCCGAACGGCAGCCTGAGTCACTTCATGATCACGTTCCGGCGCGCATTCTTGACCGCCATTGCAGCCGTCGTTAGATTCCGCCCGTACCGCCGCGCTCTCTGGTGACGGTCATCTGGTAGCGCACATAAGTCGCATCCCATCGCAGGCTTGCCCGAACGAGAGGTGAAACGCGTGCCAAATCGCTGGCTCTCCAGACGTTCTAGCTGGGCGCTGATCATGGCCCCGGCACTTGCGCTCACAGGGCTGGCGATGGCCGTCAGTCCGGCCGCGGCGCACGTGCACGCGGCGGCCTCAAGCTGGGTGAAGCCCGACAGGTTCGGCGCCATGGACTGCAACGGCTGGAGCCCGACGTACAAGTCCGTGGTCCCGTCGCATCGGATGCTGTGCACCGACCCGCACGGCCCGCTCCGCACCGAGAAATACAGCGCGGACAGCACACACCCTGGCAAGACGGTCAGGCACTGGGCCAGGTTCCTCGACAACCATCATTACGTGGGCCACGACGAGCCGAGCGTGAAGTTCATCTCGTCGGCGGCGAACTCCGGCAACACGATGACCTATTACATGCAGATGCCGAGGGACCCGAAGAAGCGCCCCACCAACAGCGGCTCCGTCGTGGACTACGCAGAGCTGAGTCCTGCGCCATGGTTCGGCCTGCCGATGTGCGATCCGGGCTCCTACCCGCAGAACCCGTGCACGCCGGACAGCGACTCCAACTCCGGCGCTATCTCGGACCCGAATGCGGCCGGCTCGGCCTTCATGGAACTGCAGTTCTACCCGCCGGGGTTCCCGCCGTTCGCCGACAGCGTGAGCTGCAACACGAAGCGGTGGTGCGCCGCGCTGACGATCGACAGCCTGGAGTCGAAGTTCGACTTCGCCGATCTGAACCCGCAGTGCGAGGAGCCGCAGAACTTCGCGTTCCTGGCAACGAACGGCAAGCCGGCCGGCCCGCCAGGGCCGCAGAAGTCGAACATCCACAGCTTCACGCCGAACAAGCACACGCTCCTGATCAACCCCGGTGACGTGCTCAAGATCTCGATCACCGACCCGGCCTCCGGCTTCACCACGACAGTCACCGACGTGACCACCGGCAAGACCGGATGGATGACCGCGAGCGCCGCCAACGGGTTCATGACCACGAACTACCTGACCTGCGCGGGCAAGCCGTTCACCTTCCACGCCGAGTACAACACCGCCGCGCCGCAGAACCAGGTGCCGTGGGCCGCGCTCCAGGGCGGCGTCCTGATGGAGCAGGAGACAGGCCACTCCGAGGTATGCGCCTCCCTGGCCAACACCGACCCGTACACCATCCCGGGATTCGCCGACCGGCGCATCGCTGACACCTGCGTCGGCAACAGCGAGGGCGGCAGGAAGGACCTCGGCGAGGGCCCGTGCAACAAGAAGACCGGCATCTGCAAGAACGCGACGACCCAGGGAACGACCGGGCCGATTTCCTGCCCGACCGGCAATTCCAATAGCGGCCAGCTCTGCGAGTTCGCCGACGGGTTCTGCCTGCCTCAGGGCACGAGGACGGTCACGCTGCTGCACCACAAGGTGACGGAGACCTCGCCGATCAACTGGTGCCAGGCCAACCGGTTCCAGAACGGTGACCTGGACTTCGACGGCGTGCCCTACCAGAGGACCTCGTGGCCGAACGGATCGCCCAACGTGCCGACGTCGATCCGATATATCGGGCCGTTCGACCAGGCCGGCCAGACGTATCCGCAGATCCAGTTCGAGACCGACATACCTGGGTCAGAGTTCCTGTGCAACACGTTCACCGGGCTGAACTGCACGGCACCGCCGCTGTCGGCGAAGTTCTACCCGTTCTGGACGCTGACCAACAAGAAGGGCCAGAACGTCGGGCACGGGCTGTTCCCAGCCGGTGCCTGCGTCTGGAACTTCGGCAACGTGATCAAGGGCGTGACGACCCGCAACTTCGGCAAGGACGCGCAGTACGGTGCTCCCGCCGTGAAGGTCTACGGCGGCACCACGATCTCAAGGATCATGGCTAACCCGGAGGTCGACACCGCGCAGGGCTGCACCGCTCTGCACATGCCCGCCTGACCGATCGGCACACTGGGCAGGGGCCCTGCCGCCTTGGCGGCAGGGCCCCTGCCGTTACGCCGGGAGTTAGTCAGATGCATCCCGGCCGACCCGCGCGCTATCATCGGCGCCATGAGCACCCACTCCATTCCCGCCCGACTCGTGCCGGACAAGCCGACGCTTGACGGCATCGAGGACACCTGGTTGCGTGCGTGGGAAATGGGGCGGGTAGTACAAGTTTGACCGTAGCAAGAGCCGCGACGAGGTCTACTCGATCGACACCCCGCCGCTGACGGCGAGCGGGTCACTGCATATCGGCCACGTCTTCTCGTACACCCATACCGACGTGGTGGCGCGCTACCAGCGCATGCGCGGCAAGGAAGTCTTCTACCCGATCGGCTGGGACGACAACGGCCTGGCGACCGAGCGCCGGGTGCAGAACTACTACGGCATCACGTGCGACCCGTCCCTGCCCTACCAGCCTGGGCTGGTGCCCCCTGGCCCGGATCGCGCGAACGGCGCAGGCACCGCCGCGAGGCTCCCGGTCTCCCGGCGGAACTTCGTCGAACTGTGCCGCGAGCTCACCGAGGTGGACGAGCGCGCCTACGAGCAGACCTGGCGCCGGCTCGGGCTCTCCGTGGACTGGACGACCAGCTACCGCACGATCGATGACGCGCCTGCGGCGGTCTCGCAGCGGGCGTTCCTGCGCGCGCTGGCCGACGGGCAGGCCTACCTGGCCCAGGGCCCGGTGCTGTGGGACGTGACGTTCGGCACCGCCGTCGCCCAGGCCGAGATCGAGGACCGCGACGTCACCGGCAGTTACCACCGGCTGGCGTTCGCCCTGGCTGGCGACGGCCAGCCCCCCGGGGGCCAGCCCGGCGGGGGCCAGCCCGGCGGCGAGGTCATCGTCGCGACGACCAGGCCGGAGCTGTTGCCTGCGTGCGTGGCGCTCGTGGCGCATCCGCAGGACGAGCGGTACCGCGACCTGTTCGGCCGGGCAGCGATCACCCCTCTGTTCGGGGTGGCCGTGCCGATCCTCGCGCACCGCCTGGCCGACCCGGCCAAGGGCAGCGGCATCGCGATGATCTGCACGTTCGGCGACATTACGGACGTGACCTGGTGGCGCGACCTCGGGCTGCCTACCCGCCCGGTGCTCGGCCCTGACGGCCGGCTGCTTGCCGATCCGCCCGAGGGAATCACCGGCCCGGCCGGGCTGGCCGCCTACCAGCAGATCGGCGGGCTGCAGACGAGGGCCGCGCGCAAGCAGATCGCCGCGCTGCTCGGCGAGGCCGGTGCGCTGCGCGGAGAGCCCGAGCCGGTCACCCACCCGGTGAAGTTCTACGAGAAGGGCGACCTGCCGCTGGAGATCATCAGCACCCGCCAGTGGTACCTCACCAACGGCAGCGCCGACCCCGCGCTGCGCCAGACGCTGCTCGACCGCGGCCGCGAGATTGCCTGGCACCCGCCGCACATGCGGGTGCGGTACGAGAACTGGGTGAACGGCCTGACCGGCGACTGGCTGGTGAGCCGCCAGCGGTACTTCGGCGTGCCGATCCCGGTCTGGTATCCGCTCGGCGATGACGGCGCGCCCGACCTCGGCTCGCCGCTGCTGCCGGACGACGGCGCGCTGCCCGTCGACCCGGCCGCCGACACCCCGCCCGGCTACTCGCCGGGCCAGCGTGACGTGCCCGGCGGGTTCACCGCCGACCGCGACGTGATGGACACCTGGGCGACATCGTCGCTGACACCGCAGATCGCCGGCGGGTGGCCCGCCGACCAGGACCTGCTCGCCCGGGTGTACCCGATGGACCTGCGCCCGCAGGCCCACGAGATCATCAGGACCTGGCTCTTCTACACCGTGCTCAGGTCCCAGCTGCTGGCCGGCGAGCTGCCCTGGCGGCACGCCGCCATCTCCGGCTGGATCCTCGATCCGGATCGCAAGAAGATGTCCAAGTCGGCGGGCAACGTGGTCACGCCGGCGGACATGCTCAGCGAGTACGGCACCGACGCGGTCAGGTACTGGGCGGCCAGCGCCAGGCTCGGTGTGGACACCGCCTTCGACCTGGCGCAGCTCAAGATCGGGCGGCGGCTGGCGATCAAGATACTCAACGCGACCAGGTTCGTGCTGGGCTTCGGCGAGCCCGCCGACGGCGGGGCGCCGGTCACCGATGCGCTCGACCTGGCCATGCTCGCCAGGCTCGGCGACCTGATCGCCAGGTGTACGGCCGCGCTCGACGGCTACGACCATGCCGCGTCGCTGGAGCTCACCGAGCAGTTCTTCTGGCAGTTCTGCGACGACTACCTGGAGCTGGTCAAGCCACGGGCCTACGGCACCGACGCCGCAGCGGCCGGGTCAGCGGTGACCGCGCTGCGCACCGCCCTGTCGGCGCTGCTGCGGCTGCTCGCACCGATGCTGCCGTTCGTGACCGAGGAGGCCTGGTCGTGGTGGAACGAGGGGTCGATCCATCTGGCCAGCTGGCCGACCGCAACCCTCGAGGGGGCTGCGTGGGGCGATGGCACTGGACTGGACGCTGCCGCAGCGGCCATCGGGGCGATCCGGAAGGCCAAGTCCGAGGCGAGGCTGCCGCAGAAGGCCGACGTGAGCCGGCTGACTGTCAGCGCGCCCAGGCGAGAGCTGGACGCGCTCGGTGCAGTTCTGTCGGATGTGGCCGCCGCGGGGCACGTGCGGGAGGTGGAGCTAGTCGCCGCCGACGAGGGGGCGGCGGTGGAGTACTCGGTCAGCTTCTGAGTTAATCTCGCCGTATGGCGAAGGTTCAGCTTTCTGAGGACGAGTGGCGCAAGCGGCTGACCCCGGAGGAGTACCGGGTGCTACGCCAGGCGGGCACCGAGGCCCCGTTCACTGGCGAGTACACCGATACCAAGACGCGCGGCGTCTACCGGTGCCGCGCCTGCGGCGCAGAGCTGTTCCGTTCGAACGCCAAGTTCGAGTCGCATTGCGGCTGGCCGAGCTTCTACCAGCCGTCCGACGGTGACGCCGTGGTGCTGCTCGAGGACCGCTCGCTGCCCGGCCGGCCCCGGGTCGAGGTCCGCTGCGCCAACTGCGACTCGCACCTCGGCCACGTGTTCGAGGGCGAGGGCTACGACGTGCCCACCGACCAGCGGTGGTGCATCAACTCGGTCTCGCTGACCCTGGATCCATCGGAGGCTTCCTAGCCAGGCGGTGCCTCGCCCGGGCCGGCCCGCGGAGCGGGCTGGATTGGGTCGCGGAGCCAGGTCCTGACGGCTCGCCTTGCGGTCCGGCGCGGGCCGTCCCGGAGATGATCTTGATGGATGTGGCGGATGTCCCAGAATACGCAGTGGATGTGGCATCCATTCCACGGACAGCCAGATGATCATGTGCGGTTTCGGCTGGTATGCCCCGATCCGGGCGGGGGTGCTCGCCCAGGCGGCCGCGGGCCGCGCGGCGCGAAAAGACCAGCCGCGTTGTGCTCCGGGTTGCCCAGGCCGGTGATGCCGCGCGGTAGAGCCGTCGGTGCCAGCGGAGATCTACGGGACAGGCGCTAGCGGGCCCGGACCAGCAGGTCAGGGCCGAGGTCGGCCAGGCTGGCCAGGCCGACGAGCCGCATGGTCACCTCGACATCGTTGCGCAGCGCCCGCAGCACATGCCGAACGCCTTCCTCCCCGGCCAGGCCGAGCCCGTACACGTAGGGCCGGCCGATCAGCACGGCCTTCGCCCCGAGCGCCAGCGCCTTGATCACGTCGGCGCCGCCCCTGACGCCGCTGTCGAACAGCACCGTCCGCCGGTACCCTACCGCCGCCACGATCTCCGGCAGCGCGTCGAGCGCGCCCCGCGCGCCGTCGACCTGGCGGCCGCCATGATTCGAGACCACGATCCCGTCCATCCCCGCGTCACTCGCCCGGCGCGCGTCGTCAGCCGACAGGATCCCCTTGATCACGATGGGGCCGTCCCAGTGCTCCCGCAGGAACGGCAGGTCGTCCCAGGTCTGTGAGGGGTCGTTGAACATCGCTGACCACAGGTCCATGGCCGCCTGCGGGTGTTCGGCCGGCGGGCCGGGCAGCAGCGCGCAGAACGCCGGGTCGCTGAAGTAATTCTGAACCCCGATACCGCGCAGGAACGGCAGGAACGCATTGTCCAGGTCGCGGGGCCGCCAGCCGCGCAGCCTGGTGTCCACGGTCAGCACCAGCACGCGGAAGCCTGCCGCCTCGGCCCGGCGCAGCAGGCTCGCCGCGACCTCCCGGTGCTTGGGCCAGTAGAACTGGAACCAGCGCTGCCCGTCCGCGTTGGCCGCCGCGATGTCCTCCATCGCGAACGAGGCGGCGGTCGATGAGATCATCGGCACTCCTGTGCTCGCCGCGGCCCTGGCGACCGCGAGGTCGCCGTCCGGGTGCACCGCGCCAAGCATGCCAACCGGGGCGAGCAGCACAGGAACGGCCAGGTCGGTGCCGAGCACCGTGCTGGCGAACGACGGCGCGCTGACGTCGGTCAGCATCCGCGGCACGATGCGCCACCGGCGCAGCGCCGCCGCGTTCTCGCGCATCGTGTCCTCGGTGCCCGCGCCGCCGCGCACGTAGCCGAACGCCTCAGGCGCCATCCGCTCGCGCGCGAGGTCCTCAAGGGCGGCAAGGCCGGCGGGCAGCAGGGGCCTCTCCCCGCGAAGGCCCGCGCGGTAGATCTCGTCCTGGTAGCACTCCAGCGGCTCCTCGCTCATGCACCTTCTCCCGCTCGCGTCGGGCACCGACCGGCTCGCTCGCAGTATCTCCCGCTCGCCTCCCCGCGCCGCGCCGCGGCAGGATGAGCTCATGCCACAGACGAACGAGATAGTCGCCGGCCTGCTCCAGGAGTATGCCGACCTGCTCCAGATCTCGGGCGGGGACGCGTTCCGGGCCAGGAACTACGAGAAGGCGGCCAAGTCGGTCGGCGGCTTCAGCGGTGATGTCGGCGAGCTCAACGAAGCGGGCCTGCGGGCAATCCCCGGCGTCGGCGCATCAATCGCGGCCAAGATCGTCCAGTATCAGCAAACCGGCACCATCGCCCAGCTTGAGGACCTGCGCGCGACGATCCCCGACGGGGTCAGGGAGATGACGAAGATCCCAGCGCTGGGACCGAAGCGGGCCTTCACCCTGTACAAGGAGCTGGGCATCAGCTCCGTACCCGAGCTGTCGGCGGCGATCGACGAGGGCAGGCTGAGGAACCTGCGGGGGTTCGGCCCGAAGAGCGAGGAGAAGCTGCGGCACGGCATCGAACTCGCCCGCAGCCTCGGCCAGCGAGTGCCCCTGAACGTCGCCGCCGAGGTCGCCGAGCGGATCGTCGCCGCGATCGGCGCGGTACCGGGCTGCCAGCGGTGCGAGCACGCGGGCTCGCTGCGGCGCTTCGCCGAGACCGTGGGCGACATCGACATCCTCGCCGCGGCGGACGACTCGGGGCCGCTGATGCGGACGCTGACCGAGCTTGCCGGGGTAACCGAGGTCATCGCGCACGGAGACACCAAGACATCGGTGCGGATCAGCACCGGGCACCCGGCGCAGGGCGGCAGCATCCAGGTCGACCTGCGGGTGATCCCGGCCGACTGCTGGGGCGCGGCGCTGCAGTACTTCACCGGCTCGCAGGCGCACAACGTCGCGGTCAGGGAGATCGCCGTACGCAAGAAGCTCAAGTTGTCCGAGTACGGCCTGTTCGACGTCGAGACCGGGGACCTGATCGTCAGCGCGACCGAGGAAGAGGTCTACCACAGGCTCGGCATGGCCTGGGTGCCACCGCCGCTGCGCGAGGACACCGGGGAGGTACGAGCGGCGCTGCGCGGGGAGCTGCCCCGGCTGGTGCAGGTCAGCGACATCCGGGGCGACCTGCATACCCACACCAACCTGACCGATGGGGTCGGCACCCTGGAGCAGATGGTGACCGAAGCCCGGGCCCGGGGCTATGAGTACTTCGCGGTCACCGACCACGCGCCGAACCTGTTCATGCAGCGGATGACCCTGGACAAGATGCTCGAGCAGCGCGACCTGGTCCGCAAGCTGGAGCACCAGATTGCGTCCGACGGCGGCACGCCGATGCGCCTGCTGCACGGCACCGAGCTGAACATCGCGCCGGACGGGACCGTGGACTGGCCCGACGACATCCTGACCGGGTTCGACATCTGCGTAGCGTCCGTGCACTCGCACTTCGACCAGCCGCGGGCCGAGATGACCAGGCGGTTCCTGCGCGCGTGCGAGAACCCGGCGGTGAACGTGATCGGGCATCCGAGCACCCGGCGGATCGGCAAGCGGCCGCCGGTCGACGTCGACTGGAGCGAGCTCTTCCGCGCGTGCGCGGCGACCGGCACCGCCCTGGAGGTCAACTGCCATCCCGAGCGGCTCGACCTGGCCTCCGACCACATCAAGGCGGCCAGGGACGCCGGGGTCACGTTCTCGGTCGACACCGACGCGCACGCTACCGGTCACCTGGACTTCCTCAAGTACGGCGTCGGAACGGCGCAGCGCGGCTGGCTCACCCCCGACGACGTCATCAACACCTGGCCGCTGGACCACCTGCGCGCGTTCCTGGCCAAGGGCAGCTGACCGCGCGCAGGATCAGAACCCGGTATCTGCGCGGCCCGCGATCCGGCAGCGCCTGGTGATCGGCGCGTTGGCCGGCCAGCAGGGCGGCTCGCCGGCCGCCCACTGCCGGAGGCTGGCGGCGAACGCCTCGCCGGTACGGCGGAACATGACGTCGGTCAGGCCGCCCACGTGCGGCGTCGCGAGCACACGGGGATGCCGCAGCAGCGGCGAGTCCGGGTCGGCAGGCTCGGTCGCATGCACATCAAGCCCGGCCGCGCCGACGTGCCCGGACTCCAGCGCGGCCAGCAGCGCGGGCTCGTCGACCAGGCCGCCGCGGGCGACGTTGACGAAGACGGCACCCGGCCGCATGGCCGCGAAGGCCGCGGCGTCGAACATCGGCGCGGAGCCGGCCTCGTACATCGCGCAGCAGACCACCGCGTCGGCCTGGCCGAGCACCTCGTGCAGGCCCGCCGGGCCGACGACCCGCTCGACCCCCGGGCCGACGCCGCGCTCGGGGCGGGCGCGGACAGCGAGCAGCCGCGTTCCGAACGAGGCGAGGCGAACGGCGACAGCCTCGCCGGTCGCTCCCAGGCCGACGATCGCGACCGTCGCCCCGACCAGCGACCGGCCGGTCGGCCGGTAGTCCCACCTGTGCTCCCGCAGCGCCCACCGCGCGTCTTCCAGCCGGCGGAACGCGGCGAGCAGGTGCAGCGCCGCTATCTCCGCCACCCCGTCGGCGTTGCCGGTGCCGTCACCGGGCACCCGGCCGACCCAGACACCGAGCTCGGTCGCCCGCGGAATGTCGACCTTCTCCAGGCCGACGCCGTACTGCTGCACCAGCCCGAAGGTGCCGGCCTCCAGCACGGCCGCATCGATCCAGGCGCCAAACGGGCACACCACGTCGACCCCGTCCAGATGGCCGGCGATGGCGTCCGGCCGGCAGGTCCTGATCGTCCAGCCGGGCAGCATCGGAGCGAACTCGGTCCACGAAAGCTCCGCGGTGAAGCGCTCCCTGCCGAACAGGAGCACCGGCAGGTCAGGCAAGACTTGCCACGAGCTCGGCCACGGACTTGCGGCGGCCGGTGAAGAACGGGATCTCCACCCTGGTGTGCCTCCTGGCCGAGGCGCCGCGCAGGTGCCGCATCAGGTCCACGATCCGGTGCAGCTCGTCGGCCTCGAACGCGAGCATCCACTCGTAGTCGTTCAGCGCGAAGGCCGAGACCGTGTTGGCGCGGACATCCGGGTAGTCCCGCGCCATCTGGCCGTGCTCGGCGAGCATGGCGCGGCGGTCGGCCTCGGGCAGCAGGTACCACTCGTAGGACCGCACGAACGGGTAGACGCAGACGTAATTCTTCGGCTCCTCCCCCGCCAGGAACGCGGGGATGTGGCTCTTGTTGAACTCGGCGGGCCGGTGCAGCGCCATCGACGACCAGACCGGCTCGCAGGCACGGCCCAGCCTGGTGCGCCGGAATCTGGTGTACATCTCCTGCAGGTCATCGGAGGCAGGGGCGATCCACCAGAACATCAGGTCGGCGTCGGCCCGCATGCCCTGCAGGTCGTAGCACCCCCTGGTCACCACGTCCTTGCCCGCCGCCTGGTCGATCAGCTCGGCGACCTCGGCCGCCAGGGAGTCCCGGCTGGTCAGGTCGATCGCCGAGCGGTCGGCCACCTTGAAGACCGACCAGACCGTGTACCTGATGAGCTGGTTCAGGTCCCGTGCCCGCGTCCTGGCCGCCTCCGCGCCTGGCCCCGCGGGATGTTCGTGCTGAGATTCATCGTGCGCCATGGCCCTATTCTCTCCCACGCGCCGGGGCCGGTCGGGCGCCGGCTCCGTTGCGCAGGAAGCCGAGCACCTGCTCGGCGGCCAGCCTGGCCGTGGCGATGCACGCCGGGATGCCGACTCCGTCGAAGGCCGCGCCGCAGATGGCCAGGCCCGGCTGGGCGGCGACGCCGGCCCTGATCCTGGCGATCCGGTCCAGGTGACCGACCGTGTACTGCGGCAGGCTGCCGCCCCAGCGGGTGACCCTGACCTCCGCGGGCGGCCCGGTCACCCCGGTCGCGGCCGCTAGGTCGGCCGCGGCGAGCGCGGCGAGCTCGGCGTCCTCGCGCTGGAGCACCGCCTCCTCGCCGATCCGACCGAGCGAGCAGCGGACCGCCACGATCCGCCGGCCGCCCGGGGCGCCCGCGGTCAGGTGCGGCCACTTGACCGTGCTGAACGTGACCGCCTTGACCGAACGCTCGTCCACGGCGGGCACCAGGTAGCCGCTGCCGGTCACCGGCTCGGGGAACGCGCTCTCCGGGTAGGCGAGGGTGACGATCGCCATGCTGGCGTACTCGATCTCGGCCAGCGCCCCGGCCGCCGCCGGTTCCACCGGAGCGAGCAGCCGGCTGGCCGGCCGGGCCGGCAGGGCGAGAACGACGGCATCGGCGTCGACCCACTCCGGCGCGATGGCCGGGCCGACCGTCAGCCGCCACCCGCCTGACGTGCGGGCCAGGTCGCGGACCGTCGCCTTGACCCTGATGCTCGCACCCGATGCCGCCGCGAGCGCCTCGGGCAGGGTTCCGAGGCCGCCGGACAGGGTGGTGAACACCGGCGGCGGCGCGGGGGCGGGCTGGCCGGGCTCGTGCCCGACGGGCTGGACCGCCGGTCCGAGCACGACCTGGACCGCCTCGGCAAGCGACCGGTGCAGGCGTGACTGCCCGGCCAGGGCCGGCAGCGTCGCGTCGAAGGAGAGCTGGTCGGTGCGGCCAGCGTAGACTCCGCCGAGCAACGGCTCGACCAGCCGGTCGACCACCTCGGCCCCGAACCTGGCCCCGACCTGCCGCGCGACGGACACGTCGCCGTCCCTGGCCGTCGCCGGCAGGGTTGCGTCCTGCCGTGCCCTGGCCAGCCCGGCGGCCGAGAGTATGCCCGAGCGGTCCAGTTCGGCATAATCGGCGGGCACGCCCAGGTACTGACGCCGCGGCAGCGAGCGGAACCGGCCGCGGGTCCAGATCCTGGCGGTCGTGGTGCCCGGGTAGACGAGCTGGTCGGCCAGGCCGAGCGAGCGGATCAGGTCGATGCCCTCCGGCCGGCGTGCCAGCAGCGCCTCGGCACCCGAGTCGACCGGAATCCCGGCTATCTCGGAGACGGTCAGCTTGCCGCCGATCCGCGGCGAGCTCTCGAGCACCGTGACCTCGGCGCCGCCCTCGCGCAGGAACAGCCCGGCGGCCAGTCCGGCAATCCCGCCGCCGACGATCACCACCCGGCCGGGCATCAGGCCGGGTCCATTCCGTACCGGCTCATCAGCTCGCGCTCCTGCTCGCGGCTCGGCGGCTGCTCGCCCGCCCACAGCTTGTGCAGCTCGGTGAAGTAGGCGTCGAGCGCGGGGGCGTGCAGCACGAGCAGCCGGGCCGGCGACCCGGACTCGTTGCCGAACGTGTGCCCGGCACCGCGCGTTACCAGCAGGAAGTCGCCGGGGTCGCCGGACAGACGCTCCCCGTCCAGCCAGAACGTGACCTCGCCGGCCAGCACGAAGTACGCCTCGGAGCAGTTCGTGTGCCGGTGCGCGGGCGGGATCCGGCCGCCGGGCGGGAGGGTGCGTTCCATCAGGGAGAAGTCACCGCCGGTCTGCGCGGCCACCGCCTTGAAGGCCATCACGCTGCCCCGGGCGGTGACCTGGTACCCCTCGTCGGGACGCAGGATGCCTGTCATGCTGACCTCCCCGATCTGCTGGATTGATCGTGCCACGCAGCGGCTAGCGCGCTCCGCAGGCCGCCGCCCAGTCGAACGAGTCGCCGATCGCGGCGAGCTCCGCCCTGGTCGCGTCGTCGCAGAGCGCGCCGCGCACGCCCGCGCGGTAGCAGCCCTGCGGCGACGCTCCGAGGCTCGCCGCCGCCGCGTGCTCGGTGCCGAGGTCCGTGCCGAACATGGCCGGGTCGTCGGTGTTCACCGTGCAGCCGATTCCGGCCGCGAGCAGCGCGGGCAGCGGGTGCTCGGCCAGCGAGCGCACCACGCCGGTCCGCAGGTTGGAGATGGGGCACACGTCAAGCACGATGCCGCGGCCTGCCAACTCGCGCAGCAGCGCCCGGTCCTCCACGGCGCGGATGCCGTGCCTGATCCGGTCGGCGCCGAGCGCGCCGAGCGCCTCCCAGACCGACGCCGGCCCCTTCGCCTCCCCGGCGTGCGGGACCGAGCCGAGCCCGGCCTGCCTGGCCCTGGCAAACACCGGCCGGTACGGGCCGGGCGGATAGTCGCGCTCTGACCCGCCGAGCCCGATGCCCACGACACCGCGATCGGCCCAGCTGGCCGCGTGGCTGACCGTCAGATCCGCCGCCTCCATCGGATAGCCGCGCGGGATGTCCGGGGTGAGCCTGACCCTGATGCCGTGCGTCTCCCACGCCTCCTGGGCGCCGTCGCAGTAGCCGGCGAAGATCTCCTCCCAGCGGACGCCGCGGCCCGCGGGCTCGGCCGGGGTGAAGATGCCCTCCAGGTACACCGCGCCGTGTGCCGCCGCCTGGGCGGCGTAGTCGGTGACCACCTGGCGGAAGTCCCGCTCGGTGCGCAGCGCCCCGGTCGTCAGCATCCAGACCTCAAGGAAGTGCGGGAAGTCGCGGAACTGGTACAGCCTGGCCAGGCCCTCGACCGATTCGGCGGGCAGCGCGACGCCGTTCCGGCCGGCGATCTCAAGCAGCGCGGCCGGCCGTACCGTGCCCTCGAGGTGGACGTGCAGCTCGATCTTGGGATAGGTCACGCGTTCATCCTGGCGCAGGCGCGCAAACCGTTACCCCAGGCGCGAAACCTTTTGGCTACCGGCTGCGTCCGAGGGGCATGAGTCTTCTTGCCCGCGCCAACGGCGCACGCGCGGCGGGCCGCGGCCCGCTCCACTCCCCCGCACTCCGCGCGGCGCTGGCCGTCGGCGCGGTCACCTCCGGCGCGGTCCTGCTGCTTGCGGCCTGCTCGTCCGGTGCCGCCAGAGCCTATGGCTCCGGATCCAGCAACTCTGGAGCCGCTGGGGTGCCCGCGGCAGCACCGCACGCGGGCCTCAGAGCCAGGGCCCCGGCGGCCGGCGGAACCCGGCCGCAAGGCAGC
>DATIZP010000141.1:0-23887 GCA_035517035.1 Streptosporangiaceae bacterium | reverse complement strand
GACAGCAACTGCCGCCGGGCATGCCGCCGGTGGCCACGCAGGAGGCCGACCTCGCCGCGGCGATCCGCGCCCAGCCCGGCACCCTGCACTACGTCACCGAATCGCAGGACCGGCTCGCCGTCGCCGGGATGGCGGGCACGGCCTCGGTGACGGCCTTCGGCGGCGACGCGAGCTGGATCGGCTACGCCCTGATCTCCGGGCACTGGTACGGCGCCGACGGGGCCGTCGTGAACACCGCATTCCTCCGCGCGGCCGGCAAGCAGGTCGGGGACACGTTCATGCTCACCGACGACGGCCGCAACGCCACGCTGACGATCACCGGCGAGGTCTTCCAGCCGGGCAGCAGCGCCGTCGTCATGACGAGCCTGTCCTCGGTGGCGGCGCTCGAACCGCCGGGCGTCGCACAGCAGACGTATTACGTGGGCCTCCGGCCGGGCGTGACGGCGCAGAGCTATGAGTACGCGCTCTTCGCAAGGCTCGGGCCGGGTGAGTGGAGCCGTCAAGGCTCGGCTGGAGATGTCCCTATCCAGGTTCTCAGCGGGCTGGTCATCATCCTCACGCTGCTGCTGGCGGTCGTCGCGGGCTTCGGCGTGCTGAACACCGTCGTGCTGATGACCCGAGAGCGCGCCTACGACATCGGCGTGCTCAAGGCGGTGGGAATGACACCACGGCAGACGATCGCCATGGTCGTGACCACGGTGGCCGCGACCGGCCTGATCGCCGGCCTGGTCGCCGTCCCAGCCGGAATCGCCTGTAGTATTCCATCATCTCTTGGCGTCATTCAAAATTTACCCGCTTGAATCGACCCGAGTGGTGAACCGTACCACCTGGCCGTACGTGAGAGCCTTTGAACCGTGTCGCGACAACCCCGCCGGTTTCTCGAGATGGCCGACTGTGCTGCTCACAGCCGTCGCACAGCAGGGATGCCGCCTGTCGTAGAGGAGCCTGGGAATGCGACGACCACCGCCGTTGACGCGCCGACCCGGATCAAGGCCAAGGCATCGTTCAGCACTGCTAGTCGCTATCGCCGCCACCGCGCTCGCCGCCGCCCAGGCCGGCACGGCGCTGGCCACGCCAGCGGCGTCCGCCTCGCGTGCGGCGGCATGGCAGCCGCTCACGACGTCTGAGGCGGCCAAGCTCTCCGTTCACGTCAACCGGCACGTGATCGTCTTCATGAAGAACCAGCCCGCGCTCGCGCCGGGCCGGCCGGTCGCGATGGCGGCGCGATCGGCGGCGATCACGGCCAGTCAGGCCCCACTGCTCCGCGAACTGCGCGAGACGCACGCCACCCGCATCCTCACCTATCACCTGGTGAACTCGTTCGCCGCGACGGTGTCGGCCGGCGAGGAGGCGCGGCTGAGGGCCAACCCGAGCGTGGCCAAGGTGATCCCGGACGAGGTCATCCAGGGCCCGGCCGTGTCGCAGGCCGGCGCGGTAGGCACGGCCAAGTCCGCCCCGGTCAAGCCGATCACCGGAGCCTGCCCGGCGCACGGCAAGGCCCAGCTTGAGCCCGAGGGGCTGTCGCTCACCGGAGTCGCATCATCGAGCGCGGGTGCCAAGACGGCCCGGTCACTGGGCATCAATGGCGCGGGCGTGACGGTGGCGTGGATTGCCGACGGCCTCGACCCGAATAACGTCAACTTCATCCGCCAGAACGGCACGTCAGCCTTCTCCTTCTATGAGGACTTCACCGGCGACGGGACGAAGGGACCGAGCGGCGCCGGCGGTGAGGCCTTCGGCGACGCGAACACCATCGGCGGGCAGGGCCTGCACGTGTACAACGTGCAGAAGTTCAGCACCCAGGGCCTGACGGTGCCGTGCAACGTCAGGATCGAGGGCGTCGCGCCCGGGGCGAGCATCGAGGGCCTGCGGGTGTTCGGCTTCAGCAACAGCACGACGACGTCGGCGTTCCTTGACGCGATCAACTTCGCGACCGTGGTGCACCCTGCCGACGTGATCAACGAGTCGTTCGGTGAGAACGGGTTCCCCGACTCCAACACCACCGACGCGCTCAAGGAATTCGACAACGCTGCGGTCGCGCTTGGCATCACGGTCGTGGTCTCCTCCGGTGACTCCTCACCGAGCAGCACGATCGGCTCGCCTGCCACCGACCCCGAGGTCATCTCGGCAGCGGCCACGACCGACCTGCGGTCGTACGCGATGAGCAACTACGGCCAGGCCGACATGTTCGCCAGGGGCTGGCTGAACAACAACATCGCGCCGTTCAGCTCGGGCGGCTTCGACGCCTACGGCAACACCGTGGATGTCTCGGCTCCCGGAGATTCGAGCTTCGCTTCCTGCTCGAAGAACCTGAAGTTCTTCCCGGAGTGCAGGAGCTTCGGCGGGAAGGCAACTGGTGTCGAGCTCTTCGGCGGCACCAGCGAGGCATCGCCGTGGATCGCCGGCGTCGCGGCGCTCGTCTACCAGGCTTACCGGAAGACGCACAGCGGAAACTCCCCGTCGCCGGCGCTGGTCAAGCAGATCATCATGAGCACGTCGACTAACCTCGGCGCACCGGCTTACGAGCAGGGCGCTGGCCTGGTGAACGCCTACAAGGCGGTGCAGCTGGCCGAGTCCTTCGGGTTGCCGCACGGGACCGGCAGCACGCTGCTGACCACCGTGAACGGCGTGAGTCCGACCAACCCGTCGCCAAGGCAGGGCCAGATCAACGGAATCGGCTCCCCCGGCACGCCCGTGACGGCGACCGTCGACGTCACCAACACGGGCGCGAGCAGCCAGGTCGTGCACGTCGCCGGCAAGACGTTCGGTCCGGCAAACAACGTGCAGAACTCGAAGGTCGTGCTGAGCGATGCCAAGAGCAAGAAGTTCGTCGACGCCTTCGGGTTCGTGAACAACTACGCCGAGACGCACTTCACCGTTCGTCCCGGCGAGTCGCGCCTGGTGGCGTCGATCGCCTACCCGGCCAAGACACTCAACTTCAACGCCGCGGTCAGGTTCGACCTGATCACACCGAGCGGCAAGCTGGCGCTCCAGTCGGAGCCGCAGGGCACGAGCAACTTCACCACCGACGACGTGCTGCACCCGCAGGCCGGCCGCTGGACCGTGGTCATCTTCGACCTCACCGCCAAGAAGTTCGGCACGACGGGCACGATCCGCTTCCAGGCGAGCACCCAGAAGCTGGTCCCGTTCGGGCAGGTCAGCCGGTCTTCCTTCCGCCTCGGCGCGGGGCAGACCGGCTCATTCACGTTCACCACCCGCACCCCGAGCAGCCCCGGCGATGCCGCCGGGTCGGTAGACATCAATTCCGGTTCGATCGCGGTGACGCTGCGCAGCCTGGTTGACCTGTCCAGCGGCGGCTCGTTCAGCGGGACGCTGACCGGCGGCAACGGGCGGGACGACCTGCCGGGTAACGGCCAGATCAACTACTACGAGTTCGATGTGCCGTCGGGCTCACCCAACGTCAGCGCATCGGTCGACCTGGCGAATGACGGGGCGCGCCAGATTAACGCCTACCTGGTCGACCCGGCCGGGGAGATCGCCGGCTTCGGCTCGAACTACCGGCTGGCGGCAGTGAGCTCCAAGGGCGCGTTCAGTTTCGCCACCAGCACGCACATGGACGTCTACGCGGCCAATGCCATCCCCGGCACGTGGACGCTGGTGGTTGACTTCAACGATCCCGCTCTGGCCACGCCAGGCACGGGAAACGAGGTCTCACAGCACTACAGCGGGCAGATCAAGCTGAGCTCGCTGGTGAGCGCCAGCGCCGCGGCACTGCCCGACAGCGCCGACACCACCGAGTCCGGTCCGCTCACGGTGCCGGTGACGATCACCAACCACGGCAAGTCGCCGGAGAACTTCTTCCTCGACCCGCGGCTGGACGGCTCCAGCGTCTATCCGCTGATCGGGGAGAACACGACCGACGTGCCGGTGCCGTTGCCCGCTGGCCAGAACGCACCGGAGTGGCTGGTTCCCACGGAGACCTCCGAACTGGCAGCCTCGGCGACCTCCACCATTCCGATGACGTTCGACCTCGGCGAGTTCGCCGATGGGGCGGACCCTGATGTCGCGTCCTTCACGCCAGGCAGCACGGCCGGATCCACGACGCCGTCGCTGACCGTGACCACGACCGCCGGGGCGCTGTCGCCCGGCCTGTGGGCTGGAGCCCAGGCGCCGTCGGCCACGAACGGGTTCGTGAACCCGAGCCCGGCCAAGGGCACGGCGACGTTCACGGTGAACGTGACGACGCAGACGTTCGATCCGGGCGCCTCGTCAGCCGTGGGCGACTTCTGGCTCGGAACCGTCTCGTCGTCGGCCAAGTTCAACCCGCTCTTCACCATCCAGCCGGGCCAGAGCCGGACGATCGATCTGACGATCACCCCGTCCGCCGACGGCACCGCCGGGACCGTGGTGCACGGAACCCTGTACGTCGATGTGTTCGCCGCGTTCAACGAGATCCAGCTGGGCGGGCTCACCGGCTCGGACGTGATCGGGATCCCTTACGAGTACACGATCGGATAGCACTCGCCGCTGACCGCCGCCGGGCGAGGCTGGCTTGGAGCCTTGCCCGACGGTGGAGCGGGCGCCCATGGAGCGGCACCCAGCGCGGGGGCACTAGGACCGGGGCGTGGACCTGTCGACGGCACCGCTGACTGACATCACGTACCACAGGCCCATGTCGTCGGCCTGGCCTGTAGCCTCACCCGGCGCGGTGTCGCCCTGCCACAGGTACAGCGGCCACCCGTTATACGTCACCTGGAGCCTGCCGTTGCCGCGCCGCACGGTGCCAAGCAGGTCTGCCCGCACCCCCGGGCCGGCGGCGGGCTTGACGACTCCCCTGGGCAGCAGCAACGGCGGCCACTGCTGGGCGCAGAATCCGGCGCACCGCGACGGGCCTCGGTGATCGGGGGCGTACATGTACAGGGTGAAGCCACCGCCGTCGGCAATGATCTTGCCCAGGCCGGAGATGGTGCTGGCCTGCACGACGTACGCCGGGGTAACGGCATGCGCGCCGCCGCATCCGGCAGCACCGGCGAGCACGGCGATCAGGGCGGCCGTCAGGCGGGCCACTCGCAGCGGCAACCTCAGCCGACCACTTCGTACCCGGCCTCTGCCACGGCCTTGCGGAGCGCATCGGGCTCGGGCAGTGGATCGGCCGCGATCGTCACGGCACCGCTATCCAGATCTACCGTCACCTCACGAACGCCAGGCAGCTGGCCGATCTCGTCCTGAACGGCGTTCACGCAGTGCGAGCAGGTCATCCCCGTCACAGTGATCACAGTCGAAAGCATGGCCAGGTCCTCAGCGATCAGCGCCCTCGGTCATCAGCGGACGTGGAGGGCTCTACGGTGGAATCTGGTCGCTCAGCATACATCGCGGATGATCCATGCCGACGTCCCGCCAGGGAACGCCCGGTCGTCCTTGCTCAGAAGCGGTCCGCCGCTCAGCTACGGCCGCGCAGAACTGTCAGGGGTTGGCGAGGGCCGAGGTGACGACGAGATCGACGCGGACTGGGCCGGCGTACCGGAAGTCGAGGGTGACTGGCACGATCTCGCCGACGTGCAGCGGCCGCGGACCGATCAGCACGAGATCGGTGCCGAACGGGCTCAGTTCGAGGGTGCTGCCCGCGGGCACCGGGATCCGCGCTAGCTGGCCGCGCACGGCCAGCGGCGTCCTGCCCTGGCGGACCAGCAGCGCACCGCGAGCGACCGGCGACGCCGCACCGACCAGATCGTCGTTCGAGCCGAGGTTCCGGATCTCCAGGTAGGTGCTCGCATAAGCAAGCGCATTTCCGGCACCCGGCCGGAAGGAGACGGGAATGGCCGCGAGCGTCACGTCGACGTGAACCCGGCGAAGCGTGCCCGCTCCCCCGGTGACCGTCCAGATCGTGAGCAGGGCTACCAGGGCCACAACGGAGACCACGGGTGCGATCGCGGCCCTCAGCAGGCCGGCGAATGCTCCGGTTGGCCGATGCTCACCAGGCGGCCCGCTCTCGCCTGCCTCGTTCCCCGCACGCGGCGTCGCGGAGACGCCCGCGGCTCCGGGCGTCAAGTGCCCTGCCCGGCCATCGCGGGAGCTGGCGTCGCCGGAGTCACCGTTGCCGCGGCAGGCGGCGCGACCGGGGGTCGCGGGGTGAACCGTCGCAGCCGGAGTCCGTTGGTGACGACCACGACCGAACTGGCCGACATCGCCAGCCCGGCGAGCAGCGGGTTGAGGTAACCGAGGGCGGCGAGAGGCAGCGCGACGATGTTGTACCCGAAAGCCCAGGCTAGATTCTGCCGGATCGTGCGCAAGGTGGCTCGCGAGAGCAGGATGGCATCACCGATGAGGGCCGGGTCACCGCCCACCAGCGTCAGGTCGGCGGCCCCGATCGCGGCGTCAGTCCCCGTGCCGACCGCGATCCCGAGGTCGGCACGCGCGAGGGCCGCGGCGTCGTTGACTCCGTCGCCGACGACCGCCACGCCTACCCCGGCTGACTGGATGTCGCGGACGACCTTGATCTTCTGTTCGGGGCTGACTTCGGCGAAGACGTCACGGGCGGGTATCCCGATCTGGCGGGCCACCGCGAGCGCCGTCCGCCGGTTGTCGCCGGTGAGCAGAACCGGACGAAGGCCGATCTGGCGCAATCCTGCGACGGCGACCTGGCTAGCGGGCTTCACCGCGTCCGCGACACTGATCGCCGCCCGAGCCGATCCGTCCCAGCCGACCAGCACGGCAGACCGGCCGGCGTCCTCCGCCGCGGCCACGGCGTCGACCAGTTCCGCGGGGATCGTGAGAGCACGCTCGCGCAGGAGCCGAGGGCTGCCGACGATCACCTCATTACCTTCGGTACTTCCCCGCACGCCTGCCCCGGGGATGCTCTCGAAGTGGCTGACGGGCGGCAGCGCGCCGAATCTGGCCGACGCGGCGCGCGCGATCGCCTGGCCGACCGGATGCTCGGATGCGTCCTCGACGGCAGCCGCCCACCGCAGCGCCTCGTCCGGGTCGCGGTCGCTGGCCGCGGTGATCGCCAGCACCGACATTGCCCCGGTGGTCACGGTGCCGGTCTTGTCCAGGACCACCACGTCCAGCCGGCGGGCCGACTCGAGCGCCTGCGCGCCACGCACCAGGATTCCGAGTTCGGCGCCCCTGCCGACCCCTGCAAGCAGAGCGGTACTCGTGGCCAGCCCCATCGCGCACGGGCATGCCACGACAAGCACGGCGAACGCTGCGCTCCATGCTGACTGCGCGGGTAGCCCGGCTCCGACCCAGAATCCGACGGTCGCGGTCGCCAGCGCGATCACGCAGGGTACGAAGACGCTTGAGATCCTGTCGGCGAGCCGCTGCGCCCCCGACTTGGTGGCCTGAGCCTCGGTGACGAGCCTGATGATCTGGCTCAGCTGGGTGTCCTTGCCTACCCGGCTGGCCCTGATCACCAGGCGGCCGCTCAGGTTCAGCGTCGCGCCGATGACCTGGTCGCCCGATCCCACCTCGACCGGCTGCGACTCGCCGGTGAGGAGCGACGCGTCGACAGCCGACGTACCCTCGACGACCACGCCGTCGGTAGCGATCTTCTCGCCGGGGCGCGTGATGAACACATCGCCTGGGACCAGCACGCCGACAGGCTCCCTGCTCTCGCCGCCGTCCCGCACCACGCACACGCTGCGTGTCGCGAGGTTCGCGAGCGCCGCCAGCGCCGAGCCCGACTGCCGCTTCGCCCGCGACTCCAGGTACCTGCCGAGCAGCACGGACACGGTGACGCCAGCGGTCACGTCCAGGTAGATGGTGCTCGGGCTGACCGGCCCGAAGGTCAGGGCGAACGGCATGTGCATGTCCATCCGGCCCGCCGGGCCGAAGGCCAGCTGCAGCACCGACCAGAGGAAGGACGACGCGATTCCGAGGCTGACCAGCGTGTCCATCGAGGCGGCCGCGTGCCGCAGGTTCCGCCACGCGGCGCGGTGCAGCGGCCAGGCGCCCCAGCTGGCGACGGGAAGCGACAGCGCAAGAGCAGCCCATTGCCATCCCCCGAACTGAGCGGCCGGGACCATGGACAGCACGATCACCGTGATCGCGAGCGGCGCGCAGAGGATCAGCCTGAGGGCCAGCCGCCGACTGGCCGCGGCGGCCTCCTCGTCGACCGCGCCGGCTGTCTCGTCAGGCACCGCCGCCGTATAGCCGGCCGCCTCGATCGCGCTCACGATCTCGCCGATGTTCCGGCCGCCGGTCCTGGTCAGGTAGGCGCGCTCGGTCGCGTAGTTTACCGAGGCCTGGACCCCGTCGAGTAGATTGAGCCGCCGTTCGATCCTCGCCGCGCAGGACGCGCACGTCATACCGCCGACAACGAGTTCGACGGGCTCCTGTGCACTGCGCCAAGCGTCGAGCACCGCTACTTGGACCCCATGTCCATGCCGCCCATTCCGCCGCCCGGATTGACGACGCCGGTGGTGCCGGCCGGCGGCGCGTTCACCGAGCTGACCGGACCCGCCATGGCGCCGATCGCCCGGGCGCCGAGGAAGATGGCGATCATGAGCAGCAGGAAAGCGGCTAGCTTCGTCTCCGGTCTCACGCTCTCCTCCAGCTGCGCGACAGGCAAGACCTTGGCACAGCGCGCTCGACACTTGGTCTGCCGCGGTCAGTCTGCCACAGCCTAGAACGGGACCGGTCGTGATTCATGCCGCAGCTCCGCCACACGGGCCCGCCGATGGCGCGCAGCCTGCGCCCGCATAATACTCGGAGGGGGTATTGAGAAATACCCGGCCCAGGTGTTCTGCCCTATCGGAGAGCGTCACCGAAATACCCGCAGCGGGTATTCAGATCGCGTGTTCTCGCAGGTCAAAGGGATAGCTGATCGTCTTAGTCCATAGGTCTTGTCACGCTACAGCGACTGCCTTAATCTTCTGCTCATGCCCCAGCCGGAGGATTTATTCTCTGGCGAATTTCACTGGTCAGGGAGATCGACCTCATGACTGACATCGCTGCGAGCAGCCGGCTGCCCGGTGCCTGGCAGGCCGGTGCGGTGGCCGCCGGGGACCCGCCGGACGTCAAGCGGGTCTTGCAACTCGCGCTCGCGGCCATCTGGATGCTCGATGCCGTGCTGCAGTACCAGTCGTTCATGTACAGCCGGGCCTTCGGCCAGATGCTGGCAGCCACGGCTCCGGGTAACCCGGGTGCTGTCGCCAGCCCGATCACGTGGGACGCGCGGCTGATCGAGCACCATATGGTCCTGCTCAACACCGTCTTCGCGACGATTCAGCTCGCGATCGGCATCGGCATCGCCTACCGGCCTACCGTCAAGGCCGCTCTAGCCGCGTCCGTCGCCTGGGGCCTCGGCGTGTGGTGGTTCGGCGAGGGTCTCGGCGAAATACTGACCGGCGGCGCCAGCCCGCTGACCGGAGCTCCGGGCGCGGTCCTGATCTACGCACTCATCGCCGTGCTGCTGTGGCCGTCCGACCGCTTCGCGACCGCGCCTTTCGTCGCCGCTCGCGCCGTCGGGCTGACCGCGGCGCGGGCGGTCTGGCTGATCTTCTGGGCCGCCATGGTGTTCTTCACGCTGCAGTCTGCCAACCTCACCGCGCAGGGACTGCACGACCAGATCTCTGCGATGGCGTCGGGCGAGCCCGGCTGGCTGGCGTCGATAGAGAACGGCGTCGCAGGCGCGTTCGCCCACCACGGCGTGACCGGATCGGTAGTGCTCGCGATCGCATTCGCACTGATCGCGGTCGGCGTCTTCCTGCCGGCCCCGGCAGCGCGGGCGGTGCTGGTGCTCGCGCTTGTGCTCGCCGCGTTCATCTGGGTCGTCGGGGAGGCGTTCGGCGGGATCCTGACTGGTGGCGGTACCGACCCGAACTCCGGCCCGCTTCTCGCGCTCTTCGCGCTCCTGTTCTGGCCAGGCCGGGGGAGCGGACGGCTCAGCGAATCTCCGCTGGCGGCGGTGCAGCCGCGGGCAGTGCCGGCGGCGGGAACGGACGACTAGGAACAAGGGAAGAGGACACCGACGTGGGCGGACAAGGCTGGCTAGCAGACATCCTGGCCGGAGTCATGATCGCGACGACGATCTACTGCATCACCCGGATCGTGGTCGCGCGCGTCACCCGTCGGCCGGCCGAGCACGATGTCGACGCCGTGCACGCCGTGATGGGCGTCGCCATGGCCGGCATGCTGGTCGCGAGCCTCAAGACGCTGCCGGCGGACGTTTGGGCCGCGGTCTTCGCCGCCGCGGCGGCATGGTACGCCTGGCAGATCGTCGCGAGCTACCAGGCCAGCGGGGCGGGCAGCGGGCAGCGGGCAGCGAATGCGGCGCATCGCCATCACCACCTGCCCCACCTGGCCATGTGCGGCGCCATGGTGTACATGCTGCTGGCCGCGCCGTCCGTGATGAGCTCCAGCAATGGATCGGCGGGCGGCATGGGCATGGGGGGATCGCCGATGGGCGCCCGCTTCCCGTTCCTGGCGCTCGTCCTGACCCTGGCCCTGGTCGGTTTCGTAGTGTGGGACACCGACCGGCTCTCCCGGCTGCCCAGGCTCGCTCCGGCGCTCGCGCTGAATCCGCGGGTCGAGGCCGGCCTGGCCACCGCCCGCGCCGGGCTGCCTTCTGCGGCCGGGCTTGGGGCGGATCTCACTGAGCCGCTCGATGGCAACGAAGACAGCAGCGAGGGCGATTCAGGCGGGACCGCCCCTCCCGTGATGCCGCGACTGGCCCTGTGCTGCCAGATCGCGATGGGCGCGACGATGGCTTACATGCTGGTGCTGATGCTCTGATCCTGCCCCCGGCGGCGGAGCTCAGCTCGACGAGCCGAAGAGGACAGGGGACCTACCGTTCCTCGTCGACCGCGCGGGGCGATGCGCATGAGCGGGCGGCCGCGCTCCGGCCGGGCCCGGTCCCGTCGAAGCTCCGCAGCCGTACGCTGCTGGCCACCACGAAGGCCGACGATGCGGCCATTGCCGCCCCCGCGATCAGGGGATTGAGGTAGCCGAGTGCCGCGAGCGGGATCGCGGCCACGTTGTAGCCGAACGCCCAGGCGAGGTTGCGGCGGATCACCCGCAGCGTCGCCCTGGCCAGCCTGATCGCGTCCGGGATCACCCTCAGGTCGTGGCGGAGCAAGATCAGGTCAGCCGCGCTGATCGCCACGTCGGTGCCCGATCCAAGCGCCAAGCCAAGGTCAGCAGCCGCCAGGGCCGGACCGTCGTTGGTACCGTCCCCCGCCATGGCGACCCGCCGACCGCGCTCCTGTAGGCCGCGGATCACGGCCGCCTTCTCGCCGGGCAGCGCCCCGGCGATTACCTCGTCGAAGCCGCACTCGGCCCCGATCGACTCGGCGGCGGCCCGTCCGTCCCCCGTCAGGAGAATCGTGTGCAAGCCAAGCCCGCGCAGCGCCGTCACCGCCGCGACGGCCGACGGCTTGACCGTATCGGCGACGGCGACCGCACCGCGGGCTTCACCGTCCCAGCCGACCAGGACGACGCTGCGGCCTGCGCCCTCCCACGCCGCGCACCGGGCGGCCAGCGACTCGCCAGTCGTCATCCCCTCCTCGGCGAACAGCTTGGCCCGCCCGACCAGCACCTCAAGACCGTCGACGACGCCGCGCGCCCCAAGCCCAGGCAGCGAGACGAACCCTTGTGCGGAGGGCAGCGGCCCCACCTGGCTGGCAGCGAACGAGCTGACCGCCGCCGCTACGGGGTGCCGTGACGCATGCTCGACCGCGCCAAGGCGTCGCAGCAGCACGTCTTGGCCGGTACCGGGCGCCGTGGCGACGTCGACCACTCTCATTGCCCCGGTGGTGACGGTCCCGGTCTTGTCAAGCAGCACGGTGTCAGCACTGCGCGAAGCCTCAAGCGCCTCGTAGCCCTTGATGAAGATCCCCAGCTGCGCGCCGCGGCCGCAGGCGACCACCAGGGCCGCCGGCGTGGCGAGGCCCAGCGCGCACGGGCACGCGATGATCAGCACCGCCAGCGCAGCGCTCATCGCAGGCTCGACCGCGCTCCCGGCCAGCAGCCACCCAGCGAGCGTGAGAGCAGCGGCGGCCAGGACGGCTGGCACGAAGAACCCGCAGACCCGGTCGGCAAGTCGCTGCACGCCTGACTTTTCTGCCTGGGCGCGCTCGACCAGACTGATCAGGTGGGCGAGCTGGGTATCGCTGCCCGTCCGGGTTGCGCGCACGACCAGCCTGCCGTCCACGACCACGGCCCCAGCCATCACCATCGCGCCGATCGCTACATCGGCGGGCACCGGCTCCCCGGTCATCATGCTGGTATCTACAGCGGACTCGCCGAACTCGACCTCTCCGTCGGCCGGGATCGCCTCACCCGGCCTGACTATGAACCGGTCCCCGGGAGCCAGTAGCGATACCAGCACGCGGCGCTCGGTCCCGTCGCTGTCCAGGACACACGCCTCGGCCGCCGCGGCGGCAGCCAGATGGCGCATCGCATCCCCGGCATCGCGCCTGGCCCGTGCCTCGTACCACCGGCCGGCCAGCATGAAGGTGGTCACCGATACCGCGACCTCGAGGTAGATGCCGCCACCCGATGCATGCAGCAGCAGGTCGAGCGGGCTCACCCGTGGCTGGGCCCGATCCAGCACGAACATCGCGTACACCGACCACCCGCACGCCGCGGTGATGCCCAGCGACACCAGCGTGTCCATCGACACCGAGCCGTGCCGCAAGTTCTTCAGCGTCGTCTTGTGGAACGGCCATGCCGCCCACCCGACCACCGGAACGGCCAGGACGACCAGAACCCACTGCCAGCCGGGGAAGCGCAGCGTAGGGAAGAGCGAGAGCATCACCGACACCTCGCCCGAGGGCACGAACAATGCCAGCGCGACGATCAGCCTGCGCCGCAGGTAGGCGACCCGATCGGCGTCGGCACTCCCAGCCTCGGCCGCGCCGGCGGCCAGGTCAGCGGCTCCCGGTACGACCTCAGCGGAGTACCCGGCCTGCTCGACCGCGTCGATCAGCTGCGCTGCCGCGACCGACGACGGCGCGGTGACGACGGCCTTGCCCGTCGCGAAATTCACGCTCGCGGCGACACCGTCGATCCTGCCGAGCTTCTTCTCCACCCGGGCCGCGCACGCCGCGCAGGTCATCCCGCCGATCGACAGCTCGACCTCGCTGACACTGGGCCCAGCGGCCACGGCCGATGACATTCGGCAGTGCCTCCTTTCCCGAGTTCAGAGGATGAAGGGGATGAGCATCTTGGTCGACCGCTTGTACTCAGGATAGGAGCCGGGGAACAGGCGGACCATGTTGCGTTCCTCGACGAAGGCGCTGTAAATGAAATACGCCCCGATCATCGCGACGGCTACCAGCCAGTACAGGCTGACCGCGATCGTCGTGCCGATCATCGCCAAGATGATGCCCGAGTAGATCGGGTGACGGACGCGGTGGTATGGGCCGGACGTGACGAGCTCGGGATCGTCCTTCTGCGACATCGGCGTCCCCCAGTTCCGGCCTAGGTACACCCTTGCCCAGATCGCCAGCGCCAGGCCAAGCACGAACACGGCCAGGCCGATTCCCTGCAGCACCGGGTCACTGGTGACCGAGTGGTCTTTGAAGGCCTTGACCCTCAGCAGCAGAAGAAGGATCAGGATGGTCGCGACCCTGAAGCCAACGAACCGTCCCCACTGCGTCTGGCCGGCCTTCGCGGTGGACGCGGCCGCCAGCCAGTAGATCCAGAAGGCGACCCAGCCGACCAGAATGACAACATCAATAACGTGCATCACGGGGCTCCCTGAGTCAGGGTACGACAGCGCCGGAAGTGTTGCGCCACTCGGTCATGAACCGCACCGCTCGCCTGCCGCGCCGGTCGACGTGCCGCATCGATCAGCGACTCTGCCGTCGTTCCAGCGCGGCCAGCCGGAGTTCCAGTTGGTCGATGCGGTGCCTGAGCAGCTCGAGCTGAGCCTCGTCGGCCAGCCGCCGCTCCGCGGTGCGCCGCAGCCTGGGTGAGGCCTCGGCGCGGGCGGCCACCACCGCAAGCGGAACCAGCCGCTGCGGCCCGTGCGGGCCGTCGACCAGCCGGGACGGGATCTGCCCGGTCCGGTACCAGCTGCGCAGCGCCGCCCTGGAGACCCCGGTATCCCCGGCGGCGCGCTCGAGCGTCACCCAGTCCGAGCCCTGGAACTGCGCGTTCAGCTCAAGCTGGAGCTCCCAGTCGTCGAGCCGATCCTCCCACTCCATGACCGCCCAGCCTCCCCGCCGCTGCCCCGCCGACCATGAGCCACTGCCCTGCCGACCTCTCAGCCGCCGACAGCCATTGTCCCTATTAATAGCATGGTATTGACTAGGTGAGAAGCATGCTGGACGCTAGCTGTCATGTTTGAGCGATTCACGGACCGCGCCCGGCACGCCGTAGTACTGGCGCAAGAAGAAGCAAGGCAGCTGAACCACAACTACATCGGCACCGAGCACATCCTGCTCGGGCTCCTGGGCGAGACCGACGGGCTGGCCGCCCGCGTACTCGCCGGCTTCGACCTGTCGTTGCCTGGCGCCAGGGAGGAAGTCGCGGCGATCGTCCGGCGCGGCAAGACGGCGCCGAGCGGGCACATCCCGTTCACCCCGCGGGCGAAGAAGTCGCTCGAGCTCTCGCTCCGCGAGGCCCTGCAGTTGCACCACAACTACATCGGTACCGAGCACATCCTGCTTGGCCTGGTCAGGGAGGGCGAGGGTGTGGCCGCCCAGGTCCTGCGGCAGCATGCCGACCTGCTGGCCATCCGCGCCGCCGTGCTCGACGCGGTGACGGTCAGCACCGCAGCGGCCGGCCACGGCCGGCGCTGGCTGCGGCGGCGCTCGGCAGCCGAGCAGGCAGACCCTGGCGGGCCGGCCGAGCAGGCCGTGATCAGCGCCACCCCAGCCGCCGATACGACCCTGAGCGAGGCCGCCCGGCTGGCCGGCGTGCAGCCGGTGGGCTCGCATCACCTGCTGCTCGCCGCCCTGGCCGATCCTGACACCGCGGCCTCTCGGGCCCTGGTCGCTCTCGGCGTCAACCTCGACCAGGCGAAGAAGGCGCTGCGCAGCGTGGACGTCACCGGAACCAGCGACGAGCAGCCCGAGGAGGCCGGCCGCCGGCAGATGCTCATCCACGTGGCCGATGACCGGCTGACCATCGAGGCGGCCGATCCGGTCCTGCTCAAGGCCGGCCGCGCCGCCCTCGACTCGGTCGGCGAGCAGGCCAGCCCGCCGGGCACGATCCGCGGTGACCACCCGGCCGCCGCCGGGCTCAGCACTGCGTGGCAGGCGCTCCACGACAGCCTCGTGGCCATCGCCCGGCGCGCGGCGCTGCCGACCGGCGGTGCCGGCGCGCCGCAAGCGCCCGACGAGCCGGATGAGGGGGGCACCGAGGTCGCCTGAACAAGCTCGCGCAGAGCAGCCTCGGCACGCCCGCCGGCGTCACGGCTCGGCCCCGATGGAGTTCACGTGCCAGCAGGTGCCGGCCAGCCACAGCAGGATCGTGGCCACGACGAGGATCTCCAGGGCCCGCTCGCTACCGCTGAACAGCCCGATCAGGCCGGCGAGCAGCCCAACCGTGCCGAGGAATGTCGTGATCTTCCGCAGGACCACGCCGGGCCTCGGCTGCGGCCTGGTGTGCAGGTCGCCGGCGGCGACCGCGCAGCCCACGCCAAGCAGCAACTCAAGCAGGCAGACAGCCCAGACATTGGAAAAGAAGGGCAGCGCGGACCCCTGCATGAAGGCTATGTAGGCCAGGAAGATCAACACCATGGCGGCGGACGACACGAGGTCCCGCCAGGTCAGCCCCATCGTCGGCGCCTGCCTTCTGACTCGGCGAAGGTGCACTTCCTAGTCTGCGCCCTGCTGTGATGACGCGATACCGGCACCCCAGCGGGCGGAGCGTCAGCCTCCGTCGCCGCTCGCGATCGAGCGCAGCGTCTCGATGGTCTTGCTGTCGTCGGGCAGCCATGGGCCGCTGAGCGGGCCCGACGGGTTCCAGAAGGTCAGCAGGCGCTGGCCGCCGTTGTCGTGCAGCCATTCCGCAAGCAGCGCGAACCACTCCGCCCGGTGCCCTGGCCGCGGGCTGTTGGTCTCGCAGATGTCTATTTCCGGCGAATCCGTGCCGGTGAGTTCGCGGCAGGTTTCGCGCATGTCATCCAGCCGGGCAAACAGCTCTGATTTGCTGATCGCGCCGCTCAGCCAGTTCCGGAACTGCCCCTCACCGAAGTCGTAGATGTCAAGGCCGTACCAGTCCAGGTTGGTCCCCATCCACTGTTTCGTCGCGCTGGGAACCGCGCAGATAATTGATCCGTAGCGAACATTCGAGCCGCGGCAGAGGTCCTGCATGTATTCGTGCACCGCCGACATGCTGGCGGGGTTCAGGTAGTCGGGATAGCCGGGCAGGTTCGATGCCTCGTGCCAGGCGGACAGCTTCACCCCGGGCGGCGCGTCGGCGATGAACGCCCTGATCTTCTCGTCCAGCCTGCCGGCCAGCAGGTCTTCAGGCACTGGCCGGATCGACAGCGTCACCCGCGCGTCGGGAACGGTCTCCTTGGCCGGCCAGACAGTAGGAATGAAGTTGTACTGATCACGATAGGCGCGGAAGGCGTGGACGTTGATTCCGGCCTCGTACATCGGGTCGAATACCTTGGAGTTCGCACCGAACAGAACAGTCATAACTTGATCCTCCGGGCATCCTGGCGGATTCCCCGCCCCGGGCCGCGGCTTTCACATCGCATGTGCGGCAGCATCAATGGTAGGCCGCGCGGCCGCGACACAAAGCGCCACGGAGATGTGCGGCCGACGGCGACGGTACCGATCGGTCACGCACCCACACCCACACCCCGCAGCGCCGGAAGACCGTCCAGATACGGACTAAGGCCCCTGGCCGGACTGGCAGCCGACGGCGGTATGACTGTGCTGGGAGGTGGAAGCCGTGCTCTCACTAGATTCGGCGTTGCAGCACACCTGCGCGGAACTGCATGATCAGGCCAGCCGCGGCCACATCACGGCCGCCGAGCGCGACCTGATGATCGACGGGGCCGTCCTGCTCGCCATGCACCTCGAGGAACTGCTCCAGGACGCCCGCGCCAACGCATAGCAGCGTGGAGCGCCAGGTCACTTCCGCAGGTGCGCGCCGAAAAACGCCAGAATCCGCGCCCTGGCGTCCCGCGCTGACTCCTCGTGGTAGCCCATCCCCGGCGACAGCTTGCCCATCACGGCGAACATGAGCGGGGTCTTGTCGCCGGAGTTCTCGTAGTCGTTCAGGAACGCGTGGCCCGCTTCGGGGTACTCCTTGACGTCGTGGTCGACACCGGCGGCGGTCAGGGCCTCCTCCAGCTTTCCGGCCGCGCCGCGCAGCGTGCGGTCCTTCGCCCCGAACGACCCCACGACAGGGCATGCGCCCGCCAGGAAGTCGGCCGTGAACGCGTCCCCAGGCGCTGTGCCGTAGTTGACGCTCGACGCGGCAAACTCGTGGCGGGGAGCAACGAGCAGCGCGAGCCCGCCGCCCATGCAGAAGCCGATCACGCCGATCGTGCCTGTGCAGTCATCGCGAGCAGCGAGCCATGCCCGCGCGGCCTCGATGTCATCGAACGACCGGCCGCGGCGGGCCCGAGCCTCACGCATCACCGAGACCATGCAGGCGACCTTCGACCGCCCGCGGAACAGGTCGGGAACGACGGCCAGGTACCCCTCGCTGGCCAGCCAGTCGGCCTGGCTGCTGACTTCCCTGGTCATTCCGAGCGCGTCATGAATGACCACGACCCCCGGCCATGGTCCGGCCCCGGCGGGCACCGCCAGATACGCGGAGAACTGACCCGCCGGACCGGAGATCACCGTCATCGTCATGCCGTCAGCATCGCACGAGCGGAACGGCTTCCGTACGGTTCACCGGCCCATGACGGCGCCGGATCGGGCCGCAGGCATGCGACAGCCGCGAAGCGGCGAGAATCCTCGCCAGCAGACGCGCTCGGCTAATGCGCCGCGTCGTACTGGCGCAGAATCTCGGCACTGATCCGGCCGCGCTCGGAGACCTGGAGGCCCTTCTCCCTAGCCCAGGCCCGGACCGCGGCACGGTCGGCTGCCGAACCTCCCGACCGGCCCCCGGCGCGGGCACGAGCTGAGCTCCTGACGCGCCGGCCGGCGGAGATAAACGGCGCGAAGGCTTTCTCGAGCTTGGCGCGGTTCGCCGAGCTGAGATCGATCTCGTAGGCGACGCCGTCGAAGCCGAAGCTGATCGACTCAGCGTCAGCCGACCCGTCGAGGTCATCGGTGATTACTACGGCCACGTTTCTGGACATGACACTGATGGTTGAAGATGTGACATGTTTTTGTCAACTTGGCGCGCGGAGGGGATCGCATTCAGCCGTACGCGCAGTCGCTGTCGGATAATTTCGAAACGCAACTCTCGCTAAAACTCTGCGGCCGACAGGTTAGCCTCCGCTCGCCCAGACTCTCACAGCGCCTTATCGCAGCCGCGCCCTATCGCAGTCGCTTCAGGGCAGGATCGGCGAGGCGTGCCTGGGCTCGTAGATGAAGAACTCGGTACCGTCAGGCAGCCGGATCCCGGCGAGCACCCCCCAGCCCTGATCGGACGGCTCGCTGGCGACCTGCACTCCCTTCTCGGTGAGCTCGGCGAGCGTGGCCTCGATGTCGTCGCACATCAGATAGAGCTGGTGCCGACTGCCCTCGTCTGACGGGTGTACGGCAAGCTCGGCGGGCGGCAGCGCGAAGATCAGCCAGCCGTCACCGGCATCGGCCGATCGCAGGCCGAGCACGTCGCGGAAGAAGCCCCGCACCTTCTCGGCCTCCTCGGAGAACACGATCGCGTGAACGCCTGTGATCATGCGGCCATCGTAGCTATCACCCGGCCGGGGTGGTGCGCGATCGCGGCCAGGGCGGAACGGTGGGGTGGTCGGGACGCGGCGGCCGGTCCGCCGCTGGATCACGGGGGGGCAGCAGGACATGAGCACGCCAGTGAAGGTCGACGTCGACGAGTCGACAAGAAGTGCGCTAACCGACCTGGCCATGGGCGACCTTGAGGTGCTCGGCGAGGCCGCTGCGATGCGGGAGTCGGCGCGAGAGCGCACCGGGCTCGACCCGCGCAGCTTCGCGCTGGTCAAGATCGCGGCCCTGGTGGCACTCGACTCACCGCCCGCGTCCTACCTGTGGCAGGTGGCCAACGCACTCGACGCCGGCGCGACGCCACAGGACATCCTCGGGGTCCTGCGGGCCGTGGCGCCGCAGGTCGGCGGCCCCAAGGCGGTAGCCGCCGCTCCGGAGATCATGGTGGCACTCGGGCTCTCGCTGCCCGCTGGCCAAGACATCTGACCGGCCCAGCCGATACCAGGGAGAGACACATGTTCGTCAGGCGTCGCCCGCTGCTGCGCGCCGCCGTTGTAGGCGGCGGTGCGTACATGGTGGGCAAGCGGAGCGCCGAGCACTCGGCGCAGGAGCAGGCCAAGGAGTCCGAGCCGCCGCAGGCTGGCCCGGCGTCCGTGTCCGATCAGCTCAGGCAGCTGTCCGACTTGCACGCGCAGGGCTCGCTGACCGACGCCGAGTTCGCGTCGGCGAAGTCAAGGCTGCTCGGGCAGGGGGGCTGACGTGGCCAGGACGACAGAGCGGGCCAGCAGGACGGCCGGGCACGCCACCAAGCGGGCGGGCCGTGCGATCAAGACGGCAAGCTGGGGCGCCGAGGCGGTCATTGGCGCGGCCCAGAACCTGCCCGGCCTTCCGACCCTCACGGCGCGGCTGGCGCCGCCCGCCGGGAAGGCTGTGGCCGACGTCATGCGCGCACCGGAGACCATCATCGGCCGGGCCAGACGGCTGCCTACCGCCGCGGCGATGGTGCACGAGGCCGTGACGCCGATCCTCACCGGCCGGGTGGACGACTGGCGAGCCGAGCACGCCTACGCGACCGCCCTGCAGGCGTTCATCTACGGCTTCCCTTACATCTACAACGCCAAGCTCAAGCACGACTGGGTCACGAGCCCACGCGACCCCGATGTCGTCCCCTACGCGCCGGTCAACCACTTCTGGCACGCCAGGAAGCTGATCACCGCCGACTACCGGGACGGCGGCTGCCCCAACAACGACACCCTGTACTCGATTGCCTGGCTGGACCTACGCGACGAGCCGGTCATCCTGTCGCACCCGGACATGGCGGACCGTTACTTCACCTTCGAGCTGATGGGCTTCTCGTCCGACAACTTCGACTACGTCGGCCAGCGCGCCACCGGCCACAAGGCCGGGCACTTCGCCATCGTCGGCCCCGGCTGGACGGGCAAGCTGCCGGCCGGGGTGAAGAAGGCCAAGCGAGCTCCGACGCCGTGGGTCCTGGTACTCGGCCGGACCCTGGCGGACGGCCAGGCCGACGTCAAGAGCGTCCGCGCCCTTCAGGCGCAGTACAAGCTCACTCCGCTCAGCAAGTGGGGCAAGCCGCGGGCGAAGGTGCCGCAGCGCCGCGACGTCTACGCTCCTGGCGACCCGACCACCGATCCGCTCAGCCCGTGGAAGAGCCTCAACGCGATGCTGGCCGAGAACCCGCCGCCGCCGCACCACGCCGTGCTGCTCGACCAGTTCGCCAGGATCGGCATCGGGCCAGGGCTGGACGTCGACGCTCAGCCCGATGTGGTCAAGCGCGGCCTGCTGCGCGCGGCCGTCATCGGCCTGCCGTTGCTCCGCCAGCAGCTGCTGAGCGGGAGCTGGGCAACCAACGTGAACGGCTGGCGGTATCCGCCGCCGGAGGAGGGCAGGTTCGGCGACGACTTCCTGCGCCGGGCCGCCGACCAGTCGCTCGCGGGGATCACAGCCAATGACCCGGCCGAGGCGGTCTACCTGCCGAACTTCGAGGACGCCAAGGGCATCAGGCTGGCTCCGCACGGCAGGTACGAGCTCCGCTTCCCGCCGGGCAGCCTGCCGCCCGCGGACGCATTCTGGTCGCTGACTGCCTACACCGAGCATGACCTGAACCTGATCCCGAACGAGGCGCGCCGCTTCTCGGTCGGCGACCGCACGCCTGGGCTACGCCGCGAGCCGGACGGCGGCCTGGTCATCCACCTGCAGCCGCGCTCGCCCGGGCCGGCGCGCGAGGCGAACTGGCTGCCCACCTCGGCCGAGCACCCGTGGTTCGTCATCTTGCGCCTCTACCGGCCGCGGCCCGAAGTGATCGCGGCCAGGTGGAAGTGCCCGGGCCTGCGCAAGATCGGCTGACGTGCGGCCGGCCGAGCGGGCGCTTGGTCAGGCCAGCGGTGGCAGCCGCTGACCCTCCGCGAGCACGGGGCGGAACAGGTCGCCCCGCTCGGCGATCCGGTCGGGCATGGTGCGAATGGTGAACCCGTCGGGCCGCAGCGCGGGATCGTCTAGCTCGTCCCAGCTTATCGGGGCGGATACCGGGGCACCGGGCTCGGCTCGAGGGCTGTAGGGGGCCACGAGCGTCTTGTTGCTGACGTTCTGGGTGTAATCAAGCCTCGCTAGTCCGCCGCGCCCGCTGACGTCCCATTTCCAGCTGATCAGCTCGGGCACGACCGAGCCGATTGTCTTGGACAGTTGCTCCACCCACTCGCGGGTGTCGGCGTAGCTCAGCCCGGGCAGCACCGGTATCCAGATCTGGATGCCTCGCCGGCCGGTCACCTTCGGCTGCCCACGGACCCCGACGTGCATGAGTGCGGTCCGGTGCAGCCTGGCCAGGACGAGCACGTCCTGCCAGGACGTCGAGGTGCCGGGGTCGATGTCGATGAGCGCGTAGGTCGGGCTGTGCGGGTCGGCGATGCGCGAGGTCCACGCGTGCCATTCGAGCGCGCCGAAGTTCGCTGCCCAGATCAGCGCGGCTGGCTCGTCCACGACCAGGTACGTCGTGGTCCGGCCGCGCTCGGCCTCCGGATTGTCCCAGCGCGGTATCCAGTCAGGCGCGTGGTCCGGCAGCTGCTTGTGCCAGAACCCGGGCTCGGCGGCGCCGCCGGGGAACCTGTGCATGTTGAGCGCCCGGCCGGCCAGGTAAGGCAGGATCACGGGAGCGATCCTGGCCGAGTACCTGATCAGCTCGCGCTTGGTCACTGCGGGCTCCCCGTCCCGGCCGGGGAACAGCTCCTTGTCGAGGTTGGTCAGCCGCAGCGACCGGCCGAACACATCCCAGCGGCCGTTGTCGCCGAGGTCGTCGAGCGCGGCAAGCTCGGCGGCACCCGGTTCGGGTACCTGCGGCGGGCGCAGCGCGATCGAGGCCTGATCGGGCGGCAGGTCGGAGCGCCAGAGCCGGTCGGGGTCGGCCCGCACCTGGTCGTTGGTGCGGCCGCTGAGCACAGACAGCGGGTAGTCCTCGGGATCCCAGCCGGCGACCGCGTCATCGTCGTCCTTGTGCAGCAGCAGCCACTGCTCGGACTCGCCCGCGCTGGCTATGCCGGTCTCGCGCGGCACGGCCCGCTTGCCGGCGCGGGAGCGGCCGCCCCCGCTGCGGACGAGCACCAGCCGGCCGCGCAGCTTGTGCCCGACGACGTCGGCGTGCAGCTCGCCGGCCGCCACCGAGGCGGCCGGGTCATCGGTGTCGTGCGGCTCCCAGGTGCCGATGTCCCAGACGATGACATCGCCGCCGCCGTACTCTCCCGCCGGGATGACGCCCTCGAAATCGAGGTACTCGATCGGGTGGTCCTCGACATGCATGGCCAGCCGCTTTACCGCGGGGTCCATGGTCGGTCCGTGCGGCACGGCCCAGCTCGCCAGCACCCCGTCGATCTCGAACCGCAGGTCGTAATGCAGCCGCCTGGCCCGGTGCCGCTGAACCACGAACCGGCGTGCCCCGCCGCTGGGTGGCGTTCCCGCCCCGGCCGCTGCGGCGACAGTCGTGCCTGAGGGCTCGGGCGTGCGGCTGAAGTCTCGCTTGGCCTGGTAGCGCTGCAGCTGCTCAGGCCGGCCCGCCGCACGGTCCCGTTGCTCGCCGTCCGTCGTGCGCTCCGCCACACTGCCAACCTTCCCATCGCCGACCCAGGACAGCCAGGTCGGCCGGAAGGGTTAGCGCTGGCGCAGTCTCCTGGCGAGCTCGTCGCGCCGCATCTTGGAACGGCCGGGCAGGCCGCGCTTCCTGGCCATCTCGTACAGCTCGGCGCGGGTCTTGCGCCCGCCGCGGACGACCGATCGCGACCGCCGCTTGCGGCCGACCGCCAGCCGGGACCTCCCCGGCTTGCTCCCAGCCCGCATCCCGGACGGCCCTTTCCTGCTCCCGGCCCGCATCCGCGACCTGAGCGTGGCCACCTGCCGGTCAAGCGCCGTGGCGATCCTGTGCATCCACTGCTCGATCAGCTCGGGTCCGGTCTGCGCCGTCCGCCGCGCCTGAACCGCCGCCCGTCTAGCTGCCACTGTCCGCTCCCATGTTCGCACCGCCGCCGCTCTAGCCGCGGGTGCCCACTACCCGCCGATGGCAGCGACATGCACAGTCGCCAGGTCCCTGGCCGCAGTCGGATACCAGGTGACCGGCGTGGACATCAGCGACGTGCAGATCGAGCGGGCCCGTCGGCTGGTGCCTGCGGCGACGTTCGTCCGGGCCGAGGCGACGACGCTGGACTGGCCGGCCGACTCGCTCGACGCGGTGGTGAGCCTGTATTCGCTGATCCACATGCCGCTGGATGCCCAGCCGGTGCTGTTGCGCCGGATCGGCGCCTGGCTGCGCCCGGGCGGCTGGCTGCTGGCTGCTGGCGATCGCCGGCCAGCAGGCGTGGACCGGCTCAGAGGAGCACTGGCTGGGCGGTGATGCGCCGATGTGGTGGAGCCATGCGGACGACGTCACCTACGCCCTCTGGATCACCGAGGCCGGGCTTGAGATCGCCGAGCAGGAGTTCGTGCCCGAGGGCCAGGACGGCGGCCACGCACTCTTCCTTGCCCGCCGCCTCAGCGGCCGAGAGCCCGCTTGAGCTGCGCCTTGTTCATCGACGAGCGGCCCTTGATGCCGCGCTGCCTCGCCTCGTTGTACAGCTGCGCATAGGTTGGCCCGGCCGCCCCGCTGCGCGACCGCAGGCCAC
>DATIZP010000140.1:0-2946 GCA_035517035.1 Streptosporangiaceae bacterium | reverse complement strand
CGCGAGCTGCGGCACACGTTCGTGTCGCTGATGTCGCAGACGGGGATGGCGATCGAGGAGATCTCGCACCTGGTCGGGCACTCCAGCTCGCATACCACCGAGACGATCTACAGGTCCGAGCTGCGGCCCGTCATCCGTACCGGTGCCAACGCCATAGACAAGCTGTTTCCCGCCACATCGAGGTGGAGTCAGGTGCAGTGACGGCAGTCCGGACAGTGGCTCAAGTTCCGTCGGCTGCCGGCACACTGAACTGTCTCGACGCGGGCCTTCCTGTCAAGGACGCTCTCATGGTCTGCGCCTATCGATGGTGCCTGCATCGGCGGCGCGGCGCCCTCTCCGTGCTTCCTGGCGGACCGGGATGGGTGAACATCGGGCGCACGTCCCGGAGAGCTGCGCGGTGAGGGTGACGTCGGTGAAGCCGTGTTCGCTGCCGACGGCAGCAGCCCATCGTTGCAGTGCGGATGCGGGCACCTCGGCCGCCGCGCCGCACGCCCGGCACAGGAGGTGATGGTGGTGGTCGCGGCTGCCGCAGGCCCGGTAGACACGCTGGCCGTCCTGGTCGCGCAGCGTGTCCGCGACGCCGTCCTCGGCCAGTGCGTGCAGGGCCCGGTGGACCGTGGTGAGCCCGATCCGGTGATCTCCTGACCGCAGCCGGGAGTGCAGTTCCTGGGCGCTGACGAACGTGCCGGCCTCGGCCAGCGCCCGCCTGATGATGTCATGGCGGGTAGTCATGCCAGCCCACCGCTCCCTTCGCCCGGGCGCTGACCTGCCGTGGTGACGCGCCGGCTGCGCGGCGTCAGCAGTCGATCAGCTCTGGGCTCTGGTTGAGGATCTGAGCCCGTGGGGACACGAACTCGGCGTAGGCAGAGGCGGGCGCGGTGAAAGAGAAGACCGCGACGCGGTGGCAGTTCTGGAACGCGAGCCGGACGCCGAAGTGCCGTTCCAGCGCGCGGCGCATCGCGTCGCTCGCCAGGGCTCGCAGCAGCTGGCCGCGTGCCGACTCGTCCGGCGGCGGGACCTGGTTGTCGGCGAAGCCGTCGCCGCTGAGGGAAAGCCGCTCGGCCAGCCCGCTGATTACCGACCAGGCGTAGGGCAGCGAGGTACGCACGCACGCCACGAACTGCTCATCGTCTACCTCGCCGTTGCCCGCCTGTTCCAGCAGCTCCGCGGAGACCGTCAGTGACATGACGTCCGTCCCTTCTGTCGCCAGCCATGACGTGCGCTTGCCGTTGCGCCGCCGGCTGCCCCGGCGCGACACGGCTACGCGGCCTGTCCGGATCAGCTTGACCGCGCTGTCCGGCACCGTCACACTGTTCATCCTTACATGAAAACGGTTCTCAGTCTAGAGGAGGTTCTCTGTGAGGGTCGCGTTCGCCGGGAAGGGAGGCAGCGGCAAGACCACGCTGTCCTCGCTGTTCATCCGGTACCTGGCCGACCAGGGGCTGCCGGTGGTCGCGATCGACGCGGACATCAACCAGCACCTCGCCGAGGTTCTCGACGTCGGCGGGCAGCCGCCTGCGCTCGGCGCGCGGCTGGCGGAGATCAAGGAGTACCTGCGCGGCGGCAACCTGCGGATCAGCTCGGCGGCAGCGATGATCAAGACGACGCCGCCGGGCCGCGGGTCCCGGCTGCTGCAGCCCGGGGGCGCGGACCCGGTGCATGCCCTGGCGGTCGGCACGCCGTGCGGGGCCCGGCTGATGGCGACGGGGCCTTTCGATGATGATGACATCGGCGTGGCGTGCTATCACTCCAAGACCGGCGCGGTGGAGCTGTACCTCAACCACCTAGTCGACCGGCCCGGCGAGTATGTGGTGGTGGACTGCATGGCCGGCGCCGACTCGTTCGCCTCGGGCCTGTTCACCCGGTTCGACCTGACCTTCCTGGTCTGCGAGCCGACCCGCAAGGGCGTCGGCGTCTGGCGGCAGTGGGCCGGGTACGCCGCGGACTACGACGTCCCGCTCGCGGTGGTCGCCAACAAGATCCAGGGCGAGGAAGACATCGCGTTCCTGCGCGAGCACGTCGGCGGTGCCCTGCTCGCCTGCTTCGGGCACGCGCCCGCAGTGCGCGCGATGGAGCAGGGTCGCCCGTTCAGTCTCGGTGACCTGGGCCAGGACGCCCGGGCGGCGCTCGCCGCCTTGCGGCAGGCCGCGGACGCGCGGGCCAGGGACTGGGCCAAGCTCACCGGCCAGGCGGCGGAGTTCCACCTCCGCAACGCGGCCGCCTGGGCTAACGCGGCTGTCGGGGAGGACCTGGCCGGCCAGGTAGACCCGGATTTCGTGATGGGCCCGCAGGCACTTCCGATGGCCGGCGGTGATCAGGTGACCGGCCGCGTCCTGGCCTGAGCGCCGCAGCGCCCGTCGCAGGCAGGTGGGTGGCTGGCGCCTTGGCCGCGGGTGAGGGCCGCGGGCCGGTGCCTCGACATGGCATCGATCGGCCGCTGTGCCGCCTGCGCGCCGCGGCCGCGCCGCAGCTGACACTTTCCGGCCGCGTTGCGCTGCTTATCGCAGGCGGCGTACGCGCAGGTCGACGGTGCCGCGAGGTGGCCGGCCGGGCAGGTCGCCCATGATGACCAGCAGGTTTCCCGGGCGCGGCCACAGAGACCAGGCGGCGCCTGCGCTCCGCCCCGGGGCGGCAGCGGAATGCGCTGGGCCGGATCCCGGGCAGGGCGCCCCAGCCGGGTGGTGCCGTGGCGGTCAGGTCGGCGCACGGCCGTGTCGATGCTGACCGCAAGCTGTGCTGGCGCCAGCCCCGCCGCAGCACTTGGTGCTGCCCAGATTGCTCATGAGACGGGTGCCTCCGTGCGTGGTAGCAGCACGACCCGGTACTGGCCGCCGAGAATGCTGGGATCGTTGCTGACCACACGGCAAGGGGCTCCTGCCAGGACGTCGCCGAGCCGGCGGTCGATCTCGGTGCCGAATAGGCGTGTGATCAGACTCAGGGTGCGTC
>DATIZP010000139.1:0-13558 GCA_035517035.1 Streptosporangiaceae bacterium | reverse complement strand
CACCCTTCGCTTCAGCCCCTGGAGGCGAAGAGTGGTTCCCTACTCCACCTGGCTCCATCCGGGTGACAACGCGTGGCAGCTCACCGCGGCCACGCTCGTCGGCCTGATGAGCATCCCCGCACTCGCGGTCCTCTACGGGGGGATCGTGCAGCGGAAATGGGCCATCAACACGATGATGATGGTGTTCAGCGCGTTCGCGCTCACCCTGATCGTGTGGGTCCTGTGGGCGTTCAAGATGGGCTTCGGCTCCCCCTGGATCAGCGACTTCCTCGGCAAGCCGGGAACGGTCGTCGGAGCGACGGGTGAGCAGGGCCGGGCCAGCATCCCGCTGCTGAACGGCCTGATGCCGAAGTTCAGGTTCCCGCAGAGCTCACTGGTCTACTTCCAGTTCGTGTTCGCGGCCATCACCCCGATCCTGTTCGTCGGGAGCGTGATCGGCCGGATCAGGTTCAAGGTCTGGCTGATCTTCGTCCCGCTCTGGATCACGTTCGCCTACGCGGTCAACGCGTTCCTGCTGTGGGGCGGCGGCTTCTGGGCTCAGAAGGGCGCGCTCGACTTCAGCGGCGGTTACGTCATCCACCTCGCGGCCGGAGTCTCGGGCTTCGTCGCCGCCGCGGTGGTCGGGCCGCGGCTGCAGCGGGACCGGCAGAAGGCCATGCCGAACAACCTGCTGTTCGTGGCGGTCGGCGCCGGCATCCTGTGGCTCGGCTGGAACGGGTTCAACGGCGGCGACCCGTACTTCGCCGGAGCGGACGCCAGCGCCGCGGTGATCAACACCAACCTCGCCACCGCGGTCGCCATGATGACCTGGATCGTCATGGACATGGCGTTCAGCAAGGAGAAGAAGCCCACCTTCCTCGGCGGCGTCAACGGCATGATCTGCGGCCTGGTCGGCATCACCCCGGCGGCCGGCTACGTCAACGGCGTAGGCGCGATCATCATCGGCCTGGTCACCTCGGCCCTGGTCTGGGTGCTCTTCGGCTACCTGCCCAAGCATGTCTGGCCGTTCAACAAGGTCGATGATGCGCTCGGCGTGGTCTACACCCACGGGTTCGCCGGCCTGTTCGGCGGCTTGCTCGTCGGGTTGCTTGCCGACCCCAAGATGATCGTCTACCTCGGCCTCGGCAAGAACCCCGACGTCACCACCTCGGGTGCGTTCTACGGCCACCCCCGGCAGCTGCTGATTCAGGCAGGCGCGGCGCTGACCGTGATCGTCTGGGACGGGCTGGTCACCTTCCTGCTGCTCAAGGGCATCAGCCTGTTCATGAAGCTCCGGATGAGCGAGCCCGAACTCGAGGCCGGCGACATCAAGGCGCACGGCGAGGTCGCCTACCCGATGGAAGAGCCTGAGGCACTCCCGGACTTCGGCGACATCCCAGGCGAGCCGATTCCTGAGCACCACCATCACCACGTACTCACCTCAGACGGGCGAGTGCTGGTCACATCGGGAGGCAGGGCGCTGACGGAGGAGGACAAGGAGTAACTGGCGCGAGTCAAGCTGGGGCCGGTGGCCGCCGAGTGCGGCCCCCGGCCCCAGGCACGTCCAGGCGCCCGGTCGGGGGCGCGCGCCTGGACCTGCCCAGGCACGTCCAGGCTCCCGTCGGCTGCACGTGGCGGACCTGCCCAGGCAGGCCCCCGGCCAGGCCGGGGCAAGCCCTCCCGATGCGAGGCCTCAGCCCGGGCCCCGATCAAGGTCGCGCGAGTGGTCCGGTCTCGTGAGTCTCAGTGGCCACGAAGACCTCAACTACACCACCGTTCGCGATCCCTGGCGCCCCACTCTTCATCCGCTGGCGCCACTTTGCATCCGCTGGCGCCACTTTGCATCCACTAGCGTCATGATCACGACCTTTTTAGGATGATTTGTCAGACGCCAGAGGGTGAAAAGTCGGTCCGGTGGGAGCGGCGGGGCGGGAGTGGGAGCGGCCGAGCTGGACTGGCGAGTAATGGGACGGAAGAGCCTGTTGTGACCGGTGGGAATGGCCGTTGTGACGTGGGGCGGCTGGGTGGTGGTCGGACAGGCGGCGGGGCTGAGGCGGGGGCGCGGTGGCGGCGGCGAACTCGGCGGGGCGGTACAAGGGGACGACGGCAAGCTCGGCGTAGCCGTGGGCGGCCGGGTCGTACTCGGCCCTGCTCCGCTCGGCCTCCACGTTGGTCGTGACCAGCCAGGCGCCCGCCGTGGTGATCACCGCCCAGATCAGGTCGACCGCGGCGGTCCGGTCCACCGGCGGCGCCAGGCCGCCGGTGGACCACGCGACGGCCGCCGGGCCGGTCAGCACAAGCCCGGCCGGGCCGGGATCGGCCGCCGCGAGCCACTGCTGCGGGCGCTGCCTGGCCGCCCTGGCCCGGTCCGCACTACATCACCGGTGTTCTGTATCACCGAACGACGTTGTGTGATATAGAATCACGCTCGCCACGAAACCCTTGGCTGCGACGTATGTCAAGGGTTGTTACCGGTTTCATATATTGTGTTCGGTAATGCCGAACGCCCTGCGGAGGCCAGATGAGCGCAACCCGAGGCAGCGAGACGGCCGCCCAGTCGATGCCGGTCGACGGCGCCGGTGCCGACGACGCCGTCGACCGCTACACGGTACGCAGCGTCGCCAGGGCCATGCGGCTGGTCAACATCGTCGCCGACGGTCCGGCCAAGGGCCTCTCGCTCAGTGACCTGGCCAGGGCGCTCGGCACGTCCAAGAGCACCACGCTGGCGCTGGCCAGGACCCTCACCGCCGCTGGCGTGCTGCGCGACTCCCGGCCCGGTCCGCGGTACAGCCTAGGCACCGCGCTGATCAGGCTCGGCGACATCACCAGGCACCAGCTGCCGCTCGGCGACATCTGCCGGCCCGTGCTGCTTGAGCTCGCCGACCTGACCAAGATGACCGCTCGAGTCGCGATCTGCGACGAGGGCTTCCCCGTTTTCATCGAGCGGGTGGACGGCCCCGGCAGCATCAGGTTCCACACGCCGCTCGGCCAGCGCGAGGTCCCGCACGCCTCGGCGGCCGGTAAGGCCATGCTCGCCACGATGACGCAGGACCGGGTGCGGACGATCTGCGGCAGCGCTGGGCTGCAGGCGCGGACCGCGCGCACCATCACCGACATTGACACGCTGCTCGCGAACCTGACCGTGGTGAGCGGCAACGGGTTCGCCGTAGACGACGAGGAGGACGCCGAGGGGATCTTCTGCGTGGGCGCGGCCTTCTTCGGCTACGACGGCTCGTGCGCCGGGGCGATCAGCGTGACCGGGATCAAGGGCGACCTGCCGGACTGGCGGGTGACCGAGCTCGGCCGCACCGTGCGCAGGTACGCCGACCGGGTCTCCGAGATGCTCGGCGGCGCGAGTTACTCCGCCCGCGCCACGGCCTCCGACGGAGCGCTCGCGTGAGCCCGCCGCCCGTGGCGGCCGGCCTGGCGTTGGTCGTCGACCGACCCGGCAAGGTCGGCCTGGTGACCAGGGACCTGCTGACCGCCGGTCCCGGCGAGATGCTGGTCGAGCCCGAGCTGGTCGGCTTGTGCGGTACCGACCTGGAGATCATCGACGGCGCGATCGACCGTGCCTACCTGCGCCGATCGACCACCCGGGCGTGGCCGCCGTGTCGTTCACCGGCTCGTCCGCGGTCGGCAGGCAGATCAGCGCCCGCGCGGCGGCACGCGGCTGCCGGGTGCAGGCCGAGATGGGCGGCCAGAACCCCTCAGTCGTGCTCGCCGACGCCGGCCTGGACCGGGCCGCCGCCACGATCGCGCATGCCGCGATGGGCTACGCCGGCCAGAAGTGCACGGCGACCAGCCGGGTGGTCGTGGTGGGCGAGGTCTACCAGCGGTTCAGGGACGCCCTGGCCGCGGCGATCGAGGCGCTGGCCGTCGTCGACCCGGCCGACGCCGCGACGCTGGTCGGGCCGGTGATCGATGCCGGGTCACGCGACTCGGCGCTGGCCGCGGTGCAGCAGTCGGGCGGGCGGGTGGTGACCGGCGGCCACGTGCTCGACGAGCCCGGCTACTACCTCGCTCCGACGCTGGCGGAACTCGACGGTCCGACGGGCCCGCTCGCCACCGAGGAGGTCTTCGCCCCGGTCGCGGCGCTGATCAGGGCGGACTCGGCCGACGAGGCGATCTCGATCGCCAACGGCGTGCGGTACGGGCTGGTCGCCTCGGTGTTCACCAGCGACCTCGGCCAGGCGCTACGGCAGATCGGGCGGCTGGAGGCCGGGATGGTGCGGGTGAACGCCCCCACCTCGGGAGTGGACTTCAACGCGCCGTTCGGCGGGTCGAAGGACTCCAGCTACGGCCCGCGCGAGCAGGGCCAGGCCGCCCGCGCTTTCTACACCGAGTCGCAGACCATCCTGATCGTGCCCTAGCCCCCCGGAGGCCTTGGCCTGCGCCCGATCGGTGTCATCCTGGCAGTAGCGGACACTTCAGCCCAGGTAACGGGAGTGATGAGCAGTGGCCGTGGCCGCACTGGTCAGCTGGCTGCTGGCGGAGAGCCTCGGTGCGTACATGCTGCGCATCTGGGTGGCCAGCGGCGGCATCAGGCAGCGCCACACCAGGGACGGCATGTCAGCCCCGGTGCTGTTCGGGCATGCGAGCCTGGCGGCCTGCGGGCTGAGCTGCTGGGTGATCTTCCTCATCACCGGCGCTGCCGTGCCCGCCTGGCTGGCTGTCGGCTTCCTCGCCCCGGCGATCGGGCTCGGCGTCTCCACGGTGACCGTGTGGACCCCCTATCCCGTGCGCCGGGCCGCGCGCGGTGCGGCTGCGGCGCCTGCGACGGTCCGGCCGATCTCCGACGAGATGCTGGCCAGGGCGCTCGCCGACGAGGATATGACCGCCATGCTTGTCGATGACCTGCTGGCCGGCGCGCTGTCCGCCGGCCACGCCCGGCCGCGTAGCCGGGCCAGGAGCCTCGAGCCGCTCGTCCCTGCCGTGCACGGCGTGCTTGCCCTGGTCACGTTCCTGCTGGCCATGCTCGCCGCCATCGACGCGATCACCTAGGCTCAGGGCCTGATGGATGTCAGCTACGTGTTCGCCTGCCTGGTGGTCGCCGACCGAGACAAGGCGGCGGCCTGGTACCAGCGCCTGCTCGGCAGGCCGGCCGACCTGCTGCCCAACGACGCTGAGGCGATGTGGCAGCTGACCGGGTCCTCGTCGGTGTACCTGCTGGCGGAACCAGGCAGGGCCGGCCAGGGCGCGCTGACGGTCGCCGTCGCCGATCTGGACGCCGCGGTGGCGGAGCTGGCCCGGCGGGGGATCACCGCAGGCCGCGCCGAGGTCGTCGGCGGCGCCGGCCGCAAGTGCGTGATCGCTGACCCGGACGGCAACCAGGTGGCGCTGGTCGAGCTGGCCGGCTGACGGTCCTCAGGTCACCGGTCGGGTCGTCCAGCGACCCGGATCCGGTCCGAGCAGTAGAGCTTGGTGATCGCCGCCTGGACCAGGTCGTCGACATGGTCCCAGTGCCGGCAGAGCAGGAAAGCGACCGCCGCAGCGACGTCAGCCTGGCGTGCACGAACTCGTTGAACGCCGCGTCACGGCGTCGTTCACTCACCGGCGTCCTGCCTTCCCTGGCTGGGTCACACGGTAGTAATGCGCGCAGGCATTCCCGCGGCTGCCTCGGGTCGGCGACGCCAGGGGGAACTTTCGGTATTTGTGGCGCATCGGCCGACCTGACATGCTGTGCACGTGATTGAGGACGCCCGGCGAGCCGACCCAGGCTCCGCCGCCGCGCTGCCGCAGGCCGAGCCGGCCGCCGAAGCCACCATCGAGGTTACCGCGCAGGTCCGGGCGTCGGCGGCGGTCCCGGCGGCAGGGCATCCGATCGGCCAGACCCGGCGCGCCAGGCTCTGGGTCGCCGCCGAGTCGCGCGGCGTGCCGCTGCGGGCGATCCTCACCACCATTGCCGCCGTCGTGCTCGTGTTCCTGGCCGCCAAGGTGGTGGACCGACTGCGCGGGGTCATCCTGCTCATGGTCGTGGCCGGCTTCATCGCGCTGCTGCTCAACCCGGTAGTGGTGGCGGTGCAGCGCAAGGTGCGCCGCCGGGGTGTGGCCGTGGCCGTGGTCACCCTGCTCGCCGTGGTCGCGTTCGGCGGGCTGGCCCTGGCGTTCGGCCTCCCGCTGGTCAACGGCATCACCCACCTGGCCGACGACCTGCCGGGCTACGTCACCAAGGCCGAGCAGGGCCGGGGCTGGCTCGGCCGGCTGGTGAAGACCTATCACGTGCAGACCTGGGTGGTGCACAACGCGCCCAAGCTGGCCGGCTACGGCAAGGACCTGGCCAAGCCGGTGCTTGAGCTCGGCAAGGGCGCGCTCAGCGTCCTGATCGAGCTACTGACCATCTTCGTGCTGGTCATCCTCCTGCTCGTGGAGGGCGCCAAGATGCGGGCCGGGCTGCTCGGCCTGATGGCGCCGGAGCGCGCCGCCAGGTACAGCCGGGTGGCCGGCGAGGTGAACAGGTCGGTCACCGGCTACATGCTCGGGAACTTCGCCACTTCGGTCATTGCCGGGATCGTGGTGGTCGTGACGCTGTTGCCATTCGGCGTCCCGTTCCCGTACCTCTGGGCGCTCTGGGTGGCCTTGGTGGACTTCCTGCCCATGATCGGCGGAGCGCTGGCCGGCATTCCCGTGGTGCTGTTCGCCTTCACCACGTCGGCGACCGCCGGGCTGGTGACGCTGCTCGTGTTCGCGGTCTACACCCAGGTCGAGAACCACGTGCTTAACCCGCTGATCATGAGCCGCACGGTGCGGATCAATCCGCTGCTTGTGCTGGTGTCGATCCTGGTGGGCGCATCGCTCGGCAGCTGGATCGGGGGGCTGTTCGGCGGCTTCGTGGCCGCGCTGCTCGCGATCCCGGCGGCCGGCGCACTCCAGGTGATCGTCCGCGAGGTGTGGCGGTCGACCGCCTAGCCTGTCGCCTGGCGCGCCCCGTCCTGGCAGAGATGATCTTGATGGATGTGGCGGAGGTCCCAGAATACGCAGTGACTGTGGCATCCATTCCACGCCCTAACGGGCGGCGTAGCCGGTGGCCTTCTCGACCGCCATCCGCACCACCACCCGGACCGCCCCTGGCTTGTCGTCGTCGGGGTCCTTGCCGTCGTACTTCCAGGACAGCGCGGTGTCGACCGCGCGGCCGATGTCCGGAGTGATCGTGACCCTGCCCCGCAGCTCGACGTAGTTCTCCGGGTCCTCCACGTCGAGCACGGTGACGCTGACCCGTGGGTCACGGGCCATGTTGCGGTGCTTGACCCGGCCGGCCACCGTGGAGAACAGCAGGTCGGCACCGTCCCGGCCGACCCACATCGCCGATGTCTGCGGGCTGCCGTCCGGGTTCACGGTGGCTAGCACCGCGTAGTTCCTGCCGTCGAGCAGCCGCAGCGTGGCCGCGCTGAACGAGAACGCCATGTCATGCTCCTTCGCGACAGTTCCAGCACGGGGGCACTCGCTCATGATGCATGAGCCGGCCCGCAGCGACGGCGCGGGCGGTCGTTGCCAGGGCAGCGCCCGGTCAGCCGCCGCCTGTCGCATCCGCCGGCACCTTGCGGTGCCTCGGCAGCGTCCTGACGCTCACCGGGTCGAGCCCCCTGGTCGTCCGCCGGTCGGCGCCCGCCGCTCCGCCTTGACCGACTCGAGCCGCAGCGCGAGCGTGGGGCAGAGCCTGACCGCGCGCCTGGCCAGCGGCGCGAGGTCGCGGGAGACCGGGTAGTCGGCCAGCATCGGGTAGCCCCACTCGTCAAGCCCGATCAGCTCAGGCAGCATCTCGGCGCAGATGCCGTGGCCGGCGCAGGCTATCGGGTTCACCGCGAGACGGTGCTTCATCGCCAGACCTCCGGCTCGGTCCCGCGCGGGATGGGCAGCACCCCGCGCCTGGCCTGGCCGCCGTCGGCCGACAAGCAGGTGCGACGCGCGGCGTGCGACGCCACGTCCGCGGCGAAGGCCGACAGCGCGGACCTGGCCAGCCGGACCGCGCCGTCCGGGTGCCGGCAGGCGCCGCGGCCGAGCACCATGCCGAGCCTGCGGTCCAGGCGGCCGAGTACGTCACCCTGGATCCGCCCGCTAGCGAGCTGCGCGAAGTCGTCGGCGATGGCCGGGAGGCCGAACATGCACGGCCCGCACTGGCCGGCCCCCTGGCCGGCCAGCCAGGCGAGCACCCGGGCGGTCTCGGCCAGGCCGCACGCCTCGGCCGGAAGCGCGACAAGTACCCCGGCGCCCGGCGAGGCGCCCGCCGGCCGGAGCCCGGTGGCCGCCATGGGCAGCTCGGCAGCCCGGGCGACGTCGTGCCAGGTGCCGAAGTAGCCGCCGATCAGGAGCGCGCCGAGCCTGCGCTGCGCCCCGCTCATCGCGAGCAGGTCGCCGATCGGGGTGCCCACCTCGATCTCGTAGACTCCGGGTTCGCGCACGGCGCCGGAGACCGTCGTCAGCATGCTGCCCGGCGCGTCAGCGAGCCCGGCCTGCCGGTACCAGGCCGGGCCGAACCTGGCGATCAGCGCGACGTTGGCGAGCGTCTCGACGTTGTCCAGCAGCGTGGGACGGCCGCCAACGCCCTTGTGGAACGGCCTGGGCGGCACGGCAGTGGGCCGGGCGTCCCCGCCGTTCAGCCAGTGCACCACCGAGGTCTCCTCGCTGGACACATAGTGGTGCGGCAGCGCATGCACCTCGATCCGCACCGGGTCGAGCCCGGCTGCCCTTCGCTCGGCGACGGCGCCCGCCACGATCGCGATCAGCCAGTCCGTGCTGCGTGGCAGGCAGACCTGCACCGCGTCGGCGCCGATCGCGGCTGCGGCGAGCACCGCGCCGTCCAGCACCAGGTGCGGCGCGCGGGCAAGCAGCGCCTTGTCCTTCTCGCTGGCCGGCTCGCTTTCCATCCCGTTGGCCACCACCACCGGCCGGCCGCGGTGCGCGGCGACCGAGCGCATCTTGACCCCGGTGGGGAAGCCAGCCCCGCCGCGTCCGGTCAGCCCGGCGTCGGTGACCGCGTCGATCAGCCCGTCCGCCCGGCCGGCGCCGTGCCGCGCGGCCGGGCCGTAGCGCTCGTGGTGCTCGCGCAGCGTGGCCGGCTGTCCCGAGTCCTGCCAGCCGGCGGTCAGCCTGCCGCTCAGCCCAAGCCGCTCGGTCCGGTCGGCCGTGCCCGGCCGCTGGTCAGATACCGTACCGTCACCGTGTGGGCTCATCGTCACTCCCCGTCAGCGGCCAGCAGGCTGACCGTTCCGGTCACTGCCGAGCCCTTGATTGTCAGCATGAACGTGGCGCGCCGCTGCCCGGCCGGGCCGGACACCTCCGCGACCAGTTCCTCCCCAGCCAGCCGCACGACCGGGCCGACGTAGGCTCCGCTGCCCGGCGGCCCGATCCGCGCGGTTCCGCCGGTCAGCGAGATGCCGCCGCCTGAGGACCTGCCGTGCAGCACGATCACGAACGCCTGCGCCGGGGCCGCGGCGGTGCGTCCGGTGATCGTGATCGTGCGGTAGCGGGCGCCAGGGCCGCTGCGCACCGACACGCGCCCGGTGAAGCGAACGCCGTCGAGCAGCCCTGGCTGGTCGCCGTGACCTGTCGGCCCGGCGGTGGTGCCGGTCGGCTGGTGGCTGCCGAGCAGGGCTACCGGCGTGCCCGCCCGCAGCGACCAGCCAGGCTGGAGCGGCCCGAAGTACACAAACATGAGCGTCAACAGGGGCGCGACCGCCAGTGTCGCCAGCCCGGCCAGCCTGGCTGCCCGGTGCTGCGCGAGCCGCAGCCGCCACCAGACCGCCCATGCCACGCCGGTTACGCACGCGGCGTCGATCAGCAGCACGAACGGCAGCCTGGTGTCGGTGCCCGTGCCGAGGCCATGCCACAGCGCCACCGGCCAGCACAGGTAGACAAGCAGGTGTACCGCCTGCCATGCGCGGTGGCCCAGCCGGTCCCGCAGCAGGCTGGTGACCAGCACGGCGAGCAGCAGGTCGAGGGCGACCGCGCCCAGGCCGAGCCACAGCGGCCGGTAGTCGGAGCTGAACGGCACGAACGCGGCGACGAGGCTGATCGAGGCGAACGGGTCGAGCACCGTGGTGATCACATGCACGCCGACCATCGCTGTCGCGGTGAGCGCCAGGTTGCGGTGCAGCCCGGCGGTGACCACCCGCGGCCAGCGCGCCGATGCCGCCCTGGCGGTTCCGGCCACGCCGAGCATGACGGTGCCGGTGAGCAGGACGAGCGCTACGATGCCGGTCGCCCTGGTCGTGTACCACAGCGTCGTGCCGGTCACGATCCGCCCGACGAGACCACCGGCGGGGCGCTCGACGGAGCCGGTGCATGCCCGGGGGCGGCGATCTTGTGGTGACTAGGCCGGCGCGAGCCCCGGCCGGAGGCCGAGCCGCTTCCGTGGCCCGCCGAGGTGGCCTGGCCGGCGCCCGAACCCGACGCGCTGACCGGTGCGGACCGGCTGGCCGCGGTCGGCGTGTGCCCGGGCAGCGCCGAGCCGAGCGCTGCGGCGAGGCCGACCGACGCGGCGGCGGCACCGCCGCCGATCCAGGCCGACAGCCTGCGGGTACGGGCCAGATGCGCGTCCCTGCGTGCGATTGCGCTCTCGTGCGGCCAGCGCATGATGAGATCCTCCTCGGGGTGGGGGCCATCCCTAGCCTGCCCCGCCCGGGCTGGAGAACCGGTTCAGGAAGTCTTCAGAGTTCCTTAAGATCGCGCATCCGGCCAGGGACGGGGGCCGGCCGCTGACGGCACGGCGGCGCGCCGCGGCGTACGCTCCCGCGGGGCGGCCGGCAGGTCAAGCGTGACCGTGAGCCCGCCTCCCGGGGAGTCGGACAGCTCGGCGCTGCCGCCGTCCGAAGTCATCAGGCGGTGCACGATGGCAAGGCCGAGCCCGGTGCCACCTGGAGTGGTCGTGACGAACCTGCGGAACGCGCCGCGCCGCTGCTGCGGGCTCATCCCCGGGCCGTCGTCGGCGACGACGACCTGGATCCGGCTGCCCGCCGAGCTGGCCCTGACCCTGATGTGCCCGCCGGCGGGCACGGCCTCGAGTGCGTTGGCGAGCAGGTTGTCGAGTACCTGCTCCAGGTGACCTTCGCCCATCCTTGCGGTGAGCTGCTCGAAAGCCGTCACCCCGAGCTGCACGGACTTCTCCTCGGCGGCCGGCCGCCAGGCCGCCGTCCGGTCCATGATCACGGCCTGGACCGCGACCGGCACCGGCGGGGAGGTCACGTTCTCGGCCCTGGCGACCGCGAGCAGCCCGTCCACCATCCTGGACAGCCGCGCGACCTCGTCCTGGGCGCCGGCCAGCTCATCGCCCAACTGGTCGGGCGCCTCCTGGGCGAGCACGTCGAGGCGCAGCCGCAGCGCGGCAAGCGGCGTCCGCAGCTGGTGCGAAACGTCCGCCATCATGGCCTGATGACCGTCCACGAGCGACTCGAGCCTGGCCGCCATCCGGTTGAAGTTGGCCGACAGCCTGCGCACCTCGCGCGGCCCGGCAGCGGCGGGGGCGCGGGCGCCGAAGTCGCCGGCTCCGAGACGCTGTGCGGTGGTCTCAAGGGCCCCGAGCGGCCGGCCCACCCAGCGGGCCAGCGCGGCCGCGATGAACGCCGCCGCCAGCAGCCCGGCCGCCGAGACCAGCGCGAGCCAGGTCCACAGCCCGGCGATCCGGTGGTCTAGCGGCTCGGTGGACCTGGACAGCGCCACCGCGCCCACCCGGGCCGAGCTCTCGTCGCGCAGCACCGGGGTCACCACCACGAAGCGGTCTCCCGAGGTGTACTGCGTGGTATGGCCGCCCGCCAGGGCACGGCGGACCATGGCGACTGACGCGCCGGGGATGACGTGGGCTCCGGCCACCCAGCGCCCGGTCGCGCCGTAGACGCCGACCAGGTCGCCGCGGCGCGCAAGCTCGGCGGTGGCCCGTGCCAGCGGGGCGCCGGTGGCGTGGTCGTCCAGGTGCTCCTCGGCGACGTCGGCCACGGTGGTGGCGGCCGCCAGGGTCTCGTCGTGGAAGTCATGCCGGTCCTGGCCGGCGGTGAGCAGCCCGAGCGGCACGGCCACGACGCCGAGCAGCACCATGATCAGGGCGATCACGATCAGCGCGATCCTGCGCGCCATCAGACCTCGCCGAGCCGGAAGCCGCGGCCGTACACGGTCTCGATCAGGCCGGGCACGCCGAGCTTGCGCCGCAGCGCGGCCACGTGCACGTCGAGCACCTTGGTCGGCCCGTACCAGTGCGAGTCCCAGGCGGCCTCGAGCACCTCCTGGCGGCCGACCACCCGGCCGGGATCCAGGGCCAGGCACTCCAGGATGTCGAACTCCTTGGGCGTCAGGGCCACCTCGTGGCCGTCGACGGTGACCTTCCTGGTGCGCAGGTCGATGGTCAGCGGCCCGTGCCTGATCACCTCGCCGCCCGGCCTGACCCGGCGCAGTACCGCCCGGATCCTGGCCTGGAGCTCGGCCAGCCCGAACGGCTTGACCAGGTAGTCATCCGCGCCCGCGTCGAGCGCATTGACCCGGTCGGCCTCCTCGCCGTACGCGGTCACCACGATGATCGCTACCGACGATCGCTCGCGCATCCGGCGGCAGACGTTGACGCCATCGCCGTCGGGCAGCTCAAGGTCGAGCAGCACCACGTCGGGCTCGGCGCGGGCGAGCGCCTCGCCGCCAGTCGTTACGTGCTCGACCTGGTAGCCGCCCCTGGTCAGGCCGCGTACCAGCTGGTTCGCGATGCCAAGGTCGTCCTCGACGACGAGGACCCTCGGCCCCGAACCCGAGACGGCGGACTCCGACGTGGCGCTCGGTGCTGTCATGCCACCGAGGTTAGGCGAGCGGGTCCGTGCGCTGGCTACTCGGCCTGGATCTTGGCCGACAGCCTCGGCACCGGCCCTGGCAGCCCGAACCCCCAGTTCAGCATTCGCGCGGCGTCGATGAAGACCTGGCCGGTCTTGGTCGGCGCGCTGTACAGCGCCACGCCGATCAGCGCCCGGCCGTCCCGCACCGCCTCGAACAGCAGGCACTCGCCGGCCTGCGGGGTCCAGCCGGTCTTGATGCCGATCAGGCCCGGGTAGTGGCCGAGCAGCAGGTTGGTGTTCTTCCAGTAGTAGTGATGGTGGTGCGGCCCCGCCCTGATCGCGTACCAGCGGCTCGTCACCACCTGGCGGAACGCGGCCAGCCGCATCGCCGCCTCGCCGAGCATCAACACGTTCCGCGGCGTCGACACGGTCGTCGGCTGGACGCCGTCGAAGCTAGTGAAGTGCGTGCCGACCAGGTGCAGCTGGCGCGCGGTCGCGTTCATCGTGGCGATAAACCTGGTCGCGCCGGGCCCGTAGCTGGTAGCCAGGGCCATCGCGGCGTCCGCGCCCGAGGGCAGCAGCATCGCGTAGAGCAGCTGCCTGGCGGTCAGCACATCGCCGGGGATCAGGCCGGCCCCCTGGATGCAGCAGCCGAGGTACGCCTCGTCGGCCTCGGTGATCGTGATGCGCCTGTTCAGGTGGCCTGCCCTGATCACGACCAGCGCGGTCATCACCTTGGTGATGCTCGCGATCGGCTGCGGGCTGTACTGCCTGCGCCCCCACAACTGACTGCCGGTGGTCGCGTTGGCCAGCTCGGCCGCGTAGGCGGCGACCACCGG
>DATIZP010000138.1:0-2569 GCA_035517035.1 Streptosporangiaceae bacterium | reverse complement strand
GATCGGAGGAATCCCTGATGAGCTGCCGAGGGCTGATCGCAGCCGTCGCCACGGTCGCGGCCATCGTGTCGGGCGATGCGGCGGCCGGACTGGCTCCTGCCCAGAGCGGGCAAGAGCCGGACCTAGCCTCGTATGACCTGGGTGCCGCAGCGGCGGTCAAGTCTGATCTCGCCGCGAGCGTCCGGCTCCCCGACGGCGGCCAGGTCTACGTCTTCGGGGACACCGTCGCGGTCAACGGGCAGGTAATCTGCAGCCCGTCCCACTGTCCGTACGGCTTTCCGCACGACTCGATAGCGATCGAACGACCCGGCACGTCAACCTTCCAGATGCAGTCTTGCGCCGCCGCCGGATGCCCGTACGGATGGCAGTGGGTGCCGAACTGGCCGGATGGCAGCTACTTCTGGATGGCCGCGCCCGCCGTGACAGGTGACAGCCTGTACGTCATCGGGGAGCGCATAAGCCGGTCGGCCGGCCAGGTCGAGGGCGAGTACACGGCGAGATTTACGGTCGGTGCCGGCGACGCCCTCACCTACCAGGGCATCACCGCGCTCACCGGCACGGCGGACGATTCCCAGTGGGGGTCAGCCACGCCCGGCCCAAACGGCCGCGGGTGGTGGCTGACCGGCACCCGCAACACCGGCGGCGCCGGGTGCGTTGCGGACTGCAAGACCATGGACACCGCCTATGTCCCGCTCAACGCCATGACGCATCCCTCAGCCTGGCACGTTCAGCTCGGTGTGCTGCCCTCTGGCGAAGGGTACGACCTGGGGACGGTCGTGAGCATGAGCCACGTCAGCGGTCACGGCTGGGTCGCCTACACCAAGCGCAACGATATCGTCGGCAGCACCCTGGAGCGGCTCAACGCCTGGGATGTCACCGGGCCCTGGTCCGTCGCCGCCCAGCAGTGGCAGGCCAGGCCAGCGCCCGGATGCGCATGGACCTACTCGGCCGAAACCCATCCGGCCAGCCCGGCTCCCCCCGGCACCATGCTCGTGTCGTGGGCCAGCAACCACGATGACCCTGGCGCGACATGCGACATGCAGCCCCGGTTCACCGACCTGCCCATCGGCTCGCCCCCAGCCCGCACGAACGGCCTGATGTGCGTCACTGCCTCACGATCCCCGCGTCGTGCGCGAGCAGCCCGGCCTGCGTCCGGTTGGCGCAGCCGAGCTTGACGAGCATGCGCGACACGTATCCCTTGACCGTGGCCTCCGACAGGTACAGCCGACTCGCTATCTGAGCATTCGACAATCCCTCACCGAGGCAGCCGAGCACCTCGGCCTCCCGCTCGGTCAGCGTGCCAACGAGCTTGCGGGCGTGCTCGCGGGCTGGCTGGCTGTCGGCGGACGCGGCGACCAGGCGCCGGGCAGCGGCCGGGGACAGCACGGTATGCCCGTCCGCCGCTACTCGCACCAGCCCGATCAGGTCGGTCGGCGGCGTCGACTTGACGAGGAACCCGGCCGCTCCGGCGCGCAGCGCGCGGAGCACGTACTGGTCTGCGTCAAAGGTGGTCAGCACGACCACGACGGGCGGGTCGGCGAGCTTGCCGATCCGCTCGATCGCGGTGAGGCCGTCCACGCCGGGCATGCGCAGGTCCATCAGCACCACATCGGGCCGGCTGCGGACGACGGCCTCGACCCCGGCTGCCCCATCGTGAGCCTCGTCCACGACCTCGATGTCACCAGACGAGCCGAGAATCGTGCGCAGGTGCGCGCAGACCATCGGCTCGTCGTCGACGACGACTACCCGGATCATGCTGATCGCACGGCCGGAGTGGGCTGCTCCGCCGCCCGTTCGGCGTATTCGGCCGGCTCAGCCGTCGGGACGTACGCCGGCAGCACGGCCTCGAGCCGGAACCCCCCGTCCGGCGTTGGCCCGGCCCGCAACGTGCCGTGCACGAGCTCGACCCGCTGGCGCAGGCCGGCCAGGCCAAGGCCGGATCCGGTGCCGCTCAGCTCGCTGTCCGCGTTTGGCGCGGCCGGCCCGTTGCCGACGACGACCTTGACCTGGGACTCGCGGTAGTCGATCTGGACAAGCACGTGCGCGCCCGGCGCGTGCTTGCGGGCGTTGGTGAGCGCCTCGCGCACTATCCGGTACACCGTGCGCCCCACGACCGGCGAGGCGAGCGCGGGGTCGCCGTCCTCGGCCAGCTCGGCGAGGACGCCGGCGGCCGTCGACTCGGCGATCAGCGCGGGCAGCCCGGGCGTTGACGGCGTCTGGTCGCCAGCGGGCTCGGTCCGCAAGATGCCGACCAGATCCCGCAACTCATCCAGCGCCTGGCAGCCCGCGGCCCGCAGTTCCTCCGCGGCCTGCCTGGTCGCTTCGTCCTTGGCGGTGATGCCGAGCGCGCCTGCCTGCAGCACCATCAGGCTGACCCGGTGCGTCACGACGTCGTGCATTTCGCCCGCGAGCCGGGCCCGTTCCTCGGCCCTGGCCTGCTCGGCGAGCAGGTAGCGCTCCTGCTCGGCGCGTTCGGCCCGGTCACGCAGGCCCTGCAGGACCTCGTGCCGCGCGGTGAAGTAGAGCGCGAGCAGCGGCCCGACCGCCGTCCTGAGCACCCCGATCACGA
>DATIZP010000137.1:0-25835 GCA_035517035.1 Streptosporangiaceae bacterium | reverse complement strand
GCTCGCGCTCGGCTGGCACCGCCAGGTGCTCGCCGAGCTGCGCGAGGTCGTCGCGGCCGATCCGTTCCGCGAGCACGCCTGGGCGCAGCTGATCACGGCGCTGTACCGGTCCGGGGCCCGGGCCGAGGCGCTGGCCGCGTTCGGCAGGCTGCGGATGGCGCTGGTCAGTGCCTACGGCATCGAGCCCGGCCCCGAGGTACAGGACCTGCACCGGCGGGTGCTTGCCGACGACCCGGCGCTGTCGGTGACGACCGAGGCCGGGCCGGGCCGGGCGGAAGTCACGGTCTTAGCGCAGTCGCCGCCATTGCAGCCGCCTCCGCCGTTGCAGCCGCCCCCGCCGTTACAGTCGCAACGGTCGCAGTCGCCTCCGCCGTTGCAATCGCCTCCGCCGTTGCAATCGCCGCCGTTGCAGTCGCCGCCGTTGCAGTCGACGCCGACGCTTCCGGCACTTCTTCTGTCGCGGTCGCCGTCGGCCGCCGCCTGCCTGCCCTGGCAGCCGCCCTGTCAGCTGCCCGCCTTCGTCGAGGACTTCACCGGCCGGGCCGCCGATCTCAGCGTGCTGCTCGACCGGCTGAACGGCAACGCCATGTCGGTGACGGTGGTCACTGGCATGCTGGGGGCGGGCAAGACGGCGCTGGCGGTCCGGGCCGCGCACCTGGCCAGCCCGGGCTTTCCCGACGGCCAGCTGTACGCCTGCCTGGATGACGGCGGCCGGCCGCGCGACCCGCAGGTGGTGCTGGGCGAGCTGCTGCGCGGGCTCGGCGTGTCTGCCGGGGAGATCCCGGCGGCCGGGTTCGAGCGGGAGGCGATGTACCGCTCGGTGCTGGCGGGCCGCCGGGTACTTGTGCTGGCCGACGGCGCGAGCAGCGCGGCCCAGGTGCGGCCGCTGCTGCCGGGCACGGCTGGTTCGGCCGTGCTGGTGACCAGCCGCGCCCGGCTGGCCAACCTGGATGGCGCCAGGTGCGTCGAACTCGGCGGTCTCGCGGCCGACGATGCGGCCAGCCTGGTCGCCACCGTCTCCGGGCGCACGCCGCAACGCGCTGGCCGGGCCGGCGCGGACTCGGCAGCGCTGGCGGTCGCGGCCGCCTGCGGCTACCTGCCGCTGGCACTGCGGATCGCCGGAGCCCGGCTGGCCGACGACCCTGACCTGGCCATGGCGGACCTGGCGCGGTTGCTCGCGGACGAGACGCGGCTGCTCGACCACCTCGTCGTCGGCGAGGTCAGCGCGCGGACCAGGCTCGCCGCGGCCGTCCAGTCCGTCGGTGGGCCTGCCAGGCGGGCACTCGCGCTGCTGGCCGCTGCCGGGCCGCGGGACGCGCCGGAAGCGCAGATCGCTTCGCTGATCGATGACCTAGGCGCGCACAAGGTGGTGCCGGCGCTGGCCGACGCCGGCCTGCTCAGGCGGGTCACCCAGCGCGGACGGCCGGGCGGCGCCAGGTACCGGATGCACCCGCTGGTGCGGGCCTACGCCGGCGAGCTACTGTCCGGCTCTGGCCGGGCAGCGCCCGCCCGAGCAGCGTCCGCGCTCACTGATCCGGCCCCCGCCTGTCCAGCCTCCGCGCTCACCGACCCGGCCCCCGCCCGCGCAGCCTCCGGGCTCACCGACCCGGCCGCAGCCGCGCTCCCCTCCTCCGGACGCTCGGCCCCCGCCCGTGCCGGGCCCGCCGGTCAGGTCGGCCTCGCCGGACCCTTGGGGGCCGCCTGGCTGTCCGCCCGGCCGACCAGATCGAGGCGCATCACGACCCGCGTCGGCGAGCGACGCACCACCCCGGTGAACCCAGCCCGCTCGTAGAGGCTCCGCGAGCCGAAGAACATGAAGTCGTCGTGGCTGCGCTCGGCCTTGTCCACGGGATACGCCTCAAGCACCCGCGCGCCGCTTCGGCGGGCGAAGTCGATCCCGGCGGCGAGCAGCCAGTGCTGCAGCCCATGCCCGCGCTGGCGGCGGGCCACGAAACTGCACACCACCGACCAGACCGGCGTGTCGTCCACCGGCTTCATCACCGGCGACCGGCGCAGCTTGGCGTAGTCCTCGCGCGGGCCGAGGCTGATCCAGCCAACCGGCTCACCGCCCAGGTAGCCGACCAGACCGGGCACCACCCCGCGTTTCACCAGGTCGCACAGCGACCACTTGTTGAACTCGCCCGGCGACAACTCCCGGCCGGCCAGCTCCGGCGGAACCACCGGCCGGCCCGACCTGCGGTAGTACATGCACCAGCAGCCGCGCACGATCGACCCGCCTGGAAGGCCGAACAGCTCCTCAAGATCGCCCCAGGTCGCCGACGTTAGTAGCTTCGCCTCGAACTCCTTGGCCTCAGACTCCTTCGCCCCGGACTCCTTCGCCTCGAATTCCGCGCTGGACACAACTACCGCCCGGTGAAGCGCGGAGTGCGCTTCTCGGTGAACGCGGCGACCCCCTCGGCGAAGTCGGCCGACTCGGCCCGCTCCTGCTGCACCCGCGCCTCGAACTCGAGCTGGGCGGCCATGCCCTCGTACAGCCACCTGTTGAGCTGCCGCTTGGTGCCCGCGTACGACCCGGTAGGCCCCTGCGCGAGCCTGACGCACAGGTCCTGCGCCCGGCCGGGCAGCTCGGCGTCCGGCCAGACCTGGTTGATCAGCCCCCAGTCCAGCGCCTTGGCCGCGCCGAGCCGCTCGCCGAGCATCGCGAGCTCCGCCGCCCGAGCGAACCCGAACCTGGAAGGAACGAGCAGCGACGAGCCCCCGTCGGGCACCAGGCCGATGTTGACGAACGCGAGCAGGAAGTACGCCGACTCGGCGGCGAGCACGAGGTCGCAGGACAGCGCCAGCGACAGCCCGATCCCGGCCGCCGCCCCGTTCACCGCGGCGACGACCGGCTTGGGCATCTCGCGAATCCCGGTGATGATCGGGTGGTACAGGCCGGTCAGCACGCTGTAGACGTCCGGGTAGCCCTCCGGCGTGGTGTCCCGCTGGTCCTTCAGGTCAGCCCCGCTGGAGAACGCACGCCCCGCGCCGGTGATCAGCACGGACCTGACCTCGTCGTCGCCGGCCACCGACCGGACCGCAGCGAGCAGGTCAATCCGCATCTGCTTGTTCAGCGCGTTCATCCGCTCTGGCCGGCTGAGCTCCAGCTTCGCGGCGCCGCCGCATCGGTAGACGCGGACCGTCTCATAACCCTTGACCGGAACGTATGCGCTCATGGCGCTAGCCTAAGGCCGCACCCGCGACCTGAACCAGCACAATACGGTCATTTTCAACATAGGCACCTCGCCGATACTCCGGCTATGGCCGCCCACGGCCACTTCTTACCCGGTAGCGTCATGATCACGTCCGTTTTACGGCTTATGTGAGGCGCCAGCGGATGATAAGTGGTCCGGGCGGATGGTAAGTGGTCCGGGCGGATGGTAAGTGGTCCTGGCGGATGGTAAGTCGGCTCGGTGATGAGCGAGCCGGCCAGCGCCCGACGAGCCGGCCAGGGCCCGACGAGCCGGCCAGGGCCTGGCGAGCCGGCCAGGGCCTGGCGAGCCAGCCAGCGGACCGGCCGACCGGTCGGCGGGGGCAGTGGCAGACTGGCTGGCTATGACCTACGTTGCCGCACCTGACCGATACGAGCGGATTCCCTACCGGCGTTCCGGGCGCGGCGGGGTCAAGCTCCCCGTCATCTCCCTGGGCCTGTGGCAGAACTTCGGCGACGAGACGCCGATCGAGAGCCAGCGGGCCATGATCCGCCGCGCGTTCGACCGCGGTGTCACGCACTTCGACCTAGCGAACAACTACGGCCCGCCGTACGGGACCGCGGAGATCAACTTCGGCCGGATCCTGCGCGAGGACCTGCTGCCGTACCGCGACGAGCTGGTGATCTCCACCAAGGCAGGCTGGGACATGTGGCCGGGCCCCTACGGAGACCGGGGGTCGCGCAAGTACCTGCTCGCCAGCCTGGACCAGTCGCTGCGCCGCCTCGGCCTGGAGTACGTCGACATCTTCTATAGTCACCGGGCCGATCCGGAGACGGCCCTGGAGGAGACGATCGGGGCGCTGGCGACCGCGGTCCAGTCCGGCCGGGCGCTGTACGCGGGCATCTCGTCCTACTCGCCGGAACGCTCCGCCCACGCGGCCGAGATCGCCAGGCAGCTCGGCGTTCCGCTGCTGATCCACCAGCCGTCCTACTCGATGCTCAACCGCTGGATCGAGAACGGCCTGCTCGACGTGCTCGAGCGGGAAGGCATGGGCTGCATCGCGTTCTCGCCCCTCGCCCAGGGCATGCTGACCGGCAGGTACCTGAACGGGATCCCGGCGGGCTCGCGCGCCAGCAGGGACGGCTCGCTGTCGGCCGATCTGCTCGCGCCGGCCACGATCGCGCACGTCCGGGCGCTGAACGAACTCGCCGCGGCCAGGGGCCAGACGCTGGCCCAAATGGCGCTTGCCTGGGTGCTGCGCGACGAGCGGGTGACATCGGCGCTGATCGGGGCGAGCAGCCTGGCCCAGCTCGACGAGAACCTCGATGCCGCCGGCCACCTCGGTTTCTCCGCCGACGAACTCGCCGCGATCGACCGGCACGCGGTCGAGGCGGGGATCAACCTGTGGGCGAGCTCCAGCGAGACCTGATTCCGGGCAAGCTGATTCCGGGCAAGAGAGGCCGGATTCTGGGGAAGACTGGTACTCATGCGCTATCTCGAGATTGACACCGCCAAACGGATCTCCAAGATCGGTCTTGGGACGTGGCAGTTCGGATCCAGGGAGTGGGGCTACGGCGACGCCTACGCAGGCTCAGAGGCGAAGGCCATCGTGCGCCGGGCGCTGGACCTCGGGATCACCCTGTACGACACCGCGGAGATCTACGGCTTCGGCCGCAGCGAGCGGATCCTCGGCCAGGCACTCGGCGATGACCGCGACTCGGTGTTCCTGGCCACGAAGATCCTGCCCGTGATGCCGATCGCCCCGGTGGTCGTGCAGCGCGGGGTGGCCAGCGCCGAGCGGCTCGGCGTGAAGCACCTCGACCTGTACCAGGTGCACCAGCCGAACCCGGCGGTGCGGGACGGCACGATCATGCGCGGCATGCGGGCGCTGCAGCGGACCGGGCTGGTCGGCGAGGTCGGCGTCAGCAACTACTCGCTGCGCCGGTGGATCGCCGCGCAGGATGCGCTCGGCAGCCGCGTGCTCAGCAACCAGGTGAAGTTCAGCCTGGCCTGGCGCAAGCCCGAGCAGGACCTGCTGCCGTACGCGTTCTCGCACAACCGGGTGATCATCGCCTACAGCCCGCTGGCGCAAGGGCTGCTGTCCGGCAAGTACGACCAGTTCAACCGGCCGTCCAACCAGGTGCGCGCGGGCAACTCGATGTTCCTGCCGGAGAACCTGGAGCGCGCCGCCGGCCTGATCGCCGCCCTGCGCGAGGTGGCCGACGCGCACTCGGCGACCCCGGCCCAGGTCGCGCTGGCCTGGCTGATCCGCAGCTCCTGCGTGGTCGCGATCCCCGGCGCGTCCAGCGTGGCGCAGGTGGAGAGCAACGCGGCCGCTGCCGACATCGACCTCGCCGACGACGAGTACCAGGCGCTGACAGCGGCGTCTGACCGGTTCCGGCCGGTCACCGGGCTGGCCGCCGCGCCGCGGCTGGCCAGGGCAAGATACGGGCGAGGGCGCTGAACCGCTCGCGCACCGCGCTCTGACCACCCGGCCGGCCGCACCGCCCGCCGAGCACCGTCGCGGCGTCCGGCCGCCCTTGCGCAGTTGGCCACGTTCTGTGCCGCGGCCACCATTTGCGAACGACGTACCCGAACGGGTAGCCTAGACTGCGAACGTCGTTCGCGAAGGGAAGGCGTCATGCGGGCAGCCGACGGGACGGCAACGCGATACGCGCTCAACGGTGCCGTCCGCATCGCCTACGAAGACGTCGGCGGCGCGGGCGGGGATCCGCTGCTGCTGGTCATGGGACTGGGCGCCTCGCGGTTCTGGTGGCCGCGCGGCTTCACCACCACACTGATCAGCCGCAACTTCACGTGGTCACCTTTGACCTGCGCGACGGGGGCGAGTCCACCCACCTGGACAGCGCCGGAGGCGGCAATCCGATAGCCGCGCAGTTCCACCGGGCGAGCACCGCCTACACCGCCGAGGACATGGCCGACGACGCGATCGCGGTACTGAACGCCGTCGGATGGGACAGCGCTCACGTCTACGGCCATTCGCTGGGCGGAGTCCTAGCCCAGCGGATCGCGCTGCGTCACCCGGGCCGGGTGCGCAGCCTGACATCCTCCGCTGCCCTCCCCAGCGACGCCACCGACGCCCGCGCGCTCCGTTACGTCCGCCCCAGCTTCCTCGCCCGGATGGCACGGATGCGGTTCCCCGCCGGGCGGGACGGTGACATCGCCCTCGGCCTGGCCGTCTACCGCGCCCTGGCGTCCCCCGGCTACCCGCTCGATGAAGCCCTCGCCCGCGAGTGCATCGACCGCGACCTGACACACGGCGGCCCGAGCTTCCGCGATGCCTCGGCGCAGACGCGGCAGAGCACAGCCAGATGGCATGGCGGGCGCCTTCGCGACCTGCGCGTGCCCGCCCTGGTACTGCACGGCGAGGACGACCAGGTCCTGCGGCCGGCCGCGGCACGCCGAACCGCCGCAGCTATCGAAGGCGCGCGGCTGCGCATCTTCCCCGGGCTCGGCCACTTCCTGCCCGGGGAACTATGGCCGACGTTCGCCGACGAGATACGGGCCCTCGCGGACCAGGCGGCACAGCCTCCAGCTGGGGGTCACGGCACGTCCGTAGCGAGGGCTCAACTCGGCGCGGGCAGCGCGGGCAGCGCGGGCGTGACCAGGCCGTGCCCGGTCGCGGCCTCGAACGCGTGCGCCACGCCCAGCAGCGGCCAGTCGCCGCGGCGGCGCCCGACAAGCTGCAGCCCGACCGGCAGCCCGTCCGCGGTGAACCCGGCAGGCACCGAGATCGCGGGCAGCCCGGTCGCGGAGATCAGGTAAGCGGACCGCATCCAGTCAAGGTAGGTATGCTGCGTCACCCCGTCGATCTCGTGCACCCAGTCCAGGCCCACCTCGAACGGCGGCACCTGGCTGACCGGGCAGGCAAGCACCTCGACGCCGGAGAAGAAGACGCTGATCCGCTCGGCCAGCCCGGCCAGCGCCACCGTGGCCCGGCTGAGGTCGGCGGCGTTCAGATCGAGCCCGCGCCTGACGTTCCAGGCCACGTTGGCGCCGATCAGGTCGGGGTGCTCAGCGACCAGCGGGCCGAACGCGGTGGCGTACCGCAGCGCGCGCCAGGTGCGGAAGCCGTCGTCGGCGCCGGTCAGGTCGGGCGCGGCGTCGATCACCTCGCAGCCGAGGTCGGCGAGCACCTGCCGAGCCGGGGCCAGCACGGACCTGACCGCGGGATCCAGCGGCAGGCCGAGGTCGGGACTCCAGGCCACCCGCACCCCGCGCATGTCCCTGGCCAGCAGGCGGGCGACGTCGCCGGGCCCGGCGAGCGCGGGAGGCGGCGCGTCGAGCGCCAGCGGCACTCTCGGGTCGGGGCCGGACAGCACGGCGAGCAGCAGCGCGACGTCGGCCACGGTGCGGCCCATCGGGCCGTCCACGCCCATCCAGTCGGCGACGTCGAAGACCGGCCAGGACGGCACCCGGCCGGGCGACGGGCGCAGCCCGACCACGTTGCAGAAGCTGGCCGGGTTGCGCAGCGAGCCGCCGAGATCGCTGCCGTCGGCCAGCGCGATCATCCGCGCGGCCAGCGCGGCGGCCGCGCCGCCGCTGCTGCCGCCCGCGCTGCGGGCCAGGTTGTAGGGGTTCCTCGTGGCGCCGAACACCCGGTTCACGGTGTGCGACCCGGCACCGAACTCCGGCGTGTTCGTCTTGCCGAGGCTGATCGCTCCGGCGTCCGCCATCCTGGTGACCAGCAGCGCGCTGCGGTCGGGCACGTGGTCGGCGAAGAGCAGCGAGCCGTGGGTGGTGCGCACGCCGGCGGTCTCGACCAGGTCCTTGTGCGCGACAGGCAGCCCGTGCAGCACGCCGGGCGGCTGGCCGCCCGCCAGCGCGTGGTCGGCCGCGGCCGCCTGGTCGAGGGCCCGCTCGAACGTCCGGGTGACCACGGCGTTGACCAGGTGATCGACCGCCTCGATCCGCGCGATGTGCGCGGCGATCACCTCGCGTGCCGACGCCTCGCGGCGGCGCAGCAGCCCGGCCAGCGTCACGGCGTCGAGCCCGCACAGGTCGGTCTGCTCCCCCGCCATGGCGCTCCAGCTCGATTTTCAGGTCAGCCGGCGCTCCGTCGCCCACCTGGTGAGCTGATGGCGGGTCGAGAGCTGCAGCTTGTGCAGCACCGACGATACGTGAGTCTCGACCGTCTTGGCGGAGATGAACAGCTCCCTGGCGATCTCCTTGTACGTGTACCCGCGGGCGATCAGGCGGAGCACGTCGCGCTCGCGCGGGGTCAGCTGGTCGAGTTCGGGATCGAACGAGGGCCGCACCTGCTGGCTGGGCTGCTGCGCGAACGCGTCAAGCACGAACCCGGCCAGCCGCGGCGAGAACACCGCGTCGCCGGCCCCCACCCTGCGGATCGCGTCGATCAGGTCAGCGCCCGAGATCGTCTTGGTCACGTATCCCCTGGCGCCAGCCCTGATCACCGCGATCACGTCCTCGGGCGCGTCGGAGGCAGACAGGGCGAGAAACCTGACCTGCGGGTGGGATTTCGTTATCTCGGAAACGACGGTCTGGCCGCCGCCGCCGGGAAGGTGCACATCAAGCAGCACCACGTCGGGGACGGCCTGCGCGATGCCGGCGATGGCCGGGGCGACGTCGTCAGCCTCGCCGACCACGGTGACCTCGTCGCCAAGCTCGGACCGCACGCCCGAGCGGAACAGGCCGTGGTCGTCGACGAGGAACACCCGCAGCGGCATCGCCTGCGCCACTTCAGAACCCCTGACTTGCTCACGGTCGAACCCGCAAGGACAATACCAGCGCGGCGGCGGCCCGCCGAGCGTCGCGGGAACCGGTCGCCGGGCCGGCCGCGTCGAAAAGGCCGGAAACACCGCACTCGTTATGGCCGGAGATAGTGGTCATGAACATTCACCCATGGCTCGCGGGACCGGCCAGGCGGCTGCCCCTCCTCGCGGGCGCCGCCGTGCTCGCCGCGGTGCCGCTGCTCGCGGCCGCGTGCGCCTCAGGCTCGACGCCGCACGGCCACCCGGTGGTCCGCGAGCTTCGGGAGAACCACAGCCACGGGATCGTGCTCGGCGACCTCCCGATCCCGTATGTTCCCGGGGCGGCCGGCGCGCCGTCCAAGCTCGTCGACATCAACGTCAGCGGGGGCGGGCGGTTCGCCATCAAGGTCGATACCTCCGACGGGCCGTTCTGGTGGGTTGAGCAGGGAAGACCCGACCCGCGGGTGGCCAGGGTGGCCGGGCAGTACAACGACGGGCACTGCGCCGCCGGCCTGGTCGGCTGCCGGGTGCCCTACTTCTTCACGCTGATCGCCGAGCATCCCGGGAAGACCACGATGACCTGGGTCTACCACGCCCCCGACTGCCGCGGCACGCCACCGCCCGGGGGGACCGCCTGCCAGGCGATCGTCAAGGTCAGGTTCGACATCACGGTCAGCTGACCGGCCGGGCCGATCCGCCCGTCAGGACGTGCGGCTCGGCTCGCGGTGCGCGGCCGTGCGCGGCATCGTCAGCGCCACCTCGGTGCCCTCGCCTGGGGCGCTCCTGACCGTCGCCGACCCGCCGCGCCTGGTCATCCTGGCCCTGATCGACTCGGCCAGCCCCTTGCGGTCGGCGGGCACGGCGGCCGGGTCGAAGCCGCGGCCGCGGTCCCTGACGAAGACCGACACCCACTCGGGCTCGACCTCGGCGAACAGCGACACCACCCGCACGCCCGACCACTTGGCCGCGTTCACCGTGGCCTCGCGGGCCGCGGCGAGCAGCGCGCTCAGGTCGTCGTTCAGCGGGCAGTCGCCCACCGTGATCACCTCGACCACGACCCCGTGATGTGCCTCGACCTCCTGCTGAATCAGCCGGATGCCGCCGGCCAGCGTGGTGGCCAGCCCGTCCATGGACCCCGGTGCCCGCCCGCCGAACAGCCAGGACCGCAGCTCGCGTTCCTGCGCCCTGGCCAGCCTGATGACCTGCTGCGGGTCGTCGGCGCGGCGCTGGATCAGGGCCAGCGTCTGGAGCACCGAGTCGTGCACCCGGCTTGCCATCTCGGCGCGCTCCTCGGCCCTGACCCTGGCCTGGCGCTCGATCATGAGGTCCTTGACGATGCGCAGCCACCACGGACCGAGCAGCACGGCGAACGCCGCGATCACCAGGATCATGCCGACCAGCGGGTGCAGCAGCTTCGTCGTGACGTGCCCGGTCAGCAGCGTGACCAGCCCGGCGATCAGCAGCGCCCCGGCCGCGCACATCCGCAGGCCGATCCTGGATCGCACGGGCGGAACGGTCTCGCCGAGCAGCGGGGCGACCACCCCGTGCATCATGGCCCGCTCGTTGTCGGGCGCGTTCCGCCAGATCAGCACCAGCCCGGCCAGCACGATGACGGGCGGCCACGACAGCGAGCTGATCCAGCCGACCCCGACCGCGGACGCCACGAGCAGCAGCAGGATCAGCAGCGACGCGGCCCCGGCCGCCAGCGCGATCCCGATCCGGTCGGCCCGGGCCTTGCTCGCGATGCTGCCCTGCCCGCCTTCGGCGGGCAGGAACAGCCAGCCGAGCACGTAGGCAGCGGCGCCGAAGCCGCTGATGAACGAGGTGACCACGAAGATGATCCGGACGACGGTCACGCTGATCCCGGTGCGCGCCGAGAGCCCGGCCGCCACCCCGCCGACGATCCTGCCCTCCTGCGGCCGCTGGAGCGAGGCGGACCGCTGCGGCCCGGCCATCAGGTGCTCACGCCAGTCGGCGTGGCCGTCAAGCCAGCCGTGGTGCCAGCCCTCCCGGTGCTGGTCCTCCCGGCGGGATCCGCCGTTCCGGTCCGGCTCTGGCCGCTGTCCGTTCACATCTCCATCATCGCGGCAGTTCCCTGGTGCCGCTATCGGGACAACCCCTGATCCTGCGGGCCGACGTTCAGGGTCAGATCAGGGTTCTTCCCGATACTCCGCGCGCGAGGGACGGCGCACGCTTGAAGTATGAACACGAGCGCATCAGAACCAGAGTCCAACAGCAACGACACAACAAGCGACACCGGCATCGGCACCGAGCCGGGCCCGGCGCCGGCCGACGCAGGCCCGGCGGGCGGCCCCTTCGACGGCGCGACCCGCGGCGCGGGCAGTTACTCGAACTCCCGCTCTTCAGGCCAGTACCAGGCGTTCGGCTACCGCGAGCTCTACCGGCCCATCGACGACCGGATGCTGGCGGGCGTCGCGTCCGGCATCGCCCGCTACCTCGGCGTGGACGCGATCGTCGTCCGCATCGTACTCGCCGTGCTCGCCTTCGTCGGCGGCGCCGGCATCCCCATCTACCTGGCCGGCTGGCTGCTCATCCCCGAGGAGGGCGCGGACGCGTCGATCGCCTCCGACCTGCTCAGCTCGCTGGAGAACCGGTCCCGCTGACCGCCGCACCACTCACCGCATCGACCTAGGAGGTCGCAGTCAGATGTCACCACAAGTCAGCCCGCCCTGGACAACGGGATTCCAGTCCAGGCGCCGCGGCGCTAACCCGGGCATGCGGGTCTCCGACGCCGAGCGCAGCGAGGTCGCCGACCGGCTGTCCAGGCACTACAGCGACGGCCGCCTCGACCAGGCCGAGTTCGACGATCGCCTGCACCGCGCGATGAACGCCAAGACGCAGGGCGACTTCGCGGGCCTGTTCGACGACCTGCCCGACCTGCCGGGCGACGGTTCCGGCCCGGACGCGCCGCGCGTAGACGCACCGCGCGCCCACCAGGATCCGGTCAGGGTCTCCCGCCGGCGCCCGGGCGCTCCGCTTGACCGGGTCCTGTTCTTCGTCTTCGTCGTCGTGGCGGCCATCGTGCTCGGTCACGCGCTGGTCCACTCGTTCCTGATCTGGGTGCTGGTCGCGCTGATCGCGCTCCTGGTGCTGCGTAGCGGCATCGGCCGCCGCCACAGCTAGCCTGATCCGAGGATGACACATCCGGGGTGACCAGGAGCACGGGCCGACCGGCGGGGGGCTCATGGGCGGCGAGGCCGACGCGATCGTGATCGGCAGCGGGCCGAACGGCCTCGCGGCCGCGGTCACGCTGGCCGCCGCCGGCCTGCGGGTGAGCGTGATCGAGGGCGCGGCCACGCCGGGCGGCGGCTGCCGCACCGAGGAACTGACCCTGCCCGGCTACCGGCACGACGTGTGCTCGGCCGCGCACCCGCTGGCGCTGGCGTCGCCGTTCCTCCTGCGCTTCGGCCTGGAGTCCAGGGGCGTCAGGTTCGCCCACCCCGACGTGGTGTTCGCGCACCCGCTGGACGGCGGCAGGGCCGCCGCGGTGAGCCGCTCGGTCGACCAGACCGCGGAGGGCCTCGGCGCCGACCGTGCCGTCTACCGCAGCCTGCTCGGCCCGCTCGCCGCCGGCGGCGAGGCCCTCGCCGCCGCCGTGCTCTCCTCGATGCGCCGGCCGCCCCGGCCGTCCGCCGCGCTGGTCGCGTTCGGCCGGTACGCGGCGCGGCCCGCAACCGCCGTCGCCAGGCGGATGCGCACCGACGAGGCGCGCGCGCTGCTGGCCGGCGCCGCGGCGCACGCGATGATGCCGCTGTCCGCGGCCCCGACCGCCGGGGTCGGACTGCTGCTGACCGCGCTGGCGCATAGTGTCGGCTGGCCGGTCGTGGCCGGCGGGAGCGCGGCGATCACCACGGCCATGGCCGACGCGGTCGTCTCAGCCGGTGGCGAGATCGTCACCGGGCAGTGGATCGCGTCGCTGTCCGACCTGCCGCGGGCCAGGGCGGTGCTGCTCGACGTGACGCCGAGGTCGCTGATCGACCTCGCGGGGCCGCGGCTGCCCGACAGCTACCGGGGCGCGCTGGCCAGGTTCCGCTACGGCGCGGGAGTCTGCAAGGTGGACTTCGCGCTCTCGGGCCCGGTCCCGTGGGCCGCCGCCGCGGCCCGGCGGGCCGGCACGCTGCACTTGGGCGGCACGTTCGGCGAGGTCGCCGCGGCCGAGGCCGAGGTGGCGGCCGGCCGCCATCCGGCGGCGCCGTACGTGCTCGTCGTCCAGCCCGGCGTCGCCGATCCGAGCCGGGCTCCGGAAGGCCGGCGGACCCTGTGGGCCTACTGCCACGTGCCGTCGGGCTCGACCGTGGACATGACCGCGCCGATCGAGGCGCAGATCGAGCGGTTCGCCCCCGGGTTCGGCGACCTGGTGCTCGCCAGGCACGCGCGGACGGCCGCGCAGCAGGCCGCGCACAACCCTAACTACGTCGGAGGCGACATCACGGCGGGGATGCAGACGCTCTGGCAGACCGTGGCACGGCCGGCGGCGCGCTGGAACCCGTACCGGACGCCGCTGCGCGGTGTCTACCTGTGCTCGGCGTCCACGCCGCCGGGGCCCGGGGTGCATGGCCGCTGCGGCGAACTGGCGGCCCTGACCGCGCTGCGCGACGTGTTCGGGGTCGGCCGGGCGCCGGACATCGGCCCGCTCGCGCTGCCCGGGCGCCCGCCGAGCACGCGGGACGGCGGCGCCTGATGCGGGTGGTGGTCGTGGGCGCGGGTTTCGCCGGCCTGATGGCCGCCGACCTGCTCGCCAGGTCGGGCCAGGAGGTCGTGGTGCTCGAGGCGCGCGACCGGGTCGGCGGCCGGGTCTGGTCGGCCGAGCTGGTTCCCGGCGACCCTCGCACCATGATCGAGCGAGGCGCCGAGTTCGTGCTCGACGGCTACGACGTGATGCGCTCGGTCCTCGCCGACCTGGGCCTCGCCCTCGCCGACACCGCGATGTCCTACTACGACCGCGAGCCCAGGTTCGGGACGCCCGCCGCGGCCGGCTCCGGCGGGCCGGTCACGTCCCGCGAGGTCGCGGCGATCGCGGCCGCGATCGCCGCGACTGCCCTGACCGCGCCGCCGGGCTCCTCGCTCGCCGACGTGGCAGCCAGCCTCCCGCTGCCCGGCTGGCCCGGCGCCCGGGCCGCTCTCGACGCCTACCTGTCCCGAGCCGAGGTGACGAACGGGATCAGTGCCGCGCTCCTGTCCGCCCGGGTGGCCGGTGACCTCACCTCCGGGGCCGGCCCCCGGCCGAGCTGGCGGGTCGCCGGCGGAAACCAGCGGCTGGCACTCGGCCTCGCGGCCCGCCTCGGCACCGCGGTCCGGCTGCGCACCCCGGTGCGCGAGATCCGCCACGACCGCCGCCGCGTCGGCGTCCGCACCGACCGGGGCGAGCTGACCGCCGACGCGGTGATCGTGACGGTGCCGATGGCGGTGCTCAGGGAGCTGCCGTTCTCCCCGGCGCTGCCGGGCCGGTACCTGGACGCCTGGGAACGGGCGGGCATCGCGCACAACGCCAAGCTGCACCTGCCACTGCTCGCGCCGGCCGCCGCCTCGGCGGTGCAGAGCGTGCCGGGGCGGTTCTGGACCTGGACCGCCATCGACGGGACCGGGCTGGTCCAGCCCGTCCTGCACGCGTTCGGCGGCACCGCGGAGGGACTGGCGGCGCTCGGCGCGGGCGGCGGCCGGGCCGACGGCCCGGCCGCCTGGGCAGCCCGGATCGCCGACCTGCGGCCCGAGCTTGCCGTAGACACCACGAGGGCCCTGCTGACCACCTGGAACGACGACCCGTGGGCCGGTGAGTCCTACACCGCGCTGACCACCGGCACGGCCGACGGCGACGACGAGCTGATCGCCCTCGCGCACGGCCGGGTGCACTTCGCCGGGGAGCACACCGCGGGCGACTGGGCCGGCCTGATGGAGGGTGCGCTGCGCTCCGGCGCCCGCGCCGCCGCCGAGGTCCTCGCACCGGCCAGGTGAGATGCCCCCGCCTGGCTGGCCTCGTCACGTGCCGGCGAAGGCGTCGAGCGCGTCGAGCAGCCACTGGCGCTTGATCCCCGGGCCGCCCCGGTGGCCGGTGCTGTCGTCGATCAGCAGCCTGGCGTCCGGCCAGGCCCTGGCCAGCTCCCAGGCGGTCGCCGCCGGGCAGCTCAGGTCCGCCCGGCCGTGGATCAGCACCCCGGGTATGCCTGCCAGCCGCCCCGCGCCGACGATCAGCGGGCGGTCATCCAGCCAGGCGCCATGCATCGCGTACCAGGCGCAGAGCCTCGCGAACGCCAGCAGGTCCTCCCTCGGCCCATCCGCGTAGCCGTTCGGCCGCGCGTTCGGCTCCAGCGACAGGACCGTGTCCTCCCACTCCATCCAGGCCAGCGCCGCGGCAGTCCGCACCTCGATGTCCGGGTCGGCCAGCACCCGGGTGTAGGCCGCGTACACGTCGTCATTAGGACCGCAGCCGACCGCCGCGATGAACCGCTCGTGCGCCTCGGGAAAGAACAGCGCGGCGCCGCCGTACAGCCAGTCGGTCTCCGGCCGCCGGCTGGTGGTGATCGCGGTCAGCACCAGCTCGGTCACCCGGTCCGGGTGCGCCTGCGCGTACGCCAGCCCGAGCGTGGACCCCCAGGAACCGCCGCAGACCAGCCAGCGCCCGATCCCCAGGTGCTCGCGCAGCCGCTCGATGTCGGCGACCAGGTGCCAGGTGGTGTTCACGCTCAGGTCGGCGCCGTGGTCGCTGGCGTGCGGGACGCTGTGCCCGCAGCCGCGCTGATCGAGCATGATCACCAGGTACCGCTCGGGATCGAAGCCTCGGCGCATGCCGGGCGAGCTGCCCTGCCCAGGCCCGCCGTGCAGCACCACCGCGGGCTTGCCCGCCGGGTTGCCCGCGGCCTCCCAGTAGATCCGGTTGCCGTCGCCGACATCCAGCATGCCCCGGTCGAATGCCTCGACCACCGGATAGAGCTCGCCCATCGCACACCCTTCTCATCCCGCAAGGCCCTGGAGGCCAACCAGCGCGGAGGGTTACCATCGGGTTGTCAGTCTTGCTCGGCGATGGCCCTTGATGCGCCGCGAAGCATCCTGCCGATGACCAGCTTGCTCGCACGTTCTCCGTCGTTTACATCGATCGCTTCCGCCGTGGAGCGCCGCCTGGCCCGGTGAGCGGCCAGCAGATCAGGATTCGCAGCCGCAGGGACCTGGCCTACCAGCGCCGACGACGCAGCCACGGCTGCTGGGATCACCTGATCGCCGCGCCGCTGTGGCCAATGCACGGCGTCAACCTGGGCACCCTACTGCGAACCTGCGACGCCGTCGGGGCCTGCCTGGCCGTCCCGCGGTTGCCGTGGGTTCCCGAGGCGCTCGCCCGGGGCAACACGCTGCCACGGCCGGCCTGCGTGCACTGGACCGGCCGGGACCCCCGCGACTGGCTCGCGGAGCAGCGGGCGGCGGGCTCGCACGTGGTCGGCGTCGAACTCGCCGACGAGGCCATCAGGCTAGCCGACTTGCTCCCGGCCAGGCGGCGTACCGTCGTCGTGCTCGGCCATGAGCAAGCCGGAATCCCGCCGGAGGCGGTCGATCTGCTCGACCTGGCGGTGGAGATCCCGATGATCGGGACCGGAGCGAGCCTGAACGTGGCCGTCGCCGGCTCACTCGTGCTCTACCGGCTCGCCGGGCTGGTCTGACCAGGATCGGGAAGCCAGTAGACCGACTTCACCCAGATCGTGGCGAGGGTGTCGATCGCTGCCTCGTCGTCGAACGCCACGTCGGCCCGCTCGCCGCCCTGCCCGAGCCAGATGTAGCAGAAGTGCTCGAGCATCGCCGACAGCGCCGACGCGGTCAGCACCGGGTCCACGCCGGGGCAGTACCCCTCGGCCTGGGCCCGGCGGATCTGCCCGGCGATCCTGGCCACTGCCTCGGCCCTGATGTCCAGCCAGCGGTCAAGGAACGCCGGGTCGCACATGGCGGCCTGGAACACCCCGATCAGCTCGCCGCGCCGCTTGGCGTAGGTGCGCCAGAATCCGGCCACGGCCTCGCGCAGCGCCTCCTGCCTGGTCAGCCCGCTGCGGTAGGGCAGCACCGCCATCTGGGTTGCCTCGGCGTGGAACTCCTCGGCCAGCGCGACGAGCAGGTCGGCCTTGGTGTCGTAGTAGTTGTAGAACGAGGCCACCGACTTGCCGGCCGCGGCGGCGATGTCGCTGATCTTGGCGTTCAGGTAGCCGTCCCTGGCGAATACGGTCCTGGCGGCCTCGCGGAACGCCTCGTCGGTGGCGCGGCCCTTGCGGGTGGGCGGCCGGCCGGCGGGCACGCGGCCCACGCGCGGGTCCGCGGGCCGGGGGCGAGCGACGGTGTGCCTGCTCACCGGGCCGCCATCGTCACGACACCTGCCTGTCCCTGCCCGCCCAGTGCGGCTCGCGCAGCGCGGACTTGAGCACCTTGCCGGTCGCGTTGCGCGGCAGCTGCTCGGCCACGGTGACGCCGGTCGGGCACTTGAACCCGGCCAGACGGTCGCGCGCCCAGGCGGTCAGCTCGGCCGGGTCAAGACCCGGCCGAGCCACGACCACGGCGTGCACCGTCTCGCCCCACCGGTCGTCGGGGATGCCGATGACGGCGACCTCGGCGACCAGCGGATGCCTGGCCAGCACGGCCTCCACCTCCGCCGGGTAGACGTTCTCGCCGCCGGTGATGATCATGTCCTTGAGCCGGTCGACGATGGTCAGGTAGCCGTCGGCGTCGATGACGCCGACGTCGCCGGTGCGGTAGAACCCGTCGTCGGTCATCACCCGCGCGGTCGCCGCCGGGTCGTTCCAGTAGCCGGGCAGCGGCGCCGCGCCGCGCACCTGGATCTCGCCGTGCTCGCCGAGCCTGACCTCCCAGCCAAGGGAGGGCCGGCCGGCCGTGCCGAGCCTGCCGCGCGCCGGGTCGTGATCCTCCGGCGAGAGCGAGCTGATCGGAAGCGGCCCGGTCTCGCTGCTTGCGTAGTTCTGGCGGAAACGGCAGCGCAGGGTACGGACGGCCAGTTCGAGCAGCTCGGGGTGGATCGGCGAGGCGCCGTAGACGATCTCGGTCAGGTGCGACAGGTCGGGCGGCTCGCTGCGGCCGGCCACCTCGCTGGTCACCGCGGCGATCAGCGCCGGGACGAGCTGGGTGAGCTGGATCCGCCGGGCGGCTAGCTCATCGACGAAGACGGCGGGGTCGAATCCGCCCAGCACGTGCAGGTGGCCGCCGGTGAAGAGGGAGTAGCTGAGGTTGGCCAGCCCGGCCACGTGGAACAGCGGCAGCGCGCTCAGGTGCCTGGCGCCAGGCACCGCCTCGGGCACCTCGAGCTTCATGAACGTGACCGCCGAGATCAGCATGTCGTGCGTGGCCGGGACCAGCTTGGGCCGGCCGGTGGTTCCGCTGGTGTGCAGCAGCAGGCACGGCTCAGGTCCGCGCAGCCGCCCGACCGGGCGCGGCACCGGGCCGGCGGTGCCGGCTGGGGCCGGGCCGGCCGGGGCCGGCCCGGCGGAGTCGCTGCCAAGCGAGAGCAGCGGGGGCTCGGGGCCGTCCAGGCCGGCCAGCGCCTGCTTGACCAGCGGCTCGCAGTCGGCGTCGGCGACGACGGCGGCCGGGCTCATCATCGCGATCAGGGCGCCGACCTCGGGCGGCGCCAGCCGCCAGTTCACGGCCGCGGGCAGCGCGCCGAGCGTGACCAGCCCTAACATCGCGGTCACCCAGCCGACCTGGTTCCGCGCCACGATCGGCACCACGTCGCCGGAGCGGACGCCGACCGCCCCGTAGCCGGCCGCCGTCCGCTCCACCTCCCGCAGCAGTCCCGCGTAGGTTAGCTCGCCGCCGAGGTGATCGGTGAGCGCGACCTGGTCGGGCGTGACCGCCGCCCGCCACTCGATGACGTGAATCAGCGAGAGCAACGGGTCAGACCCGAACGCCGCGGTCCGCCGCGGTCTTCGGCTCGTGCCTGACGTCGCCCGGCTGGCCCATCACCCGCCGCCAGCAGGCGAACTCCAGCAGGATCCCGTCCGGGTCCTGGAAGTAGAACGACCGCACGAACACGCCGGGGTGCAACTGCGCGGCCACACCGAACTCGCTGTCGTCGTGGTCGATCACCGGGCTGACCCGGACGCCCTTGGCCTTCAGCTTGGCCCGGTAGTCGAGGAACCTCTCCTCGGGCACGTTGAAGGCGACATGGTTCATCGACCCGACGGCACTGGTCCACTCGCCCATGCCCGGCACGGTGACCGGGGCTGAGACACCGGGCACGGCGTCAGGGTTGTCGGGGAACCAGAAGAACGCCAGCGCGTTGCCGCCGCCCATGTCGAAGAAGAAGTGCTGCCCGGACCCGGCCGGCAGGTCGATCGTCTTGATCAGCCGCATGCCGAGCACCTGGGTGTAGAACTCCACCGTGCGCTTCATGTCCGAGCAGACCAGGGCAAGGTGGTTGACCCCGCCGAGATCGAACTCCTGATTCCGCCACTCCATGGCCGGCCTCCCCGCGCTGAGCTGTGGTGCGGATTGCGTTATAAATCTAAACTCAGATTCACTATTACGCCAGCCGCGCCAGGCGGGGCGGGACGCACGAGCGAGCCGGTCGGGTCTCCCGGAGGCGAGCGGGGAGGCACAGCGTGAGCGAGCCGGTCGGGTTTCCCGGAGGCGAGCGGGGAGGCACCGTGAGCGAGATCGTCAGGGAGTTCGTGGGCCTGCCGTCGCCGGTGATCGGCCGGGCCGGGGCAGGCGGCCATCCCTGCCAGGGCATCTACCACCGCCCGGCCGGGGGCGCGCCGCGGACCGCGTTCATCGCCACGCACTACAACGTGGACTTCTCCGAGCACTACCTGGCCTCGTTCATGGCCGAGCGCGGGTTCGGCTTCCTCGGCTGGAACACCAGGTTCCGGGGCAACGAGGCGCACTTCCTGCTCGACCACGCGCTGGCCGAGATCGGGGTCGGGGTCCGCTGGCTGCGCGAGCACGCCGGGGTCGAGCGGGTCGTGCTGCTCGGCAACTCGGGCGGCGGCTCGCTGATGGCCGCCTATCAGTCTCAGGCCGTCCAGCCCAACGTCACGCCCGTGACCGGCATGCGGCCGCTCGCGGCGATCGACGACCTGCCGCGGGGCAACCTGTTCATCGCGCTGGCCGCGCACTCGGGACGTCCCGAGGTGCTGACCAACTGGCTGGACCCCTCGGTCACCGACGAGGCCGACCCGCTGGGCGCCGATCAGTCGCTGGACCCGTTCAACCCGGAGAACGGACCGCCGTACAGCCCGGAGTTCCAGCGTGTCTACCGCGCGGCGCAGCGGGCGCGCAACGAGCGGATCACGGACTGGGCGCTCGCGCAGCTTGCCGCGCTCGAGCGGACACGGGCCCGGGACCGGCTGTTCATCCTGTACCGGACATGGGCCGACCTGCGGATGATCGACCCGGCCATCGAGCCGTCCGACCGGCGCCCGAACTGGTGCTACCTCGGCGAGCCCGTGAAGGCCAACTACGGCGTGTTCGGCATCGGGTCGCTGAGCACGCTGCGGTCCTGGCTGTCGATGTGGAGCCTGCGGACCTCGCAGTGCATCGCGGCGCCGCATCTGGCCAGGATCACTGTGCCGTCGCTCGTGGTGCACGCGAGCGCCGACGCCTGTGTGTACGAGAGCGACGCGCGGGCGCTGTTCGACGCGATCGCCGCGCCGGTCAAGCGGCTCGAGTTCATCAAGGCCGACCACTACCTGCTTGAGCCCGACGGCGCCCGGACCCAGGCGGCCGACCTAATCGCGGCCTGGGTGGCCGGGCAGCCCTGAGGCCGGGCCCTTTGAGGCCGACCGACCTGAGGCCACGCAGCCCTGAGGCCGGGCAGCCCCGAGGCGGGCCGCCGCGAATCCCGAGGCTGGGGCACCGGCCGGGGCTCGGCTGCGGATATTCTCGTCTGCCATGACCGAGGGAAAGCATGTACTGGTGACCGGCGGTGCCGGGTTCGTCGGCGCGACGCTGGTGCGCCAGCTTGTCGAGCGGGGGCACCGGATCAGGGTGCTCGACAACTACACCACCGGCGACCCGGTGCACCTGGACGGCGTGGACGCCGAGCTGGTCGAGGGCGATATCAGGGACGAGGCGGCGCTTGACAAGGCGCTGACCGGCATAGACGCGGTCATGCACCTCGCGGCCGCCGGGTCCGTGGTCAAGTCGATCGAGGACCCGGTGACGAACTTCGAGGTCAACGTGCTTGGCACGTTCCGGGTGCTGGATGCCGCGCGGCGGGCCGGGGTCGAGCGCACGGTCCAGGCGTCCACCGGCGGCGCGCTGATCGGCGACGCCACGCCCCCGGTCAACGAGAACTCGCTGCCCAAGCCGATCTCGCCGTACGGCGCCAGCAAGCTGGCCGGTGAGGGCTACGCCCACGCCTTCGCCAAGTCCTACGGGCTGCGCACGGTCGCGCTGCGGTTCGCCAACGTGTACGGCCCGTGGAGCGCGCGCAAGCAGGGCGCGATGAACGTGTTCTTCAAGGCGCTGCACGTCGGCGAGCCGTTGGTGATCTACGGCGACGGCACGTCCTCACGCGACTACACCCACGTGGACGACATCTCGATGGCGCTGTGGCTGGCGCTGGAGCACCCCGACATCCCCGGCGGCACCGTGCTGCACGCCGCCTCCGGCGTCGAGACCACGATCAGGGATCTGGCTGGCCTGTGCAGCGCCGCGGCCGGCCTGCCCGACCACCCCATCGAGTACAGGCCCGCCAGGGTCGGTGAGGTGGACCGCAACTTCGCCACCTATGACCTCGCGCACGAGATGCTCGGTTACACCCCGACGATCAGTCGCGAGGAAGGCATCGCCAGCACCTGGAAGTGGTTCCAGGCCTCCGTCTTCGCCTGACCCGCCCAGGTCCGGAGGGTACTGGGCCGGCTCACCTTGAACCGAGCTCTCCTGATCCGGACACGCGCAGATCGGGGTCGGGCGGTTCAGGCCCGCCGTTTCAACAGCGGGTCGACCACCGCACCGAGCTGGGCGCATGCCGCTCATTGCCAGCCCGCGCACAGCCCCGCCCACCCCGAGCCTGGCGCGCAGGACCCGCCGACCGGGTGGCCCATGCCCGTGTGTTTCTCTTTTCATCCGCTGCCGCCACTTATTACCCGCTGCCGCCACTTATTACCCGCTGACGCCACTTATTACCCGCTGACGCCTCGCAAATCATCTCAAAAGCCTCGTGATCATGACGCTAGCGGATGCAAAGTGACCGCAGCGGATGCAAAGTGGCTGCGGCGGACGACGAGGCTCGGAGACTCGGTGACCTGACGTCGCCGAAGGGTCGCGGAGCGCGGCCGCGAGCGCAGGGCGGCGCCGCGCAGAGGAGCCGAGCCCGTTCGAGCGGAGCGGAGCCGCGAGCGCGCAGAGCCGCGTCGCACGAGAGGAACGGAGGCGGTCGCGCACAATCAGAAGCCTTACGAACCGAGGCCGTGCAAGCAGGCCGGGGCGGCGCGGGGCGACGGAGTCGGCACGCGGCGGGAGAGCGACCCCCTGAACCCGGTCGGGCTGCGTCGCTACCTGATGCCGATGCCGCCATCGGAGTGCAGGATGGTGCCGGTGATGCCGCGGGCTCGGTCTGACGCCAGGAACACGTAGCTCCCCGCATGATCCGCGCCCGTGAGGGCGACCCGGAGCGGGGTGCGGTTCTTCAGGTCGTCCTCGCGGCCCGGTGTGGCGTCCAGGGTGCGGCCGGTCAGGCCGAGGCTGGCCGGGCCGGTCAGCTCGGTGCCGAGGGTCCCACCGGGCGCGACGCCGTTCACCCGGATCCCCGGCGCGAGCTCGTGCGCGAGCGCGACCACGCAGCCGCGCACCGCGAACTTCGAGGCGACGTACAGGATCCCGCCGCGACCCGGGTAGAACCCCGACGTCGAGACCGTGAGCACGACTGACCCGGCCGGTGACCGGCGCAGCTCGGGCAGGGCCGCCTTCACCGAGACGAGCTGGCTCTTGACGTTGGCGCGGAAGATCTCGTCGAAGCCGTCGTCGAGCTCCCGGTCGTCCAGGTCGGCGAGGCTGCGGTAGAAATCGAAGATCCCCACGCAGTTGACCAGCACGTCGATCCCGCCGAGCCGGTCACGGGCCACCCCGGCCGCCGCGCGCGCGTCGGCGGCCGAGGTCGAGTCGCCCTGGCTCACAAAGACTCCTGGCACCTCGCCGGCCAGCCTCGCGCACTTGCCCGGGTCGAGTTCGAGCGCCGCGACGCTCGCCCCCTCGGCGACGAACGCGTGGAGGACGGCCCGGCCGATGCCCGACCCAGCGCCCACCACGAGGGCGCGCTTGCCGTCCAGCCAGCCCATTACCTGAGCCGGTCCGGATCGCCCGGGCCGACGGCGTTGTCGTCCTCGGACTCGGGGCCGTGCGGCGTAGCCAGCAGGGCGGTGAACAGCTCGTGGTCCTGCCAGGTCAGCGCCTCAAGCTCAAGCGGGCAGAGCATGATCTCACGACCCGACGCGGGGACCGAGATGCGCAGGCGCACGCCGTTACGGGTACGCACCCGTTCAACCACGACCCGGCTGAACTCGTTGCCGAACTCGATCACGGGCCCGGACTCAACCTCAGCCGACCCGCCCACCGCCGACTTGCTCGCCGCCGGCCCGCCCACCGCCGACCCGCCCACCGCCGGCCCGCCCCCGCCCCGACCGCCGCTCACAGGAACACCGCCAGGTTCTGGGTCCGCAGCACCGACTCATCCACCAGGATCTCCCGCCTGGCCAGCAGGTACCGACCGGCCCCGCCGCCTGCCCCGCGACCGGCCCCGCCGCCTGGCCCGCGACCGGCCCCGCCGCCAGCCCCGACCTCGCCCGCGCGGTCGGCCCCGGCGCGCAGCAGGTCACGCCGCCCGGCCGAGAGCAGGTCGGCCTCCCGGGTATCGCCCCGGCTGCGGAACAGCAGCAGCGCCGACTCCACCTCAAGCTCGGTCTCGCTCAGCCGGAAGGTCCGGACGTTGGACACGTGGTGCCTGGTGCGCGACGGCGGGTCCTCGGTCCAGGCATGGTCGGTTGCGAGCCGCTGCACCCGCTTGCGCAGCGCGTACAGGTCCTCGTCGAAGTGGCCCATCCCGGGCAGAACGTCGAACCCGGCCCCCCGCGCCGTGGTCACCCGCACCGGCATCAGGTACCTGATGTCCGGGGCGAGCAGCCCGAGCCAGCCCTCGTAGTCGGCGGCGTCGAGCAGCGCGGCCTCCTCGACGAGGAACTGATGCGCCGCCTGGTGCGCCGGGTCGCCGTACGGCAGCGGCGACCGCGCCGCCGACCGCGGCCGCTGCGGCCGCACCGGCCCCGGCCCGGTCACGGACCAGCCTCCAGGCAGTCGCTCCACTGGGCCAGCCAGTGCCGCTGGTTGAACTCGCCGAATCCCTGGTAGGCCACGCCGGGACCGGTGAACGCGGTCATCGGCGGCTTGATCGGCTCGTCATCCGAGGTCAGGCCCATCCGCGAGTTCAGCCGCAGCCGCCTGGCCATGGTCCCGGCGGCCATGTCGGTGATCGAGACCCAGTTCTCCACGTCGTCCTGCTCGAACATGCCCGAGGTGCCGAAGCACATCAGGTACGCACGGTAGGAGTCGCGCTTGAACGATTCGGGCGCCGATGCGTCCACGGCGAACCAGGACAAGACCTCGGTCTCCCGCTCGGACACCGGCTGCCACTGCCGCACCGAGATGAACGGCACCACCGTGCCGGCCTCGTCGATCCGCGGCCAGTTGTGCACGAAGGACAGGTTCGGGAACAAGGTGGCCGCAGACACCATGAAGCCGCTGTCAGCGATCAGCGCTCGCTGACCGGCCGACCAGGTCGAGGCCATGGCGGCGATCATCTCGTCCGGGTAGCCGACGTAGGCAAGCTGCTCGTGCAGCGACCCGCCGGGCGGCAGCTTGTACGTCGTGCCGGCGCCCGGCCCGGCCACGTACAGCGCGCCTTCCTTGCGCTTGCTCGCCCGCGGCTCGCGGAACAGCCCGATGTCGACGACGCTGGCGTGGGTGTGCGGGGTGTGATAGCTGTCCCCGGCGAAGTTCTCCGCGCCGATCTTCCAGTTCGCCTTCACCCGCCAGCGCTGCGGGCCGCGCAGCTCGACGCCCGCCGGGGTCTGCCAGGTATAAAGATCCAGATAGAACGCAAAGTCACCCAGCCAGTCCCGCAGCGCAGGCGCATCGGGATCCAGGCTGATGAAGATCAGGCCGTTGTAGCAGTCCATCGAGGGGGCGGGCAGCAGCGACTGGCCGGTCCGGCCGAAGCCGTCCTCACCGCCGTAGGCCTCGGCGTGGAACGGCACCCCGGCGAGGCGGCCGTCGTTGCGGTAGGTCCAGGCATGGTAGGGGCAGCGGAAGTGCGAGGCGTTGCCCATCTCGGCCCGGCACACCTGCATGCCGCGGTGCAGGCACATATTGAACATGACCCGGACCTCGCCGCCCTCGTCCCTGGCCACGATGAACGAGTCGGCCAGCACCCGGCGGACCACGTAGTCGCCGGGCGCGGGGATCTCCGACTCGTGCGCGAGGAACACCCAGGCCCGGCTGAACAGCCGGTCCCGTTCCAGCGCGAAGATCTCCGGGTCGTTGTAGACGTGCGCCGGGATCAGCCCGGACCGCACGTCACTGAGCACGGCGGCGAGGTCGGGGTGGCGCATCGCTCCTCCCGGAACGGGAAATTTCCTCGTTCGGGAGTCTGTCTGACAGAAGTCGCTTCTGCAACGATACGTCCTGCGGACGAAGGGGACGCGGCAGATGCAGAGCTGGATTCACGTCATCGAGTGGCGCGCGACGGCGCGCTGATGATGAGCGTCGCCGACTTCGCCATCGAGATCGGCGATCAGGCCGCCGGGTCGCGCCACCTGCAGATCCTGCCGCTGTTCCACCTGGGCGGCTTCGGCCAGTGCCTGCAGGCGATCCTGACTGCCGGGACGGTCTACATCCACACGGCCTTCAGCCCCGCCGCGGTCATCGACGAGGTCGAGGCCGTGCTGGCCCG
>DATIZP010000136.1:0-7853 GCA_035517035.1 Streptosporangiaceae bacterium | reverse complement strand
CGTGATCAGGGAGGTGACCGAGCTCTGGTCGGACGCCATGGGCGCCGCGGGCACCGTCGTCAGGTACGGCCACTGGGGCAGGCCGGTGCTGGCGTTCCCCTCTGAGCAGGGCCGGGCATGGGACTTCGAGAACAACGGCATGGTCGGCGCGATCGAGCACTTGCTCGAGGCCGGCCGGGTGAAGCTCTACTGCGTCGACAGCTACGACGGGCAGTCCTGGTCGAACTCGGAGATCCCGGTCGAGGAGCGAGCCCGTCGGCATGGCCGTTATGAATCATGGATCGTCAGCGACGTGGTGCCCTGGATCCACCGCGACTGCGGCGGCCACGCCGAGGTAGCCACGCTCGGGTGCAGCCTGGGCGCGTTCCACGCGGCCAACTTCGCGCTGAAACGGGCCGACCTGTTCCCGCTCGCGCTGTGCCTGTCAGGCAACTACGACCCTTCCTCGTGGCGCGGGTGGGGCGAGCGTGGCTCAGAGGCGTACTTCAACAATCCGCTGGACTACGTCGAGCACCTGCACGGCGAGCACCTCGGCTGGCTGCGCGGCCGGGTGAGCCTGCTGCTGGTGTGCGGCCAGGGCGCGTGGGAGGACAGCACGGGCTCGCTGGACAGCACCAGGCGCTTCGCCGCCGTGCTCGACCGCAAGGGCATCAGGCACGAACTTGACCTGTGGGGCTATGACGTGCCGCACGACTGGACGTCCTGGCGCGCACAGCTCGCCCACCACCTGCCCAGGTTCTGCTGACAGGGAGGTCCCCGTTGACAACTCGGCACCTGATCGGGATGCTGCTCGGCACCGAGGAGGACTGGCCAGCGGCGTTCGAGGAGTTCCTGCGGCGGCTCGGCCCGGTCAGCGGGCCGGACGGCACCCGGCACGCGTTCGACTGCGAGCGGATCACGATCGAGCCGTTCAACCTGCGCTACCGGCCGCGCTACCAGCTCGTCGTCGACCGGCTGGCCTACTGGTACTACCACCCGCGCGAATGGCTGAAGAAGGTCGCACTGATGGACCGGGTGTACCTGCTGAACAGCCCGTTCACGTTCCAGTCGATGGAAAAGCACGCCGCGTACTGCGCGATGATGCGGCTCGGCCTGAAGGTGCCGGACACCGTGCTTGTGCCGTACAAGCACCCGCTGGACAACGCACGCTACGCCTACACCTCAGCCAAGTACAACCAGCCGTTCGACCTCGACGCCATCGCCCGCGGCATCGGCTATCCGCTGTACATGAAACCCTACGACGGCGGCGCATGGCGCGGCGTCTCCAGGATCGGCAACGCCGCCGAGCTGCACGCCTCCTACGACGACAGCGGCGAGATGCTGATGCACCTGCAGAAGGCGATCGACGACTACGACGCGTTCGCCCGCTCGCTGTCGATCGGCGCCGAGACCATGGTGATGCGGTTCAGGCCCGAGCAGCCCATGCACTTGCGGTACGCGGTCGACCACGACTTCCTCTCCGCGCCGGCGGGCGAGGAGGTGGTAACCATCAGCCGGCTGGTCAACGCGTTCTTCCGGTGGGAATTCAACTCGTGCGAGACCCTGGTGAAGGGCGCCGAGGTCTACCCCATCGACTACGCCAACGCGTGCCCTGACGTCGCGCTGACCAGCCTGCACTACTACTTCCCCTGGGCGATGAAGGCGCTGGTGAAGTGGTGCGTGTTCGTGCTGGTCACCGGGCGGCGGCCGCGGCTCGACCTGGACACCGGCCGGTACTTCGAGATCGCCGATGACCCGGGTCTCAGCTACGGCCAGAAGCTATCCGCGTACCGGGTGCTCGCCGACGCCTACTTCGACCGGGACAGGTACCTGGACTTCTGCGCGAGCAGCCTGGGCCTGCTGAACGACGTGGTGCTCGACTGGGTTGCCGGGTCCGGCTTTGACGACCTGCTCGTGCGGACCGTGCGGGCCGGGTACCCAGCGCACGAGCACGACCAGTTCATCGCCCACCTGCGCGGCCTGGTGGCGCTGTGGGTCAGGGACGAGCAGCAGGAGCAGCGTCCGGCCGGGTGAACGGCAGCTGCACCTCGAAGACCTGCTCGCTGACGCGCTCGATGTCGTCGACCTCGTGGACCCAGATCTCGCGGCCAGGGAAGCGCGGCTGGAACCCGTGCTCGGTGATCCACCTGACCAGGTCGTGGTAGACGACGGGAAAGATGCTGGCGGCCGCGCCGCTGCGCACGGTGACGGCGGCCTCGATCGCCGGCAGCTCGGCGTACGTGGCGGGCGCGGGCAGCTCGCCGGGCGGCTCGGCCACGGGCAGCGCAAGGTGCATCGTGCCGCCGCTCTCGCCGTCGTCGTCGTAGAAGAACATGTACGGCCCGGTCTCCTTGATCATGTCCCTGATCCCGAGCTGGTCGAACTGCTCGGCGCACCGGTTGACCGCCGGGACCACGGTGGCCGGGCCGAGCGTCGCCACGTACTCGGAGATGGCCACCACGCCGATGGCGGGGATCTTCTTGGCGATGATGTCGTCGGCTGGCATGGAGCCCTCCCTCGCGATGAACCTGAGCCGTGCCTCAACTCCGAGCAGCTGGCTGCGGTGCTGCTCGATCTCCTGTTCCAGCTGGGCGCGCCGCAGCAGCAGCATGCCCTGGAGCTCGTCCAGCGTGATCCCGTCGAGCAGCCGCCTGGCCTGGGCCAGGGACAGCCCGAGCTCCTTGAGCGCCACGATCCGGTTGAGCTGGCCGAGCTGGTCGGCCGTGTAGCCGCGGTAGCCGGTGTCCGGGTCGACCGAGGCCGGGCGCAGCACCCCGATCTCGTCGTAGTGCCGGAGTGTGCGGACCGACACGGCGCTGAGCCTGGCGAACTGGCCAATGCTGAACATGACACGAGCTTGCACCCCTCACGCTGCGTCAGAGTCAAGGCCGTTCGGGAACGAGGTGAGAAAACCATTCGGCGGCGGCCGGCCGCACCCGGCATGGTGGGTCGCATGGAGGACCTAGCGGACCGGGGGCTGGCAGCGGACGGCACGATCGCGCGCGAGGGCGACCTGGCTCTCGTGCCGGCCGCGTTCGCCCCCGTCGTGGCCGCCGCCCGCGATCAGATCACGGCGGCGTTCGACGGCGGCCGGCTGCACAGCGCGTACCTGTACGGGAGCATCCCGCGCGGCACCGCGGTGCCCGGTGTCTCGGACCTCGACGTCCAGGTCGTCACCCGCGGCGAGCCGACACCCGCCGACCGGGCCGCCGCCAGCCGCATGGAGGCCGCGATCGACGGCTCGTTCCCGCAGGTCAACGGGGTCGGCGTGCTGCTGGCCAGCGAGGGCCTGCTGCTCAGCGAGATCGAGCGCTATGACGGCGGCTTCTTCGTCGCCTGCCTGTGCACGCCGCTGCTCGGGGAGGATCTTGCCGCGCGGCTGCCCGGCTACCGACCGACGTCGCTGCTCGCCCGCGAGACCAACGGCGACCTCGGGGTGCAGCTCCCCGAGTGGCGCGCCAAGGTGGCCGGCGCCGTCACCGATGCCGCCCGTCGTGCGCTCAGCCGCGGCATCGGGCGCAAGCTGGTCCGCACCGGGTTCACCCTGGTCATGCCGCGCTGGGGCGGCTGGACCAGCGACCTGAAGCGTTCCGCCGAGATCTTCGGCGGCTACTATCCCGAGCGCGCCGGGCAGATGCGGGCCGCGGCCGGAGTTGCCCGCGCGCCGTCGGTCGACCCCGCGGTGCTGCGGCAGTTCATCGAGGACCTCGGCCCCTGGCTGGCCGCCGAGTACACCGCCGTGCACGGCGAGCGGGCGCCGCGGCCCTGAGCCAGGCGGCGCCGCTGGCCCGCTCGGTCCGGCTCGCGTACGCTCCGGCCATGGTCGACGTCACCGCGAACGCCCCGGTCCTGACCGAGCGCTTCGAGCGCGCCTTCGGCCTCGCGGCCGGGATCCATGCGGCCCAGGTACGCAAGGGCACCGGCGTCCCCTACCTGTCCCACCTGATGTCCGTGGCCGCGCTGGTGCTTGAGTATGGCGGCGGCGAGGACGCGGCGATCGCCGGCCTGCTGCACGACGCCGTCGAGGACTCCGCTGACGGCGCGGCCACCGCCGCGCGCATCCGCGCCGAGTTCGGCGCCACGATCGCTGACATCGTCCTGGCCTGCTCGGACGCGGTCGCCGTGCCAGGCCGAGCCAAGCCGCCCTGGCAGGACCGCAAGGCGAGCTACATCACGCACATTGCCGCCGAGACCGACCCGGCCGTGCTGCTGGTATCGGCCTGCGACAAGCTGCACAACGCCCGCAGCATCGTCGCCGACCTGCGCTCGCTGGGACCGGCGTTGTGGGACAGGTTCGGCCAGAAGGACCCGGCCGCGCACCTGTGGTACTACCGGTCGCTCGCCGCGTGCTTCGCCGGCCGCGTCCCTGACGGGCTGTCCGGCGAGCTCGACCGAGTGATCGCCGACATGACGGCCCTGGCCGAAAGGTCCTGAGGCCGCCGCGCCCGGCATCAACCGATGCGTCAAGCGGACTGCAAGGTCACCGCCAACCTCGGGGCCGCACGATGCCAGTGACCGGGAGCTGACCGGGGGCCGAGCCGATACCGCCGCCCGGGCGGCTTGCGGGCCGCATCATCGTGGAGGACGCGCCATGCAGCTGTACGTGACCATCACCCCGGTCAGCGCCGGGACCTCCCGCCCGGCCGGCGAACCGCGGACCGTGCCGTGCCCCGCCGACGTCGAGCCCGACGCCGTGCTGTCGTTCCTGACCGGGCAGTTCGGCGAGCCGGTCGAGACGGCGTGGACCTCCACCCGCCGGCACGCACGCGTCACCACCGGCTGGGTCTTCCCCGGCAGGCCGGCCACCGCCACGGACCCGGCCGTCGAGCTCATCTGCGTACCGCTGATCCGCGCCGACGACGGCACGCTGCGTCCGCTGTTCGAGGTGCAGGCCGACCAGCGGCGGGACGTCGACCAGTTCGCCGCCAGCGGCATCTTCGACCGCCGCGCCGTGGTCAGCGCACCGCATCGCGTCCATCAGATCCCCGGTACGCAGCAGACCGCCAGTGCCACGCGCGCCTGCCCGCCGCCCGGCCGAGCCGTCCGCCGGGTCCTGCTCCGCGACACCAGCGACGAGGGCGGCACGCAGCTCGAGACCGCGCAGATCGAGGAGGACGGCACGCTGCGCGTGATCGGCCACGACCAGGGCGCCGGCGTCACCGAGTTCTTCGGCGAGGGGATCACGTCGTACGAGTGGGTGTACACGGTGGCGCCCGACCGGGTCGCCAGCCTGCTCGTGCTGGCCGGCGGGCAGCCCGGCCAGGATCCGCTTGACGCACTCGCCGCCTACTACGACCGCACCGGTGGGCAGACCACCGAGCTGCTCGAAGACCCTCGGGTGGCGGCCGACCTCAGCAGCTGGCGCAGCTGACGCTGCGCGAAAGGTCGTGCTCCCGATGGCATGGATGGCATGCTCGTGCGCATGTCGAAGGTAATTGCCTCGCTGCCGGTCGGCGAGCGGGTGGGCATTGCGTTCTCCGGTGGCCTGGACACCTCGGCCGCGGTGGCGTGGATGCGGGAGCGTGGCGCGGTGCCCTGCACGTACACCGCTGACCTGGGGCAGTACGACGAGGCCGACATCGGCGCGGTCCCCGGGCGGGCCAGGTCCCACGGCGCCGAGATCGCCAGGCTGGTGGACTGCCGGACCCTGCTGGTCGAGGAAGGCCTGGCGGCGCTGGCGTGCGGCGCGTTCCACATTCGCTCAGGCGGCCGGTCCTACTTCAACTCGACACCGCTGGGCCGCGCGGTCACCGGCACGCTGCTGGTCCGGGCGATGCTCGAGGACGACGTGCAGATCTGGGGCGACGGATCGACGTTCAAGGGCAACGACATCGAGCGGTTCTACCGGTACGGGCTGCTCGCCAACCCGAACCTGCGGATCTACAAGCCGTGGCTGGACCCCGCGTTCGTCGGCGAGCTCGGCGGCCGCCGCGAGATGAGCGAATGGCTGGCCGCGCATGACCTGCCCTACCGCGACAGCGCGGAGAAGGCGTACTCGACCGACGCGAACATCTGGGGCGCCACCCACGAGGCCAAGACCCTGGAGCACCTCGGCAACGGGATCGAGACCGTCCAGCCGATCATGGGCGTGGCGTTCTGGGACCCCGCGGTGGAGGTGGTTCCCGAGGACGTCACGGTCGGCTTCGACCGGGGACGGCCGGTGAGCATCAACGGATCTCGGTTCGCCACGCCGGTCGACCTGGTCATGGCGGCCAACGCGATCGGCGGCCGGCACGGCATCGGCATGTCCGATCAGATCGAGAACCGGATCATCGAGGCCAAGAGCCGCGGGATCTACGAGGCCCCGGGCATGGCGCTGCTGCACGTGACGTACGAGCGGCTGATCAACGCGATCCACAACGAGGACACCATCGCGGCCTACCACGCCGAAGGGCGCCGGCTTGGCCGCCTGCTCTACGAGGGCCGCTGGCTCGACCCGCAGGCGCTGATGCTGCGCGAGTCGCTGCAGCGCTGGGTCGGCGCCGCGATCACCGGCGAGGTCACGCTGCGGCTGCGCCGCGGCGAGGACTACTCGATCCTGGACACCGTCGGGCCGGCGCTCAGTTACCACCCCGACAAGCTGTCGATGGAGCGCACCGAGGACTCAGCGTTCGGCCCGCTTGACCGGATCGGCCAGCTGACGATGCGCAACCTCGACATTGCCGACTCGCGCGCCAAGCTCGAGCAGTACGCGGGCCTCGGCATGGTCGGCACCGCTCACGCCCAGCTGATCGGCACCCCCACGAGGACCGAACTCGTCGGCGACCTGCCCGAGGGCGGCGCCGATGCGATCGCCTCCCGCGGTCTGGCCGACGACGAGCAGGAGCTCCTCGACCGGGCCGCGATGGAGTCCGGCACCGACTGAGCGGTCAGCCCCGGGCTAGCCGTTCGGCCGGGTCTAGTGCACTTCTCGGCGCATGAGGAGAGGTAGGCGACCTCGGCGGTCGGCCGGGCCATGGCTAGCTCCCGACCGCCGCCGCGAGCGCGCGGCGGAACTCGACCGAGACGCGATCGGCTCTGGTGTGCAGCTCGGCGGCCGGGTCGAGCGGGAACTCCAGGCCAGACAGGGCCCGCCGCTGCAGGTCCAGGTCCTCCTCGAAGATCATCATCTCGTACTTTGCCGCGCTGTCGGCCTGCTCAGGGTCGGCGAGGCCCGGGCCGGTCACCGTCTGGTACACGCGGCAGGCGCGGTCGTCCTCGGGCGTCACCGTGAACGTCAGGAACTGCCAGCCACCGGCGTCGAGGAACTCAAGCAGCAGCGTCGCGGTCAGCGGCGCCTGGTACCGGTAGGTCATCCGGCGCCGCTGCACCGCCGGCCGGGTGCCGTCGCGCACCGCCGGATCGGTGAGGTTGGTGAACGTGTGCTCGCGGACCGCGGTGAACGACAGGCCCCGGCGCACGACGTCGGCACGCGGGATGGGCTCGGGCCCCGCGCCGCCGATCGTCGCCGCGTGCACGAACGGCAGGTGCGCCTCGTCGAGGAAGTTGTCGATCAGGATCGCCGCGTTGGCCTCCACGCGCAGCACAGGCAGTCGCACCGTCGCGATGCCGTCGCCGCCCAGGGGCACGCCAGGTGCCAGTTCGGGCAGCGGCGCTCGCGGCGGCAGCGGCGCCAGCCAGACCAGCCCTTCGCGCTCGGCGACCTCCGCCGGGCGGTCCAGCGCGGCACGGGCCGGGATCGACGCGGAGTCCTCCAGGGCCGGGATCGCCACGCACCGGCCGTCGCTGGCGAACCGCCAGCCGTGGTACGTGCACTGCAGGCTGCCGCCGACGACCTGCCCCGCCGACAGCCGCGCCCGCCGGTGGGGGCAGGCGTCGGCGAATGCCGCGATGGCGCCGCCGAGCCTGACGAGCACCCAGCCCTGGCCGGCCAG
>DATIZP010000135.1:0-27104 GCA_035517035.1 Streptosporangiaceae bacterium | reverse complement strand
GCGGGCTGACACTGGCCGCCGTGTGCCTGCCGTGGTTGGTGCTGCCGCCGGTCCTGCTGCTCGCGGTCTCGTTCGCCCATCCGCTCTTCGTCGAGCGGTACGTCGTGTTCTGTCTTCCGGCGCTCGCGCTGCTGACATCTGCGGGCCTGGTCTGGCTTGGCGCGCTCGCCGGCAAGGCCGCCAGGGACCGCGGCCTGACCGGCCCGCAGATCAAGCTGGCGTCGGTCGCGCCGCCCGCCGTGCTCGCGGTCGCGATGGCCGCGGCCCTGATCGGCCCGCAGGCCGACATCAGGCAGGCCACGGCCCGGCCCGACGACCTGCGCGCCGTCGCCGCGGTCGTGGCCGCGCACGAGAAGCCCGGCGACGCGGTCATCTACCTGCCCTGGGACGCCGAACTGGTCGGCGTGGCCTACCCGGCGCCGTTCAGGTCGCTGCGGGACGTCGGACACGGTGAGTCCCCGCTCACCTCGGCGACGATCCGCGGGCTGTCCGCCGCGCCGAGCATCGTGGCGGCGCGACTAGGCGGCGTGACGAGACTGTGGACCGTGCAGTGGGCGCGGCCGCTGCCCGGCGAGAGTGCCGCATCGGAGAGCCCACTCGTCCAGCGGGTCATCGCGGCCATGCACCTGGTCCGCCGCTGGCGTGTTCAGTCCGTCCTGCTCACCCTCTACGTGCGCCGCTGATCGCCCGTCGTCGGCCTCCCGGTCGTGGTCAGCCTGCTCGGCGCTGGCTGGGCTCCATGATCACGGTAGATTACCTACTCCAGGCGACAGAAAGCTACCGTGATCATGGAGTCCGGGGTTCCGCGGGTTAGGCGGTAGCGGGGGTGGGACCGGCGGGGGCGTAGGCGGCGAGTCGGGTGCGGAGGCGCTCGCGGCCGCGGTGCAGGCGCGACATGACGGTGCCGATCGGGGTGCCCATGATCCTGGCGACCTCGCGGTACGGGTAGCCCTCGATATCGGCCAGGTAGACCGCAGTCCTGAAGTCCTCCGGCAGGTCGCGCAGCGCGCGTAGCACCTCGGAGTCGGCCATCCGGTCAAGCGCCTCGGCCTCGGCCGAGGCGGCCATCGGGGCGAATGCGTCCTGGTGCGCCTGCCAGCCTTCGGTGTCGGGGCCCGAGGCGAGCAGCGGCTCCCGCTTCTTCCTGCGGTAGGCGCTGATGAACGTGTTGGCCAGGATCCTGTGCAGCCAGGCGCGTAGGTTGGTGCCCGGGGTGAACTGGCCGAAGGCCAGGTACGCCTTGGCCAGGGTCTCCTGGACCAGGTCCTCGGCGTCGCTGGCGTTGCGGGTCAGCCGCAGCGCCGCGGGATACAACTGCCCGACGTACGGACCGACCTGCTGCTCGAAGTCGGAGCCGTCCGGTGCTGATTGAGGTGCGGCGGCCATGGCGTCCTTTGCCTGCGTACACGGGACCAGTCGGCCGACGCCGGGGTGACCAGCCGACTGTGCGCGTCCACTCTAAGTCACGATGGTACTCGCGTCATGTCGCGATTGCACGGGCAAGCGGGTGGGGGTCGGCGCTCGGATCGGGCGGAGCCCGGGTCGCGCGGGGCTCGGACTCGGGGTGGCTCGGATCCGGGGTGGCTCGGATCGGGCGGGGGGTCAGATCCAGCTGCTGAACCACATCCGCTGGTGCCAGTCCGCGTACGGGATGGCCTGGGCCGCCAGCACCGGGTACATGAAACCGAAGTCGGCCACCACCAGCAGCAGGTAGGCGCCGACGATCACGGCGCCGGTCGCGCGCCTGCTCGGCGAGGCGAGCTCCGGACCCATGATCAGCCCGAGGCACAGCGTGATCGCGATGACCAGGTACGGCAGGAACGCGACCGCGTAGAAGTAATACTCGGTCCGGCTGTCGTGCCAGGCGAACCAGAACCAGGGCAGCCAGCCAGCGGCCACGGCGAGCAGCACCGTTCCGGCTCGCCAGTCGCGCCTTGAGATCCACCAGAACAGGCAGAAGAGCAGCGCGGGGATCGACGCCCACCAGATCGCCGGGGTGCCGATCGCCAGCACCTCCTGCGAGCAGTGCAGGGAACCGCAGGTGTCCGGCGTGCTGTAGAACATCGAGACCGGCCTGCCGACGAAAATCCACGTCCACGGGCCCGATGTGTAGCCGGCATGCGAGGTCAGTCCGAGCCCGAAGCCGAGCATCGACTTCTGGTACTGGTACCAGGAGTCCAGGGTGGACCAGATCGGGGTATGGTTGCCGTTGAACGCGGCCCAGTTCCTGTCGTAGCCGAGGCTGCTGGCGAACCAGCCGCTCCAGGCCGCGACGTAGGCGGCCACCGGCACGATGCCGAACGAGACCGGCAGCCACTTGACGTCGCTGCGCAGCACGCCGCCCAGCCGGTCGCGGTAGCCGAGCGCCCGCCTGGCGCCGAGGTCCCAGGCGATGGTCATCGCGGCGAACCCGAAGATGAACCAGACGCCGTTCCACTTGGACGCGCAGGCGCAGCCGAGGAACAGCCCGGCGAGCACCCTGCGCCAGCGGATCCCCAGCTTCGGCCCGCCGCCGGACAGGTCGGCGCCCGGCGCGGTCGTCAGCTCGACAAGCTTGGCCCTGGATGCGTCGCGGTCGAGCACGAGCATGCCGAACGCGGCGAGCACCCAGAACATCACGAAGATGTCCAGGATCGCGATCCGGCTGAGCACGAGCTCGAGCCCGTCAAGCGACATCAGCAGGCCGGCCACGCAGCCGAGCAGCGTGGAGCGGGTCATCCGGCGGGTGATCCGCGCGGTCATCAGGATCGCCAGCGTCCCGACGACCGCGACGGCGAACCGCCAGCCGAACGGCGTCAGCCCGAACAGCCACTCGCCGACCGCGATCAGGACCTTGCCGAGCGGTGGGTGCACCACGTACTCGCCGCTGCCGGTCAGTATGTGCGTGCTGCCATGCGCCAGCAGCGCCTTGACGTTCTTGACGTGATTGAGCTCGACGCCGTGCCGCAGGATCGAATAGGCGTCGGGAACGTAGTACGTCTCGTCGAAGACGATCCAGTGCGGCACGCCGAGCCGGTAGAACCGCAGGAACCCGCCGAACAGGGTCACCAGCAGCGGGCCGCCCCAGCCCCACAGCGAGGCGGGCGGCATCGGCGGCACCAGCCGGTCACGCAGCGCGAGCGCGGCATCGCGCCCGCCGGTATCCGCATTGGAGGCCGGCGCGTGAGGGATGTACCCGGAAGTTCTCATCGCAGTCATCGTAGGGCCGGCCGACGCGTCCCGGGCGTCATGGCCGGTTGCGGTTCGGGTTCGGCACAGCGCAGCCGCCGCTCGTCCCACCGCTTCAGGTGAGGCTACGCCACGCCGGATCGCCGCAGCCATCAAATTTCCGGCTTATCCCCGCATACCGCCCAGCGTCCTGCCGTCCGCGCGAACGGGCGGCAGGCGACCGGGCCCGTGATGCCCCTAGGCTTGATGCCATGTCAACTCAGAGCCGTCACATCCTGGCGGCGCCAGCCTGGCCGTATGCCAACGGCCCACGTCACATCGGCCACGTCTCCGGGTTCGGGCTGCCCTGCGACATGTTCAGCAGGTACCACAGGATGGCCGGGGACAAGGTGCTGATGGTCAGTGGCACCGACGAGCACGGCACGCCGATCCAGGTGCAGGCCGACGCCGAGGGCGTGACGGCGCGCGAACTCGCCGACCGCTACAACCGGGTGATCGCCGAGGACCTGACCGGCCTTGGCATGACGTACGACCTGTTCACCAGGACCACGACGCTGAACCACTACGCGGTCACCCAGGAGATCTTCACGGGCCTGTACGACAACGGCTACATCTTCGCCAAGTCCGCGCTCGGCGCGATCTCGCCGTCCACCGGCCGCACCCTGCCCGACCGGTACATCGAGGGAACCTGCCCGATCTGCGGGCACGACGGGGCTCGCGGCGACCAGTGCGATCACTGCGGGAACCAGCTCGACCCGGCCGACCTGATCAACCCGCGGTCGAAGATCAACGGGGAGACTCCCGTCTTCGTCGAGACCGAGCAGTTCTTCCTCGACCTGCCGGCCTTCGCCGACGTGCTCGGCACCTGGCTGCAGTCCAAGAGCGGCCAGTGGCGGCCCAACGTGCTCAAGTTCTCCCTCAACCTGCTCGGCGACCTGCAGCCGCGCGCGATCACCAGGGACCTGGACTGGGGCGTCCCGATTCCGCTGGACGGCTGGCGGGACCGGCCGGACAAGCGGATCTACGTCTGGTTCGACGCGGTGATCGGGTACCTGTCCGCCTCGATCGAGTGGGCGCGGCGCTCCGGCGACCCGGACGCCTGGCGCGCCTGGTGGCAGGATCCCGAGGCGCTTTCCTACTACTTCATGGGCAAGGACAACATCGTCTTCCACGCCGAGATCTGGCCGGCCATGCTGCTCGGCTACAGCGGCAAGGGAGGCAAGGGAGGAACGCCTGGAGCGCTCGGCGCGCTGAACCTGCCCGCCGAGGTGGTGTCGAGCGAGTACCTGACCATGGAGGGCCGCAAGTTCTCGTCCTCCCGTGCCGTGGTGATCTACGTGCGCGACTTCCTGTCCCGCTACGACGTGGACGCGCTGCGCTACTACGTCGCCGTGGCCGGGCCGGAGAACCAGGACACCGACTTCACCTGGAGCGAGTTCATCAGGCGCAACAACGACGAGCTCGTCGCGAACTGGGGCAACCTGGTGAACCGCAGCATCTCGTTCGCCGCGCGCAACATCGGCTCGATCCCCGAGGCCGGCCAGCTGACCGCCGCAGACGCCGCGATACTCGAGCGCTCCAGCGCCGCGTTCGCCGCCGTGGACGAGTCGCTGTCGCGGTCGCGGTTCAAGGCCGCGATCACCGAGACCATGCGCACGCTCGGCGAGGCCAACAAGTACCTGTCCGACCAGGCGCCGTGGAAGCTGCGCGAGACCGACCCCGACCGGATGCGGACGATCCTGCACGTGGCGCTGCAGCTTGTCGACGACGGCAAGACGCTGCTGACCCCGTTCCTGCCCAGGTCGAGCCAGCAGGTGTTCGAGATGCTCGGCGGCCAGGGCCGCTGGGCCGACATGCCGCGGATCGACGAGGTGGAGGAGGAAGGCGGCCGCGCGTACCCGGTGATCACCGGCGACTACTCGGGCCAGGCGGCGTGGGCGCGCGTCGCCATCAGGCCGGGCACGCCGCTGCAGGCCCCGACGCCGCTGTTTGCCAAGATCGACCCCGCGGTGGTGGTCGACGAGCTCAACCGGCTCGGCGGCTACGAGACCGAGCCCGGCGCCTGACCGGCGGCGACCTGACCGGCCGATGACCTCGATCACCGACGCGCCGCTCGCCCCGGCGCCCGAGCCGCTGCCCGCGCCGGCCTTCGACTCGCACACGCATCTTGACATGCTGACCGAGCCCGTGGAGCAGGTGCTCGCCGACGCCAGGGCGGTCGGCATCGCCCGCGTCGTGACCGTCGGCTGCGACGTCGAGTCGTCCCGCTGGTCGGCCGCCTGCGCCGCCGAGCACGAGGGCGTTTACGCGGCGGTCGCCATCCACCCGAACGAGACGGCCAGGGCCGAGCAGGGCGCGGGCCGGGACGCGGTGCTCCCGATGATCGCCAGGCTTGCGATGCAGCCGGGCGTCCGCGCGGTCGGCGAGACAGGGCTCGACTACTACCGGGACAGCTCCCCGGCGGAGGTCCAGCGGGACTGGTTCCGCGCGCACATCGAGATCGCCAGGCGCGCCGGGAAGGCGCTGGTGATCCACGACCGCGACGCGCACGACGACGTGCTCGCCCTTCTTTCCGAACAGGACCCGCCCGAGCAGGTCGTGTTCCACTGCTTCTCCGGCGACGGCGAGCTCGCGAGGCGATGCGCGGACCGCGGCTACGTGATGAGCTTCGCCGGGAACGTGACCTACCCGAGCGCCGGCAACCTGCGCGAGGCGGCCGCCGTCGCGCCGCCCGAGCTGATCCTGGTCGAGACCGACGCGCCCTTCCTGACCCCGGTGCCCAACCGGGGCAGGCAGAACGCGCCCGCCCAGGTCGCGCACACGCTGCGGGCCGTCGCCGCGTGCAAGCGGATGGACGTGGCCGAGCTGTGCGCCGCGGTGATGGCCAACGGCGAGCGCGTGTTCGGCTCGCGGGGCTAGCCGAGATGAACGAGTCTGGTCAGGCCAGCCCGTCGCGTACCGGCCAGGCCGTGGCGATGACCAGGGCCGAATTCGACCGGCCGCAGAGCGAGCATGGCGACCCCGCCGCGCAGCGCCGGCTGTGCGCCGGGATGCGGCCGGCGCCGCTGCCCGGCATGCGGGCCTCGCTGGAGGCCAGGACCGTCTTCTTCGACCAGCAGGTGATCGGGGCCATCGCCGCCGGAATCGGCCAGGTCGTGATCCTGGGCGCGGGTTACGACGACCGGGCGCTGCGATTCCGCACCCCCGGCGTGCGGTTCTTCGAGCTCGACCACCCGGCGACCCAGGCCGACAAGCGGGCCAGGCTCGAGGCGATCGGCGCGCAGGACGCCGGGACCGGCGGGCCGGTCCTCGCCGCCGTCGACCTCGCCAGCGGCGACGTGGCAGGCGTGCTGGCGGGCGCTGGGCACGACCCTTCGCGGCCGAGCCTGTTCCTGTGCGAGGGTCTGCTCGTGTACCTCGACCAGGCCGCCACGGTGCGGCTGCTCACCGGGCTGCGCGAGGCCGGGGCCCCGGGCAGCGTGCTCGCAGTCAGCCTCTCGACCCACGCCGACGGCCTTGACTCGGCCAGGGTGCTCGAGGTGGCCAACGCCCGGCGGCAGGCCGCGGACACCGAGCCGTGGCTGACGATCCTGTCGGCGGCCGCCCAGGCCGACCTGCTGGCGCGCGCCGGCTGGCGGGTCGTCACGTCCGCGGACGCCGCGGACTTCGGCACCGGCGCCGACCGCGGCCGGTCGCTGCTGGTGACGGCCGAGCCAGCCGGTTAGCGTGGCCGCTGTGAGTGAGCAGGCGGCCGGCCGGACGGCCGCGGGCGCCAGGCTGCTCGGGCCGGCCGAGATCAGGCAGCTCGCGGCCGGGCTCGGCCTGCGGCCGTCCAAGCGGCTCGGCCAGAACTTCGTGATCGACGCGGGGACGATCCGCCGGATCGTCTCGCTCGCCGGGCTCGACAAGGACGGCACGGTCCTCGAGGTCGGCCCTGGGCTCGGGTCGCTCACGCTCGGCCTGCTCGGCGCGGCCAGGCGGGTGATCGCGGTCGAGGTCGACCCGGTGCTGGCCGCGCAGCTCCCGGTCACGGTGGCCGACCGGGCGCCCGGCCTCGCCGGGCGCCTCACGGTGATCACCGCCGACGCGATGACCGTCGGCACCCCGGCCGTCGGCACCCCGGCCGTCGGTACCCCGGCCGGCGGCACGCCGGCCGAGGTCGAGCTGCCTGGCGAGCAGCCGGAGGCCCTAGTCGCCAACCTGCCGTACAACGTCGCCGTGCCCGTGCTGCTGCACCTGCTCGACGCGGTGCCGTCGATCAGCCGGGCGCTGGTCATGGTCCAGGCCGAGGTCGCCGACCGGATGTGCGCGCCGCCCGGCAGCCGGACCTACGGCGTCCCCTCGGTCAAGCTCGCCTGGTACGGCACCGCCCGGCGGGCCGGGACGGTCTCCCGGTCGGTGTTCTGGCCGGTGCCGAATGTGGACTCGGCGCTGGTCGCGTTCGACCGCCGGCCCCGTCGGCGCGGTGTCGGGCTCACGCAGGAGAGCGCCGCGAGCAGCGCCCCGGTGAGCCGAGAGCAGGTCTTCGCGATCGTCGACGCAGCGTTCGCCCAGCGGCGCAAGACGCTCAGGTCGGCGCTCGCCCCGGTCGCGGGATCCGCAGGCGCCGCCGAGCGGCTGCTCCGCGCGGCCGGCGTGGACCCGTCGCTGCGCGGCGAGGCGCTCGGTGTCGCGCAGTACGTACGGATTGCCCGGGCCGCGGGCCAGGCGCGTACGATCATCGAATCGCCACGCACATGACGCCGGTCCGCGGGCCTGCCAGGACCGTCACCGCCCGGGTGCCTGCCAAGGTCAACCTGCAGCTCTCGGTCGGTCCGCTGCGCGCCGACGGGTATCACGACCTGGTCACCGTCTTCCACGCGGTCTCGCTGTTCGACGAGGTGACCGTCACCCAGGCGGACCGCACCAGCGTCTCGGTCTCCGGCGAGGGCGGTCCCGCGGTGCCGCTCGGCCCGGCCAACCTCGCCGTCCGCGCGGCCGCCGCGCTGGCCAGGGCGACCGGCCGCCGCGGCCAGGGTGCCGCCGGGGTCAGGATCGAGATACGCAAGCGGATACCAATCGCGGCCGGGCTGGCCGGCGGCAGCGCCGACGCGGCCGCCGCGCTGGTGGCCTGCAACGAGCTGTGGGGTGCCGGGCTGTCGGTCGCCGAGCTCGGCGAGATCGGGGCGCGGATCGGCAGCGACGTGCCGTTCGCGCTGATCGGCGGCACCGCGGTCGGGCTCGGCCGGGGCGAGCGGCTGACCAGGGCGCTGGCCTCAGGCGGTTACCACTGGGTGCTGGCGTTCGGCGCGTCGGGGCTGGCCACACCCGACGTGTACGCGGCCTGCGACCGGCTGCGGTCCGCCCGCACCGGACCCGAAGCCGACGGCGAGGTCACGACGCCCGCGCTGAGCACCGAGCTGATGGCCGCGCTGCGCTCCGGCGATCCGGCCGCGGTCGGCCCGCTGCTCAGCAATGACCTCCAGCCCGCCGCGCTGTCGCTGCAGCCGCTGCTCCGCCGCGCCCTCGCGGCGGGCAAGGAGGCCGGCGCGCTCGGCGCGGTCGTCTCAGGCTCGGGACCGACCTGCGCGTTCCTCGCCGGCGACGCCGAGGCCGCGCGTGATTTGGCCATCGCGGTCACCGGCGCCGGGGTGTGCCGCGCGGTCGCCGTAGTGGCCGGCCCGGTGCCCGGAGCGTGCGTGATCGAGCCGGGTGCCCCGGTGTGAACATCGTCAACCTCGAGTCCGCGGTCAAGGCCTATGGGACCCGGGTGCTGCTCGACGGGGTCTCGCTCGGCGTCGCGGACGGCGACCGGATCGGCCTGGTGGGCCGCAACGGCTCGGGCAAGACCACGCTGCTCGAGGCGCTCGCGGGCCGCGTCGGCCTCAGCGCCGGCCGCTCGACCAGGTCACGCGACGCCCGGATCGGCTACCTGCCCCAGTCCGCTGAGCTGACCGGATCGGTCAGGGAGCTTGTGTTCGGAACGCTTCCCGAGCACGAGTGGGCGGCGGACGCCCGCGGACGCGGCCTGCTCACCGCCCTGCTGTCCGGCATCGACCTCGCGGCCAGCGCGGAGCGGCTGTCCGGCGGCGAGCGGCGGCGGGTCGCGCTGGCCGCGCTGCTCCGCGACCCCCGCGACCTGCTGCTGCTCGACGAGCCGACCAACCACCTGGACATCGAGGCGATCGGCTGGCTGGCAGGGTACCTCAGCAGCCACGGCACGGCGTTCGTCGTGGTGACCCATGACCGGTGGTTCCTCGACGCCGTGTCCGAACGCACCTGGGAGCTTGCCGACGGCCAGGTCTACTCCTACGACGGCGGCTACTCTGCGTACGTGCTGGCCAAGGCCGAGCGGGCCAGGCTGGCGGTCGCGCAGGACCAGCGCCGCAGGAACCTGCTGCGCAAGGAGCTCGCATGGCTGCGGTCCGGCCCGCCGGCCAGGACCAGCAAGCCCAAGTTCCGGATCGAGGCCGCCGCCGCGCTGATCGCCGACGAGCCGCCCGCCAGGGACTCGGTCGAGCTGTGCGCGCTGGCCGCCGCCAGGCTCGGCAAGACCGTCATCGACCTGACCGACGTGACCGTGCGGGCGGGCGAGCGGGTCCTGCTCGACCACGTCACCTGGCAGCTCGGGCCCGGCGACCGGGTCGGCGTGGTCGGCGTGAACGGCAGCGGCAAGACCACCCTGCTCAACGTGCTCGCCGGGGTGAACACCGGCCTTGACCGCTCGGGCGAGGTGGTGACCGGCAAGACCGTCAGGCTCGGCTACCTGACCCAGGAGCCGGCGCCGGTCGACCCGGGGCTGCGCGTGCTCGAGGCCGCGCAGCAGGTGCGCGGCACGGTCAGGATCGGCAAGCGCGAGCTGTCGGCCAGCCAGCTGCTCGACCGGCTCGGCCTGACCGCGGACCGGCAGTGGACGCCGGTGGCCGACCTGTCCGGCGGGGAACGGCGCAGGCTGCAGCTCCAGATGCTGCTGATGGCCGAGCCGAACGTGCTGCTGCTCGACGAGCCGACCAACGACCTGGACATCGACACGCTGACCGAGCTCGAGGACCTGCTCGACGGCTTCCCAGGCTCGATCGTCGTGGTCAGCCATGACCGGTACTTCCTCGAGCGGGTCACCGACCGCGTGCTCGCCCTGGTCGGCGGCGCGCTGCCGTTCCTGCCCGGCGGTGTGGACGAGTACCTCAGGCTGCGGGAGGCCGGGCTGGACGGCCCGCCGGCGGCTCCCGGCGCTGCCGCGCCTGACCAGCGCACCGGCTCGGCTAGCCGGCTGCGGGAGGCTCGCAAGGAGCTGGCCAGGCTCGACCGCCAGGTAGAACGGATCGCCGCCCGCGAGTCTGAGCTGCATCAGGCGCTCGCCGCGGCCGCCGCCGACTACACCCGCCTGATCGAGCTCGATGAGGAACTGCGATCTGTTAAGGCTGAAAGGGCAGCACTGGAGGATCGCTGGCTGGAAGTGGCCGAGGAGGCATCCGGCGGCTGAGCCGGGGCGCGAGTCAGGCTGCCGAGTCAGGCTACCCAGATCGACTGCAGCACCCGGTAGATGTTGCCGCCGATGACGGCGCGGATCGCGGCATCGTCGAAGCCGCGCCTGACCAGCCAGCCGCAGATGTTGGCGAAGTTCTCCGTCGGGTTCTCCAGGCCGTCGACGTAGGCGACCGGCTCGAAGGCGGGACCGCCGGTCGCCCGGCCCAGGCTGAGCAGGCGGGCGAAGATGCGGTGCAGCGCGACGTGATCGCCGTAGAGCGTGTCCGGCCCGAACGCGAGATGGTCGATGCCGACCAGGTCCGCGCAGTACAGGAAGTGATCCATCACCGAGTCGATGCTGTGCCTGGGATGGGCAGCGGACAACGTGGTGTGCGGGGCCGCCGACATCCCGATCACGCCGCCGGTCTGCGCGACCGCGCGCAGCACGTCGTCGGGCTTCATCCGGCGGGTGTCCCACACCGCCCGGGCGCCCGCGTGGGTGATGAGCACCGGCCGCTCGCTGACCTGGCACACGTCGAGCGCGGTGCGGTCAGAGGAGTGCGACAGGTCGATGGCCAGGCCGAGCTTGTTCATCCGCCGCACGGCCCGGCGGCCGAACGCGGTGAGCCCGCCGTCGGTCTCCTCGGACAGGCCGCTGCCGAGCGCGTTGGCGTCGGAGTAGGCGATCCCGATCTGCCGGATGCCCAGGCCGTAGAGCACGTCGAGGCGGTCGATCTCGTTCTCGATCGGGGTCGCGGCCTCCAGCCCGAACACCAGGCCCACCCGGCCCGAGCGGTAGGCCTCGTCGATGTCGGCCACGGTGCGGACGACCAGCACGCCGTCGGCGTGGGCGACGTCGGCCTGGCGCATCCCCAGGTCGGTGATGACGTCGTCCCACCGCCACGGCGCGTTCCCGGTGACGCAGGCCGTGCCGTCCATCATGTTGTCGAACACGACCGTCATGCCGGACGCTGCCAGGCCCGCGTACGCGGCATGCTGCCGCCCGGTGCGGTTGTACTCGGGGGTCTCCTCCATCCGCAGCGGGAAGCGGACCGGATGGTCGTGCAGGCTGATCACCATGGCATCGCGCAGCAGCTCGCCGGCATGCCGCCGCTGCTCACCGGTCAGGTCCGCGGCGTAGCCGGGCACCCGCCCGAACTCAGGCGCCAGCTCGAAGCTGGGGAAGTCCACGCCCGCGGTCAGGTAGGAGTACGCGGCGTAGCCGCGCCCGCTGCCGGGGCCGGCGGGGCTGGCGGGGCTGGCGGGCGGCGGGCTGTTCGGCGGATCAGGCGTCATCGCTGTGACCTCCCGGGGGCGGCGGCGCGGCGGCGAGGCGGTATGGTCCGGACGCCAGCAGGCGCCACAACTGCTCCCACGCTCGCATCCCTTCCCGCAGCCGCCCGATGCGCATGAACTCGTTGGGTGCGTGCAGCTTCTCGTCGGCGGTCGAGAACGAGAAGAACAGGGTCTTGACCCCGAGCAGCCGCTCGAACAGCGTCGCCGCCGGGAGCGTGCCTGCGATGCTGGCGTGCAGGACCTCTTGGTCAGGGTAGACGGCCTGGAGCGCGGCGGTCGCCGCCCCGATCGCCGGGTGGCTGGCCGGAATCATGTACGCGGGGACCCTGGCCCGATCGGCGCGCACGGTGACCGCCACTCCGGCCGCGGCGCGGCCGGTCACATGGGCGGTCACGGCGTCGATCACCCGGTCGGGGTCCTGGCCGGGCACGAGGCGGCACGACACGTGGGCGACGGCGCGATGCGGGATCACGGTGTACTTGCCGCCGCCCCGCACGCCGTTGACCTCCAGCGTCGGCCGCTCCCAGAGGCGCTCGAGCGTCGAGTAACCCCGCTCCCCGTGCGCCCTGGGCAGGCCGAGTTCGGCGAGGTATTCCGTTTCGTCAAAAGGAATGGCCGCGATCTGCCGGCGGCGCTGCGCGGTCAGCGCCGGGATCCCGTCGTAGAAGCCCGCCACCGCGACGGTCCCGTCGCGGTCATGCAGGCTCGCCAGTATCTCGGCCAGGACGTGGATCGGGTTGGCGATCGTTCCCCCGTACCGGCCGGAGTGCAGGTCGGTGCCGGCGCCCTCGACGCTGATGTCCATCGTGACCAGGCCCTTGGAGGCGAGCGACACCGACGGCTCGTCGGGCCGCCACATGGCGCCGTCCGCGGAGACCACGAGGTCGGCTGCCAGCTCGCGGGCATGGTCGCGGAGGAAGTCGCTCAGGTGCGGGCTGCCGATCTCCTCCTCGCCCTCGATGAGGAACTTCACGTTGAGCGGCAGGCCGTGCTCCTGGGCCAGGAAGGCCTGCGCGGTCTTGAGCACGACATAGACCGGCCCCTTGTCGTCGGTCGCGCCGCGGCCGCGCATGACGCCGCCGTCGGCGGTCAGCTCGAACGGCGGAGTGATCCACTCGGCCAGGTCGCCCGTGGGCTGCACGTCGTAGTGCCCGTAGACGAGGATGGTCGGCGCGCCACCCGCGCCCAGCCACTCGCCCTGGACGACGGGGTGGCCGCCGGTCGGCACCACCCGGGCGCCGGCGAAATCCAGCTGCGCGGCCAGCCACCGCGCCGCCGCGAGCATGGTGTCGGCTGGCGCATCCCGGCTCACGCTCGGCACCGCCACGAACTCGCTCAGCTCGCGCAGGTAGCCGGAGACGTCGGGATCAAAGGAGAGCATCGCCGCCGTCAATCGCCAGCGTCTGCCCGGTCACCCAGGATGACCGCTCGGCGACGAAGAACCGCACGCCGTTGGCGATGTCGGCAGGCTCCCCGAGCCTGCGCATCGCGATTCCCCTGAGCAGGTCTCGCTGGCCCTGCGGGCCGTAGCTCTCCCACTGCCGCTCGGTCGTCGGGTTGGAGCGGATGAAGCCGGGCGCGATGCAGTTGACCGTGACGCCGAACGGCCCGAGCTCGTGCGCCATCTGCCGCGTGAACCCGATCTGGGCCGCCTTCGCGCTGGCGTACGCCTGGATCCCGGTCTTGCTGACGCCGAGCCCGGCCGCCGACGAGATGTTCACGATCCGGCCCCAGCGGTGTTCCTTCATCGCCGGCACCACCGCGCGCGTGCACAGGAACGCTGTGGTCAGGTTGGCATCGACGACCTGGTGCCAGTCGTCCTCGCTGACCTCCTCGAGCGGGTGGCCGGTCTGCCCGCAGACGCCGCCCGCGTTGTTGACCAGGATGTCGACGCCGCCGATCCGGGCGAAGAACTCGCGTACCCCGGCGGCATCGGTCAGGTCGACGGAGTCCTTGTCGACGCCGTGAACGGCGGCACCGTCGGCTCGCAGCGCGTCGGCGATGGCGGCGCCAATACCGTGAGCGGTGCCGGTGACAACCGCGGTCTTGCCAGCCAGTCCCCCGGACATCGGACTCCTCAGCACGTTCATCTAGGAGGTAGAACGCAGAACGCCTCAGACCACGTTAACAGCGGCCATAGCGGCCCGCGTGCGCGGCGTCTGGCAGGATCTGATGGTGCGCGTGCTGCTCAGTGACGGTTCTGGGCTGACCGCCCGGCAGGTGGCGACGCAGCTTTCCGCGGCCGGGCACGTGGTGGATGCGCTGTCCCCGGACCCGCTGGCGCTGACGCGGTTCACCAGGCACGTGCGGCGCGTGCACCGGGTCCCGCCGTACGGTGCCGATCCGTTCGCCTGGCTGGACGCGGCGCTGGCCGTCTACGCGGCGGGCCGATTCGACGTGCTGTTCCCCACCCAGGAGCAGGTCGCTGTCCTGTCCGGATCGGCCGGCCGGCTCCGGTCGCTCGGCGTGGCTACCGCGGTGCCGCCGTTCGACGCGCTCAGCAAGGTGCAGGACAAGCTGGCCGCGTCCCGGACGCTCGCCGAGCTCGGCCTGCCGCAGCCGGCCGCGACGGTCGTGACGACCGCCGCGGAGCTCGCGGCCTGCCGGCGCCTGCCGGCCTTCGTGAAGACGCCTATCGGGACGGCCACGACCGGAGTCCGCCATGTCACCACGGCCGGTGAGCTCACGGCGCTCGCCCGTGAGTGGGCGGCGGCCGGCGTGTTCAGCGGCGGCGGGGTGCTTGTCCAGTCTCCCGCCGCGGGCCGGCTGGTCATGATCCAGTCGGTCTTCTGCGCGGGCGAGCTGGTCGCGTTCCACGCCAGCGTGCGGGTCCGCGAGGGCGCCCGCGGCGGCGCCAGCCACAAGCTGAGCATCGGCATGCCTGCCGTGCGCGAGCAGGTCACCGATCTCGGCGGGGCGCTCGGCTGGCACGGGGCGCTGTCAGCCGACGCGATCCTGGCGCAGGACGGCCCTGTCTACATCGACATCAACCCGCGCCTGGTAGAACCGGGCAACGCGTGGCGAGCGGGGGTGGACCTCGTCGCCGCCCTGCTGGGCGTCGCCGCCGGCGCGGCGCCGGCCCCGCAGGCACCGGGCGCGGCCGGGGTCGCCACCCACCAGCTGCTCCTGGCGGTGCTCGGCGCGGCGCAGCATGCGGGCACGCGGCGGGCCGTGCTCGCCGAGCTCGGCTCGGCGGCTCGCCGCGCGGGCAGCTACCGGCGCAGCGCCGAGGAGCTGACACCGCTGCGCGGCGACCTGCGTGCCGTCGTCCCGCTCGCTGCCGCCTCGCTCGCCACGCTCATCCGGCCGGCCACCTGGCGGGCGTTCTCCTCGGGTGCCGTCACCAGCTACGCGCTCACCCCGCAGGCCTGGCGCGCCATCATCGCCGCCGCCGCTTCCTGAGCACCAGGCCATGCCCGGAGTCGGGGACCAGGCCGTTCGGCTAACTTGGTTGCGGTGAAAGTACTATCGCCAGCGATAGTATCGCCATCAGTAGTATCGCTAGCGCAACTATTGTGCGGAGGACTCGATGAACGGCTTCGTCGGCAGGCGGCGGGAGCTGGTGATTCTTGCGCGGGCTCTGGCGGAGATCAGCCAAGGCGTCGCGGCAGGAGCAGGACGCGGCCACTGCCTCATCGTCCGAGGGCGGCGGCGGATCGGCAAGTCCGCCCTGGTGGAGGAGTTCCTGCGGCTAAGCGGGGTGCCTTACGTCTTCTATACCGCCGAGATCGGCGCCGGCGCTGATCCGATCACCGAGTTCGCGCACGCGGTCCTGCAGTCCGAGTTGCGCCAGGCGGACGTGTTCGCCGACGCGGTGCCGGGCAACTGGACCGCCGCGCTGCGGCAGCTCGCCGGGATCCTTCCCGACACCGAGCCGAGCGTCGTGGTCATCGACGAGGTGCCGTACCTCATGGACGAGCCAGGGGCGTTCGAGAGCGTCCTGCAGCGCGCATGGGACCGGGAGCTCTCCCGCAAGCCGGTGCTGTTGATCCTGATCGGCTCGGACCTGTCGATCATGAACAGGCTGACCTCGTATGGCCGGCCTTTTCACCAGCGGGGAGCGGACATGCCGGTGGGGCCGCTCAATCCCGCTGATGTTGCCGAGATGACCGGGCTTGATCCTGCTGACGCGATCGACGCGGCGCTCGTCACGGGCGGCCTGCCCATCATCTGCTCACGATGGCGCCGCGGTGCCGACATCTGGTCGTTCCTTGAGCATGAGGTCGCTAACCCGGTCAGTGCGCTGGTCGTCTCTGCCCAACTCTCGCTCGCGGCAGAGTTCCCCGAGCACGCCTCGGCCAGGAGCGTCATCGAGGCCATCGGGTCTGGCGAGCGCACGTTCACCAACATCGCGCGGGCCGCGGGCGGCATGTCCCACTCGACCCTCTCCCGGTCGGCCGACCTGCTCATCGGCAAGGGTGTCATCGCGGCGGACCTGCCTCTTGCGCTCCACCCATCCAAGGATCGCCGGTACCGGATAGCAGATCCGTACCTGAGATTCTGGCTGACCTTCATCGGGCCTTACCTCGCCGAAGTCAACCGGATGCGATCCGATCTCACGGTCGCCCGGATCCGCCGCGGCTGGATGAGCTGGCGCGGGCGTGCGGTTGAGCCGATCGTGCGCGAGTCGCTGGCGCTCGCATTGCCGGCCCGGGGCATCGCCGCCGCCCCGGCGATCGGCAGCTACTGGACTAGGACGAACGATGTCGAGATCGACATCGTCGGGGCCGACCGGGCTCCGATCGCCCGGCAGCTCGTCTTCCTCGGCTCCGTCAAGTGGCATGAGGGCGCGGCCTTCGACGACCACGATCTCGCTGTGCTCGCCCGGCATCGGGCTCGGCTGACTGACGCGCCCGTGCCTTTGCTTGCTGTGAGCAGGTCAGGTTCCTCGGCCCGGCATCTCGACGCCGTGTTCGGCCCGGAGGACATCGTCCACGCATGGGTCTCGCCGCAGGCGCCGGGGCTCAGTGCGTGATGGCTCGCCAGAAGGCGTCGGCGATGACCCGGTAGCCCGCGTCGTTGGCGTGCTCGTTCGGGCCTCGGGGCGGCCGGGCGCACATCCAGGTCAGGGAGCAGACGACGGTCACGTTGACCGGCGGGGCCGCGGTCCGTCCCCGCCGGTCCCGTCCGCTGCCCGGTCCGGCGGGCTCGGCCCGCTTGGCCGCGGCGAAGTCGGCGCTGCGGAAGGCACCGAAGACGTCGGCCACGCGGGCGCCGTACCGGCGATACTTGGCGGCCAGCAGCTTGTTGGCGCCCGCGGCGAAGTCGTAGGTCACGGCGGCGACCTCCTTGCCGGTCCGCCCGGCGTGCCAGAGCCCGAGTTCCGGCACGTAGTAGGTCATCCCGACGATCAGCACCCGCGAGCCCGCCGCGGACCTCAGCTGGCCGAGTATCGCGCCCAGATTGGCCTGGAGCTGGCCGACCCGCTTGTACAGGCAGCCGATGATCGCCGCTCGCGGCTGGCCGAGCACGCACGAGTTGGGGTCGTTGGCGCCGATATCGATCGTGATGAGCGCGACCTGGCCGCGGTGCGCTCGCAGGAACCTGGTCGCCTGCGCGAGCTGGCTGCCGGCCGGATACCGGCAGATGCCGCCGTGGATCATGGTCGACGTGGTCTCGCCCGAGCAGCCAAGCTGCACTAGCCGCAGGCGGCCGATGACGCCGCGCAGCCTGGCGGCGAGCAGGTTCGGGTAGCCGTGCGAGGTCGGCGCGTCCTGGCCGCTCGGCGCGGGCTGGATCCCGCGCGAGAGCGAGTCACCGAGCGAGAGGTAGTACGCGGGTCCGCCCGCCCGGCGGGCGAGGCCAGCCCGGAGCCCGGAGAGCCCTGCGGTGGCCCCGGCTGTCGCGGCGCGACCGGGGCCTGCGGCGCGGTGCGGCGGATCGGACCCTGTCGCGCAGTCGGCCAGGCCCGCGACGCCGACCAGGACCAGCGCTGCGAGCAGCGCCGCGAGCACCGTTCTGGGCGATCGCATGGTCGGCATGGCCGCGAGCATACGTTCGCGCTCGCGATGGACGGTATCGAAGCCAGCCCGACGGTCACCCGGGAGCTTCGGTGTCGAGCGGGCCGAGCAGCACCCTGAGCAGGTCAGCCAGCTGGTCGCGTTCGCCGGCGTTCAGGCCGCTCAGCAGTTCCTGCTCCTGCTCGAGCAGGTCGGCCAGGGCCGCGTCGGCCACATCCCTGCCGCGCCCGGTGAGCTCGACGAGCACACCGCGCCTGTCGGAAGGGTCGGGGTGCCTGGTGACCAGGCCGGCTCCGGCCAGCCGATCGATCCGGTTGGTCATCGTTCCCGACGTCACGAGCGTCGCGTGCAGCAGCGCCCCTGGGCTCAGGCGGTAGGGCGGCCCCTGGCGGCGGAGCGCGGAGAGCACGTCGAACTCCCATGCCTCCAGGTCGTGAGCGGCAAAGGCCGCCCTGCGGGCTCGGTCGAGGTGCCTGGAAAGGCGCGAGACCCGGCTCAGCACCTGGAGCGGGCCCAGGTCAAGGTCAGGTCGCTCCGCGCGCCAGCCGGCGATGAGATCGTCGACCTCGTCCCGCAGTTCGGCAGCCGTCTTCTGCACCCACGCAGCATATCTCTTGACATCGAGAGTTAGCCCGGAGTAGAACGTTAAAAAAATCTCGACATCAAGAAACCTGCGCCTATGGGACCTGTCGAGGAGATCGGGAGAGCACGCGCATGTGGGATCCAGGCCTGTACCGGCAGTTCGCCGACGAGCGGTCTCGTCCGTTCTTCGAGCTCGTCGGCCGGATCGGTGCCGCCGACCCCGGGCTGGTCGCCGACCTCGGCTGCGGTTCCGGGGAGCTCACCGCCTCGCTGTGCGAGCGCTGGCCATCGGCCGAGGTGCTCGGCGTTGACAACTCGCCGGAGATGATCTCGGCGGCTCAGGACGTGCTCGCCGGCCTGGGCACCCGGGGAGCCGGCGGTCCGCCCAGGCTGCGGTTCGAGCTCTGCGACGCCACGGCGTGGCGCCCGGGCCGGCCCGTCGACGTGATCGTCTCCAACGCGCTGCTGCAGTGGATTCCCGATCAGGAGCGGCTCCTGGTCCGCTGGGTCGGCGCGCTCGCAGACGGCGGCTGGCTGGCCGTCCAGATGCCGGGCAACTTCGATCAGCCCACCCATGCGCTGCTGCGCGAGCTGGCCGGCTCGCCGCGCTGGCGCCGGCTCCTCGCCGACGTGGCGCTCAACCGGCAGGCGGGCGATCCGGCCGGCTATCTCGACCTGCTGGCGCGCGAGGGCTGCACCGTGGACGCGTGGGAGACCACCTACCTGCACGTGCTGACCGGCGAGGACCCCGTGCTCGGGTGGATCAAGGGCACCGGGCTGCGGCCGATCATGGCCGCGCTCGATGCCGCCGACCAGGCGGAGTTCCTTGCCGAGTACGGCGCGCTGCTCGCCGAGGCCTATCCGCGAGCCGAGTACGGAACGGTGTTCGGATTCCGCCGCGTCTTCTTCGTCGCGCGCCGCTAGCGGCTCCTGGGCTGCTCGCGCAGGTGGCGCAGCGCCTCGGCCGAGATCTTCGGCTTGGGGTCGAGCTGCGACAGGCCGTTCCACGCCAGGTTGACCAGGTGCGCGGCCATCTCCTCCAGCTTCGGCTTGCGCACGTCCAGCCACCACTGCCCGGCGAAGGCCACCATGCCCACCAGCATCTGCGCGTACATCGGGGCGAGCTTGGGGTCGTAGCCGCGCATCTTGAGCACGTCCGCGAGCAGGTACTCGACCTGGCCGGCGATGTCGCTGATCAGGCTGGCGAAGGTGCCAGATCCCGACGCCGGGTTGGAGTCGCGCACCAGGATCCGGAAGCCGTCGCTGTTGTCCTCGATGTAGCGGAGCAGGCTGACCGCGGCGACCTCGAACTTCTCCATCGTGTCCTCGCCGTTGAGCAGTTCCGTCGCCATGGTCAGGAACCGGCCGACCTCGCGGTCGACGACCACCGCGTAGAGGCCCTCCTTGCCGCCGAAGTGCTCGTAGACGACCGGCTTAGACACGCCGGCCTGGGCGGCGATCTCCTCGATGGAGGTGCCGTCCAGGCCGCGCTCGGCAAAGAGGCGGCGTCCGATGTCGAGTAGCTGCTCGCGCCGCTCTGTGCCGGTCATTCGCTTTCGGCCCGTCGCCGGGGGCTGGCTGGTCACTGCCCCATCATGCAGGCAACCGGGGACTATGAGTTAATCGAGACCGCCGCCGGGCGCTGGGTCATGGACCCAAGCTCGCGGACCATGCCGACCTTCTTGCCGGTCAGGCGCACGGCGTCCGGCCACCGGACATCCTTGACCCAGCCGAACCTCTCGGCCAGCCAGATGCCGCGTGCGGCGATGTCGATCTGGCCCTTGAACACCCCGTGCCTGGCGCAGGTGGGGTCGGCGTGGTGCAGGTTGTGCCACGACTCGCCGAACGACAGCACGGCCAGCCACGCCACGTTCCTCGACTTGTCCCGCGCCTCGAACTCGCGCGCACCGAACGTGTGGCAGATCGAGTTGATCGACCAGGTGACGTGGTGCAGGAACGAGATCCGGACCAGGCTCGACCAGAAGAACGCGATCACCGCGCCCTGCCACGACATCGTCCACAGCCCGCCGATCAGCGCCGGGAGCAGCAGGGTGACGGCGACGGTAACGGGGAACAGCCGGTGCACGCGCACGATGTCCCGGTCGGCCAGCCAGTCGGGCGAGAACTTCTTGTGCGAGGTCACGTCGCGGTCGAACAGCCAGCCCATGTGCGCCCAGATCAGCCCCTTGGTCAGGGCGCGCAGGTCCTCGCCGAACCGCCAGGGCGAGTGCGGGTCGCCCTCCTTGTCGCTGTACTTGTGGTGCCTGCGGTGGTCGGACACCCAGTCAAGTACGGGCCCCTCGACGGCCATCGAGCCGGCCACGCCGAGCAGGATCTTGAACCAGCGGCTGGCCTTGTACGACCCGTGCGTGAAGTAGCGGTGGAAGCCCATCGCGATGCCCAGCCCGGAGAACAGGTAGAACGCGATCCCGATCATCACGGCCTGCCAGTCGAGCAGGCCCCAGATCCAGGCGACCGGGATGGCAGCGACGAGCGCGAGCATGGGGACGCCGGTGAAGATGGCCACGGCCGTGCGCTGGGCCCAGCTCCTTGGCTCTTCCTCGAACTCGGCAACTGGGGCACGGCGGCGGAGCGACGTGGGCTCGACGAACACGTCGGGGGTGTCCGGATTGGCGGTGCCGTCCGGGTTCGCGGTGACGTCGGGGTTGGCGGTGACGTCGGGGTTGGCGGTGACGGGGTTGGCGGTGACGTCGGTGGCGGTCATCTCGGCTCCTTGCACGCTGGACTACGCCGGGTCGGATCAGCGATCCGCATAACCGAGGTCATGGGCCGAGCGAATACGCTTACGTAACCGTAGCTTACGGTAGCGTAGGTTCTGCTAAGGCCCCTAGAGGGGGTTCCGACAGATTTCCGGCTCCGCGCATGTGGCGTTCACTCAACTGCCCGGCACTGCCCCGGGCATGCGCTGTCCCGGGGTGCGCTGTCCCTGGGTGCGCTGTCCCGGGCATGCGCTGAACTGCCCCGCACCCCGCGCTGCCCCGCCCGGCACCACGCGCTGCCCCGCCCGGCACCACGCGCTGGCCGCCCCGCAGCACGTGCTGGCCGCCCCGCAGCATGCGCTGGCCGCCCCGCAGCATGCGCTTCCCCGGGTCCGGGGCGAAGGCGGCGAGAAGAGTTCCGGCGCCTGGACTCGAACCAGGACAAACGGGACCAAAACCCGTTGGGCTGCCAATTACCCCACGCCGGATCGGGCCGATCGGCCCGCTGCCGTCGGCCGAGTGCTACCTCACGATATCGACAGGCGGATGAGGCGGCCACTTACAAACGGTCGGCGCCAACGGTTGACCGCGTTCGCACCAGCCCCGATCCGCAGACGCGGGAATCGCTGACCGTTGCACCGTTAGGCGGCGGCCCGGCAGCCAGGATCCCCCACTCCATGATCGGCTCGATAGCTTGAGTCTGGTTTGCTCCCGGCCCGCAGGACCTCCCTGATCTCGCGCCGGGACTACCCGGCCCCCAGGACCTCCCTGATCTCGCGCCGGGACCTCCCAGCCCGCAGGACCTCCTTGATCTCGCGCCGGGACCTCCCGGCCCGCCGCAGATCGCTCGCATACCACCGTATCTTCGCTAAAGCCATATATCCGCCACGCATCAACCGCCGCGCGGACCGGCGACAGCCGACATCAGCCGACTTTGCATCCGCTAGCGTCATGATCACGCCCGTTTTATGGCTTATGTGAGGCGCTAGCGGATGCAAAGTGGCGCTAGGAGGGCTTGGCGAAACGGTTGGCGAAACTCGGCAAGATCATTTGCCGTAGAAGGCCTTCAGGTAGTCCTCCTCCGAGATGCCTGCGAGTTTGATCTGGGCCGCGATGATCGTGCGCTTCACCTCGTGGTGATCTGGGATCGACAGCGTCGGCCGCATACCAGGCTTGGTGAGCAAGAAGTGCTTGCCGCGCCCGCGCCGCTTAGTATCAAGATCCCAGCCAAGACGCTCAAAGGCCTTGGCGTGCTCAGATCCGCTCGCAAGCGGGAGGCTGGACAGCCCCATGTAGCCCCATGTGGCTTAGGACGCGACGGCCACCTTCAGTTCCTCTGCGCCGTCGGGGTCGGGGGATGTAGCTGACAGTTGCTGCTCCATGCGCAGGCTGATGATGCCCGCGACCGCATCGGAGAGATTGTACAGAGCTTCCTCTTTCGTTTCTCCCTGCGAGAAACAGCCGGGAAGATCCGTGCACTCAGCAACCCAGCCGCCATCAAGGGGATCTTCCCTGACGCGGACCGTGAGTGTCCACGTTGCATGATGGTCGTCGCGCTCGCTCTCGAAGCTGCGGAAGATTCGCCGGAAAGCTGCGCACACCCGCTGCCAGGGTGTTGCCACCGCTGCATCCGCCACCACGTACCGCCCCTACCAGGTCTCAGACGCCCTTGTCAATCGATGCCGTCGGCGTGTTGCTCTTATAAACGTAACACGGGAGCATCGCGAACTCTGGTTAGAGTCCCACGGTTGCCTCCGCCGCGGCACTCATTGACACGCGGTCCTCAGTCGCCCTCTACGGCGGCCTTCTCCAGCTTGGCCCGCAAGTCCTCAAGGCTATGAGCAGCGATTACGCGGCTGGACGTGCCACTGCGGGTGACTGCCGTCCAAGCCAGGCCAACCTCGGCCCGCTCGATCTTCCAGCCTGCGAAATCCCTGACCAGCGCGGGCAGGTCGTCAGGGTGCCAGTCCATGACGCATATGCTAACCGCGTCATACCGCTATATACAGCGGCATACCGCGTTCTGCCTGCTCAGGCCGCTTGGCACCGTCCTATGGTGAGCACTGTGACAGGAGTGCCGCCGTTCGATCCCGCAGCCGGGGAGCCGGCCTACGTGTACGTTCGCATGGCCGACCACCTTGCCGCGCGGATCGCAGGCGGGGAACTGCCAGCCGGGTCGCGGCTGCCGGGCGAGCGCGACCTCGCTGCGGAGTACGGGGTCGCGCTCGGCACGGCCCGGCGGGCTGTCAGCGAGCTAAGGGATCGCGGGCTGGCCGTGACGCTGCCCGCAAAGGGCACGTTCGTCAGGTCGGCTGGCGCTCCTGGCTGAAGAATGCCTGCCTCAGCACGGCAGCCGGTGATCGGCCATCATGATCGGCCGCCGCTCTGACCGCCGCATACTCTTCGACGGTGAGGCGGACGCTTACCTGCGCCTGCCGCTGGCGCACGTTCGTCCCCCGCTGGTGCTTGCGCGGCGCTCGCGGCTGATCCGTGGGTGTCATCGCGTCCTCCTGTGGTGGGGTTGCCCTCACGGTAGGACGGCGCGTGAGCCGAGCGCCGCAAGACACGCCGACGCGGCATGCCGCGTGGCTGCGGTGATTCGGCGCGATCTTGTGCCAGTGTGAATGCAAGCCCGGCCATGCCCCTTACGCGAGCATGGCCGGGCCGAAGTGCGGACGTTGGAGCGGCGCACTTGTCTTTACGGACACGCAAAGATAACTCGGGACCGACCACGCGCGATAGAGGGCGCGCCGGTAGAACCCGTTCTAGTCCGCTGCTCTGGCGTTCGGCCCTGCCGCGAGTGCGGCATGGGATCGAATCACGCGAGAGGAGTTCTGTTATGGCGAAGGTGGCCCCCTACCACACGATCACGCCGGAGAAGCCCTACGGCGAGCGGAACGTGTACCACGACCACGACAACTGCCCGGCCGGACGCCGGATCGAGCCGCAGAACCGGCGCGCCGGCACTGCGAACCGGCCGCGCTGCGAGGACTGCATCCGGCTCGGTTAGTCCAGCGGTCGCGTGAAGGTGACCTCCCAGCACGGGCCGTCGGGCACGCCGTAGTTCAGTACCCACGTCTGGCTCAGCCGGCCCACCGGGAGTACGTAGCACATCAGGAGGGCGAGGGCACGCCAGCCGCAGGCCGGGGTTCCCTTGAAACGGATCGTCGGCTCGCGGTAGGCGTGCCCTTCGCCCCCCTGGCACGACTCGTACGTGGCGATGTCCGCGTCCATGAGGATCCGCACCGCCCGGACGATGCCGATATCCATGCAGCCGGACGCGTCGATCGTCCTGGCGTACTCCTCAAGCTCGGCGCGATCCCATGCCATCGGGCTGTAAAAGCCGTGCTCAGTTAGCGCGCTGCTCATGCGGCCATTCTGCCCGCCGCAGTCCGGGCCAAAGCACCCGAAAGCTCGGCCAGGATGGTCAGGTCAACGTGGAGCCGGACGCGCTCAAGCCTGCGCACCCGCAGCGGGAGCATGCCCCACTCGTGCTTGAGCACGCCGAACTCGCGCTCGACCGCGCCGCGCTGGTGATACAGCGCCTTGAACCTGTCGGTGTTCCGGGGGATCAGCGGGTGCAGCCGGGATGCCTTCACCCACACCGACGCGGGCGTGCACTCCCCGGTCGGGCAGCGCCACTTGCTCGCGCCGCGCTTCGCGTCCGAGCCGGCAAAGGTCCATTCGCCGTGGTCGCACTTGGGCGGCGCGGCCTTGCCCGCCTTCACGGCCGGGGTCTCGCGGAGCGGGATCACGGGCCGCATGTGCCGGGACTCCACGCCCTCGTACACGACCTCGGCGTCGTAGCCGCGGTCCAGCACGCACACGTCCGGCCGGAAGCCGCGCCGGGTCACCGTGTCGAGCAGGGTCGGCACGAGCGGCAGTTCCGGGTCCTTGGCGGTCTCGACCTGCCACGCGACAGGCAGGCCCGTCGTGGTGCGGACCGCAGCATGGACCTTGTACCCGTAGTACCCGCCGCCCGACCGGGTCGAGATCGACGAGCGGTGGCCCCATGAGGCGTCCGGGTCCGCGAACCGCTTGCGCAGTTCCCCGCCGCGCTTGACGAACCGCTGGCCGTTCGCGTAGGCCGGCAAGTCCGAGCCGTCGATAGCCACGGTCTTGCCCATGTCCGGCTTGGCGTCCCGCAGTTTCGCCAAGATCCGGTCGATGCAGTCGGCCAGCGCGTCGCCGTGCTCGCGCAGCTTGGTGGCGAACCTGTAGCAAGCCCACTGAGACGGTGCGCCGCCGATGGCCTCACGCAGGGCCGCGTGCTCCGCGATCAGCCGCGCCGTTCGGGTCCAGGTCGGAAGGGCGTAGACCGCCTTGACCAGCGTCGCGCCGACCATGACGCGGGAGGCGTTGCCCGGCCTGCCGGTCCAGCGCAAGGCATCAAGATCCGTGATGAACTGGATAATCTCGGGCAGGGCGAGCAGCGCTGCCACCTGCCGGGCGTCATGCCCGGGTGATACCTTGGTGGAGGCCATGGGGTGCAGTCCCTTGGTCCAGCCCCCCGGAGTGTTACCAGCACTCGCGGGGGGCGCCTGTATTTGATTACAGGTCCATTCTATCGGGAGGGTCTGACAATTTTCTGACGCGCGAAACGCGCCTTAGGAATTACCGCCTGCCGACCCGATCGCCCCATAGACATCGAACGTCGCCGCCAGTTCTGGTGACGGACGACCATTATATCTGGCCCCGTCTTCGACTACATCCTCGCGCTCTATCAGGCGACGAATGTAGTGCGCGGGAGTGACCACGGCAATTCCGGCATTGACGCCGAGGAAAATCTTTCCGACGACGTCGCCAAGAGTCCGGGCTTCCTGCTCGATATCGAAGTGGGCGGATACCAAGCCAAGCAGTGCAAGAACGCCGAACTCGCGTGACACAGGTATCTGCGAGTCTCCTGACAGGTTGAGGCGCCGTCTCTCGTTGCGCGTCATTGACTTCACGCGCGGGTCGGGTATGAAAGTGGCCTGGACGCCGGGCCAGTACCAGAATGCCGGCGAGCCGCTGTGGCCGCCCCAGGAGCGCGCCTCAACCAGATAGCCGTGAATGTCAGTCACAGACTCATCCGCCGGGTCATCGCTCAGCCTGACCGCTACGGGCTCCAGCGGCGGCCTGGAAATGTTGCCGAACCTGACGATCGGCAGGTTCCTACGCTTTCCGGCATGCTGGCTGAACAGGCCGACAAAGAACACCTCATGGCCAACTTGGACAAGCTGGCCGCCAGCCTTCACGAGTTCCGCTGGCATCGGGAAGTCATTGGCACCCCTGTACCGGAAGTCTTCGTCAATGAACTGGTCCAGCGGAACAGACGTGACGGTACATTCCGATGGTCCGAGCCAGCGTGCCGCCGCGACATCAGCCTCATCCGATACGTACCAGTCATCAGGGTCGGTAGGGACATCAACATAGGAGTCCCTGGTGTTAACCCTCAGGTACACCTGGCGCCCTGTAGCTCTCGCATTCTCAACGCAATGCCGGCCGGTCACCGCCCATACGGGATGCGGTTCAGACCCGGAGCGGTCGATGACAAAGAAGGCCGTTGCCCTTGGCCGAGCTTCAGCGCCGCCGTCCTGCTCCACGCACAGGAAGGCAGTGGTGTTGACATGCAGGTCAGGAATTTGCATCGGGTGCAGTCCGATCGGGCGCGGGTTCCGGCGGTAGCGCGGGGGCTCGTACCTGGCTGTGCCATCTCCGCCATTGGGGATTCGCCCGTCCACGTTACGCCCCCCTTCCTCTGCGCGCATGCCAGTATCTTGATCAGGGTAGGTGCGGCGTGACCAGGTCGCTAGTGTCGCGTGAATGATGTTCTTTGACCGCCGGTTGCCTTGGCGATGATTTCGTCGGCGGTCTTGGTCCAGGTGAAGGGCTGGCAGCGTTCGTTCCAGCCGTCGATGAAGGTGCCGATGGCGGTGATGAGGTCCTTGAC
>DATIZP010000134.1:0-76094 GCA_035517035.1 Streptosporangiaceae bacterium | reverse complement strand
CATGACACTCCCTGTGTCAACCTCATGCCGCGGATTCAGCGGCAGCGTGTCTGGCGAGGGTGGCGGCTGCGCGGTGGAGTCCGGGGTCGTAGGGCGTGCCGTCGGTCCAGCAGCGCCAGATGACGCGGATCCAGGCTCTGGCCAGGATGCGGACGGCGTGGGGGTGGTCTTTGCCGGCGGCGCGGGCGTGGTCGTAGATGGCGGCGGCCCAGGGGCTGGCGCGGCGGCTGTTGTCGGCGTAGATGGTGATGGCGCGGCGGAGCCTCTTGTTGCAGGCCCATCGGAACTCGACGGCGCGGTGCTTGCCGGACTGGCGGGTGACGGGGGTGACCCCGGCGAGGGCGGCGACGGCGTCGGGGTGCTCGTAGGCTGGGCGGCAGTCGCCCCACTCGGCGAGCACCTGGGCGGCGTTGATCTGACCCGACCTTGGCAGCGACGTGAAGATCTTGCCGTCCGGGTGCTCTCCGAGCCGGGTGGCGACGGAGCGGTCCAGGTCGCGGATCGCGCTGGTGATGGCCTTGAGGACGGTGACCAGGGCCTGGACGGCGTCGGCGGTGGCAGCGGCGAGTTCGGGGCTGGTGGTTCCGGCTGGCGCGGAACGGAGCCGGTCCAGCAGCTCGGCGGCGGGCCGCTTGCCGGAGTAGCCCAGGCCGGCGCAGAACCCGGCGATGCCGGCCTGGTCCAGGCGGGCTGCCGAGGCGGCGTCGGGGTAGCGGGTCAGGAATTCCAGGGCGACCGGCGAGTCGAGCCTGGCGAAGATGGCCTTGCCGCCAGGCCAGTGCGCCTCCAGCATCGCGGCGAGCTGGTTGACCGCCGCGACCCGGGCGTCCACCAGGTCGTCGCGGGTGCGGACCACGACGCGCAGCGCCCTGGTCTGCTCGCTGTACGGCGCGGCCACGCGCAGCCGGTGCTGGCGCAGCCGCAGGTACTCAGCGATGAGGCGGGCGTCGGCGGCGTCGGACTTGGCGCCCGAGAGCACCTCGCCGTCGCGCCAGGCCTTGATCGCGTTCGGGCTCACCGGCACGACCGGGTGCCCGGCCTCCAGCAGCACGTCCACCAGCCGGCCGGACGGCCGCTCGATCGCGACCGGGATATCCCCCGGATCGCCCAGGCTGGCGAGCCGGCGCGTCAGCCGGCCCAGCCCTTCGGCGCTATGAGCGACATCGAACCTGGCCACGACAGCCCCGGCCGCGTCGGTGACGCACACCGCATGAGCCTCAGCGGCCCAGTCGATCCCCGCGTAGAACATGGCCCCCGGAACAGCAAGCGACGACACAGAACCCCCCTGAACTGGCAGCGACAACCCGGCGGCACCGGGACTGGCCCCCGGGCGGTCACTAGCCGGCGCTCTGCGGCGCATCTCCCTGTAGCCGGTCCGCAGCCCCGGGGAAGCCAGGGGCGGCGGTGTCATGGTGGCCCTTCACAGGCGACCGAGCAAAGCCGTCACCCCGGCTCCCGCCGAGTCCCAACAGCGAGCACCCTAACGATGCTCACCAGAAAGAGGGTGCACTAGTGACCGAGTACCTCATCGCCTTCAATGACGAGTGGGTGCCCGACCACACGGTCGAGGAGTTGCGCGAGAAGTCCAAGGCCGTCAGGGCGTTGGTGGCAGAGATGAAGGCTGCCGGGGTCTTCATTTTCACCGGCGGTCTGGACGATGCTGCCCCGGTATTCAGTGTCGATGCATCGAGCGGTACGCCGCTGTTCACCGACGGTCCGTTCATCGAGTCCAAGGAGCACCTCGGCGGCTTTGCCGTCGTGGACGTAGCCGACGAGGAGGCGGCGCGGCTGTGGGCCGGAAAGATCGCGGTGGCCTGCGGCTGGCCGCAAGAGGTGCGACGTTTCAGGGTCCCCATGCAGCTTCCGGAGACCTCTTAACGGAGTCGGCGAGAGTTGCTGCCGCGAGGCGGCGGCGTCGAGGTCGAGCAGGTCCCGGAGCGCACCTGCTCTTAGTCACCCACATGTGAGGGCGTTGAGCAGCGTGGTGACCTTGTCTTTGATCTGGTCGCGGATGACGCGGATCTCGTCGAGGGTCTTGCCCTCAGGGTCGTCGATTTCCCAGTCCTCGTAGCGCTTGCCGGGCAGCAGGGGGCAGGCGTCGCCGCAGCCCATGGTGATGACGACGTCGGCGGCGAGGAGGAATTCTTCGGTCCAGGGCTTGGCGAACTCGGCGGAGATGTTGATGCCGGCCTCGGCCATCGCGGCGACGGCGCCAGGGTTTATCTGGGCGGCGGGTTCGGATCCGCCGGACCAGGCGACGGCGCGGTCTGCGGCGAGGTGGGTGAACCAGCCGAGGGCCATCTGGGAGCGGCCTGCGTTGTGGACGCACAGGAACAGGACCGATGGGACTCGCCCGGCGGCGTCGACCTGGGCATGGGCGAGGGCGTGCAGGCGCTGGCGGGCGAACCGCTCGGCGCCGACGGTGAGCCAGTTGGTGATGGTCGCGGTGGCGGCGAGCTCGGCGTAGCTGGAGTGCAGCAGGGCCTCGATGGTTTCCTCGCCGAAGACGCCGCGGAACTCGTCGTGAAGGTCGCGGGCGGCTGATCGCAGCGCCATCCTCGCGGCGTTGGTCATGACGTGGGTTTGTGGCATTGCCCCTCCTCCTTGTTCCTGGGGCTGCTCCTTTGCCGGGGCTGGCCGGGTGTCTTACCTGGGGATGAGGTGTGCCTGGCGATCCCAGGCCTGGGTGCCCATCTGGACGGCTTCCCAGGGACTGCCCAGCGGGGGAGTGTAAGACAGGTCCAGGTCGCTGACCTGGTCAGCGGTCATGGCGTGGAAGATCGCGGTGGCGGCGATGTCGATCCGCTTGGCGACTTCAGCGTGCCGGTGGCCGAATAGCTGCATGCCGAGCAGCCGCCCGGTCTGCCGGTCGGCGGTGACACGCATGGCGATGCGGTGGCTGCCGGGGTAGTAGGCCTTGTGGTCGTCGGCCTGGGTGCCGATGGTGACCGGGTCGAACCCGGCCGCGGTGGCTTCGTCGTCGCGCAGGCCGGTGCGGGCGGCGACCTGGTCGAAGATCTTGACGACCTGGGTGCCGAGGCTGCCGGCGAACTCGCGGCTGCCGCCGAGGGCGTTCTCGCCGGCGATCCGGCCCTGCTTGTGCGCGGTGGTGCCGAGCGGCAGGTACGTCTCGCCGGCCAGGCGGTGGTGGGTGATCACGCAGTCGCCGGCCGCGAGGACGTCGGGCAGGCTGGTGCGCATGCCCCGGTCGACGGCGATCGCGCCCTTGAACCCGAGTTCGGCGCCGGCCGCGGCGGCCAGCCCGGTGTCGGGGCGGACGCCGGTGACGACCAGGACAAGGTCGGCGAACCGGGCCACGTCCGCTCCGCCGGCGGCCGTGGCGTCGACCCGGAGCCGCCCGGCGTCGCCGGCCGCGGCACGGCTGATCCGGCGGACCGCGGTGCCCGTCCGCACGTCCACCCCGCGGGCGGTGAGCTCGGCGCGGACCAGGGCGCCGAGCTCGGGGTCGACGGTCGGCAGCACCTCGCCAAGCTGCTCCATCTGGGTGACGGCCAGGCCGCGGGCGGTTAGCGCCTCGGCCATCTCCAGGCCGATGTACCCGGCGCCGACGATGAGCGCGCTGGCCGGACCCGTCTGCTCCAGGGTGGTCATGACGGCGAACGTGTCGCCCATCGAGTGCAGCAGGTGCACGCCATCGGGCGGGCCGAGTTCATCCAGGCCGGCGATCGGCGGCCGGGCCGGGACAGCGCCGGTGCCGACGACGAGCTTGTCGTAGCCGATCACCTCCTCGGCTCCGGCCGGGGTGCGGGTAGTGAGCTTGCGGGCTCCGGCGTCGATCCGCTGCGCGGTGGTGTCCAGCCGCAGGGTCATGCCGGCGGCTTCCAGGTCGGCGATGGTGCGGTGGGCAAGGTTGCGCCAGTGGGTGACCTCGCCGGAGACGTAGTACGGGATGCCGCAGATGGAGAAGTTCGGGTAGGCGTCGGCGACGACCACGGTCACGTCGGCGGACGGATCAAGCTCGCGGGCGCGCAGGGCGGCGCTGATGCCGGCGTCGCTGCCGCCGATCATGACCAGGTGCATGGCGTGCTCCCATCCAAGGTCAGTTCTGCCGGGTGATCTGCTCGGCCCGTCCGGGCCCGGCGCCGTCGGTGGGTGCCTCATGGGCCGGGCGCCCGGCACTGCCGGGGTGGGGGACCAGGATGGTCTCGGCCTCTGCCGGGGTGACGCCCGGGTACAGCGCCCTGATCAGCCCGACCGCGAGGACGCCGCCGGTGACCTGAGCGGCGATGTACGCCGGGGCGGAAGCCGGGGCGATCCCGGCGAAGGTGTCGGAGAACATCCGCCCGATGGTGATCGCCGGGTTCGCGAAGCTGGCCGAGGAGGTGAAGAAGTAGGCGGCGCCGATGTAGGCGCCGACCGCGGCCGGCGTGGCACGGGACCGGCCGGACCGCGCGAGGGCGAAGATCACCACGATCAGGCCGAGGGTGGCGATGATCTCGGAGAAGAAATGCGGCCCGGACGCCCGGTCCCTGGCCGAGATGCTCACCGCCGGCAGGCCGAACATCACGTTCGCGGCCAGCGCCCCGGTGATGCAGCCGGCTACCTGGGCGGGCAGGTACGCTGCGGCGTCCCGCCACCGCAGCCCGCCGAAGGCGGCGTCGGCGAACGAGACGACCGGGTTGAAGTGGCCGCCGGAGACCGGCCCGAACATCAAGATGATCGCGAACAGGCCAGCCGCGGTCGCCGCCGCGTTCTCTAGCAGTTCCAGCCCGGTGTTCCCGGGCGACAGGCTCGCCGCCGCGATCCCGGACCCGATCACGAGCGCGGCCAGGAACGCGCTGCCGGCGAACTCGGCGGCCAGCCGCCGCCACGCCGCGACCTCGGCCATCCGGCCACGCCCCTCGTCTGCATCGACTGATGTCAATTCAGCACCCAGCTTGCCAGGCTGCATCGAGGGCCGTCAACATAGAGAGATGTCGATCCAAGCTGGCCGCGCGGAACTGCCCCTTACCGGCGCGGGCGAGCCGGACGCCGCCGACGGCGCGTGCGTTAGCGTCCCGCTGACCGGCGAGCCGCTGGGCGAGGCCAGCGCGGCGGAGCTGGCGCAGGTGTTCAAGGCACTCGGCGATCCGGTCAGGCTCCGGCTGATCTCGCTGATCGGCGCCCACCTGGGCGGCGAGGTGTGCGTCTGCGACCTGACCGCCGCGTTCGACCTCACTCAGCCCACCATCAGCCACCACCTCAGAGTGCTGCGCGAAGCCGGGATCATCGGCAGCGAGCGCCGCGGCACCTGGGTCTACTACCGGCTGCTCCCCGCCGCCCTGCAGCGGATGGCCGCGCTGCTCACCCCGCCTGCCGGCTGGCGCTAGCTAGCAGCACGGGGTCGGGGCAGCTGTCGCGTCCGGGGCGGCCTGGCCGGCCGGGCAACCCCACCGGGCGGCCGCGGCGGCGTCGTCGCCGTAGAAGGTCGGGCTGTCCTCCAGCACGGTGTAGACCTCCCACATCTCCCCGTCCGGGGCGTTATCCACCCAGAACTTGTCCTGCCGGGCGTAGCAGCAGGTGGTGTCCCGTTCCTCGGACGCGGCGAGCCCGGCTCCGGTCAGGCGGGCGTGCTCGGCCTCGACCAGATCGGTGCTCGCTACCTCGACACCGAGGTGGTTAAGGCTGCCGCCCTGGCCCGGGTTCTCCAGCAGGACCAGCTTGACCGGCGGCTCGCCGATCGCGAAGTTCGCGTAGCCGGGGCGGCGCTTGGTCGGCCCGGTGCCGAACAGGGCGCTGTAGAACGCGACCGACTCCTCCAGGTCGTTGACGTTGAGCGCGAGCTGGATGCGGGACATGGGAACCTCCGGAAGACTTCGATGAACGTCTATGTCTGACACGGCGAGCTTGCCACAGACATCGATCTCTGTCAATATAGATGCATGTCGAAATCCCTGCCGGTCCTGGCGCCCGCGGAACTGGCGGCATGCTGCCCGCCGCTGAGGGCCGAGCCGCTGTCAGCCGGGCAGGCCGAACTGATCGCGCCGATGCTGAAGGCGCTGGCCGACCCGGTGCGGCTGCGGCTGATGTCGCTGATCGCCAGTCACCCCGGCGGCGAGGCGTGCGTCTGCGACCTGACCGGTGCTTTCGACCTGCGCCAGCCGACGATCAGCCACCACCTCAAGGTGCTGCACGACAGCGGCCTGGTCAGCCGCGACAAGCGCGGCGTCTGGGTCTACTACCGGGCCCGCACCGAGGCGCTGGCCAGCCTCGCGGCGCTGATCGGGTCTCCGGCCGACCATTAAGGGCACGGATCGTTAACGCGGGCGCACGCGGACTCTGCCTGGCCCTGGCCGGCCGCGCCCGGCGCGTCTGCAGCGGGCTAGACGGCGCTGGCGGCGAGCAGCAGGGCGGCCGATCCAGCCAGCAGGAACACGCAGATCCTGAACCAGATCACCGGCGTCCTGGCGCCGGTCAGCCCGGTCAGCACCGCCAGCGCGAGCAGCAGCGCCGCGGCAGCGCGGTATACCCAGTCCCGCCCGCCGGCGCCGGGCCCGCCGGCCGCCGTGGCCGCGATCACCATGGCCGCGACACCCCACATCGTGAACGCCTCGGCCAGCCACTCCTGCAGGACGATCCTCCGGTTGTCCGCCGCAATGGGCGCGAACCCGGCCAGCACGCGGCCGGTCGGGATCGCGTGCGCGACGCCCCACAAGGCGACGACGGCTGCGGCGGCATACGCCAGAACCGAGCTCATGCCTCACATCGTCGGCCCGCGCAGGCTGCCTGGACCAGGGCACTAGGTCCCCGGCCTGACCGCCTGGACAATGGCCGAGTGCAGGCCGTCCCCGGCATCGCCGGTGGCCGTGATGCTCACGTCGGCGAACCCGGCGGCGGCGAGCAGGTCCCGGTACTGGCGGAACGTGAGCGCCCCGTTGGCGCATCCCACGCGGGCTTCGGCCGCTGCCCGCCGTGCCGGGTCGAGATCGTCGTCGGCCACGATGTCGCTGATGCCCAGCCGCCCGCCCGGCCGCAGCACCCGGAACGCCTCGGCCAGGACCCGCGGCTTGTCGGCGGACAGGTTCACCACGCAGTTGGAGATGATGACGTCCACCTCGCCGTCGGGCAGCGGCACGTCCTCGATGTGGCCGCGCAGGAACCTGGCATTGGCGACCCCGGCCAGCCGTGCGTTGGCCTCGGCCAGGGCCAGCATCTCGTCGCTGCCGTCCACCCCGTAGGCGATCCCGGACGGGCCGACCCGCCGGGCCGACAGCAGCACGTCGAGCCCGCCGCCCGCACCTAGGTCCAGCACTGTCTGGCCCGGCCGCAGGTCCGCGACCTCGACCGGGTTCCCGCAGCCCAGGCTTGCCCGCAGCGCCTGCTCCGGCACCCCGGCAGGATCCTCGTACGCCGCAGCCCCGAACCCGCCGCCGGCGAACTCGTCCGGGTCGCAGTCGATGATCGCGCTGCCGTCCAGGGCAGCGCGGGCCAGCGCCGAGTACCGGCCGATCGTCGCGTTCCGGGTGCCGTCGATGCTGGTATCGCTCACGTGCATCTCCTCACTATGACGAGAGCGGCCGGACCGGGACCGGCCGGCCCATGACAATGTCCGCTGCGGTCGGGAAGCACTCCACGCACGCCTGGTTGATCCTGTAGTAAGTCGCGGTCCCGCGCTGCTCGGCCAGCACGAACCGCACCTCGGCCAGCACCTTCAGGTGCGCCGACACCGTCGACTGGCCGACCTGCACCCGGGCGACGATCTGGCCCACGTTCATCGGCCCGCCATGCCGCGCCAGCAGAGACACGATCTGCACCCGGGTCGCATCCGCCAGCGCCCGGAACCAGCTCGCGTACTCCGCCGCCGTCACCCGCTCCAGCGGCCGGACCTCAACATCCATCGTCCATCGACGATAAACGATGAAACGAGGGCAAGGCAAGTGCGCCCGCTCAAGCGTCCCTGGGAGCATAGACCTCTATCTATTTCTGGCCTAAGCTTCTTCATCTACGCATCGAACTACCTGCTCTACCCGTTCTACGCGCACGTCCGGCGACCCTTCGGCCCGCCGCCGCTAGCCGACCAGCAGGTCGGCGGCATTCTCATGTGGAGCGGCGGGATGCTCATCGACGCGGCCTGGCTCGTCCTGGCCACGACCGCGTGGCTGCGCAGCGAAGCCACGCGAACCCGCCGCGTCGACGAACAGATCGCACGCGAACTCGCCGCCCGTTCGTAAGTCCGCGGCGCGGCCACAGGCTCAGGCAGCTGCCACCTTCGTCGCCGACGCACTAGGCGCGTAGCCCAGCCAGGCCGGCCCGGACTTAGCCGTGGGAGCGCCTCTCAGCGCAAGCCGAGCCTGGTCCGGCCGTCGAGCAGTTCCCTGGCAATGTCGAGGTGACCGGCGTGTCGTGCCGTCTCCTCGATCATGTGCAGCACCACCCAGCGCACGGTCGGCGGTTCGTAGGTGCCGTGCCTGCCGCGGGGTCGTGCCGACAGCGGCGTCACAGCAAGCACCGCATCAGAGCGCCCGCAGATGTCCCGGTACTGCGCGATGACCTCTGCCGACGACATGTCGGTGACGAACGCCGCCATCGGGTCGTAGGGCTCCATCTCCTCGCCCTCAGGCATCGCTATCTCTTCGCCAGCCACCACCATCTGGAACCAGTGAAACTCGGCGCCGCCCAGGTGCTCCACCAGGCCGGCCGGGGTCCAGCCGGTCGGCACGATCGACCGGTGCCACGCCTCCTCATCCAGCCCTTCGACTACGGCAAGCACGGCCTCGCGCTGGGCGGCGAGGAACTCAAGCAGAATCTGATCCTGCGCGTCTGCAGCCTGGTTGCCGATCGTCTCCGCGCTCGGGCCGACCTCGGCTGCCAGGTCCACATAGGCAGGATTGAGCTCGGCCCACCGCGCTTGGGCGTCGCAGCGCTCCCGCCCAGCAAGGTAGGCGGCGAGATCCTCAACGTGGATCTGGATCCCGGCTCCGTAGGCGGCCAGCAAGTTCACCGGCATGCCGCGTTCCTCCCAGACCACGATGGTCTGGTCGCCGTCGGAAGCCAGCGTGACCTCGATGGAACCTTCGGCCGGATCGTCCGGTTCCTTTGCCCTCACCTGCAGCCGTCGCGGAGGCTCGCAGGCTTCAATGCGGCCCATGCCTTCCCATCCGCTGGCATGTAGGCGCGCTCGGTACTCACCACCGATTCGAAGGTCGCCCTCGATCTGTCCGTACCAGCAGGCCAGACGGGAGGGATCAGTGAGTGCCGACCACACCTCCTCGATACCGGTGTCAAGACGGTCCTGCATGCGCACGACGCCGTAGCCGCTTTCAGATCGCAGGCTGCCCAGGATGCGGGTGCCCGCAGGTGTCGTGTCGGTCATTGCCGCTCCTTCGATCGAGTCCCGGGCAGATCAGCCATGTCCTCCCGAACGGCCCCCGCGGGGTCGCGTGCTCGATCTCGCCGTAGCGATGAGTTTGGCGGCTGCTCTCGGTCAGAATGTCAGCGGGTCATGGTACCTGTGGCTGGCGGAGACTCGCCAGGTCTGGCGTGATCATGTCCGGCCGGAGCGTCCTCGGGCCGGGCAGGACTGAAAGGAGCAGGGCGTGAGCGGTGTACGGGTACTTGCAGGCACGCGCAAGGGCGCGTTCGTTCTGACGTCGGACGGCACGCGGAAGCAGTGGAAAATCAGTGGCCCGCACTTCGCGGGGTGGGAGATCTACCACGTGAAGGGCTCGCCTGCCGACCCCGACCGGCTGTACGCGTCGCAGTCCAGCGGCTGGTCAGGACAGGTGATTCAGCGATCCGACGACGGCGGCGCGAGCTGGACGCCGGTGGGCAACCAGTTCAGCTACCAGGGCACTCCCGGCACCCACCAGTGGTACGACGGAACACCGCACCCGTGGGAGTTCGAGCGGGTCTGGCACCTGGAGCCATCGCTGGACGACCCGGATACGGTCTACGCCGGGGTCGAGGACGCCGGGCTGTTCCGCTCGGCTGACGGCGGGCAGAGCTGGCAGGAGCTGCCCAAGCTGCGCGGCCATGAGTCCGGCCCGTCCTGGCAGCCGGGCGCGGGCGGGATGTGCCTGCACACGATCTTGCTGGATCCCGTGCAGCGGGGCCGGATGTTCGCCGCGATCTCAGCGGCGGGAGCGTTCCGCTCCGACGACGAGGGCCAGACCTGGCGCCCGATCAACAAGGGCCTGCAGTCCGAGGGGATCCCCGACTCGGACGCCGAAGTCGGGCACTGCGTGCACCGCCTGGCGATGCACCCGTCGCGACCGGACGTGCTGTTCATGCAGAAGCACTGGGACGTGATGCGCAGCGACAACGGCGGCGAGTCCTGGCGAGAGGTCTCCGGGAACCTGCCGTCTGACTTCGGCTTTCCCATCGACGTGCACGCCCATGAGCCGGAAACGATCTACGTGGTCCCGATCACGAGCGACGCCCAGCACTTCCCGCCCGAGGGGAAGCTGCGGGTATACCGCAGCCGCACCGGCGGCGATGAATGGGAGCCGCTGACCGCCGGCCTGCCGCAGCAGAACTGCTACGTCAACGTGCTGCGCGACGCGATGGCCGTGGACACCCTCGACTCCTGCGGCGTCTACTTCGGCACCACCGGCGGCCAGGTCTACGTCTCGGCCGATTCCGGTGACAGCTGGGAGCCGATCGTCCGCGACCTCCCGGCCGTGCTGTCGGTCGAGGTCCAGACGCTGCCATGATCCGGGTCGTGCTCCCCGCGCACTTGCGTGCTCTCGCCCGCATCCATGGCGAGGTGCACCTCGAAGTCACTGGCCCGGTGACTCAGCGGTCGGTGCTCGACGCCCTGGAGGCCCGCTACCCGATGCTCTGCGGGACCATCCGTGGTCACGACGGCGGACCTCGGCGTGCGTTCATCCGGTTCTTCGCGTGCGAGCTTGACCTGTCCCACGACCCGCCCGACGATCCGCTGCCCGACGCCGTCGCCGCCGGGACAGAGCCCTATCTCGTCGTCGGTGCCATGGCGGGAGGATAAGAGCTGGTCAGCCTGGCAGTATCTGGCGGGCCGTTCGCCTCTGGCGGTGCTCGGTCTCCGGCTGGAGCATGGAGTCGGATTCTGGAGGTCGCCATGGCCACTCATGCACAGGAGAGGGTCGCCGATGGCGCGGCTGGCACCGCGGTCGGTGACAGCCGCAGACAGGCGGGACGCGGAGCGCTAGACACTCGCGTTCGCCCGGGCTGGTCCGAAGGCTTGCTCGGGCCGGTCCGTTACGCTCGTAGCCGGGGTGGCTACCGCCCGCCGCCACGTCTGTACGCACGGCTGAGTCGGCGGATCGGGCCGGCCGCCACGTCGCTGGGCCTGACCCCCGACGACGTGGTCACCGTGGAGGTACCGGGTCGCCGCTCGGGCTTGATCCGCCGTGCCACCGTGGTCCGCGTGCGGTGCGGTGGTCGGCACTACGTGCTATCCCTGGCCGGCGAGTCGGACTGGGCGCGGAACGTCCGCGCCGCCGCCGGTCAGGCGGTGATTGGCGGCAGGCGTCGGCGTGCCGCCAAGCTGACCGAGGTACCAGCGGGGGAGCGGGCTCCGGTCATCCGGGCCTACCTGCTGCGGTGGGGCAGGCGGCCTGGCTCCCGGCCGGTTGCCCGCGAGGCGCGCGCGTATTTCGGCGTCGGCCCGGACGTGCCGCTCAAGGAAATCGACGCCGTAGCGGGGCGCTACCCGGTGTTCCGGATCGAGTACGCGGCCGAGGGCGACGATAGACCGGGCGAGGGGGCGATGGTCCGCGCGAGGTGGCCGCTGGCATCACGCCGTCACGTGGCGGGCAGGCCAGAGCCAGAACAAATGAAGGCAACCGAAGCCGAATGCGCGATGCCGCTCCCCGGTGATGACCTTGTGCCGGCTGCGATGGTGCAGACCACGCGTGCCGTGACCGTCGACGCGCCACCGCGGCAGGTCTGGCAGTGGCTGGCGCAGATCGGTCAGGGACGGGCCGGCTTCTACTCGGACTCGAGGTCCTGGGACCGGTGCGTTGCCTGGTACTACCGCGTCCTTTCCCGCCGCCAGGCTGGGGGAGCCGTCAGCTATGACGTGGCTGCCGACGACCGGATCGTTGGTGCGTGGCAGCACACTCAGGCGGGCGACGTCATCGCCGACGGGCCGCCGGGGACGGCGTACTACGTCGTGCGACAGGCCGAGCCCGGACGGTTGCTTGTCCTGTTCACCGACACCCACCTGCGGTACCTGCTGCCAGCCGGGCTGCGCGAGAACGCGCGGCTTGGCGCGCATGGTGAGATCAGCGTCAGCTACGTGCTCACCGAGCCTGAGCCAGGCGCGACACGACTGGTCCGCCGGATGAGGCTCAGCTGCGGGCCCTGGCCCTTCCGCTTCTACGTCATCCCCATCGTCTTGATCTGGGGCGAGGCCATCACGGCAAGAAACTTCCTGCGCGGCGTCAGGCGGCGAGCAGAAGCCGGCGTCCGGCCCTCTGACCAGTGGGCGCCGAGCAGGAGCTAGCCGGCCGATCAGGTTCCTGCCTCGGGCGGTGACAGGCTCCAGACGAGACCTTCGTCGGGTTCCTGGTCGTGCAGCGGCAGCCAGAGCGACACGGCCGCGCCCCCCAGCGGACCGCGCTCGGCAGCTACCCGTCCGCCATGCGCCTGCGCGACCGCCCGGACGATCGACAGCCCGAGGCCGAAGTGAGAGCCGGCGTGCGGCGGATCGGCGAAGGAGCCGCCTGGCGGCTGCCCGGCCTGCGGCGGCCCGGCCTGCGGCTGCCCGGCCTGCGGCTGCCCGGCCTGAAGGCCCGCAGGCACAAGTTCGGAGCGGGAGAACCTGTCGAAGACCGAGCCGAGCTGCCCGTCGGGGATGCCGGGCCCTGAGTCCGCGACCACGATCCCGGCCTCGTGATCGCTGACGAGAGCCGAAAGCTGGATGCTGTCCGCCGTGTCGGTGAACTCGACCGCGTTCTCGAGGATCGCGTCAAGCGCGAGCATCAGGCGGTCAGGATCGACCAGGACGGTCGCGTCGTGCCGCTCGCCGACGACCCAGCGCCGCGGCGTTGGGCTCCAGCGCCGGAAGGCGTCGTCAAGCACACGCAGCAGCCGGATCGGCACCGGCTTGATGCTGTCGTTCTGCTCGATCGTGGCGAGCGCCAGCAGCTCGTCAACCAGCTTCCGCAGTCGGCTCAGCTCATCCACCACGATGGCCGCGTCGCTGGCCGCGGTGGGATCCGACGACGGTCTGGGCAGCAGTTCCGCGTGAGCCAGGGCAACGGTGATCGGGGTGCGCAGCTGGTGCGAGGCGTTCTGGACGAACCTGCGCTGGCTCTCGAGCAGATCCAGGTTGTTCCTGGACACCTCGTCGAGCGCGGTCATCGCGGTCTTGCGGCGGTTGGAGTGTAGCACCATGGCCGAGAACAGTGCGACCATGAACGGCAGCTCGATCACCTCGTCGTAAGGCTGCGTCCCGCGGATGGCCGGGTCGATGAAGAGCAGCATGGTCGCGGCCATGACCGGGATGAGCAGGCACCAGAACAGCGGCTTGGTCCACACCCGGAAGCCGAATCCGTACAGCAAGATCAGACTCATCCAGGTCAGGTGGTACGGGAACATCGACCACGACGGCACCAGGACCATCCACGTGAGGTTGCCGACGGCGAACGCCGCCCATGCCGCCTCAGGCCAGCGCGAGGCCCAGAGCCGGGTCGTCAAGGGTGTCCGTTCAGCCAGGCTCGACACAGTAGCCTTCACCCCGCACGGTGGTGATCGAATCGGCCCCGAGCCTGGAACGCAGCCGCCGGACGTAGGCGTCGACCACATTCGACATTGTCTCCGACTGGCTCTCCCAGACCCTCGTGAGCAGGTCGTTCTTGGAAATGACGACTCCCGGCTGGTGCATGAGCTCCCACAGGAGCTGAAACTCCCTGCTCGTCAGCGGGACGGGCCCGCCGCCGGAATCGGCCTGCCTGCGCACGACGTCGAGCCTGAGGCGCCCGCATACGAGCACTGGCGCGCCGGTGCGCGCGGCCGACCGCAGCCTGGCCTGAATTCGCGCAACGAGCTCGCCGACGTGGAAAGGCTTGGGTACGTAGTCGTCGGCTCCGAGACCAAGGCTGGCCACGACCGACTTCGGGTCACTGAGACAGGACAGGATCAGGACCGCCTGCCCCGGCCTGCGGCGCATGATCTCCTTCAGCGTGCTGTAACCGTCCTGCCCAGGCATCAGCAGGTCCAGCACGACGAGGTCGTAGGACCTGGCGGCGATCTTGGCTAGGGCAGCCGTGCCGTCGCTGGCGGCCTCGGCAGCGATGCCCTGACCGCCGAGTATCCGGACCAGGACGTCCCTGATGCGCTTCTCATCGTCCACGACCAGCACCCGGCCGAGCGTCGGACGCCGCGCCGCCGGGTCGGTCAGAGCGCCTGGCTGCCCGGCGCGAGGCATCGTGCGCCCCGGCGGTCACCACGGCGCCTAGTCCCCGGTGATCTCGCGTGATTTCGCTCCATGCTTCACTCTGGTCCGCTCGGGCATCCCGGCCAACGAGCGTGATCAATTCGTTATATGAAAGTGTTTTCACATTTCGTGATCTTTTTTCGGCCCCGGAGTTGACTGACCCTGCAGACACCAGGTGGCACATAACAGGCGCAATCGGCCGGTGTCACCGAGCCGGCCGCTCGCGGAGCCTTGATCTCGGACATCGCTGCGCGGGCACCGGCTCTGTGGGCGCTGGCTCTGCGAAGGCCGTAACCGTGTGTTAGCGCGCGGAGATCGAGGTGACCGTCAGTGTCCTTGCTGGCTCGTGCCGTGACCCTGCTTGTCGCGTTCCTCGCGGTGACCGCGGGGATCGTCTTCGTCGTCGTCCACATCCTGCTGGCCAAGCCGCCGACGGTGGACTTCACGGCCGGTCATGTGGCCGGGCGGCCGGTGGACATGACGGTCATGACTGACCCGGTCAACGACGTCTCTGACCATCCGGACTGGGTGTCGTATTTCGTGCGAAGCCCGCAGACCGGGAAGTGGGTTCACTCCACGATCTGGCAGCTCCCGGCGCATACCAGGATAAACGTGACCGCGTATGAGTTCGATACGTGCGATCCGCTGCGCAACCAGGTCATGGGCCAAGTGACGGGCACGATCGGCGGGGTGATGTCGGTCAGCGGCGAGACCATCGGCGTCAACGGCAAGGCGATCTCCCTGGTGAACTCGGACACCACGTGCGGCGTCGCGCACACGTTCACGGTCCCGAGCCTGGGGATCAACGTGCCGTTCGCCGGGGTGCCATACGCGGTGCCGTTGAGCAAGGTGTGCTCGCTCGGGCCGTGCGCGATGTCGTTCCTGCACACGACGACCACGTTCAGCTTCGTCACGCCAGGCCCCGGCGAGTACCGCTGGCAGTGCTTCATACCGTGCGGCCTGGCGACGGTGGACGGAAACGGACATGCCATGTCGACGATCGGGTTCATGACCGGCTACTTGGACGTGGTGTCCTGATGGCCACCACGACGCCGGCCGCGCCGGACTCAACCGAGGACCCAGCCGGTGCTGGCGAGCCCAGGCACGGGCTGCGCATCTTCCTGCTCTGGGTGGTTCCGGCGATAGCGGCCGACTTGCTGCTCTGGTTCGTCTACGGGCCGCACATGCCGCCCGGCGGCATGTCCTCCTCGGCGGCCAGCCAGCAGTTCGACTTCAAGGTGATGGCGGTGCTGGCCACGCCGGTGGTCCTGTTCGTCCTCATCTTCTCCGGATACGCCTTCGTGACGTGGCGGGCGAGGAAGGACGACGATTCCGAACACGACGGCGCGCCGATCCGCGGCCACGTGCGGGTTCAGGTTGCCTGGATAACGATCAGCTCCGTGCTGGTGCTCGGCCTGGCCGGGTTCGGCACTTACGAGCTGATCGCCCCCAACGGGGCCGGCTCCGGCGAAGGCCCGTCGCCAGTATGGAACCCCACGGGAGCGCGGCTGACGGTCGCCCAGATGACCGCTCCGTGGCGCCCTGGCCATGAGCTCGTGGTGCAGGTAATCGCGCAGCAGTGGCTCTTCACCTTCCGCTATCCGCAGTTCGGCGGAGTCGAGACGCCCAAGCTCGAGCTGCCGGTTGACACGCCGATCCAGTTCGACGTGACGTCCCTTGACGTGATCCACAGCTTCTGGGCGTACCAGCTGGGGGTGAAGGCCGACGCGAACCCGCAGGTGGACAACGTCGCCTATACCACGACCAGGCAGACCGGGACGGTGAACGTGCGGTGTGCGGAGCTTTGCGGCCTGTGGCACGGCGCCATGTACACCGACGGCAAGGTGGTGCCCGCCGCCGCCTTCGAGGCCTGGGCACGCTCCACGCAGGCCCAGCTGGCGTCGGTCACTAAAACGCTCCCGCGGTTCGCGCTGATCTACACGCCGAACGAGATCAAGGGACTGAACAAGCTCTACTACCAGGCGGGCCTGCCCGGAGCCGGCGGCGGCTACTACCCGGCGCAGTACTACCCCTACGAGCCGTGAGCTCGGACCGGTGCACGGATTTCGCGGCGCTCCCCGTTCAGTGAATGAGGTGACCTGATGGCCATGCAGACTCAGGCTGGGACGGTGCAGGGGCCGGGCGGCGGCTCGCCGGCCCCGGCCGGGCGGCACCGGCCCTGGTGGATGCGCCTGGGCGTCCACACCGGCCTGCTCGGTGCCGTCGTCGGCTATCTGCTCGGGCACCTGCTCGGGACCTTCATGGCCGCCGGGTACTTCCAGGTCGCCATGGGCGACCAGAACGACATGGCGCTGGTGTTCGGCTATGTGGCGGGGACGATCGGCTGGCTCGCCGGGCTCGGCGTCTTCAACGACATCCTGCGGCAGCTTGCCTGGCGCCCGGCACGCACCGCCGAGGAGATGCAGGAGCGGGAGGCATCACCCGGCCTGGCCAGGTACTTCAGGTTCACCCTCGACCACAAGGTGGTCGGGATTCAGTACCTGGTCGCGATGGTCGTCTACTTCTGCACGGCCGGTCTGTTCGCCATGGCGATCCGCACCGAGCTCCTGTCGCCCGCCCATCACGTGTTTACCGCGGGCGCCTACCTGGAGATCGTCGGCGAGCACGGCACGATGATGATGATGCTGATGTCCTCGGTCATCCTGGGGCCATTCGGCAACTACCTGGTGCCGATCATGATCGGCTCGAAGCGGGTCGCCTTCCCCAGGCTCGAGGCGCTGTCGTTCTGGCTGACCCCCGCCGCGTTCCTGATCCTGCTGTCCAGCCTGCTCATGGGCGGCTTCCCGTTCGGCTGGACCGGCTACGCGCCGCTGTCCATCCAGGCGACCGAGGGCGCGGACTCGTACGCGGTCGCGTTCGGCCTGATGGGCATATCGATGATCCTCGCGGCCGCTAACATCCTGACCACCGTCATCTGCCACCGGGCGCCGGGGATGCGGTGGTCCCGCCTGCCGATGTTCGTCTGGGCGATGGTGGCGACCTCGGTGCTGATGATCCTCGCCGCTCCCGTGCTCGTCGGCGGCATGTACATGATGATCACCGACCGGACCGCGCAGACGGCCTTCTTCGTCCAGGATCTTGGCGGCAGCAGCTACCTGTACGAGGATCTGTTCTGGTTCTTCGGCCACCCTGAGGTGTACATCCTCGCCCTGCCCGGGTTCGGCATCGTGTCGGAGATCCTGCCGGTGTTCTGCCGCAAGCCGCTGTTCGGCTACAAGATCGCCGCGGCCGGGATGGTGGGAGTGACGCTGCTGAGCTTCTTCGTCTGGCAGCACCACCTGTTCGACAGCGGCATCAGCCCCGACATGCGCCCGCTGTTCATGCTCACCACGGAACTGATCTCGATTCCGACCGGCCTCATCTACCTGGTGGCGCTCGGCACGTTCTGGAAGGCGAGGATCAGGTTCAGCGTGCCGATGCTGTTCGCGCTCGGCATGTACTTCAACTTCCTGATCGGCGGGATTTCCGGGGTGTTCCTGTCCGATGTGCCCGCTGATACCACGGAGCACGGCAGTTTCTTCGTGATGGCGCACTTCCACTACACGATCATGGGCGGCCTGATCTTCGCGTTCATGGCCGGCTGCTACTACTGGCTGCCCAAGATGATGGGGATCAAGCTCAACCAGACGCTCGGCAAGTGGCATTTCTGGACGATGTTCATCTTCTTCAATTCGACCTTCCTGCCCTTGTTCGCTGTCGGGCTGGCCGGACAGCCCCGCCGGGTATTCGAGTACGCCAGTAACCTGCAGGGGCTGAACGACTGGGTCTCGATCTCGGCCTTCCTGCTCGGCGTGTCGATCCTGATCTTCGTTATCAACCTCGTCTGGTCGACGGTGTTCTGGCGGGTACGCGAGGAAGGCAACCCGTGGCGCTCGCGCGGTCTGGAGTGGCAGGTCTCCTCGCCGCCGCCCGCGGACAACTTCTCCCGCGTTCCCGTCGTGCTGGCAGACCCCTACGAGTACGGCGTCCCTGGCAGCCCGCCGGTCGCCGACCTGCAACCGCCGGACGGGGTGCTGGCCAGGGCCTTCGCCAGCGCCGCCGACTCGCGAGCGGAGGTGTAATCCGGTGGCCGAGACCGCATCGGCGCAGCCCGCCGACATGAGTTACCGGGAGGAAGAGGCGTCCTTCTACCACGAGGCCAGCCTCAACGCGGCGTGGGTCGGCTCGCGCCTGGCGCTCGGGGCCCTGACGTTCGGCTTTGGCGCCTTCGTCTTCGCGTTCTTCTACCTGCGGTCAACCGACTCGTTCGGCCGGTGGTACCCGGCCGGCTTCCATGCCCCGGGCACGGACCTAGGCACGCTGATCATGGCGCTGGTCGTGGCGAGTGCCGCCATCCAGACCCTGGCCTTGCAGCAGCTCAAGCACGGTCGCAAGGCGCCGTGGACGGCCGGGGCCCTGACTGCCCTGGCGCTCGGGCTCGCGGCGATAGGTGTCCAGGTCTGGCAGCTGCTGAACCTGCCGTTCTTCCCCGGCTCGTCCGGGTTCGCCAGCGTGTTCGTGGGCTTCTCCCCGGTCTTCGCCGCGCTGGTCTTCGTGACGATGCTCTGGCTGCACATGCTGATCGGCCGCAGTCGGCCGCTGCCCGAGATGTCGTTCGTCGAGCAGCCGCCTACCTACGCTGCCGCGTTCGCCGTGCAGCGGTTCCAGGCTTCGCTGAGCTCCTTCACCCTGGTCTGGAACTACCTGGCGGCCGTCACGATCGTGATGTGGGTGCTGTTCTACCTGGTGCACTGACAGAGAGGAAGGGGCTCTCGTGGCGGGATCGTTTCCCACGAACCTGAACTCGGCATGGAGTCTGGGCGGGTCCCTGCTGACATTCCTGTTCCCCATGTGCCTGTTCATCGTGGTGGCCGGCATCCTCTACGTGCAGTGCACGCGCCCGCACAAGGTCCCCGGCCACCACGACCTCGCGCCAGCCCAGGGCCCGCCGGATGGCCAGGGAGCAGGCAAGCCGTCCGCTGACCCCGGCGAGGCCGGCGACTGAGTAAGCCGGCGACTGACGAGGCCGGCCACTGAGTCAGCCGGCCGCGGTCAGTCAGCTCGCGGCGCCGTCCACTTCTCGCTGTACTCCCACAGCCGCGCGGCGAGCTCAGGAGTGGCGGCCGTGCTCGGCTCGGCACGCTTGCAGTCGTCGTAGTAGCCGCCTGACTCGCCGGCCACGTCGGGCGACGTCGCGCAGTACAGCGAGGTCCGCGCGCCCTGTTCGATGGTGAGCATCCGCCGGGTTATGATCTGCCTGGCCGGCCACGGCACCCGCCGCCAGATCTGGGAGGCGACGACGCCCGGGTGCAGGGCGTAGGCGGCCACCTCCGGCCCCTTGAGCCTGCGCGCGAGTTCCTGCGCGAAGAGCACGTTCGCCAGCTTGGAGACCGCGTACTCGTGCATCCCGGTGATGCTCTTGGTGCGCGTGCGCACCGCGTCGAAGTCGATCCCCTTCGCCTGATAGTGCGCGTCGCTGGCCACGATCACGATCCTGGCCGGGCCGCTGCGGCGCAGCAGCGGCAGCAGCGCCTGGGTCAGCGCGAAGTGGCCGAGGTGGTTGACGCCGAAGTGGAGCTCGAAGCCGTCCTTGGTGAGGCCGCGCTGCCCGCCGATCCCGGCATTGTTGATCAGGACGTGCAGCGGCTCGCCGAGCGCCAGGAACTCGACCGCGCACCGCCGCACGCTCGCCAAATCGGCCAGGTCGAGCGTCAGCGTTCTCACCTGGTCCGCGGCGATCCCGGCCTGCGCGGAGATGGCGGCGGCCGCCTCGTCGCCCTTGGTGCGTGACCGGCATGCGATGAACACCCGCCCGCCGCGGCGTGCCAGCTCCGTGGCGGTCGCATAGCCGATCCCGGAGTTCGCGCCGGTGATCAGGAAGGTCTGGCCGGCCAGTTCGGTCATGTCCGCGCTCCCGCCGGCCCGCTCTCGGGGGTCGGTCAAGGGCTCGGCGACGCCAGGCTATCGCGGCAGGGCAGCGTCATCGAGGCGCTGCGGCGCGCTCGTCCACGACGATTGTGATCCCGGGCGGCACGGACAGAGCCGGGATCGTCCGCCTGGCCGCCTCGTCGATGTGGACGCGCGGCGCAGGCGGCGGCTCGGTCTCGTAGTAAGTGCCAGGACCGTAGAACTGGCCGTAGCGGATGACAACGCCGCTGACAACGCCGCCGGCCAGGAGCACGGTCCGCTCGTGCTCGCCGGTGACAGCGCGGCCGCTCTCGGTCGGCAGTTCCCACGAGATGCTCTGGGCGATCACCCGGTCCGCGCCGGCCGCCGCCGCGGCGGCGACCAGGTTGCGGGTGCCCTCGGTCCTGATCCTGGCGTTCCTCGCGCCGAACGCGCCCACCTGCCTGGCTTCGTCGGGCAGGTCGGTCAGCTGGTGGAGCACCACCTCGGGTGCGAACGCCCTGACCGCGTCGGTCAGCGCCGCCGCGTCGAACACGTCGCAGACCACGGGCTCGGCACCGAGTTCGGCAAGCAGGCCGGCGCGTTCCGGCGAGCGCGTCATCCCGGCCACCGCGTGACCGTCGTCGACGAGCAGCGGAACCAGCCGCACCCCGATGACGCCGCTCGCCCCGGCCAGGAAGATGCGCACGCCGCCCCGCGGTGGCTAGTCAGGCCGTGGGAAGGAGGCCGTGGAGCCGCTCGGGCCCGGCATCCCGTTCAGGTGGTCGCCAGGACGGTCGGCGCTCTGGTCGGCCTGGCGGCTGGCGTGGCTGTCGGCGGGCCTGGCCACGGACGCCTCCCGGTCGGTGCCGTTCTCCAGCCTGGCGAGCAGCAGCGCGGCGTCGTCGCTGTGCCTGGTCTTCCTGCGCGGGTTGCTCAGCAGGTCGTCGGCCAGCACCTCGAGGTCGTCGGGCACGCCGAGGCGCAGGATCCCGATCAGCGCGCTCAGGCTGTACTCATCGCCCGCCTCGGTCTCCAGCAGCCCGTCGGTGGTCAGCACGAGCAGCGAGCCTGGCGCCACCCGCAGCCGCGACGTGGTGTACGCGGCGCCGACGTCCACGCCGAGCGGCAGCCCGGCGTCGCAGTCAAGCAGGCGGGGCCTGATTCCGGGCGTGACCAGGAGCGCGGGCGGGTGCCCGGCCCGGCACATGGCCAGCTCCCTGGTGGCCGGGTCGACCACGATCAGGCAGCAGGTGGCAAACAGCGCGTGGTCGGGATCGGAGTTCAGCTCGACCAGCCAGTGGTTGGCCCGCGTCATCACCTCGGCCGGGCTGTGCCCTTCCCTGGCGTAGGCATGCACGGTGGTGCGCAGGCGGCCCATGAGCGATGCGGCGAGCAGGTTGTGCCCTTCCACGTCGCCGATGACCAGGGCCACCCGGCCGTCGTTCAGGTGCACCACGTCGTAGAAGTCGCCGCCGATCTCGATGCCCGAGGTCGCGGCTAGGTAGCGGGTCGCGATCGTCAGGCCCGGCGCGGTGAGCTTGCCGCGCGGCAGCATGCCGTGCTGCAATTCGGCCGCCAGCGCGCGCTGTACCTCGTACATCCTGGCCCGCTGCAGCGACATGGCAAGCAGCCCGGACGCGGCGAACAGCTGGGCTCGCTCGTCAGGCGGGAACTCCTGCGGGCGGGGGAACCCGAACAGGCACGCCCCGACCTGCCCGCCCGAGTCGTGCACGGGCAGCGCCACCCACGCCTGCTGGGTCGCGTTCCGCAGCGCCCCGGCCAGGTGCGGGTAGTCCTCGGCGAGTATCTGGGGCGAGCTCACGTAGACCGGCGAGCCCCACTGGATCGCTGCCGAGATCACGGCCGGCCGCGGAGAGTTCAGCCCGCAGAGCGCCTCGACGACCTCGTCGTCTAGCCCGCACGACACCGCGACAGCGAGCCTGCCGTCGCGCGCCTCGACCAGGATCATGCTGTCCGCGCCGTAGGCGCGCAGCCCGACCTCGGCCGCCTCCACGATCGCGCTGACCGTGACCGCCGAGGCGAGCGCGGCGGTGAAGTCGCGCATCCGCCTGGCCCGGTCGGCCAGCTCGCGCAGTCTGCGTTTCTCTGCCTCGTTCTTTGCCCGCAGCGCCGTGGTGTCCATGACCAGGCCCATCATCCTGGCCGGCTGGCCGTCCGGGCCCGCGATGATCCTGCCCCGCGCCTCCATCGACCGCAGCGCGCCGTCGGGCGCCTCGATCCGGTACTCGAGCTGATAGGTGCCGCTCGCGGCCAGCATGCCGGCCATGGCCTGGCGCACCTGCCCGAGCTCATCGCGCGGCACCTTGGACAAGAACGTGTCCATCGTCGTCGGCACGTCATCGGGCAGGCCGTGCATCCGGTGGATGATCGGATCGCAGACGACCTCGTCCGACGGGATGTCCCAGGTGAAGAACCCGGCGTCGACGCTAATAGATTTCGGGTGAAAGCCGATCCTGGCTCCGTCTCCTAAAGCATCCGGCTGGTGGCCGCCCGTCTGGGGGTTCTCGGTACGCGGACGTGCGCCCGCGACGACCTCAGCCGGTCCTGTCATCTCTCGCTCACTCATTCATTGCCCGCGATTCATGGCTGCTCCCGCCGGAGCCAGCGCGGCACAGGAGCACATGATGGTGTCAAGCATAGGGGTGGTGATGGTCCCAGGGCCGGATAGTTTGGCCGTTTTTCGCGCACTGACACCCGATTAATGCCGCGTGGCCGCCGCTGGCGTAGCTTGACTCCGTACCCAGGTACGGCTGTTAGCTTGGCTCGCATGGCTGGGCTGACGATCGGGAAGTTCGCCGCGGCGCAGGGCGTCAGCGTCGAGACGGTGCGCTTCTACCAGCGCCGGGGGCTGCTCGCCCGGCCCGAGCGCAGCGGCGGCTACCGGCGGTACTCAGACGCCGATCAGTGGCGGCTCGCCTTCATCCGGCGGGCGAGGACACTCGGGTTCACCCTCACCGAGATCGCCGATCTGCTCGGCCCGGCCGAGGCCAGGTCGACCGCGGACATCACCAGGGCCGCCGAGGCCAAGCTCGCGGCCATCACGGACCAGATCGCCGAGCTCGCCGCTGTGCAGTGCAGGCTGCGGCGCCTGGTCAGGGTCTGCGCGGGCGGCAACCAGGACGACTGCGTGGCGCTGCACCTGGGCGAACCGGAGTCCGCCGCCGTCATCACCACTGTCATCGCTGCGCCAGGCCGGGCGGGCTGACCGCCGGTCACTGGCAAAGACGAACAAGACGAACGAGAGGAACGCAGCCCATGCCCGCGCTCAAGGCCGTCACCGACGCCAGCTTCGACGCCGATGTCCTGTCCAGCCCCAGGCCGGTCATCGTGGAGTACTGGGCGCCGTGGTGCGGCCCGTGCCGGCAGGTCGGCCCGGTGCTCGACGCGATCGCCGCCGAGCAGGCCGGCCGGCTCGACGTGGTGCGGGTCAACACCGACGAGAACCCCGAGATCGCCCGCAGGTACGCCGTCCTGCACGTCCCAACGATCGCGCTGTTCTCCGGCGGTCAGCTCGTGCACCAAGTCGTGGGCGCCCGCTCCAAGTCCGCTCTCCTCGCCGCCCTCTCCGCGCACCTGTAAACCGCGGCCGCCGCGGCCGCTCGTCATCCGCCGCGGCCACTCTTTACCCTCTGCGGCCACTTTGCATCCCCTAGCGTCATGATCACGAGGCTTTTGGGATGGTTTGCGTGACGCCAGCGGGTGTGAAGTGCGCCGGGAAGGTCGGCCCGAGCTGGGGGGCGGAGTTGTGGTTGGTGATCTCGGCGGTTTACCGTGCGGGAGTGACCTGGGTGGACTTTCACTTCGACCTGATGTGCCCGTATGCCTACCAAACCTCGCTGTGGGTCCGCGAGGTGCGCGACCGGACCGGGCTGGTGGTCAACTGGCGGTTCTTCAGCCTGGAGGAGATAAACCGGGCCGAGGGAAAGAAGCACCCGTGGGAGCGGGAGTGGTCCTACGGCTGGTCGATGATGCGGGTCGGCGCGCTGCTGCGCAGGCAGGGCATGGACCAGCTGGACGCGTGGTACGCGGTCGCCGGGCGCGCGCTGCATGTCGAGGGGCGCAAGCCGCACCGGCCCGAGGTGGCGAAGGAGATCCTCGCCGAGCTCGGGCTCGATCCGAGGCTTGTCGACGAGGCCATCGCCGACCCCAGCACCGGCGACGAGGTGCATGCCGAGCACCAGCGGGTGGTCGACGCGGGCGGATTCGGAGTGCCCACGCTGTTCTTCCCCGACGGGCAGTGCCTGTTCGGGCCCGTGCTGACCGACCCGCCGCACGGCGAGGCGGCCGAGCGGCTCTGGAACGCGGTCGTGGCGTGGACCGCGTTCCCGCACCTGTACGAGATCCAGCGACCCAAGAGCCGGGCGGATTACGAGCAGATCGCCGAGGTGTTCCGGCCGTACCTGAAGGGCCGGGACTGGCTCAGCATCAACCGCGGGACGGTCGTCGAGTTCGACCTGCCGGACCGCCCCGACCTGGAGAGGACCGCCGGTGACTGAGCCGAGCGCCGCCGCCGCGACTGCCGCGGGGCCGGACGAGCAGGCGGAGAAGGATCGCATCGTTGGCCTGCTCGGGCAGGAGTGGTCGGGCATCGCCGACCTCCTCGGCGGGCTGCCCGACGAGGCGTGGACCGCGACCGCGCTGCCCGGCTGGACCGTGCACGACACGCTCAGCCACATGATCGGCACCGAGCGCACGCTGGCGGGCGCGGAGCACCCGCCAGCCCCGGAGGCGGGCGACAGCCCGGACCATGTGCGTAACGACATCGGCCGGCTGAACGAGGCATGGGTGCTCGCTCTGCGAAACCGGCCGCACGCCGACCTGCTCGCCGACTTCCGCGCGATTACGGCGGAGCGGCTGGCCAGCCTGCGGGCGATGTCCGCGGCCGAGTTTAGCGCCCCGTCGTGGACCCCGGCCGGCCAGGCAACCTACGCCCGCTTCATGAAGATCCGCATCTTCGACTGCTGGATGCACGACCAGGACATCAGGGCCGCAGTCGCGCGGCCGGGCAACGAGAGCGGACCGATCGCCGAGCAGGCGCTGGCCGAGGTCCTGCTCGCACTCGGCTACATCGTCGGCAAGCGCGGCCGGGCACCTGACGGCAGCTCCGTGCGGATCGAGCTGACCGGGCCGATCGAGCGCGACCTGAACGTGGTCGTGGACGGCCGGGCGAAGCTGGTCGAGTCGATCGGCGGCGAGCCGACCGCCAGCCTGCGGCTGTCCTCGTCGCTGTTCTTGCGGCTGGCCGGCGGGCGGGAGGACGCCGAGGCCGCGCTGGGGCGGATCGAGCTCGGCGGCGACACAGCGCTGGCCCGCCAGGTCGCCACCAACCTCGCCTACACCATCTGACCTGCACGATCTGCCTGCACGATCTGCCGGCACGATCTGCCTGCACGCGTGAATCACTGGGTGTCCCTGGAATGGATGCCACATCCACTACGTATTCTGGGACATCCTTCACATCCACCAAGATCATCACGGGCAGGCCGCGGCCCCGGAGTGCGCGGTGGCCCGGAGTGCGCGGTGGCCCGGAGTGCGCGGTGGCCCGGGAGTGCGCGGTGGCCCCGGAGTGCGCGGTGGCCCCGGAGTGCGCGGTGGCCCGGAGTGCGCGGTGGCCCGGAGTGCGCGGTGGCAGCAGGCGTCCCCCGCGGCCGGTGGCGCCGGCCGCTCACCGGCTCGGGCCCGGCTCGACGCAGAACTCGTTGCCCTCGGGATCCGCCATGGCCGTCAGGTGTTCGCCGCGACGTAGCGCCGTCGCGCCGAGGCGCTCAAGCCGCGCCACTTCCTGGTCCATCGCGCCTGGCGCGCGCAGGTCGAAGTGGATCCGGTTCTTGGCCGTCTTGGGCTCGGGTACCCGCGTGAACCAGATATTCGGCCCGGCCCAGCCCGCTGCCTCCACGAAGGCCCGCTCGCTGGTCGAGTCCTCGTCGACGTCAGAACCGAGCGCCGCTGCCCAGAACGTGGCAAGCACGAGCGCATCGGCGGCGTCGAACGTCACCGACTTGATCACCGCCGCCATCGGGCCAGGATACCGACGGCGGCCGGGTTGCGGCGAGCTTGCCCGGCCCCGCGGTCAGCGCGCCGACGCCGGATCGGCGTCGGGGAGCGGCTGCTGCGGCCCGGCGAGTTCCCCGCCGGCCGGCACCGCCGGGCGGTGGCCGCCCCTGCGGGTCTCGGGTGCGGCCAGGCCAGCCAGCGCGGCCAGCCCCAGGACGCCGGCGGCCAGCACGAACGCCGCGCCGTACGACGCCGTGTCGACAAGGAAGCCGACCGCGACCGGTCCGGCGACGGTGCCGATGTCCCCGGCCATCTGGTAGGAGGCGACCATCGTGCCGCCCTGGGCGACGCGGGCTTCCGCGCCCAGGCTGGGGCTGGGGCTGACGGGCGTCATTAGGTCGCCGATCATCGCCGACGGCGCGACGTCGAGCAGCCCGGATCCGAAACCGAGCACGGCGAGCGCGAGCAGGAAGCCCCACCTGCCGGGCAGCACGGCGAGCATGATCATGCTGGCGCCGGAGATCAGGCAGCCACTGACGATCACCGGCTTGCGCCCGAGCGTGTCGGCGACCCACCCGCCCGGCAGCAGCGTCGCGGCGTTCACCGCGGCCACGACGAGGAAGCCGATGCCGGTCCAGGTGGTCGAGGCGTGCAGCACGTCCCTGACGAACAGCGGCACGATCGCGCTGCGCACCCCCACCACCGCGAAACCGTCCGCCAGGTTGGCGGCGGCCGCGGCGCGGTACGCCCTGCTCCGCAGGGCCGCGCCGATCTCGACCAGCGGCCTCGCGCGGCGGGCGACCGCCTCGGCCGGGCGGAGCGCGCTGTCCCGCAGCACCACCGCGGCGATGCCGGCCGGGATCAGCAGCATCCCGCCGTAGATGAAGAACGGCGCCCGCAGCGACCAGGCGGCGATCAGCCCGCCGAGCGCCGGGCCGCTGATCCCGCCGAGCAGGAAGCCGCCCGTGTACAGTCCGCTGGCGCGGCCGCGCTGCTCGCCGGGAACGCTGCGCAGCAGCAGGGTCTGGGCGCTGACCCCGAACATCGCCGAGCCGAACCCGCCAACCCCGCGCAGCACGATCAGCTCGGCGAACGATCCGGAGAACCCGGCGAGCACGCTGCTGACCGCGACGATCAGGATGCCCGCCGCCATGGTCGTCCGTTCGCCGAGCCGGTCGACCAGGCGCCCGGCCGGCAGCGCCCCGGCGATCCGCACGAGCGCGAACGCGCTGATCACGCTGGCGGCCGCCGCGGTGCTCACGCCGAACTGGCGGGCGAACTCCGGGATGCAGGGAGCCACGATGCCGTACCCAAGCGCGACCGTGAAAGACACCGAGCTGAGGATCGCGACCTCGCGCGGCAGGCCACTGTACAGGTCGCGAAGGGCGCGGGGCATAACGGGATTCTGCCAGCTAGTGCCGACACGACCCGGCGGCCGGTGTCCGGGTCCCGTGCGTTCGCGGCCTTCTGAAGTGTCGGTATCTGCGGTGATACTGGACAGGTGCTTGAACTTCCGCAAACCAGGCTGGTCGGCAGGGATGACGAGATCAGCGAGCTGCTCGGGGTGCTCGACTCGGCCGTGCACGGCCGGCCGGTCGTCACGCTCGTCGGCGGCGACGCGGGCGTGGGCAAGACGCGGCTGGTCACCGAGCTGGCCGGCCGGGCGCGCGAGGCGGGGTTCACCGTGCTGTCCGGGCGGTGCGCCGAGCTTGGCGACGCGATGCCATACCTGGCGCTCGCCGACGCGCTGCGGGATGCCACCACCGGGCCGTCCCCCGGCGGAGCGGTGCTCGACGCGCTGGCCGCGCGCCCGGTGCTGTCCCGGCTGCTGCCCGACAGGGGCGAGGGCCAGCCGGCCGGCGGCGACATGCCGGGACTCGTGCAGCAGCAGCTGTTCGGCGCGGTGCTCGGAATGCTGGCCGAGCTGACCGGCAGCAGCCCTGTCCTGCTGATACTCGAGGACGTCCACTGGGCCGACCAGTCCACCCGCGACCTGCTCACCTTCCTCAGCCGGATGCTGCACTCCGAGCGGCTGGCCGTCGTCGCCACGTACCGCACCGATGACATGCACCGCAGGCACCCGCTGCGGCCGCTGATCGCCGAGCTGCAGCGGCTGCCCGGCGTCACCTCGATCGAGCTCGGCCCGCTCTCCTCCTCGGCCATGGCCGAGCACCTCGCGGCCTTGTCGCCGCGCCGCCTGGACGCGGCGGCGGTCGGCCGGATGATCAGCCGGGCCGAGGGCAACGCGTACTACGCCGAGGAACTGCTCGCCGCCTCGTCGGTCGGCTCCCAGCTGCCGGCCGGACTCGCCGACCTGCTGCTCGCCAGGATGGAGCAGCTCTCAGCCGCCGCTCAGCAGGTGCTGCGCACGGCGGCGGTCACCGGCCGGCGTGCCGATGATGACCTGGTGCAGCGGGCCTCAGGACTTGACGAGCCGGTCTACGACGACGCGGTCAGAGAGGCGGTGGCGCATCAGCTGCTCGTCCCCGACGGCGATCACGGCTACTCGTTCCGGCACGCGTTGCTCCGCGAGGCGATCTACGCCGACCTGCTGCCCGGCGAGCGCACCAGGCTGCACGGCAGGCTGGCCGACCTGCTCGACGACGAGCAGCGGCTGACCGAGATCGCGGGGAGCGCCGCCGAACTCGCGCATCACCGGCTGGCCAGCCACGACATACCCGGCGCGTTCTCCGCGTCGGTGCGTGCCGCGGAGGAGGCCGAGCGGCTCGCGGCTCCGGCCGAGGCGCACCGGCATTACGACCAGGCGCTGTCGCTGTGGGACCGGGTCGAAGACGCGGAGAAGCTGGCCGGCATCGGGCGCGGGAAGCTCGCGTTCAGGTCCGCGCTGAGCGCGGCCGACGGCGGCGACCTGGCCAGGGCGGCCAGCCAGCTCCGGCGGCTGCTTGACGACCTGGCCGACAGCGGCGAGGTGGTGCTGCTCTGCCGGGCGCACGAGCGGCTGGCCTATTTCCTCAACGACCTCGGCGAGCTAGCGGCGTCGGCGGCCGAAGGGCAGGCCGCGGTGGACACGTTGCCTGCCGAGCCGCCGCGCTGGGAGTACGCCAGGGCGCTGGCAACGCACGCACGCGCACTGCTGTCCGGGCCCGATTTCGGTCCGGCCAAGGCCCGTGCAGAGCAGGCGCTTGAGGCGGGGAAGGCCGCGGCCGCGCCGTGGGTGCAGGCCGACGCGCGGGTCACTCTCGGCCTGATCAGCGAGCGGTCGGGAATGATCGCCGAGGCGATCGGCCTCTTTGCCGCCGCGCACGAGCAGGCCGCGTCGGCCAGGATGCTCGGCGTCGAGCTGCGGGCCGCGTTCCAGCTCGCGCGGGTGTCGCTCGAGCAGGGCGATCTGGCCGGGGCCGCCCGCACGGCGTGCGACGGCGCCGCCCGGGCCCAGGGCGCGGGCCTGGGGCTGGCGCAGTACGGCTTCGATCTTCAGTACCTGCACTATCTCGCGCACGTCGCCGACGGGTCGTGGGACCATGCGCAGCGGATCGCCGGCGGGTTCGCGATCAGGGTGACCAGCTTCGCCGAGGCGCGGCTGTCGGCGATGGCGCTCTTCCTGGCCGTGGCCAGGAGCATGCCGGCGGTCGAGGAGCGTCTCGGCTGGCTTGAGCCCATGTTCGAGCGCGACCGCTTCGTGGAGTACATCGCACGCGGCGCGCTCGCCGAGCACGAGCTCTGGCGCGGCCGTCCCGCGGCGGCCCTTGAGCAGGTGCGGCTGACCCTGCGGGCCGTGCAGGACATGGACGACGGCTACCTCGGGCCCGAGGCCATCAGGGTGGCGGCCGTCGGGCTGTGGGCGCTCGCCGACGACGCGGTCGCGGCGCGGGCGGCGGGCGACCTCGCGCGGGCCGCCGAGATCACCGAGCGCGCCAGGGACATGATCGGCGCCGCGGTCCAGGGCGCGGCTAACCCCGCCGTCACCGGGTTCAAGCTCGGCGTCGACGGCCGAGGCTGGCTGGCCAGGGCCTATGCCGAGTGGGGCCGGGCAGTCGGCGTGAACGAGCCTGAGGCATGGCGGGCTGCCGTACGCGAGTTCGGCGACGGATTCGTGTACGAGTCCGCCAGGTCGCGATGGCGGCTCGCCGAGGCGCTGGCCGAGGCTGGCGACCGGGACGCCGCCCGGCAGGAGTGGCTGCTGGCCGCGGCCGCCGCTGACGAACTCGGGGCCACGGCGCTGCGGGCGGCGCTTGCCGACCTCGGGCGCCGGGCCAGGATCGGCGACAGCGTCCGCGGCCAGGGCGGGTCCGATGGCTGGCCGAAGGGCCAGGTCGACGGTGGCCCGGCGCCGCTTTCCGGGCTAACCGAGCGAGAGGGAGAGGTGCTTCGCCTGCTTGCGGCCGGCCATAGCAACAGAGAAATAGGTGCCGAGCTGTTCATCTCGCCAAAGACGGTCAGCGTCCATGTCTCCAACATCCTGGCCAAGCTGAATGCCGCCAGCCGCACCGAGGCGGCCGCTATCGCGCACCGGTCGGGGCTGTAGCCAGCGGCGTGCAGGGCAGCTCGAGGCGGGAGGACGCAAGGCCCGGCATCGGCGCGGTCGGCCGGGAAGTCGGCACGATCCAGCCGCGCCGGGCGCGGCGTGCCTGGCGAGCACGCCGCGCCGCGATGGCCTGAGCATTCATGTCCCTGACATGCTGGGCCGCGAGCTGAGCCACGAATTCCGGATGCATTGCAACCTCCCGAGGGGCGGGCCAATCTGGCCCGGCACGATCCAGAATCGTGCTAAGGCCGCTCTTTCCGCATCGGGAGGATGTCCTATCTCTTGGCGTCGCCCGCCTTAGATCAGAGCGCGATCTGAGTCCAATGCCAGCAATAAGGCGCCTGCTACCTGGCCGCGGCCGGCATGCAGCTGTCTGAGGCCGTACCTGATGAGCGTGTGGCCATCGACGATGGCGACGCGGATCGTCACAGTTACCCCAGGGGACTACGGCCGAACCGCAACGATCGCAAGCAACGCCCCGCACAGCATGAAAGGACCGAAGCTGATCATGCTGTGCCTGGCGGCCCGCCTGCCGACCAGCAGCATAAGGCCGGTCAGGCCGGCCAGCACGAATCCGAGGCATGCGCCGAAGATCAGCGCAAGCCACCCGATCCAGCCGAGCACCAGCCCGATCAGGCCTGCGAGCTTGATGTCCCCGCCGCCGAGCTGGCCGCCGCTGACCAGGCCGAGCAGCAGATAGACCGCGGCCAGGACCAGGCCGCCGAGCAGCGCGCGCACCAGGGCAGAGCCGGCGCCCCCGATCGCGGCGGCGATGCCGAGCAGCACGATCAGGGCCGGGTAGGCCGGCAGCGTGAGCCGGTCGGGGAGCCGGTGCACGGCGACGTCGATCTGGGTCAGCGCCACCCCGAGCACACCGAGGAACGCGAAGGCCGCGACAGCCGGCTGCCCGCCGAACCTGGCGAGCAGCAGCCCGGCCACCGCGGCCGCGAGCAGTTCGATCGCCCAGGCCGCGCCCAGCCACCGGCCGCAGTGCGGGCACCTGGGCGCGAGTAAGCCGGGCAGTGCCGCGCCGCACTCCAGGCAGCTCGCCTCGTCGGGCTCGCCGGAGCGGACGGAAAGGCGGTAGACCTGGCCGCGCAGCGCGGTCCCGGCGGGCAGGCCCGCGAGAGCGCCGGTGGTGGCCCAGATGAGGTTCATTCCGCGGCCCTGATGAGGTTCATTTTCGCCCCGCAGACCCGGGGAGCTCGGGAATGCATTCGAGTCATAGCGAGCGATCCGCAAAGGCTATCTGCCATCTGCGAGCTCCCCACAGATCCCGCGTTCTTCATGTCATCTGATCGGATGACATGTCATACGACACGATAGTGCCGCGCAAGAGGCCGCTGGCCGCCGAGTTCGCCAGGACGCTGCAGGAGATGCAGATCGGCTTGTCGAGGACGCAGGCGCTGCGCGGCATGGCATCCCGCACCAGCGTCCCCGGGCTTCGGGCGTTCATCTCCGCCCTGGTACAGGTGGGCCCGGCGTGATCTCGATCGCCGCCAACCTTCTGCACTGACCCGCCGGTGCTGCCGCCGTTCCCGGCAACGGCAGGTGCCCCGGTCACGACGGTGGCCCGTTGATGCCGTGGATCACGACATCAACGGGCCACCGTTGGATTGCTCCAGTGGATTGCTCCAGCCGGGTGCGGGCTAGTTCAGGCCCCAGACCTCGCCGTCTTCGCCGTAGCAGTCGTCCTGGATGACCGGGCTGCCCGCCGGGCCGTTGCCCTGGTCGTCCAGGCAGCGACCGGATTCGGCGTTGATCAGCTCACCGCCAGGACCCGGGATCCAGATCTCGCTGAAGTCCAGGCTGGACGGTGTGCTGTCGCAGGCCTGCACGGTGATCGCCGACTCCGACAGCAGGCTGCCATCGGCCGACAGGCACAGGCCCGAGGACGACTCGATCGTGCCGTCGCCGTTCAGCGCCCACTGCTGGCTGCCTGAGATGCCGCAGGCCTGCATCTTCACTGCGGTGCCCGGGCTCGCGCTGATCCCGGGATCGGCCAGGCAGGCCGCGGTCCCCGCGCGAATCGGACCGGCGGGCAGCGACCATGTCTGCGCCGCCGAGTCCTTGCACGACGCAACCTCGATGCGCGCGCCGGCCGTCAGGCTCTTGGCAGCTAGGCACTTGCCGTCGGACCGGTTGCTGAGAGCGCCGGCGCCCAGATACGCCCACTCCTGGTCGGCCGCACCTTTGGCGCAGGCCTCCACGTCCGGGGCGCCGGAGGACAGGCCGAGGCAGTCGCCGGTACCGATCATGATCGTGCCGGTGTCGTAAGGCGTCCCGGCCGAGGTGTACTTCCACTCCTGGCTGGCGCTGCCGTCGCAGACCTGGATACGCACGGCCGCCCCGGGACCGGTGCCGTCGTCCAGGCACAGCGTGCCGGAGTCGTTGGTGACCTCACCGGTCGCAGCGGCGGGCTCGGTCAGCGAGGCCACGACCACGAACCTGAAGTGGGTGGTGCTGGTGGCCGAGCCGTCCTTGCCGGTGACGGTCACCGCGTAGTCGCGAGGAGGCGCGGTCAGCCTGCCGGAGATCCTCGCATCGCGGGATCCGGCCGCGCTGATCTTCAGCCCGGCTGGAAGGCCGGTCGCGCGGTAGTGCACCGCGTCGCGTCTGGCCGAGTCCAGGCCGGTGATGCTGGTCAACGTGCCGCTGGCGCCGGCCGGGACGTCCTGGGTGCCCGGGTCGACCACGGTCACCCGGTGCGCGCCGCCGTCGGTAAACGCCGCCGTGCCGTCAGGGGTGCCGAGCCCGGTGGGCCCGTCATAGCCCTTCTCGCCGTGGCACAGGTACTGGCGGAGCAACTCGCACGTGCCGTTGGTGCCCGTGGTCACGTCGAACAGGTGCCAGGAGTGCAGGTACGGGTACTCGGCCGGGTAGGTGCTCGGCGTCGGCGTTCCGGCCAGCGCGTAGATCGCGGTGATGATCGGGGTCGCCGCGCTCGTGCCGCCGATGTCGAACAGGCCCTGGGCCCTGTAGCTGTCGTAGATCGCGACTCCGGTCGCCGGGTTGGCCACGGCGGACACGTCGTTCTCTGTCCGGTTCAGGCAGCCGTCGGGCTCGGTGGCATCGGCTCGCTGCCAGGTCGCCTTGGCCTCCAGCGACGAGCAGCCCGATCCGGTGCCCTCCGGGTCGATCGCCGGGCCCGGCCCCCAGGCCGACTCGGTCCAGCCGCGGCCGTTGCCCGCATGGGTGAGCGAGGTGCCGCCGACGGCCGTCACGTACTGCAGGTCGGCCGGGTAGGCCGTGCCGTAGCCGAAGTCGCCCGCGGCGAAGTCCACCGCCACGCCCGGGTGGTTGAAGTAGTGGTTGTACGAGTCCTGCCCGATGAACTCGCCGCCTGACCAGCTGTTGGACACGTACTTGGCGCCCATGGCCACCGCGGTGTCCTCGGCGGTACCAAGGTCGGCGGTCGACGGGCCGGCCGCCTCGACCAGAAGGATGTGGCAGTTCGGGCAGATGGCCGAGACCATGTCGAGGTCGAGCGACTCCTCCACCGCCCAGTCGGCGTTCGCCGCAGGCAGCGGGCTCTTGTTGCCGTTCTGGTTGACGATCTTCAAACAGCCGTTGGACGTGCCGCAGGCCGACAGGTGGAAGTTCGACCGGTACCTCGCGAGGTCGCTCGCCGCGTTCGGGTCCTTGTAGGCGTCGACGATCGCGACGGTCCTGCCCTTGCCGTCCCTCGCGGAGGCCGAGGTCAGCATGTAGGCGCTGCGCAGGTCGGACGGGCCGTAGAGATCGTCGGCGGGCGACACCGCGCTCGCCGCGTGCCCCGCGGCGGCGAAGCCGAATCCCGCTCTGGTGTTGACGATCGACATGCAGGTCATCTGGCCCGGCAGGTCGGGCGCCGGGCAGACGTAGTGCTCACCCGCGGGCAGCGCTGGCCGCACGACAGCGTTGATCAGCTTGGCCGGGCCGTGCACCGCGGGCCGCGTGAGCCCGGGTTTCGCCGGAGTCGTCGCGGCAGCCGATGCGATGGCCGGCGCGGCCAGGCCGAGCGCCCCCAGCGCGCCGACCGCAGCGAGCACCGCAGCCTGCCTGGTGAGACCCGTTATGCGCACAGTTCCTCCGATATAGGCGGGTGCGGCCGAGACACGAACAGATCACGCCAGCCTATATCTATATCAGAACTGATCGCTCTTGTCGCCTACTTCGCTTAGTTCGTCTGATTATGCAATATCAGGAGAATTGAACACTGCGGGCCGGTTACTTCATGCGGACGTCTCCGCATGCGCTTTCCCGCGACGGGCAGCCTCGTCGCGACGCCGTGGGCCGCCACGGCGACCTTGTGACCAGCATCCTAGGGCTGTTCCGGCGCCGCGGGTCGCGGCACGGAGAATTGTCGGCCGAAGTTTTACCGTGCAGCGAGATGGCTGGCCGGGCGGGGGTGCAGCGACGCGGGTGATGGGCGGCGGTGCGCGACGGCCAGCGACAGCAGCCCGAGCGCCACCGCCACCACGGCACTCGCCGTGTAGATCGCGGGCAGCGAGACGCCGGCGCCGCGCAGCGGCCCGACCCCGAAGGCGGCCAGGCCGTACCCGAACTGGTAGCACGCGATCACCCAGCTGGCCACCGACGCCGAGACGGCGGTCAGCTTCTCCTGCCCGAAGCTGATTGTCAGCGGAAGAAGCGCTGAGCAGCCGAGTCCGGCCAGCCCGAACGCCAGCACCCCGAGGCCCGGAGAGGCGGCGGGCAGCGCCGCGATCAGCACGAAGGCGCCGGCCAGGACCAGCGGCAGCACGTGATAGGCCAGCCGGCTCGGTACCCAGCGCTGCACCAGCGCGAACAGCACCCGGCCGGCCGTCACCATGACCCAGAACACGGTCAGCGTGATTGAAGCGCTGGCGGCCGAGACGTGCAGCGAGGTCAGGTCGATCTGGGACCAGTTGCCGTTCATGGTCTCGCAGAATCCGTAGAGCACGGCGAACGCCGCGAACGCCAGGAACGGCCCGGGCACCCCGTGGTGCCCTCCAGTGCCCGGCGTCGTGCCCCGGCCCGCTGCCCCGGCTGCCGCTGCCCCGGGCGCCGTTGTGCTGGCTGCCGCTGTCCCGGCCGCGGCCGGCTCGTCCGCGCGCAGCGGTAGCCGCAGGCTGACCGCGAGCAGCCCGAGCAGCAGCACCGCCGCGAGGATCGGCAGCCCCACCCAGGCGCCGAGCCCCACGAAGATCGCGACGAACACCGGCGCGAGTGCCGTGCCGAGCCCGAGCAGGGCGTTCAGCACCAGGATCGAGCGGTCGATCGCGCCGGGGTGGAACGCCGCCGTGTAGGTGTTCACCGTAGGCACGGTGAGCCCGAAGCCGAGCCCGAGGCAGGCCGTCGCTGCCAGCAGGATCGGGTAGGCCGCGGCCTGGTCGGTCATGACCAGGCGGCTGATCACGAGCAGGGCCATCGACGCGACGTTGGCGGCCAGGCCGGCCAGGTAGACGGGCTTGCGGCCGAACCGGCTGGCCAGCGCGGCGCCGGCCAGCGAGGCGGCGATCGCGGCGATCACCTGCGGGACGAACATGGCGCCGTACTGGCTCGCCGACAGGCCGTACGAGGTGGCGGAGGTGAAGATCGTGCTTGCGGCCGGGAAGGTCACCAGGGTGATCCCCTGCACCAGCCCGGCCGCGTAGATGGCCAGCTTCTCGGTCCGCGTGGCAGTCATGACGCCGGCAGTTCTACCCGCTACCGCGGCGCCAAGCCCCCGCGTCGCCCGGATCCCGGCCGCCGGCGCGTGAGCGGCCGCCAGTGCCCGGAACCTGGCCGCCATGCCCGGAGCCCGGCCGCCCGTGCCCGGGCCCGGCCGCCAGTGTCCGGAGCCCGGCCGCCAGTATCCGGGGCCCGGCCGCCAGTGCCTGGGGCGCGGCCGCCAAGCTCCGCAGACCGCGGAGTTCTGTCCTTTTCGCACCTGATTACCGCAATGCTTGTTGGACTGGATGCCGCATTCACTGCGATATACGGAACTAACTCCGCATCCATGGAGGGTGCGCGAGCTCGCCGTCACCAGGCGGCGGCATCAAGCCCGAATCTGTGGCTGTCGGGTGGCCAGGCGACCCTTGACCCGCCCTCTCGACCCCTGCAGGCGCAGTTCGGCGGCGCTGGCGTGCTCCCCCGGCGGTCGCGGCTCAGCCGGTCACGTAGCGGCGCATGCCGACCGCGTAGTCGCAGCCGGCACCGAGCCCGACGTAGCCCGCCATCCGGCGCAGGAAGTCGTCGGGGTCGAACTCCCCGCCGAGACCGTCGATGTAGGCGCGGTGCTCCCGCAGCGAGGCGATGCCGAGGTCGATCGTGTCGGTCACGTCCACGAAGTGGGTGGGCTCGCCGGACGCGACCACGTAGGCCGCCCCGATCGCAGGGCAGGCTGGGCCTGCCTCGGGGAACACCCACTCGTTCGCCGCGTCCCGGCAGGCGTCGAGCACCGCAAGGCCGACGGCGCGGTGGTCGGCGTGGTTCACCGGACCTTCCTCGCCCCAGCTCAGGTCGAAGCTCATCGTGATCACGACGTCGGGGCGGATCCGGCGGAACGCCGAGGCCAGGTCCCGGCGCAGCCCGATGCCGTACTCCACCATGCCGTCGGGGTGATCAAGGAACTGGACATCCTGCACGCCGACCACCGCAGCGCTGCGCCGCTCCTCTTCCATTCGCAGTGGCCCCACCTGCGCGGGTGCCATCCCGGCGATGCCCGCCTCGCCTCTGGTGGCGAGCAGGTAGCTGACCGACTTGCCCTGGCCGGTCCAGCGCGCGACCGCGGAGGCGGCACCGTACTCCAGGTCGTCGGGGTGGGCGACGACCGCGACCGCCCGCTCCCAGTCTTCCGGCATCGGCTTCATGAGGGTCCTTCGCTTGGTCGGCGTCAGGTGTTGCAGTACGTCGAGGGAAACTGCCCATCCCCGTCGTTGTACAGCACGGCCAGCCCCGGCACGTTGCCGGACCTGCGCATCGCCTGCCCGGCTTTCTTCCCGCCGAGTACATAGCGGTCGAAGAACGCCGTGGTCACCCGGGCCACGACGCGCTCGTACCTATTGGTGCCCCAGTAGGGCACGGTATGGCTGGCACCGATCAGGTCCAGGTAGTGCCGTTCCACGTCGGGGTCGGCGCGGTACATGGTGACGCTGCAGCCCGGCGGGTTGATGGTATCGGCGCTGCCCTGGGTGAACAACATCGGGACCGGGTGGTGCGCGAAGTACTGGCCGGGCATCGGCGGCCACTCGGCTCCGGACAGCACGGCGACGGCGGCCACCCGGCGGTTGGCGCAGCAGGTGTTGGCGGCGATCGCGGCGACGGTGTCGCCGCCGTCCGACTGCCCGCTGATCGCGATCTCGTGCGGGTCGATCAGGCCGGAGAAGAAGCCGTGCCCGGCCGCGCTCAGCGCCAGCATCCTTGAGATCACGAACGACATGTCGCCTGGCTGGTTGACCATGTCGCTCTCGGTTGCCGCCGCGCCGACCTTGCAGTCCGAAAGCGGGAAGTTCACGACCACCACGAGGTAACCTGCGCTCGCCCAGGCCCGCAGCAGCCTGGAGTACGGCGCGGCGCACTGCATGAAACCGGGCGCGAAGACCAGCATGGGCAGCGGGCCCTTCGCGTGCGCCGTGGCGGCCGCGGGGGCCGGTCCGGTCAGCGGGTAGTAGACCTCGGTCAGCAGCCGCCTGGCGGGCAGGCTCGCGCCGGTGACCCCGGGGTGCGCGGGCTCGATGATGGTCATGCCGCGCTTGCGTACCGCGAACGTCCCGATCGTGCCGAGCCGCACGGCCACGTGCGCCGTCGCCGTCCCCGCGGACCGTGACGGGTGCTGCGACGGTGACGTCGCGTCGTGGTGCGCCTGCGCCGTGCAGGCGGTGAGCAACCCAGCCCAGGCCAGCAGGCTGCCGCCGAGCGCGGCAAGGATGGCGAGCGCGCTCTTGCGCCCGCCGAGGCTGGTCATGGCTGCAACTGTAACGCCCGCAGGTTGGTTACCCTGGCCGCATACGCAATGGATAGTCCGGCTTGAGCCGGACAAAGATAAGCCCGCGGGACATGACCAGGCGTGCCCTAAGAGCCGGGGTGAACCCCCGCTCCTGTCGGCCGTGAGCGGGCGGTCGGCCGGGGACGGGCGGTCGGCCGGGGACGGGCGGTCGGCCAGGGACGGGCGGTCGGCCAGGGACGGGCGGTCAGCCGGCCAGGATGTCGGCCAGGTTGAAGCTGACCGGCTCCTCGAGTTGCTCGAAGCCGCAGGACTCGGGCTCGCGGTCGGGCCGCCAACGCACGAACTGCGCCGTGTGCCTGAACCTGGTGCCCTCCATGTGGTCGTACCTGACCTCGACGACGCGCTCGGGCCGCAGCGGCACGAAGGACAGGTCCTTGCCCGCGTTCCAGCGGCTGTGCTCGGAGTCGCGCGGCCGCCTGGCCCGGCCCTGCGGCTCGGCCCCGGCCTCGGGCTGCGGCTCGCCCCCGGCGCCGGCCTCGGGCTGCGCCTGCTCGTGCGCCGCCCAGTTCCACGGGTGGCCGTCGAAGGTGGTGACCAGCGAGGCAAGCTCGGTGAACAGGACCCGGCGGGTGGCCAGCGGGAACGCGCCGATGACGCCGACGCTGGCCAGCTTGCCGTCGGCGTTGTACAGCCCGAGCAGCAGCGAGCCGACCGCGTCGTCGGCACCCTTGTGCAGCCGGTACCCGGCCACCACGCAGTCGGCGGTCCGCTCGTGCTTGACCTTGAACATGACTCGCTTGTCCGGCTGGTAGGTGCCGCCGAGAGGCTTGGCGACGATCCCGTCAAGGCCCGCGCCCTCGAACTGGCTGAACCAGACCTGCGCCAGCCCGGGATCCGTGGTGGCCGGGGTGAGGTACACCGGCGGCCTGGCCCCGGCCAGGGCCCGCTCGAGCGCACGCCTGCGGGCCGAGAACGGGTCGCCGGTGTGGTCGGTATCGCCCAGCGCCAGCAGGTCGAAGGCCACGAACGCGGCCGGCGTCTTCTCCGCCAGCATCCTGACTCGGCTGTCGGCCGGATGGATCCGCTGCAGCAGCGCCTCGAAATCCAGCCGCCGGCCCTCGCCGTCGGGAATCACTATCTCCCCATCGATAACGCATCGCTCGGGCAGACTCGCCCGCACCGCGTCGACGATCTCGGGGAAGTACCTGGTCATCGGCCGCTCGTTGCGGCTCCCGATCTCCACCTCCTCGCCGTCGCGGAAGATGATCGACCGGAATCCGTCCCACTTGGGCTCGTAGCTCATCGCGCCGCCCGGGATCGCGGGGACCGACTTTGCCAGCATCGGGGCGACCGGCGGCAGCACTGGCAGGCGCATGAGGCCTATCTTCCTCTAGCCGGGCCGCCCGCGTGGGGCCAGCGCTCTTGACGGCCGGGCGCCGGGCGCGTAGGACAGTGCAGACAAGCTGCAGCCCTTCCCCGATGGCAGGTCCCGTGGGTCACCAAGTTAGCCGGATCCGACCATGGCTCGCCCTGGCCGGCGTGGTCGCGGCCGCCGCCGTGCTGTTGCCCCCGGGAGGCACCGCCGCGCTGCGCGACGTGTGGGTGCAGGCGCTTCAGTTCGCCGTGCTCGCCGTGGCGGCGCCCGCGCTGATCGTGCTCGGGGCGCCGTGGCGGCTGGGTCGAAGGTCCGCCGGGCGGGCGGGCGCCGGGCAGGCCAGCGCCGGGCCGGCCAGCGGCGGGCTGGCCAGCCCCGATCAGGCCAGCGCCGGGCGCGCGGATACGTCGAAGGCCGGGCCCGCATCTGGCCTGCCGCTGGCCGACCGGCTCGCGCGCGCGAGGTCGCACCGCGGCGGCGCGGCGCGCGGCTGGCTAGTCCTGGTGGGATTCCTGGCGATCTCGATGGCCTGGCGGCTCCCTGTGGCGGTAAACGCGATGGTTCGCCACCCGGTCCTGGTCGCCGCCGAGGCGGTCACCCTGCTGGTGGCGGGCTGCGCGCTCTGGCTCGAGCTCGTCGAGTCGCCGCCGATGCTGCCGCGGGCCTCCAAGCCGCAGCGCGCCCTGTCGGCCGCGCTCCCCATGTGGGCGATCTGGGCGAGCGCATACGTGATGGGGTTCTCGCGCACGGCGTGGTTCACGGGGCTCGCGCATGCGCCCGGGCACGGGCTCAGCACCCTGGCTGACCAGCAGATCGCGGCCGGGGTGCTGTGGGCGATTCCCGCGGTGTGCTTCGTGCCCGTCGTGTACTTCTCGATGATCACGTGGCTGCGGGACAGCGCGGATCCGGATCAGGAGCTGCGTGAGGCCGACAGCGGCAGGGCTGGGCCGAGCATGCCGCGGCCGCCTCGGGGGTGGCGGCTCAATCATTAGGACCTCGCTCGGGGCGCGCGCACGGCAACCGCGGGCTGCCGGCTGGCTGCGCAACGCCTGCAGCCCGCGGGTGCCGCGCGAGCGCTGGCCCGGGCGGCGAGTCCTCGTCGCGGACACAATTCGCCGGGTCCGGAGCTCTGCCGCGCCGGCGGGTGAGAGCCTGTGGGCGTGACCGGACTCGCCGCGTTCAATGCGCTGGACGATGCTGCCGTGCGCAGGCGGCTGGCGGAGTGCTGCACGAGCCCTGGCTGGGTGGCGGCGGTCGCGGGCAAGCGCCCGTACGCCGGCGTCGATGAGCTGCTGGCCGCGTCGGATGCGGCGGTCGCGGCGCTGAGCGAGGAGGAGCTGGCGGCGGCGCTGGCCGGGCATCCGAGAATCGGGGAACGGCAGGACGCAGGGTCCTGGTCCGGTCAGGAGCAGGCGGGGGTCGCATCGGCAGCCGATCAGGTCCGCCGCGCGCTGGCCGACGGGAACGCGGCGTACGAGCAGCGCTTCGGCCATATCTATCTGGTCTGCGCCACCGGGCGGAGCGGCGCCGAGCTGCTCGACCTGCTGCACCAGCGGCTCGGCAACGACGACGGCGCCGAGTGGCAGGTCGTGGGCGCCGAGCTGGCCAGGATCAACCAGATCCGGCTGCGCAAGCTGCTCGGGGCCGCGGCGTGAGCGGGATCAGCACGCACATACTCGACACCGTGCGCGGCGAGCCGGCCGGCGGCGTGGTCGTGCGGCTGGACCGAGTCGGCGACGGGTCCGGCGGTGCCGGACCTCATGGTGCCGGGCCTCATGGTGTCGGGTTCCCCGGCGGTGGGGCCGAGGTCGGCCGGGGCACCACGGACGCCGACGGGCGGATCGCCGACTTCGGCACCGGGACCCTGCCGGCCGGGACGTATCGGCTGACCTTCGAGACCGGGCCCTACCTGCGCGCCGAGCATGGCGTGGCGGCGCCGTTCTACCCCGAGGTCGTCGTGACGTTCACCGCCGACGGGCGGCGGCCGAATTACCACGTGCCGCTGCTGCTGAGTCCTTACTCCTACTCCACCTACCGCGGGAGCTGACGCCATGGCGATCGTCCTCGGCCAGAACCAGTACGGCAAGGCCGAGACCCGCGTCGTGCGGATCCACCGCGACACCGACCGGCACGAGATACGCGACCTGAACGTGAGCACGGCGCTGCGCGGCGACTTCGCCGCCGCGCACACCGCGGGCGACCAGGCCAGCGTGCTGCCCACCGACACGCAGAAGAACACCTGTTTCGCCTACGCCAAGGAGCACGGCGTCGGCGAGATCGAGGATTACGCCTTGGTCCTGGCCCGCCACTTCGTCGACGACATCGCGCCGGTCAGCCGCGCCCACGTCGAGGTCGACGAGTACCGGTGGGACCGGGTCGCCGTCGAGGGCGGAGAGCATGCCCACACCTTCGTCAGGACCGGCCACGAGGTGCGTACGGCCGCGATCACGATCGACGCCGAGCGAGCGGTTAATGCCGAATGGGTTATCTCGGGGATCAGGGACCTCGTCCTGCTCAAGTCGACCGGGTCGCAGTTCACCGGGTTCCTCAAGGACCGCTACACCACGCTGGCCGAGGCGACCGACCGGATCCTGGCGACCTCGCTCACCGCGCGCTGGCGGTACGCGACGGCGCAGGTGGCGTGGGGCGAGGCGTTCGGGCAGGTGCGGCAGATCCTGCTTGAGCGGTTCGCCACCGTGTACAGCCGGGCGCTGCAGCAGACCCTGTACGAGATGGGCTCGGCCGTGCTCGCCGCCAGGGACGACATCGCCGAGATCAGGCTGTCCGCGCCGAACAAGCACCACTTCCTCGTCGACCTGGCGCCGTTCGGGCTGGACAACCCCGGCGAGGTGTTCCACGCCGACGACCGGCCCTACGGGCTGATCCAGTGCGCTGTCACCAGGGAGGGCGCGCCCCCGGCCGGCCCGTCCTGGGAGTCGCCGGCCACGTTCGCCTGATCGCTGGCTGAGCGGTCGGACGCTGCGATCCCCCGGGCGGGTAACGGGCATCTGTCGGCATAGCGTCGGGTGTGACACCCTGAACGCCGGGAGGTGCGCATGGAGTTCCTGCAGCCGGTCAGCTGGGACGAGGCGCTCGCGGCCAGGGCGGCGGCGCCCGACGCGGTGCCGATCGCCGGCGGCACCGATGTCATGGTCGAGCTGAACTTCGCCAGGCGGCGCCCGGCGGGCCTGCTCGACCTGACCAGGGTGAGCGAGCTTGGCGGCTGGGCTCAGGCGGACGGCTCGCTGCGGCTGGGCGCCGGGCTCACCTACGCGGAGCTGACCGGCGAGCGGGCTGGCGGGCCCGGCCGGGCCGGCCGGGCCGGCGGTTCGGCGCCTGACGGGCTGAAGGCAAGGCTGCCCGGCCTAGCCCTGGCGGCGCGGACGGTCGGCTCGCCGCAGATCAGGAACCGCGGCACGATCGGCGGCAACCTCGGGTCGGCCTCGCCGGCCGGGGACTGCCACCCGTCGCTGCTGGCGGCCGGCGCCGAGGTGGAAGTGGCCTCGGCGCGGGCGGGCACCCGGCGGATCCCGATCGACGAGTTCTACCTCGGGGTGAAGCGGAACGCGCTCGCGCCCGACGAGCTAATCGCCGCCGTCTGGATCAGGCCGCCGTCCGGACCCGAGCAGTTCGCGAAGATCGGCACCCGGAACGCGATGGTGATCGCGGTGACCGCGTTTGCCCTGGCACTGCATCCGGATCGGCGAACCGTGGGCACCGGCATCGGGTCGGCGGCACCGACCCCGGTGCGGGCGCGCGATGCCGAGACGTTCCTCGCGGCGGCGCTGGACGATGGCGGGTACTGGGAGTCGCGGGCCGAGCTCGGCGAGTCCGTGGTCGGCGAGTTCGGAACGCTGGTGGCCGCGGCGGCAAGCCCGATCGACGACGTGCGGGGGACCGCCGCCTACCGGCGGCATGCGCTGGCCGTGCTGGCGAGGCGCACGCTGACCTGGGCCTGGCGCGACTACTGCGGCGGGGGTGCCGGGTGAGGCGCGCCGCTGGGGCTGTGCTGGCGGTTGGGGCTGGGCGGGTGGTTGGGGCTGGGCGGGTAGCTGGGGCTGGGCGGGTGGCTGGGGCTGGGCAGACCGGGAGGGGTGAGCGGCGATGCGGGTGACGGCGACCGTGAACGGCGTGCGTCACCAGGCCGACGACGTCTGGCCGGGGGAGAGCCTGCTGTTCGTGCTCCGCGAGCGGATGGGGCTGCCCGGCTCCAAGAACGCCTGCGAGCAGGGCGAATGCGGCTCATGCACGGTCTACCTCGACGGCGTGCCGGTCTGCGCCTGCCTGGTCGCCGCCGGTCAGGCCCAGGACCGCGAGATCGTCACGATCGAGGGCCTCGCCGGCGAGGACGGCGGGCTGCATCCGGTGCAGCAGGCGTTCATCGAGGCGGGCGCGGTGCAGTGCGGCTTCTGCACGCCCGGGCTGCTGGTCGCCGCGCACGACCTGCTGGCCCGCGACCCCGACCCGGCCGACGAGGACATCAGGGAGGCGCTGGCCGGCAACCTGTGCCGGTGCACCGGCTACGAGAAGATTCTTGACGCGGTCCGGCTGGCCGCCGTGAGGCTGTCAGGTTCCGATCCGGACGCCCCGGGTCCTCCGGATCCCTCATCCGCGCCCGAGTCCCTGCCCCCGCCCCCGGACGAGGGCCAGCCGTGACGCAGTTCGTGCTCAGCGGCTGCCATGTCGTGACCATGGACGGGCAGCGAGCCGAGCACGCCGGCGGCTACGTCGCGGTGGACGGGAACCAGATCGCCGCCGTCGGGCCCGGCGCGGTCCCCGAGGCCTACCGCAGCGCCCGCATCATCGAGGCAAGCGGCTGCATGGCCACGCCCGGGCTGATCAACACCCACCACCATCTGTACCAGTGGGCTACCCGCGGCCGGGCGGTCGACTCGACGCTGTTCGAGTGGCTGACTGAGCTCTACCCGGTCTGGGCGCGCACCGACGAGCACGTCGTCAGGGATTCGGCGACCGCCGCGCTGGCCTGGCTGGCCAGGACCGGCTGCACGACGAGCACGGACCACCATTACGTGTTTCCGCGCGGGGGCGGTGACGTGCTCGGCGCGACCGTGGCCGCTGCCAGGGACGTCGCCATCCGGTTCCACCCGACCCGCGGCTCCATGGACCTGGGCGCCTCGTCGGGCGGCCTGCCGCCTGAGGAGGTCACCGAGGACCTCGATACCATCCTGGCCGCGACCGAGCAGGCGATCTCCGCCTTCCACGACCCGTCACCTGGGTCGATGGTGCGGGTCGGAGTTGCCCCGTGCTCCCCGTTCTCGGTGACGGGCGAGCTGATGCGGGCGGCGGCCGGCCTGGCGCGCGCCCGCGGTGTGCGACTGCACACCCACGTGGCCGAGACCGCGGACGAGGACGGGTTCTGCGCCGAGCGGTTCGGCTGCACGCCGGTGGAGTACCTGGACTCGCTCGGCTGGCTGGCCGATGACGTCTGGCTCGCGCACGCCGTGCACCTGAACGGCGCCGCGATCGCCCGGCTGGCGGCCACCGGGACTGGGGTGGCGCACTGCCCGTCATCCAACGCCAGGCTCGGCGCCGGGATCTGCCGGACCGCCGACCTGCTCGCGGCGGGCGTGCCGGTCGGGCTCGGCGTGGACGGGTCGGCGTCGAACGAGGAGTCCTCGCTGCTCGGCGAGGTACGACAGGCCGCGCTGATGGCGCGGGCCGTCGGCGGCCCGCAGGCCATGACGGTCCGCAAGGCCCTGGAGCTGGCCACTCTCGGCGGCGCCCGGTTGATCGGCCGGCCGGACGAACTCGGCTCCCTGGAACCCGGCAAGCTAGCTGACATCGCCCTCTGGCGGCTGGACGGCCTGCAGCACGCGAACATCGCCGACCCGGTCGCCGCTCTCGTCCTCGGCGGCCGCCCGCCGCTGGAGCTCCTGGTCGTCAATGGCGAGACCGTCGTCCAGCGCGACCAGGTCGTGACCGTCGACGAGCCACGCACAGCCGCTGCCGCCGTAGCGGCAGCCGCCCGCCTCAACGGCTGAGGCACTCCCGACCCGGCGGCCGCGACTTTGTGCCTCGTTGATGCTGTTTTTCGCGGCATCAACGAGGCACGATGTCGAGCGCGCACGCCGGGTCTGCGGCAAACCGGCCCCGGGAACGGTCGTGGATGCGTGGGAAGTTGACTCTGATCCGATGTCAGAAGCTGATGGCATCCTGGCGCGCATGACACGGATGACAGACGACTCCGATCGAGCGGTCAGGAAGTTACTGAGCCGCCAGGGAGCCATGATCACGCGGTCTCAGGCACTGGAGGCCGGGATGACACCGGCGGGGATCCGGAACAAGCTTCGGCTCAATGGGCCGTGGCGGACCGTCCTGCCGGGCATCTACGTGGCCAGCAACGGTCTGCTCACGACGGGGCAGCGCGAGATAGCGGCGGTCCTTTACGCCGGGCCGCAGTGTGTGATCACCGGACTCGCGTCGTTACTTCGGCAAGGCGTGGACGTGCCGATCACCGAGACCGTTGACGTCCTGGTCCCGGCGTGGCGGAAGCGAGCAAGCATGGGCTTTGTCCGGGTGCACCGGACCAGGGTGCTTCCCGAGCGTGTATGGCTCGTGGACGATCTGAGATATTCGCTCTGCCCTAGAGCCATCGCAGACGCCACGCATGGCAGCAGCGATCTGTTATGGGTCACCGAGTTGGTCGCTGGCGCGGTGCAGAAGAATGCGTGCACCGTCGATCAACTCGCAGCGGAAGTCAGGTCCGGCCCGAAACAGGGTTCGGCGGTTCTCCGAGCCGTCCTTGCTGCCGTGGCGGACGGCGTGGCGTCGGCGGCGGAGGCTGACTTCCGGGCGCTGGTGCGCCGCAGCGGACTGCCCGAGCCGATGTACAACCCTCGGCTCTACGTCGGCGACGTGTTCCTTGCCAAGCCGGACGCCTGGTGGCCGCAGGCCGGAGTGGCGGCCGAGGTCGACTCGCGGGAGTGGCACCTCTCGCCCGCAGCCTGGCAGCGGACCATGGCGCGGCACTCGCGGATGAGCGCGCACGGGATCATCGTGCTGCACTTCCCGCCGAGCCGGATCAAATCTGACCCAGCCGGAATAACGGCTGAGCTCAGGTCCGCGCTGACGGCGTGTAGCGGCCGGGCCCCGCTGCCGATCAGGGCCGTTCCGACGGCGGGACGCCGTTCGGCGGCATGACTGGACGGGCAAGCGGGGGCGCGGGAACTGCGCGCGATTGCGCATTCTGGTGGTGTGGCCGACGACATCATCACCTTCGGCGGGCCCGGCCGCCCTGGTGATGACGGTCGCGAGCCAGCGCAGGAGAGCGCCGGGGAGACGTTCGAGTCGCTGTTCCGCGCGCACTACCGGCGGCTGGTCGAAGCCGCGTTGGCCCTCGTCGATGACCCGGGCAGCGATGGCGCGCTGACCGTTCTCGCGGTCGGCTCCGGATCGCTGTGGCTGCTCGCCGACGGCTTCCCGCTCAGCGGCGTGCTTCAGGTCGCCCGCGCACCGGGCAGCAACTGGGGTCGTGCCCGTGCCCGCCGGGGCCTGCGGCCAGGAAGTTTGCTCGCAGATCTACGCGACGCCGGGTGCCGTGTGGGTGCCCACGTTCGAGTAGCTGATCAGGATCGACCCGGCCAGGATGCGCAGGCCGAAGAGCTATCCGTCCACGCTGCACCCGCAGTAGCCGACCGACGCGGGGCGGCGGGAACGTGCGACCTCCAGCGGCCGCGAGCACGTCCCGGTCCGGCCGCCCATGGTCAATTCGGATCGCCGATCGTAAGCTCGCGCCGTGAGCACACCGACGCGGACACCTGTCCGCCCGCCGCGGGCCCCGCGGGCCCCGCAGGCCCCGCAGGCCCCGGGGCAGGGTGAGCCCGGCGGGAAGACCGCGGGCGGGACGATCGGCGCCAGCCCGGCCAGGCCGGACGGCGGGCTCAAGGTCACCGGGGAGTTCGCCTACGGCAGCGACCTGTGGATGGACGACATGATCTGGGGCGTCACGCTGCGCAGCCCGCACCCGCACGCCAGGATCACATCGGTGTCGATCGGCGAGGCACTCGCCACCGCCGGGGTCTACGCCGTGCTCACCTGCGACGACGTCCCCGGCCGCAACGCCTACGGGCTGGAACACGCCGACCAGCCCGTGCTCGCCGCCGACGTAGTCAGGTACGCGGGCGAACCGGTCGCCCTGGTCGCCGCCGACCACCCCGAGGTCGCCAGGCTCGCGGCCAGCAAGATCATCGTGGATTACGAGGTGCTGGAGCCCGTCACCGACCCCGTCGCCGCGCTGATACCGGCCGCGCCCGGCGTCCACCCGGATGGCAACCTGGTCAGGCACCTGAAGATCCGCAAGGGCGACCCCGCGCCGCGCGCCGACGTCGTCGTTACCGGCAGCTACGAGATCGGCATGCAGGACCAGGCGTTCCTCGGCCCCGAGGCGGGACTGGCCGTGCCTGACGGCACCGGCGGGGTCGAGCTGTTCGTCTCCACCCAGTGGCTGCACGTAGACCAGCAGCAGGTGTGCTCCGCCCTCGGCCTGCCGCCCGACCAGGTGCGGCTGGTGCTGGCCGGGGTCGGCGGCGCGTTCGGCGGCCGGGAGGACCTGTCCATGCACGTGCACGCGTGCCTGCTCGCGCTGCACACCGGCAAGCCGGTCAAGATGACCTACTCCCACGAGGAGTCGTTCTTCGGGCACGTGCACCGGCACCCGGCGCTGATCAGCTACGAGCACGGCGCCAACAAGGACGGCAGGCTGGTCTACGTCAAGGCGACCATGCACCTGGACGGCGGCGCCTACGCGTCGAGCACGTCGGCGGTGGTGGCCAACGCCGGCACCATGGGCGCCGGGCCGTACGTCGTGCCGAACGTGCACGTCGACGTGTACGGGGTCTACACGAACAACCCGCCGTGCGGGGCGATGCGCGGCTTCGGGAACGTGCAGGCCGCGTTCGGCTACGAGGCTCAGATGGACCGGCTGGCGGCCGCCCTGGGCATGGACCCGGTCGAGTTCCGGTGCGTCAACGCGATGGAGATGGGCGCCACCGCCCCTACCGGCCAGGTCGTCGACAGCCCGGCACCGGTCGCCGAGATGCTGCGGCGGGTGCGCCAGATGCCGCTGCCACCGGGCGCCGTCAACGGCCATGACCTGCGCCTGCTGCCCGGAGGGGTCGGCAACACCACGCACGGCGAGGGCATCGCCCGCGGCGTCGGTTACGCCGTCGGGTACAAGAACGTCGGCTTCTCCGAGGGCTTCGACGACTACTCGACCGCCCGGGTCAGGCTGGAGGCTCTCGCCGGCGCGCCCGTGGTCTCCGTGCACACGGCCGCGGCCGAGGTCGGCCAGGGGCTGATCACGGTCGAGCAGCAGATCGCCCGGACCGAGCTCGGCGTCGCCGACGTCGTCGTGGTGCCCAAGGACACCGGCGTCGGCTCGGCTGGATCCACCTCAGCCTCGCGCCAGACGTACGTCACCGGCGGCGCGGTCAAGGCGGCCTGCGTGCGCGTGCGGGAACGGCTGTTCGCGCGGGTCAAGCAGCGCCTGGGCGCCGCGCGCGACCTCGGCGACCTGCGCCTGGCCGGCGGTCAGGTGTGGGCGGACTCGGTCGACCCGCACGAGCCGCTCGGCCCGGTCGCCGCGTTCCTCGGCGAGGAGGTGATCGAGGAGACCGTGCAGTGGCGGCACCGGGCCACCGAGCCGGTCGACCCGGAGACCGGGCAGGGCCGGGCGCACGTGCAGTACGCGTTCGCGGCCCACCGCGCGGTCGTGGACGTGGACGCCGAGCTCGGCCTGGTCAAAGTCGTCGCGCTCGACTGCGTGCAGGACGTCGGCCGCGCGATCAACCCGCAGGCGGTGGTCGGCCAGATCCACGGCGGCAGCGCCCAGGGGCTCGGCCTGGCGATCATGGAGGAGATCCAGGTGCGGGACGGGATGATCAGGAACCCGTCGTTCACCGACTACCTGATCCCCACCGTGCTCGATGTCCCGCCGATGCGGGTCGACGTGCTTGAGTACCCGGATCCGCACGCACCATACGGCCTGCGCGGCGTGGGCGAGCCGCCGACGATCTCCTCGGGACCGGCAGTGGTGGCGGCGATCCGGGCCGCGACCGGACTCGATCTCGCGCGAGTCCCGGTCAGGCCTTCAGATATAACGGGCACCCCGTGAGCACTCCCGGCTGGCAGCCCGGCGAGGCCGTCCAGTTCCTCGCCGACGAGCTCGACCGGTTGCTCGCCGTGGCGGACGCCGAGCTTGAGTCCGGTTACCCCGGCGAGATCGGCGGCCGTCAGCCGGTGCACACGGCCTACGTGCCCGCCCATCGCTTCGAACGATCAACCCCCGCCGACTGGGGCGCCCAGGCGCTGGCCTCACTGGCCGAGCACGCCCCGGGGCCCGCCGAGTTCGCCGACGCCACCGGGCTCGACCCAGTGCTCGCCGGGCAGGTGCACCCGCTGGTGCTGGCCAAGCTGGCCAGCGAGCCGGTGGAGGACCTGCGGATCGACTTCGAGGACGGCTACGGCGTCCGCGGCGACGAGACCGAGGACGCGCACGCGCGGGCGGCCGCCCGCGCGCTCGTCGCGGCGCTCGGCGACCAGGCCGCTCCGCCGTTCTGCGGGCTGCGCTGCAAGAGCCTGGAGCGGCCGACCAGGCGCCGGGCGATCAGGACGCTCGATGTCTTCCTCGGCGCCCTGGCCGAGGCCGGCCGGCCGCTGCCGGCCAGCCTGGTGATCACGCTGCCCAAGGTCACCTCGGCCGCGCAGGTGGAGGCGATGGCGCTGGTCTGCGCCCGGCTTGAGGCCGCGCACGGGCTGGTGCATCCGCGGCGGCTGCTGTTCGAGATCCAGGTGGAGACCCCGCAGGTGATACTCGGCGCGGACGGCGCGGCCACGATCGCCCCGTGCGTGCACGCGGGCGCTGGCCGCCTGATCGGGCTGCACTTCGGCACCTACGACTACAGCGCCTCGCTCGGCATCGCCGCCGCGCAGCAGAGCCTGGAGCACCCGGCCGCCGACTACGCCAAGTCGGTGATGCAGGCGGCCGCGGCCGGCACCGGCGTGCGGCTGTCCGACGGCTCGACCGCGGTCCTGCCGGTCGGCTCACGCGAGCAGGTGATCGCCGCCTGGCGGCTGCACGCCCGCCTGGTCAGGCGCTCCCTGGAACGCGGCTTCTACCAGGGCTGGGACCTGCACCCGGCTCAGCTTGTCACCCGCTACGCCGCGACGTATGCCTTCTACCGCGAGTCGCTCCCGGCCGCCAGCGCCCGCCTGCGCGGCTACTCGGCCCGCGCCCAGGCCGGCCAGGAAGAACCAGCCACCGCCCGCGCGCTGGCCACCCATTTCCTGCGCGCACTGCACGCCGGCGCCACCACGACCGAGGAACTGCACGAGCTCACGGCCCTCACCCCCCACCAGCTCACCGTCACCGCCCGTCGCGGTTTCCCCCCAACCCCGACCAGCTGATGCGCCCAGACCAGCCTGCGCCAGGGCCAGCTGACCATCCTCCCGCACAGGCTCGCCGATGAGCCCAGACCGGCCCGCGCCAGGGCCAGCTGACCATCCTCCCGCACAGGCTCGCCGATGAGCCCAGACCAGCCCGCGCCTGCGTCAGCTCACGGACCCGCCACCCTGCTGATCCGTGCAGCCCGGGTGATAACCCCCGCCGGCGTTATCCCGGCAGAAGTCGCGATCACCGCGGGCAAGATCATCTCCGTGACGGCACTTCATGGCCGGACGGCAGTACCTGCCGAGCCGCGTTCAGTCGGCGCGGCAGGTGCCGCCGCCCGGCCCCCCACCCCGTGCGAGGATTCCTCGCAGGTCGTCGAGCTCCGGCACGACGAGATCCTGCTCCCAGGCCTGGTGGACACCCACGTCCACGTCAACGAGCCGGGCCGCACCCACTGGGAAGGCTTCCCCACCGCCACGGCCGCGGCCGCGGCGGGCGGCGTCACCACGATCATCGACATGCCGCTGAACTCGATCCCGCCGACCACCGACGTCGCCGCGCTCGACGTCAAGCGACGGGCAGCCGCCGGCCGCTGCCATTGCGACGTCGGGTTCTGGGCGGGAGCGGTTGCGGATAATGAAAAGGACCGGCCCGGCCTGCATGAGGCCGGTGTCTTCGGCTTCAAGTGCTTCATGGTCGACTCGGGCGTGCCCGAGTTCGCGCCGCTGGATGACGGCGCGCTCGCGGCGGCCGTGCGGCAGGTCGCCGGGCTCGGCAGCCTGCTTGTCGTGCACGCCGAGGACGCCGCCGAGATCGCCGCGGCGCCCGCGGCGGCGGGCCCCGGCTACGACGGCTTCCTGCGCTCCCGGCCGGCCGCCGCCGAGGTCGCGGCGATCGCGCGACTGATCGAGCTTGCCGAGCGCAGCGGCGCCCGGGTGCACGTGCTGCACCTGTCGGCCGCCGATGCGGTGCCACTGGTCGCCGCCGCGCAGAGCCGCGGCGTCGCGATCACGGCCGAGACCTGCCCGCACTATCTCTGCCTCACCGCCGAGCAGGTGGGCCAGGGCCAGACCCAGTTCAAGTGCTGCCCGCCGATCCGCAACGCCGCCAACGCCGCAAGACTCTGGGAGGCGCTGGCGGCCGGGGTGATCGGCTGCGTGGTCTCCGACCACTCCCCGTGCCCGCCCGAGCTCAAGGGGCTCGACGCCGGGGACTTCAGCGCGGCCTGGGGCGGGATCTCATCGGTCCAGCTCGGCCTGCCGGTGGTGTGGACCGCCGCGCGCGAGCGCGGCATCGGCCTGCGCGAGGTGGCCGGCTGGATGGCGTCCGCCCCCGCGCGGCAGGCCGGGCTCGGCGCCAAGGGCGAGATCGCGGCGGGCCGGGATGCCGACCTGGTGGCGTTCGCGCCGGACGAGGAGTTCGTGGTGGATCCCGATCGGCTGCTGACCAGGCACCGGCTCACCCCGTACGCGGGGCGGCGGCTGACCGGCGTGGTCCGCCGTACCTGGCTGCGTGGCGAACCTGTGGTGCCGGGCCACCCGGCCGGGCGGCTGCTGCTGCGGGCGGCTGGTGCAGGCCCGCTGCCAGCGGGTCCGTCGCCGGCGGGGCCGTTGTCGGGCGGGCCGCCGCCGGCGGGGTTGTCGTGAGCGGCGCCCGCCGCCCAGGTCAGACTGGCGGGAGTCCACGAGCATGGAGGACGGTGCCGATGCGCGAGCCTGACGCGGGCTTCGCCGCGCTGCCCGACCTGGCGTCGCGTGACCTGGGCGGGAGCGTGGTCTACGCCAACGACGAGCTCTTCGCCGAGAAGGAGAACCTGATCAAGCCCGGTCCGCCCGCCTTCGCGGCGGCCGAGTTCGGCAACAAGGGCAAGGTGTACGACGGGTGGGAGACCAGGCGGCGGCGCGATGAGGGGCACGACCACGCGATCGTGCGGCTGGGCTGCTGCGGCATCGTGCACGGGGTGGTGGTCGATACCGCGTTCTTCCGCGGCAACTACCCGCCCGAGATCTCCGTCGAGGCCGCCTGCGCTGACGGCTACCCGTCGCCCGCCGAGCTGGCCGAGCTGCCGTGGCACCCGCTGGTGCCCAGGTCGGCCGCTGCCGGCGACACGGCGAACCGCTACCCCGTGCCCGACCGGCACCGCTGGACCCACGTCCGGCTGTCGATCTACCCCGACGGCGGCGTGGCCAGGCTGCGCGTGCACGGCGAAGTGGTGCCCGACCCCGCTTTCCTGGCCGGCACCGTCGACCTCGCGGCGATGGAGAACGGCTGCCAGGTCACCGGCTGTTCCGACGCGTTCTACTCATCGCCCGGGCACCTGATCATGCCGGGGCTCTCGCGGGTGATGAGCGACGGCTGGGAGAACGCCAGGCGCCGCGGGCCTGGCAACGACTATGTCGAGCTGAGGCTCGGAGCGCCCGGGCGGATCAGGCACGTGGAGGTGGACACCTCGTACTTCGTCGGCAACGCGCCCGGCTGGGTGCGGGTGTCAGCGGCCGGGAGCGAGGATCCCGGCCGCTGGCGCGAGATCCTGCCGCTGACCGCGGTCCAGCCGGATACCAGGCACAGGTTCGGCGTCGATGACGACGGGGAGGCCGCGTTCCTGCGGCTGGACGTGATCCCGGACGGCGGCGTGGCCAGGCTGCGCGCCTTCGGCGAGCTCAGCGCCGGCGGGCTGGCCGACCTGCGCGAGCGCTGGACCCGTACGACCCCCTAACGTCGGCGCCTGCCAGTCGATCCCGCCCGAGCGTCCTCGACCCACCCCCGCCCGCCGCCCGCCCCGGCCCGGGCCGCAGCTCGCCGCCCTCGCCCCGGGCCGCAGCTCGCCGCCCTCGCCCCCGGCCGCAGCTCGCCGCCCTTGCCCCTGCGCCACGGGGCATTTCGCTGCCTCGGATCCGCTTGCGATGCATCGTACTACGTAGTATCGTCGCACGTAGTAATCGCGGGAGCGGCGATGTCGGGCGGGAGCGAGAACATGGACCTCACCGAGCCGGTCGTGCTGGTGCTGACCAGCCTGGCCGACGGGCCGAAGCATGGGTACGCGCTGGCCAAGGACATCGAGTCGTTCGCTGGCATCAAGCTGGGCCCGGGCACCTTGTACGGAGCGCTGAGCCGGCTGGAGGACCGTGGCTGGATCGAGGCGCTTCCGGCGCAGGAACGCAGGCGGCCGTACCAGATCACGTCGGCGGGCGCCGAGGGACTCGCGGCTCACCTGGCCACCGCCCAGCAGGTCACCGCCACGGGCCTGCGTCGGCTTGAGCTGCGGCCCGCGCGATGAGCCAGTCGCGCTCGGGTCTGCCTGAGTCGGCGGGCAAGCCGCAGTCGATCGGCCAGCCCGCACCGCCGACTGGACCTCAGCCTGCATCGTCGGCCGGACCCCAGCCCGCGCCATCGGCTGGACCCCAGCCAGCGCCGCCGGCTGCGCCCCGGCCCGCACCGCCAGTCGGTCTGCCGGCAACGCCGTCGGCTGCGGCGCCGTCTGGAGCCCGGACATGGCCGGCCGGGCTGCTCGTCGCCTATCCGCTGCGCTGGCGGGCCCGCTACGGCGGCGAGATCGAGACCCTGGTCAGCGACCTGCGGGCGGGCGGACGCCGGCCGATGCCGATGGCCGTTGACCTGCTGCGCGGCGCAGCCGCCGCGTGGCTGCGACCCAGGAGAGGATTCGCTATGTCCGAGCGTTCCCGAGGCGCGCTGTACACGGTGCTGTGGAGCTGGGTCGCGTTCGCTGCCGTGGCCGCGTGGTTCGGCCACGATCTGTCGATCTACCCGACCCGCGCTGCCGCCCGGCAGATGGCGGTTGCCGACCCTGGCGTGCCCGACGCCTACCACGTTCTGCTCGCGGCCGGGGTCGTCGGCTGCGCGGCGACTGCGGTCGCGGCGGCGGTGTTCGCAGTCGCCGCCGCGCGCTACGCGCGCGCTCGTGGCAGGCGCGGCATCTACTTGCTGATGGCCGTGCCGCCAGCCGCCGCGGTGCTCTGGATCGGTGGCCTTGAGCTGCTGCCGAGCGGGCCTGGCTCGGCGGGAACGGCGGGGTTCGCCGTGCTGTGGCTGCTGCTCGGCGCGGCCGGGGTCGCGGTGTCTACCCAGGCCGTGATCACCATCGCCAGGAGCTGCGAGCTCAACGAGCGGACCTGGCGGATCGCCGGGGCAATGGCCGCCGTCGTGACCGCGGCCATGCTGGTCGCGACCGGGGCCACGATCACCTGGGGGATTGTGCTGCGCGGCAGTCCGCTGCCGGGCGGTCCGTTGAGCGGGTGGCTGCTCGTCACGGTCATCATGGCCGCGGCCACGGCACGCGCGGCGATCGCGCTGATCGGCGCGCGGCGTGCCGACGGCACGCTGGCTGAGCACCCGGCGACCGCCTGAACCCGGTCGGCGCCGTCCGTCCGGCGCTGAACGGGCCAAATGTCGGCCTGAGCTTGATCGGCGCGCAGAGCGACGAGCCGGCAAACGGCACGAGAACGCGGGCCGGCCCTGCACAACGAGTGCGAATGTGATGGAGTATCGGTCCATCCCGCCGGTTAACCGGGAGATCGGCTCCATCCATGCTCGACGTGCTCATACACAACGCCAGAATCATCACCATCGACCCGCGGCGGCCGCGGGCGACGGCCATCGGCCTGTGGAACGGCCTGATCGTCGGCTTGGACGACGACATCGCCGGCCTGCCCGCCAGGCACGTCGTGGACGCGGCCGGCCTGGTGGTGACACCCGGCTTCCACGACGCTCACTGCCATACCACCTCGTTCGGCCTGCAGAAGACGGTGCTCGACCTCGCCGAGATCCGCGGCCGCTACGGCACGCTGACGACGGTGGCCGCCTACGCGTCCCGGCTGCCCGAGAACGCCTGGGTGATCGGCATGGGCTACGGCGCGGGACTGGCGCCCGGCGAGCACGTGACCCGCGACGACCTGGACCGGGCCGGCGGCGGGCGGCCGGTCTGGCTCACCCACTACTCCGGGCACCAGTGCGTGATCAGCAGCGCGGTGCTCAAGCTCATCGGCCTGGCCGACGCGGCGCCGCAGCCATGCCGCGGCAGGATCGGCGTGGACGGCAACGGCCGGCCCACCGGGCTGCTCGAAGAGGCGGCCATGGACCTGATCAAGGAGAAGGCCGGCCAGTCATCCGTCGAGGACCTGGCCAGGGCGATCGACGCCGCCACCCGTGCCTACGCCGCCGAGGGGATCACGAGCTTCACCGAGGCGGGCGTCGGCTGCCCCGGCATGGACCACAGCAGGGTGGAGATCGCCGCCTACCAGCTGGCCAGGGCGACCGGTCGGCTGCACGCCAGGGCCCAGCTGATGGTGCACAACGAGATCCTGCATGAGGTGGCCGCGCACCCGGCCGACGCGATCGACCGCGGCCTGGACCTCGGCATCAAGACCGGCTTCGGCGACCCGTGGCTCAGCCTCGGAGCCATGAAGATCTGGGTGGACGGCCTCGGCCTCGACGCCGACGGCTCGGAGCCCGCCGACTTCGACAACGACCCGGCGATCCTGCGGCGCGACATCATCGCCGCGCACCGGGCCGGCTGGCAGGTCGCCGCGCACGCCATGGGCTCGCAGGCCATCGACCTGGTGCTCGACGCGCTCACGGTGACCTCGGCGGCCGACCCTGCGCTGCCCGGCGCCGGGCTGCGGCACCGGATCGAGCACGGCGCGTTCATCAGGCCCGACCAGGTGCAGCGGCTGGCCAGGATGCGGATGACGGTCGCCACCCAGCCGGTGTTCATCAGCGAGTTCGGCGACATGTTCGGCGACCTGCTCGGGACTCAGCGCCTGGGCGACGCGCTGCGGGTGCGCAGCCTGCTCGACGCCGGGGTGGTGGTGGCCGGCAGCTCCGACCGCCCGGTCGTCCCCGGCGCGCCGCTGCAGGGAATCCAGGCGATGGTACGCCGCGAGTCGTCGAGCGGGCGCGTCTACGGCCGCGACGAGCGGGTCGATCCGGTGACGGCGCTGGCCATGTTCACCAGGGGCGGCGCCTGGGCCGCCCGCAGCGATCACCTGTTCGGGATGCTCGCGCCCAGGCTGAGCGCTGACCTGGTGCTGCTCGACGAGGACCCGACCGACGTCGGCACCGACCGGATCGGGTCGATCAGGGTCCTGGCCACGATGGTGGCCGGCGAGCCCACCCACGATCCGGCCGCCCTGCTGGCCGGCCTGCCCGAGCCCGCCCCCGCGCCTGCCTTATCCCCGCTTAGCCCGCTCGCCTAGCCCGCCCTTTTCCCCGCCCCCGCCCCTGCCCCTATCCCGCCCGGCCCCGGCCCCGGCCCCGCCCGGCCCCGCCCGGCCCCGGCCCCGGCCGGCCCCGGCCCCTGCCTCGCCCGGCTCCTGCCCCGCCCGGCCCCGGCCCCGCCCGGCCCCGGCCCCCGACATCGTGCCTACTTGATGTCGTGAATAGCGGCATCAAGTAGGCACGATGTCGATCCGCCACGTGCTTTCGCGCGCGGCGCGGTGCCCGGCGCGCCTTCGCCGGTCAACAGCGGCGGCCCGGCCGCTCCTGCGCCACCGACCACGCGGTGCATAATGGCACGAAACGCCGGAGCGCGGCGCCTGGGCGCGGCGCCGAAGTGCGGCGCTGGGGCGCGGCGCCGAAGTGCGGCGCCGGACGACAGCAACGGCGCGGAACGGGGTGCGGTGGTGGCGGCAGCGGACTACGACTTCATCATCGTCGGCGGCGGCTCAGCGGGCTGCGCGCTGGCGAACCGGCTCTCCGCCGACCCGGCGACCAAGGTCCTCGTGCTTGAGGCTGGCCGCCCCGACTACCTGTGGGACATCTTCATCCACATGCCGGCCGCGCTCACGTTCCCGATCGGCAGCAAGTACTACGACTGGATGTACGAGTCCGAGCCAGAGCCGTTCATGAACGGCCGCAGGATCTACCACGCGCGCGGCAAGGTGCTCGGCGGGTCGAGCAGCATCAATGGCATGATCTTCCAGCGCGGCAACCCGATGGACTACGAGCGCTGGGCGGCCGACCCTGGCATGGGCGACTGGGACTACGCGCACTGCCTGCCGTACTTCAAGAAGATGGAGACCTGCCTGGCGGGCGGCGACGAGTACCGCGGCACGGACGGGCCGCTGAAGCTGGAGCGCGGTCCGGCCACGAATCCGCTGTTCGCCGCGTTCTTCGAGGCGGTGCAGCAGGCAGGCTACGCGCTGACCCCGGACGTGAACGGCTACCGCCAGGAAGGCTTCGCGGCCTTCGACCGCAACGTGTACCGGGGGCGGCGGCTGTCCGCCGCCCGCGCTTACCTGCACCCGGTCATGCGCCGGCCGAACCTGACCGTCCGCTGCCGTGCGTTCGTCACCAGGATCGTGTTCGAGGGCAACCGCGCGGTCGGCGTGGAATACCGTGACGCGGCGATCGGCGGCGGCCCGCGGCAGGCCGGCCCCGGCCGCGCAGCCCAGCCCGGCCCCGGCGGCGCAGCCCAGCCCGGCCCCGGCGGCGCAGCCCAGCCCGGCCACGACGGCGCAGCCCAGCCCGGCCCCGGCGGCGCAGCCCAGCCCGACCCCGGCGGCGCAGCCCAGCCCGGCCAGCCCGCCGAGGCAGCTCGGTTCGCCCAGCCCGCCAAGCAGGTCAGGGCCGGCCAGGTCATCCTCTGCGGCGGCTCGATCAACTCGCCGCAGCTGCTGCAGCTCTCCGGCGTCGGCCCGGCCGCGCTGCTGGCCGAGCACGGCATCGATGTGATCGCCGACCTGCCCGGCGTGGGCGAGAACCTGCAGGACCACCTCGAGGTCTACGTGCAGTACAGCTGCAAGCAGCCGGTCTCGATGGCCCCGGCGCTCAAGCTGCGCAACCGGCCCATGATCGGCGCGAAGTGGCTGTTCGGCCGGACCGGGCCCGGTGCCACCAACCACTTCGAGGGCGGCGGCTTCGCCAGGTCCAACGAGGACGTGGCCTATCCGAACCTGATGTTCCACTTCCTGCCGATCGCGATCCGCTACGACGGCTCGGCCCCGGCCGGCGGGCACGGCTACCAGGTGCACATCGGCCCGATGTACTCAGACTCGCGCGGGTCGGTCAGGATCGTCTCGGCCGACCCCGCGGTCAAGCCGGCGCTGCGGTTCAACTACCTGTCCACCGAGACCGACCGGCGCGAGTGGGTCGAGGCGATCGCGGTGGCCAGGGACATCCTGAACCAGCCCGCGCTCGCCCCTTACAACGGCGGCGAGATCTCGCCCGGCCCGTCGGTCGCCACCGACGAGGAGGTGCTCGAATGGGTGCGCCGCGACGGCGAGACCGCGCTGCACCCGTCTTGCACCTGCGCGATGGGCACCGGCCCGATGTCGGTGGTCGACCCGGCCACGATGAAGGTGCACGGCGTCGAAGGGCTGGCCGTGGTGGACGCGTCGGTGATGCCGTACGTCACCAATGGCAACATCTATGCCCCGGTCATGATGATCGCTGAGAAGGCGGCCGACCTGATACTCGGCAACCAGCCGCTGCCTCCGGCACCGATCGAGTTCTACCGGCACCCTCCCGGCGGCAAGCGGTCGGCCGATCAGCGGGCAGCCGACTCCAACCCATCAGCCTGAACGGCTCGCGCTCCCCACCCCCGGCGGCCCGGCCAGCCTGGATGCCCGCCGGCCAGATCCAGCCAGCTCGCCGGCGTCGCTCGGCCGCGCTGGCCGGACCAGCCGGATCACCCGCGCCTGCCGGGCCGGCCACGCCTGCCGCGCCTGCCGCGCCTGCCGGGCCTGCCGGGTCAGCGGCGCCTGCCTCGCCTGCCGCGCCTGCCGGGCCTGCCGGGCCTGCCGCGCCTGCCGGGTCAGCCGGGTCAGCCGGGGACGACGAGCACCTTGCCCACGGCGCCGCCCTGGACTGCGTCCTGGGCCGCGACCACGTCGTCCAGCCCGAACCTGTGCACCGGCAGCTCGGTCAGCGCCCCCGCGGTCAGCGCCGCGGTGATCTCGGTCACTGCCCGGTCCATCGCGTCGGCAGGCACCCCGTACAGCAGCACGAACCGCAGCACCACGTTGGCGTTCATGCACGCCCGCACCGGCAGCGCGGGGTCGGAAGGTTCGGCCGCATAGGTGACGATCTCGGCGCCGGGGACGATGACGGCAAGGTCGAGGCTCAGGTTCGCGCCGAGCGCCAGCTCCACCACCCGGTCGACCGGCCCGAACTCCGCGATCTGGTCGGCCGCGCGCGGATCACGGTAGTTCACCACAAGGTCTGCGCCAGCCCTGGCGGCCAGCTCGGCCTTGTCCGGGCCGCTGACCGTGGTCACCACCCGGGCACCCGCGTACTTAGCCAGCTCGATCGCGAAGTGCCCGACCGCGCCGGCGCCGCCGGCGACCAGCACGGTCTTGCCGGTCACCGGCCCGTCGGCGAACAAGCACCGGTACGCGGTCATCGCGGGCACGCCGAGGCTGGCGCCGAGCTCGGCCGAAATGCCATCCGAAAGCGGGACCGCCTGCCTGGCCGGAAGAACGCTCCACTGCGCCGCCGTGCCCCACTTGCGGCCAGCCGCGGCCATCCAGGTCCACACCCGCTGGCCGACCCGGTCCTGGCTGACTCCCTCGCCGACCGCGTCGATCACGCCGGCCCCGTCGTGGTGCGGTATCTGGAAGCCGTCGATCGGGCGCGGCGTGGACCCGCTGCGCGACTTCCAGTCGGTCGGGTTCACCCCGGACAGCTCGATCCTGACCCTGACCTCGCCCGGCCCCGGCTCAGGCCGGTCGATGTCGGCGACCCGCAGCACCTCGCCGCTCGGCCCGTAGCTCTCGTACAGCGCAGCCCTCATGCCAGCCTCCGTCTCTCGCCGGTGCCCGGGTCAGCCCGATCATCGCACGGGTCACAGAGCAGCGCACGGGTCACAGAGCACGGTCACAGGCCGCGCTCGCGCTCCTCCTCTTCCAGGCGCATCAGCTCGGCGAGCTCGGGGTCGAGCTCGCCGGGCGGTAGCGGGGCCCTGGTGGCCATTGCCTGCCGCTCCTCCTCCTCGAGCCGCATCAGCTCGGCCAGCTCGGGGTCGAGGCCTTCAGAATCACTGCGCCAGTTCACGGCGTCCTCCAGGGTTGCGGGGTTGGCTGTCCGTGCGGTGCGTCGGCGCGCAGGTCGGTCGCGGCGGACTCGGCATCATTATGGGGCCGCGCCAGCGGTGGGGCCGCGCCAGGTCCTGGCCTCGCGGTGCCCGGTGCCAGCCAGGTGCCTGGCGCCAGCCCAGGTGCCCGGCGCCAGCCCAGGTGACCTGCGCCGGCGGCCATGCCGCAGACTGGGGCGGTGACCACCCAAGCCCAGCAGCACCCGTCAGCTGACCAGGCCGGCCAGGCCGATCCCCGCGACCCCCGGGGCCTGCGCGGTGACGCTCCGCTGCTCGACGGCTGGCTGGCGTTCACCGCCCGGGCCGAGGCCGGCGAGCTCACGCCCATGTCGGTCCCCGGTCACAAGCAGCGGCTCGACCTGACCGGCGCGGTGGTGGCCGGCGATGCGCCGCTGTACGGCGGCGTGGACTCGATCAAGCACGCCGACGTGCCGCTCGCTGACGCCGAGCGCCGCGCCGCGGCGCTGTGGGGTGCGGACTGGTGCCGGTTCTCGGTGGCCGGCTCGACGCACGGCAACCAGGCGCTGTCGCTGGCGGTCGGTTCGGACGGCCGTGAGATCGTGGTCACCAGGATCCTGCACCGCTCGCTGCTGCTCGGGCTGGTGCTCGCGGGCCTGCGGCCGGTGTGGGTCAGGCCCGAGGTGGACCGGGCCACCGGGCTGCCCGCCGCGGTCGCGGTCTCGACGGTCCGGGCCGCGCTGCGCGAGCACCCGGACGCGTGCGGCGTGTACCTTGGCGACCCGTCCTACGTGGGCACGACCGGGGACCTGGCGGGCCACGCCGCCGCCGCGCATGAGGCCGGCGTGCCGCTGCTTGTCGACCAGGCCTGGGCCGCGCACCTCGGCTTCCATCCCGACCTGCCGCCGCACGCGCTGGCGGCCGGCGCCGACGCGATGGTCACGAGCGCGCACAAGGCACTGCCGGCCTACTCCCAGGGCGCGATCGTGCTGGCCAGGACCGAGCGGCTGGATGCCGCCCGGCTGAACCGGGCGTTCGAGGCCACCCACACCACCAGCCCGGCCGGGTCGATCATGGCGAGCATCGACGCCGCACGCGCGCTGCTTGCCAGGGACGGCCGCGAGCTGTGCGGCAGGCTGCTACGGTGCGTCGCGGCGGCCAGGGCGCGGCTGTCCGAGGTGCCCGGCGTCGCCGTGCTGGCCGGGCCAGGCGTGGAGCCTGCCAAGCTGGTCGTGCTGCTGGCCGGTACTGGCGCGCACGGCTACGCTGTCGAGGCCGACCTGGTAGCGGCCGGCATGCCGGTGGAGAGCGCGGACCGGGACACCGTGATCCCGATCGTGACCCTCGCTGACGACCAGAAGCACGTCGACGCGTTCCTCGATTACCTGATCGAGGTGATCGACCGGCACCGCGGCACCCCGCGCCACCCGGCCCCCGCGTCGTCGTGGACTGTGGTGCCCGAGACCGTGCTGTCGCCGCGCGAGGCGTTCTTCGCCGCCAGCGAGACCGTGAGCGCGCAGGCTGCCGTCGGCCGGGTCAGCGCGGAGCTGATCGCGCCCTACCCGCCCGGCGTGCCGGTGCTGGCGCCGGGCGAGCTGATCACCGCCGAGGCGATCGAGTCGCTGCGCGAGGTCAAGGCCGACGGCGGCAGGATCGCGTATGCCGCCGACCCGTCCCTGCAGACCTTCCGCGTCATCGCCCGCTAGCCCCGCTAGCCCAGCCAGCCCAGCCAGCCCAGCCAGCCCGGTCCTACCGCCGCGCCCCGCGCGCATAACGGCGGCCCGCCGATGCCGCGATTCACGACGTCGCGGGGCCACCGTTGTAATCTCGCGCCGGCGTGAGGCTCCGCGCGGCGGCGTGCGGTCCGGTTAGGGGGCGGCACGGTGGTTGGCGAGGATCTCCTCGATCACGTGCCTGGTCGCGATCGCGTCCGCCGGGTCCGACTCAAGCGCCTGCACCAGGACCTTCATGGCCTTCCACAGCGCCCAGCCGCGGCCGCGGGCCCAGGTCGCGCGGTCCACATTCAGCCGGTCCATGAATTCCTGGCGGCTCGCGCCGGACAGGAACGTCCACGCGATGACCGTGTCGCAGGCCGGGTCGCCGACGGCGCAGCAGCCGAAGTCGATGACAGCGCTCAGCCGGCCGTGGGTGACCAGCAGGTTCTCCGGACTCACGTCGCCGTGCACCCAGACCGGCCGGCCGGGCCAGTCCGCCGCGAGGGCCGCCGCCCAGACTCGCGCCGCAAGGTCCGTGTCGATCCGGCCGGTCAGATCGGAGATCGCCCGCCGCGCCTCGCCGTCGTACGTGGTCAGCGGGCCGCCCCGGTAGCAGCTGTGCGTGCCTGCCGCCGGACCGCCGGTCGTATCGACCAGGCAGAGCGCGTTCAGGAAGCCGGCCAGGTCCGCCGCGAACGCGGTCAGGTCGCCGATCGGCGCGATTCGGGCCGTCTCGCCAGCTATCCACTCATACACCGACCACGGTCGGCCGAACCCGCAGCCCGGCGAGCCCTGCGCGAGCGGCCGCGGGACCGGCAGCGGAAGCGCGTCGGCCAGCACAGGCAGCCAGCGCTGCTCCTTGTCCACTTGCGGCACGCAGAAGTCGCCGCTCGGCAGTCGCACCGACATGTCGTCGCCGAGCCGAAACGTGGTGTTGTCCCAGCCGTCGCGCGGCACCGGCCTGACGGGCAGGCCTGCCCAGTGCGGGAACTGGGCGGTGACGAGCCGGGATACGAGCTCAGGAGTGATCGCCGCCTTGTCCACCGACCGAAGCGTGGCATGCCGACGTGACGACGGCAGCTGATTTTCCGGCGGCTGTGTGTTTCGGCAGCCGGGCGGCGGCAGGTAAGCAGGAGGGCACCGTCGGCGGATGGCGATGCCCCCGTGCCCCACGCGGAGCAGTGAAGCACACGCTAGGTGAGGTCGAACTCCCCGGCCCTGACCCCCGCAGCGAAGGCATCCCACTCGGCCAGCGTGAAGACCAGCGCGGGCCCATCAGGATCCTTCGAGTCACGCACTGCGATAATTCCTGGCAGGTTCCGAGCGACCTCAACGCATGAGCCGTTGGCGCTGAATGTGCTCTTCCGCCACTCAGCACGGCTCAGATCTGACATCTTCATCGCTCTTCCGCGCCTCCTCTCTGCTTCTTTGCGTCGCAACTGTCCGGGCGAAACTGCCCTGCTACCTGAGGGTACCGGCCTTCTCCTTGAGGACGGCGGCAGACTCCGTTATGTCGAGAGCCAGCGTCCTCAGCCGGTCGAACGCCATCACGTGCCGGTAGACGGCCGCCTCGTTCTCCACGTAAAGCTCGCTCGTCATGTGCTCGATGTAGACCACGTCGGGCGCGATCAGGTCGGCGAAGCTGACGATCGAGAATTCGCCGTCCAGGCCGGGATGGCTGCCGATGTCGAGCGGCAGGACCTGAATGTTCACGTTGTCCCGCTGGCCGACCTCCGCCAGCTTCTCGAGCTGCTCGGCCATAACCTCCTGACCGCCGATCATCCGTAGCATCATCGCCTCGTCGATCACACCGGTCAGCGTGAGCGGCCGCTCCTTGGTCAGCACCCGCTGCCGCGCCATCTTCACCTGCACCCGCCGGTCGATCTCGCCGGGCGGCGCGAACGGCGCGAGCGCCCTGGCCACCTCGTGTGCGTACCGCTCGGTCTGCAGCAGCCCCGGCACGTTCTGCACGCCATAGCACCGCACCGACTCGGCCTCGTCCTCCAGCGCGATCAGCGCGGTGTACTCGGGTCCGAGCGCGTCTGAGTAGGCATCCCACCAGCCGCGCTGTCCGGTGGTCTGGCCGAGCAGCTCAAGCCGGCTCCGCTGGGTGCCGGTCACGTCGTACAGGTCGAGCAGCCTGCGCAGGTCGCCCTGGCTCGGCGCGGTCTGGGCAGTCTCGATCCTGGAGATCTTCGATGGCGACCAGCCGAGGTGGCCCGCCGCCTCCTCGCCCGTCATGGTTGCCGCGTCCCTGAGGCGCCGCAGCACGGTGGCAAGTTGCCGGGACCGCACCGAAGGCGCCCGTTTATCTGCCATTGCATCCGCCTCTTCCGGTCTGCTGCCAGTCATCCTGCCCCATCTGGCTACCTGGAGCAACCGAAAGCGCACAAAGAGTCGCTAGAAATCTTGCATGCATGCACTCGCGGATGTCATTCTGGATTGGTCCGGCAGCCCAGCGGACCAGATCGCGGCTAGATCGTGGCGCAGACAGGGGGGGCGTACTTGATGCCCGGAGCCGGAACCACGCCAGCGCTCGCCACGCCGCAGGTGGCGTGGCAGGTCCGCACCTTCAGCGCCGCCCCGGCCCAGGTGGCGCAGGCGCGCCACTTCCTGGCCAGCCTGCTCGGGACGTCGGCGCTGCGGGACGACGCGGTGCTCTGCCTGTCCGAGATCGCCACCAACGCGGTCAGGCACAGCGCATCGCGACACCCGGGCGGCACCTTCGAGGTGCGGGCCACGGTGGTCGGCGGCGGGCTGCGGGTCGAGGTCAGCGACGCTGGCGGGCCGTGGCCTGGCGAGCCGGAGCCCGGCGTCGAGCCGGGGCACGGCCTGGCCATCGTCGCCGCGCTGGCGAGCCGGTGGGGCATCGACGGCGACGACGGCGCGCGCACCGTCTGGTTCGAGATCGCGACCTGAGCCGCGATTGCGGGCACCCGGACCGGCACGCTTCGGCATAGACTGGGACACCGCCGCGTCGCTAGGGAGTTCGCACGTGGACATCACAGGATCGGGCCCCGCCGCCGATGCACATCCGGTGCCGGGCTCCGAGCACGACCCGCTGACCGACGCGATGCGCATCGCGCACGGTGCGCTGGAGGCCAGGGTCGGGCTCAAGCTGCTCGGCGGCCTCGCCGTCCGGGTGGTCTGCCCCGACTACCCGCCTCGGCTGCGCCGCGACCAGGACATCGACTTCGCCTGCCTGTCCAAGGAGCGCAAGTCGGTGGCCGTCCACCTGGAGCAGGCAGGCTGCCAGCCGGACCGCAGGTTCAACAACCTCAACGGCGACCGGCAGATGTACTTCACCGCGCCGTCGGGACGCCCGATCGACGTCATGGTGGACCGGCTCACCATGTGCCACACGCTGGACTTCCGGCCGTCGTTTGGCAAGCTGCCCTACACCGTCGACGTGGTTGACCTGCTGCTGTCCAAGCTCCAGATCGTGGAGCTGAACGAGAAGGACGCCAGGGACATCGTCCAGCTGCTGTCCTGCATGCCGATCACCGGCAGTCGGCCGAGCGGCGAGCTCGGCATCGACTCCGAGCGGTTCTGCCACGTGCTCGCCAGCGACTGGGGCTGGTGGCGCACCGTCACCGGCAACCTGGACCGGATGCCCGCGCTGCTCAGCGAGCGCGAGCACCTGAGCCAGCCCGGCATGCCGTTCGACCCTGCGGAGCAGGCCGCCCGGCTGCGCGCGCTCGCCGACGAGACGCCTAAGGGCATGAAGTGGAAGATGCGCGCCAGCGTCGGCGACAAGGTGCGCTGGTACGAGCTGCCCGAGGAGGTCGCGCACTGACCGGCCGGCCCGGCACGCGCTGACTGCCAGGCCGGTGCGCCGTGATGCCATTGTGCCGTGGCTGATGCTTGACGCTCGGTTATGTCAACTGCTACACCGTTGCGTAGGCAAACGTGTGCAGGGGGGCGTTCTCGGCAGATGAAGATCTTCTTCGCCACCGATATCCATGGATCGGAGATCTGCTGGCGCAAGTTCCTGAACGCCGCCGCCTTCTACAAGGCCGACATGGTCATACTCGGCGGGGACGTCACGGGAAAGGTGATGATCCCCGTCGTCGCGCACAACGGCTACTGGCAGGTCACCGTCCGGGGCGAGACGCAGCGCATTGAGTCCCGCGAGGTGCTCGAGAACGTGATGACCCAGATCCGCAACCGCGGCTCCTATCCGGCGATCGTCAGCCCCGACGAGCTCACCCATCTGAGCGAGACCGAGGAGGCGGTCGACCAGCGGTTCAGCGCCGAGATGATGCACTCGCTCGACCGCTGGCTCGACATGGCCGACACCAAGCTGCGCGGCGGGCAGATCGGCTGCATACTCAACGGCGGCAACGACGACATCTTCGAGATCGACGAGATGATCGAGTCCTCGCCGTGCGTGACGTTCGCCGAGGGCAAGGTGCTCGACCTCGGCGGGTTCAGCCTGGTCTCGATGGGCTGGACGAACCCCACGCCGTGGGACACCTTCCGCGAGGCGCCCGAGGACCAGCTCGCCGAGAAGATCGAGGCCGTCGCCCGGCACGTGCCTGACATGGGGCGCACGATCTTCAACTTCCACGCCCCGCCCTACGGCACCGGGCTCGACGAGGCGCCTGCCCTGGATGAGAACCTGCGGCCCACGCACGGCGGCGCGGTGATGAAGCCGGTCGGCTCGGTCGCCGTGCGGGACGCGATCATGGCGCACCAGCCGTTGCTCTCGGTACACGGTCATATCCACGAGAGCCGCGGGGTGAAGAAGATGGGCCGCACCCTGGCGGTGAACCCCGGCAGCGTCTACGGCGACGGCGTGCTCCAGGGCGCGGTGATCGAGCTCGATGCGAAGAAAGCCAAGGTCAGCAGGTATCTGCTGGTGAACGGCTAGGCCGGTGCGCCCGGGGGCACCGCCCGGCGGCGCGGCGGCTGCCGCGCGGCCGCACGGCTCTCGACGTGCAATCGACTGTTCGTCATACCGCCCGAAACGACTTTCAAATCCTTGCCCAACGTCAGTGACAGGACGTGCCGGAAGTGCCACAGTTGTACGCAAAGTGACGCACCCCTCCGTCAGGATCCGGCCGCGGTGCGCCGGAACCTGACTGGCCGACCCCGTGGCCCGCAGCGGTCGTCGCACACATGAACCGGAGACGGAGTAGTACATGGCGGTTGAAGCCGTCGGCGGCGAGACGCCGACACTCTTCCTGAGGAAAGCAACTGGCCTGGTCAGAGGCTGGTCCGTCCGAGACTCGATGATCTACGCCTGCCTGTCCACCAACGTGGTCACGCTCGGCATCTTCGAGTTCTCCTACCAGTCCTTCTTCCCGAAGGGCCAGCTGCTGACAGCGGTTCTGATCTCGGCGGTCTGGGTCTCGTTCCTGGTCATCGCCTACGCCGGCCTGATCGTGACGATCCCGCGGGCCGGCGGCGACTACGTGTGGCAGACCCGCATCCTGGGCAGCGGCCTCGGCTTCGTGATGGCCGCCACCGGCTGGTGGTTCATCCTCTGGCTGTGGGCGCCGATCTACGGCAACGTGCTGTCGGCCGAGTTCTTCCAGCCGCTGCTCGCCACGCTCGGCCATCCGAGCGCCGCGACCTGGTTCGGCGGGCACAACGGCATCTTCCTGGTCTCGGTGATCACGATCGGGCTGGCCGGAATCCTGGTCTCGCTCGGCATGGCGGGATACGCCAAGATCCAGAAGTGGGGCTTCTACGGCGGCCTGGTCGGCTTCGCCGTCATCCTCATCCTGCTCGCGGTCAACAGTCACGGCAGCTTCGTGAGCTCGTTCAACATGGAGGCCCACAAGATCTTCGGCGTCAGCAACGCCTACGGCAAGACCACGGCGGGTGCCAAGACCGACGGCTACGTGTCGCCCGCGTTCGGCTTCACCCCGCTCGCCGCCAGCATGCTGCTGGTCCCGATGATGATGTTCTACCTGCTCTGGCCGAACTGGGGCTCGACGCTGTACGGCGAGATCCGCGGCGCGAGCGACTTCAAGCGCGTGTTCAGCGGCATGTTCGGGGGGCTGTGGATCACGGTCGGCCTGTCAGTGCTCTTCCTGCTGCTGGTGAACAAGACCATGGGCCAGTCGTTCTACAACGACACCGGCGCCGTCTACTGGACCTCGTATTACGCGACCCCGCACGCCGCCACGCCGGCGATCCCGATCTGGCCGTACCCGGTGATGTTCATCGGCTGGCTGGTGCACAACCAGATCTTCCAGGTCGTGCTGCTGATCGTGATGCTGCTGTGGTTCCTCGCCTGGGTGGGCACGCTGTTCCTGTCGTCCACCAGGGTGATCTTCGCGGCGGCGTTCGACCGGATCCTCCCCGACCGCGCCGCGGAGGTCTCGGAGAAGCGCAAGGTGCCGCTCTACTCGCTGATCCTGATGCTGCTCCCGGCCGTCGGCCTGTCGGCGCTGTACGCGTACTGGTCGAAGTTCTACACCTACACGCTCGACGCCACCCTGGTCATTGCTGTGACCTACCTGTTCACCGCGATCGCCGTGGTGCTGCTGCCCTTCATCAAGAAGGAGCTCTGGCTGGCGTCGCCCGCCAGCAGGATCAAGCTCTTCGGCGTCCCGATCGTGCCGGTGGCAGGCTGGGTGACGATCGGCCTGCTCGGCTACAACCTGTACGAGTGGCTGACCAACGCCAGCTACGGCGTCAACGGCAGGGACTCGCTGTACTACATGGGCGCGATGTACGTGCTGGCCATCGTGATCTACGTGGTGGCCAGGCTCGTGCGCCGTCGCCAGGGCATCGACCTCGGCCTGATCAACAAGGAAATCCCGGTCGAGTAGCCGGGCCAGCGTTCTCGGCGGCGGCCCGTCGGTGCCCTGACGGCATCGGCGGGCCACCGCTGCGAACTGGGCCAGCACGGATACGGGCCGGCACGGACGTGCGGGCCAGCACGGATATGGGGGACACGCACGCATGAACGACATCCCGAGCCGAGCGCGCGCCGTCATCATCGGCGCCGGCATCGTCGGCAACAGCATTGCCTATCACCTGGCCGAGCTCGGCTGGCGGGACCTCGTCCTGATCGACAAGGGGCCGATGCCCAACCCCGGCGGCTCGACCGGGCACGCCTCCAACTTCATCTTCCCGATCGAATACAACAAGATGATGATGGAACTGACCCGCGACAGTACCGAGCAGTACAAGCAGCTCGGGGTGTTCACGCAGTCGGGCGGCATCGAGGTGGCCCGCACCCTGGAGCGGATGGTCGAGCTGGCACGGCGGACCACCCAGGCCAGGGCCTGGGAGATCCCCGGCGAGCTGCTCACCCCTGCGCAGGTGCGCGAGCTCGTGCCGTTCCTCGACGACTCGGTGATACTCGGCGGCGCGCACTTCCCGACCGTCGGCGTGGTCGACTCGCTGCGGGCCGGAACCCTGATGCGCGAGCGCGCTCAGGCCGCCGGGGCGCTCACTGTGCTGGCGAACACCGAGATCCTCGGCATCGGCACCGCCCGCGACGGCGCCGGCGCGGCCAGGCCGGGCGGCCGGATCACCAGCGTGCACACCACCCAGGGCGAGATCCAGACCGAGGTGTGCGTGGTCTGCTGCGGCGTCTGGTCGTCGCGGCTGGCCAGGATGGCAGGCGCCAGGATCCCGCTGACCCCGGTCGTGCACCAGATGATCAGCGTCGGGCCGATCGCGCTGTTCGCCGACACCCCGGGCGAGATCAGCTACCCGATCGTGCGCGACGTGGACGTCAACATGTACGAGCGGCAGCACGGCGGCGACATGGAGGTCGGCTCCTACGCGCACCGGCCGATCATCGTCGACCCTGACTCGATTCCGTCGATCGAGCAGGCCGTGCTGTCGCCCACCGAGCTGCCGTTCACCCAGGACGACTTCGACCCCCAGCTGCTCCAGGCTCTCGAGCTGATGCCCGAGCTGCTCGGCGACGAACGGGCGGGCATTCGCTACGCGATCAACGGGCTGATCTCGATGACGCCGGACGGGCACCCGGCCATCGGCGAGACGCCGGAGGTTGCCGGCCTCTGGTCGGTCGCGGCGAGCTGGATCAAGGAGGGACCCGGGATCGGCCGCGCCGCGGCCGAGTGGATGACGGGCAGCGAGCCGGAGATCGACATCCACGAGGCGGACATCTCCCGCTTCTACCCGCACCAGCGGACGACCGCGCACGTGACCGCGAGGGCCGCCGAGGCCTTCAACAAGATGTACGGCATCGTGCACCCCGCCGAGCAGTGGGAGTCGGGCAGGCCGACCAGGCTCAGCCCGATGTATGAGCGTGAGCGCGACCTCGGCGCGGTGTTCTACGAAACGGCGGGCTGGGAGCGGCCGCACTGGTACGCGTCCAACGCGCCGCTGCTTGAGCGGTACGCCGGCCGGCTGATGCAGCGGACCGGCGAATGGGAGTCGCGCTGGTGGTCGCCGATCATCAACGCCGAGCATCTCGCCATGCGGGACCACGCCGCGCTGATCGACCTCACCGCGTTTGCCGTGATCGAGATCGCCGGTCCCGGCGCGCTGGCCGCCGTGCAGTACCTCGCGGTGGCCCAGATGGATGTCGCACCGGGCCGGGTGGTCTACACCTCGCTGCTCGACGACCGCGGCGGCTTCCGCGGCGACCTGACGATCATGCGGCTCGGCACCGACAGGTTCCGCGTGGTCACCGGCGGCGCCACCGGCATGATGGATCTCAAGTGGATCACCGATCACCTGCCGCCAGGGGTCGAGGTCTGCGTCACCGACGTGACGTCGGCATGGACCACGCTCGGCCTGTGGGGGCCGGCCGCCAGGGAGGTGCTCGAGCGGGTCACCAGCGACGACGTGTCGCATCCTGGCATGCCGTTCGGCACGTGCAAGGAGATCGAGGCCGCCGGGCTGACCGTGCTCGCGTCCAGGATCTCCTACACCGGCGAGCTCGGCTGGGAGCTTTACGTGCCGATGGAGCAGGGTGCCAAGCTCTGGGACGCGATCTGGGCGGCCGGCCAGCCGTCCGGCCTGGTCGCCGCGGGGATCGGCGTCTACGGCACCACCGGCAGGCTGGAGAAGGGCTACCGGGCGTTCGGCAACGAGCTGACGCCGGAGTTCAACCTGGTCGAGGCCGGAATGACCAGGCCTAAGGTCAAGGCGGCCGACTTCGTCGGCAAGGCCGCTTACCTGGCGCAGCGCGAGCAGCCGCCCGCCGCGGTGCTGTGCACGCTCACCGTCTACGATCACGCCTCGGGTTCGGGTGAGCTTCGCTACATGATGGGCGGCGAGCCTGTGCTTGGGCAGGACGGCGCCGTGCTGACCGACGTCCGCGGCCGGACCTCGTACGTGACAAGCGCCGGGTCCGGCCCGTCGGTCGGCAAGCACATCCTGATGTCGTACCTGCCGGCCGGGCAGGCCGTCGAGGGCAGCAGGCTCGCGGTCGAGTACCTGGGCGAGCGCTACCCGGTCACCGTCGCCGTGGCCGGCTCGACGCCGCTGTTCGACCCGGCGAACGACCGGATCAGGCGCTGAGCGCCGCCGGGGCGCGCGGGCTCGGCGGGCAGGGGGTGACGGCGTGGAGATCTGCGTCTGCGTGAAGCGGGTGCCGATGGTCGGCGGTGCCATCGCGGTCACACCGGACGGGCTTGACGTGGACGTCTCCATGTCGGGCTTCACGGTCAGCCCGCACGAGGAGTGCGGGGTCGAGGAGGCGGTGCGGATCACCGAGCGGCTCGGCGGCTCGGTCACCGTGCTCACGCTCGGCCCGCCCCAGGCGGCCGACCAGCTGCGCGACATGCTGGCGCTCGGAGCCAGCCGTGGCGTGCTGCTGCAGACCGACGGCGCAGAGTGGGGGCCAGTCGCAACGGCCGGCGCGATCGCGGCGGCCGTGGCCGGCCGCGGGTACGACCTGCTGCTGTTCGGCAACGAGTCGGCCGATACCGGCGGCTACCAGGTGCCGGTGCGGGTGGCGCACGCGCTGGGGCTGCCGTGCGTAACCGGCATCAAGCGACTTGAGGTGACCGGCGGCGACGGAGCGGTCGCGGCGGGGGGTCCCGGCTTGCGGATCACCGCCAGCCGCGAGTACCGCGGCGCCGAGGAGGTCTTCGACGTGCCCCTGCCCGCGGTCGTCAGCGTCAGGGAGGGGATCAACCTGCCGCGCTATCCCTCGCTGCCCGGCAGGCTGCGGGCCAAGCGCGCGACCATCGAGATCACGGAGGTGGCCGGCACTGCTGACTGCCTGGCCAAGCTGGCCCTGCGGGTTCCGCAGGCGGCGAGCAAGCAGACGAAGCTGCTCGGCAGCGGTCCCAACGCCGTCCCCGCCCTGGTCGGCCTGCTCGAGGAGCTCGGGGTGCTGCCGTGACCGTGCTCTGCCTGATCGAGACCGACGCGGGCGGCGGCGTCTCCGACGCCTCGATGCGGGCCGCGCTCGTCGCCGCCGAGCTGGCCGGCTCGGCGGGCGAGGACCTGGCCGCCGCCTGGTTTGGCCCCCCGGAGGCGGTCGGCAGCGACGAGCTGGCCAGCGCCGGGTTCGCGCTCGGGTACGCGATCGGATCGGCTCAGCTGGTCGGCTACGCACCGCTGGCCTGGGCGCGGGCGCTGGCCGGGCTGGCCGCCGAGCCGCCCGGCGGACCCGGGTCCGCCTCCGCGGTCGTGGCGGCGGCGACCGATCGCGGCAGCGAGGTGCTCGCCCACCTCGGCGCGATCACCGGGCTGCCGATGGCGGCGAACTGCGTCTCCGCGGTCCGCACGGCGCCCGGCGAGTGTCGGCTGGTGCGCCAGCGCTGGGCGGGCAGCCTGACCGAGGACGCCGTGCTCAACGCCCCGACGGCGCTGCTCACCGTCGCCGCCGACGCCGTCACCCCCGGCGTGGCCACTCCGGAGTCGGCTGCCCGGGGAGCCGAGGTAGCCGTCCTGACCTACCAGCCGGAGCTCTGCGACGGTGACCTGGTCGTCGTGGCCACCGAGTCGGCCGACCGGCGGGCCGGAGTCTCGCTGGCTACCGCCAGGGTCGTGGTGGGCGGCGGCCGGGGCGTGGGCGGGCCCGAGGGCTTCGCGGTGCTCGAGGAACTCGCCGGGCTGCTCGGCGCGGCGGTCGGCGTGTCTCGGGTGGTGACCAGCCAGGGGTGGCGGCCGCACAAGCAGCAGGTCGGCCAGACCGGTACCAAGATCACCCCGGAGCTCTACCTGGCCTGCGGGATCAGCGGAGCGATCCAGCACATGGCGGGCTGTCAGGGCGCGAAGACCATCGTGGCGATCAACACCGACCCTGGCGCGCCCATTGTGGCGAAGGCGGACTACGCGGTCATCGGCGACCTGCACGAGGTGCTCCCTGCCCTGATCGAGGCGCTCAGGGCCAGGCGTGACTCTTGACCGCCCGAGCAGAGCGCCCTCGCGCTCGCCGCCGCGTCGGTGCCGGGCCCCTCGCGGGTCGTCGGCTTCGAGGTCACTTCCTACGTGGTCGCCTGACCGGCGACTCGGCTCGGCGGGCCGCGAACCACAAGAAGGCGAGCACGACAGCGAAGGCCGGCAGCCAGGCGAGGCGCTCTGCGACCCATGTCAGGCTGGACGGGGCGATATGCAGGCCGGGAAGCTGGCCGAGCAGCGAGCCGCCCTTGCGGCGGCGGCGGCGCGCGGCCTGACCACCGCCGACATGGGCATCGCCCGCGGTTCCTGGCGGCCCGGCCGCTCCGGGGCGTGGTCGGTCGGCGCGGCGGGGGCGGCGTGGCTGATCGTCGCCGCGGTGCCGGCGACCAGGCCCGTCCTGCGGGACCAGAGGTCCGCCGGACTCGATGGCCGCAAGGTCGCGTACCAGGCCGCCGTGCGCATCCCGGTCGGCACGGTGCTGTGGGAAGAGGTCGCCTTCCGCGGCGTCTTGCAGGCGAGCCTGCGGCGCATCCTGCCCACGCCCGCCGCCATCGCGCTGACCAGCGGCGCCTTCGGGCTGTGGCACATTCGGCCTACCCTGCAGGCGCTGCGGGCCAACGACCTGGCGGCCGGCCGCCGGCGGGCCGTCGCGGGTGCGGGCGCGGGGGTCGCGCTGACGGCCGCCGGCGGGGCACTCCTGTCATGGCTGCGGGAGCGCTCGGGCGGCCTCGCCGCGCCCATGGCGCTGCACCTGGTCACGAACAGCGGCGGCGCCGTGGCGGCGTGGGCGGCTCGGAGCGCGGGGCGGCGAACGACAGCAGGCGGCCGGCCCGGACGCCGGTGTGGCGGCCGTGGTCGTAGCTGACCTGGCCGTTGACCACGACCAGGTGCATGCCGTCGGGCTCACGCTGGGGATCGGCGTAGGTGGCGGTGTCGCGCAGCGCCGCCGGATCGAACAGCGCCAGGTCCGCGCAGGCTCCGGGTTCCAGCCTGCCGCGGCCCGCCAGGCCGAATCTGTCGGCAGGCAGGCTGGTCATCCGCCGGACCGCCTCGGGCAGGGACAGCGCCTGCCGCTCCCGCACGTACCGGGCGAAGATCCGCGGGAACGTGCCGTACAGCCGGGGATGCGGCAGGCCGTCGAGATCGGGGATTCCGTCGGAGCCGATCATCATCAGCGGATGCCGCACGTTGGCGAGCAGGTCGTCCTCGGACATGCCGAAGCCGATCGTGATCGTCCGCCGCCCGTCCGGCGCCTGCAGGATCTGCCGCAGCAGGTCCGCGACGCTCAGGCCGAGGTCGGCGGCGACCGCGCTGACCCGCCGGCCGCTGTAGGCGGGAAATGGCGGGCAGGTCGCGAACTGGTTTGCCTTCGCCCAGTCGTCGGTGACGGACTCCGGGCTGACGTACTCGGCCATCGGGCCGCTGCTCGCCGTGTACGGGTAGAAGTCGAGCGTCACGTCGGCGCCAGCCGCGTTCGCCTGGTCGATGGCAGCCAGCGAGTCGGCCACCTTGCCCCAGTTCTGCCTGCCGCCCGCCTTGTGGTGCGAGATGTGCACCCGGCAGCCCGAGTCCCGCCCGATCCGCATTGCCTCGGCGACCGATTCGAGCAGCAGGTCGCCCTCGTTGCGTATGTGCGAGGCGTACAGGCCGCCG
>DATIZP010000133.1:0-65649 GCA_035517035.1 Streptosporangiaceae bacterium | reverse complement strand
CGAGAAGGCAGGATGAGGATGGGGTTCTGGAGCCGCGCGCAGGAGGACCCGGACTGGATTGCCGTGGTCGAGCCCGATGGCACCGAGCACGCCGCCGGAGACCTGCTCGGCCGGGTCAACCAGCTCGTGCACGCGCTGCGGGCGCGCGGCATGAAGGCCGGCGACGGCATCGCCGCGCTGGTGCCGAACGGCATCGCCCCGCAGGAGCTGAGCCTGGCCGCACTCCAGGCCGGCTGGTACTACACCCCGATCAACTGGCACTTCACCCCAGCCGAGATCGCCTACATCGTGCGGGACTGCGAGGCGAAGGCCTTCTTCGTGCACGAGCGGTTCGCTGAGATCGGCGTGGCAGCGGCGGACGAGGCCGGGGTGCCCGCCGACGCCAGGTTCAGCTACGGCCACGTGCCTGGCTTCACCGACGTCGCCGAGCTCAGGGCCGGCCAGCGCACGGACCTGCCCGACGACCGCACCGCCGGCGCGGCGATGCACTACACCTCGGGCACCACGGGCCGTCCGAAAGGCGTCCGGCGGGCCCTGACCGGCCTGGATCCCGACGTGTCGGCCGACCTGCTGACCGGCTTGCTCCAGTTCTTCGGCATCACCGAGGGCTCGGCGAACCTGCACCTGGTCACTTCGCCGAACTACCACACCGCGGTCACGATCTTCGGCGGCAGCGCGGTGCACATGGGTCACACGCTCGTGAGCATGGACACCTGGGACGCCGAGGGCGCGCTCGAGCTCGTGCAGCGCTACCGGGTCACCAACACGCACATGGTGCCGACCCAGTTCAAGCGGATGCTGTCGCTGCCCCAGGAGATCAGGGCGAAGTACGACGTGTCGTCGATGCGCTGGCTGATCCATGCGGCCGCGCCGTGCCCGGTGGCGATCAAGCACGCGATGCTCGACTGGTGGGGACCGGTCATCTACGAGTACTACGCAGCGACCGAGGGCGGCGGCACGATCGTCACGCCGCAGGAGTGGCTGGAGCGCCCGGGCACGGTCGGCAAGGCATGGCCGGTGAGCGAGATCCTCATCGTGGACGACGCCGGCGTGATCTGCCCGGCGGGGGCTCCCGGCACCGTCTACATGAAGATGGGCATGGAGTTCGAATACAAGGGTGACCCGGAGAAGACCGCCGCCAGCCGGCTGCGGGACTACTTCACCGTGGGCGACATCGGCTTCCTCGACGACGACGGCTTCCTGTTCCTCTGCGACCGGAAGTCAGACATGATCATCTCCGGCGGGGCGAATATCTACCCGGCCGAGATCGAGGCCGAGATCATCGCCAACCCCAAGGTCGCCGACGTCGCCGTGTTCGGCATCCCTGACGAGGAGTGGGGCGAGCAGATCAAGGCCGTCGTGCAGCCCGCTGAGGGGGTGAAACCGTCCGACGAGCTGGCCGCCGAGATCCTGGCCGGCCTGCAGGGCCGCCTGGCCAAGATGAAGTGGCCCAAGTCCATCGACTTCGTCGACGAGCTGCCCCGCGATCCGAGCGGCAAGCTGCTGAAGCGCCGGCTGCGCGACCCGTACTGGGCGGGGCGGGCTACGGCGATCTAGCCGGCGCGGCCGGGTTGGCCTGCGTGCCCGGCCCTGCCGGAGCTGGCGCGGCCGGGCGGTCCTGCCTGACCGCCTCGGCGGCACGCCTCAGAGCCTCGACCAGCTGGGTGCTGGCTGGCGGGTCTGGCGGGTCGCCGTAGGTGACCGCTGACACCCGCTGCGTCGCCCCGGCAAGCTCGCTCACGGCGATCCCCGGGTGCCGGCAGGCGCGCAGCTCCAGCCCGGTCAGCACGCTCACCCCGAGCCCGGCCGCGACAAGGGCCTGGACCGCGACGTAGTCGCCACGCCAGGCGGCGATGTCGGGCGCGAAGCCGGCCGGCCGGCACAGCGCGGTGAGCGCCTCGCGGTCGAGCGCGGGCCCGAGTATCCAGCGCCGGGCGGCGCAGTCCGCCAGCCTGACGGTCTCGCCGAGGCCCGGCCGGTCGCCGGGCGTGATGAGGAAGAACGGGTCATCGAGCAGGTCGCGGAAGCGCAGGTCATCGGATGCCTGCTGGTCCGCGTCGGCCTCGGCGCCCGGCGCCTCGTCGTCGGCAAGCTGCCGGTAGACCACGGCGACGTCGGCCTCCCCGGCTCGCAGCATGTGCAGGGCAAGCGCGGGCTCGGCCTGGGTCAGCTGGACGTCAGTGGCGGCGTGCTCGGTGCCGAGCGTCGCCGCCGCGGTGGCGGCCAGCGTGGCCAGCGCCGCGCCGAACGCGGCCAGCCTGACCCGGTCCTTGCGCAGGCCGACGTGCGCCGCGAGCTCGGCCTCGGCCGCGTCCAGGCGGCCGAGTATCTCCTCGGCCCGCTCGGCGAGCAGCCGGCCTGCCTCGGTGAGCCGGACGCCGCGCCCCGAGCGCTCCATCAGCTTGGCCCCGGTCTCGGCCTCCAGCCTTGCCATGTGGTGGCTGATCGAGGGCTGCGCGTAGTTCAGCGCCTGCGCCGCGGCGGTGACCGATCCGTATCTCGCCACCGCGACGAGAACCCGCAGCCTGGTCGCGTCGAGCATGGCCAGGTTATGCCCGCTCCTGGCGCTGCCCGTTCCTGGCGCGCAGCAGCGGCCACGCCGGATCGCGCCGCCCGGCCTGGCCGGCCCGCCGCCAGGCGATGCCGGACAGCGCCTCGAGCACGACCCGGTTGGCCAGGAGGGCGGTCACCTCGGCATGATCGTACGGCGGCGCGACCTCGACCACGTCGACGCCGGCCACCGGCAGCTCCATCGCGATCCTGCGCACAGCGTCGAGCAGCTGCCTGCTCGACAGGCCGCCTGGCTCGGGGGTGCCGGTGCCCGGGGCGAGCCCGGGGTCCACCACGTCCACGTCCACCGACAGGAACACGGCGTCGCAGTCGTCGAGCGCGATCGCGAACGCCTCGGTCAGGCACTCGTCGAGCCCGCGCGCCACGATCTCGGTCATCTCGAAGCTGCGCATGCCGCGCTCGGCCATCCACGCCAGCGTGGGCGGCTCAGGCCAGTAGCCGCGCAGGCCGATCTGGAGGAACCGGTCGCCGCGCACCGCGCCGGACTCGATCAGCCTGCGCATCGGCGTGCCGTGCCCGTAGAGCGAGCCGAAGTGGGTGTCGCCGGTGTCGGCGTGCGCGTCGAAGTGGATCATCGACAGCCTGCCCCACCCGACGTGCCTGGCCACCCCGGTGGCGTCGGGGAAGGTGACGGTGTGGTCGCCGCCGAGCACGACCGGGATCGCGCCTGCGGCCGCCGCCGTGTGCACGGCGTCCTCCAGCCGGCCGAGCGAGAGCTCGGTCTGCCCGGACGGCATCTCGATGTCGCCGGCGTCGGCCACCCTCATGTCCCTGAGCGGGTCGACGCCGAGGGCCAGGTGCGGCCTTGAGCCGTCGTGCGGCAGGTAGTCGGTGAACCTGATCGCCTGCGGGCCGAACCTCGCTCCCGGCCGGTGCGAGGTCCCGCCGTCGAACGGTGCCCCGATGATCACGATGTCCGTGCCCGCCAGGGACCGCGGATCGGCCAGGTCAGCCGCCGGCACGCCGAGGAACGTCGCGTCAGGCCCGTACATGTTTCCGATCCGCGTCATCGCACGCCTCCCCGGAGTCCGACCCTAGCGCGGCTCGCCCGCCCGGCCGTACTAGCCTGCCGTCGTCGACGTGGCGGAGCGGGCGGAGCGGGCGGAGAGCGTGATGGGCGGATCGAGCCGGGAGTACCCGATGCGGATGCGGGTCGATGACGTGCTCGGCCTGGTCCATGTGCTCGCCGCCGAGCCGGGCAGGCACATCCCGGTACCAGGGACGCTGAACTTCCGCGACACCGGGGGCCTTCCCGTGGCGGGCGGCCGGGCGACCGGCTGGCGGCGGCTGTTTCGCTCGGACGGGCTGCGCCGGCTGGACTCGCGGGCGTCCGGACTGCTCACCGGTCTCGGCCTGCGCACCGTGGTCGACCTGCGGACCAGCTACGAGGCGGAGATCGCGCCGAGCCCGCTCGACGACCTGGCCGCTGCGGGCGCGCTGACCATGCACATCTCGCTGATCGGGGAGGACCTGGCCGCGATTCCCGCCGAGCTCGGCGAGATCTACGACTACGTGATCGACCGGCAGGGCCGGGCCATCGCCGATGCCGTCCGCTGCCTGGCCAGGCCAGGAGGGCTGCCGGCGCTCGTGCACTGCACCGCGGGCAAGGACAGGACCGGCATCGTGGTGGCGCTGACCCTGGCCGCGGTGGGCGTGCCCGACCAGATCGTCGCCGCCGACTACGCGCTGACCAGCCTGTACCTCGACCCGGCGCACACGCCGGCGATCGGCCAGGTGCGCGAGGACAGCGGCCTCGGCGAGCAGCTGACCACCGAACTGCTGGCCAGCCCGCCCGAGCTGATGCTGCGCACGCTGGACCGGGCCAGGGCGCAGGCGGGCAGCATCGCCGGCTACCTGGTCAGCCACGGGGTGAGCGAGGCCGAGCTTGACGTTCTGAGGGAGGCGCTGGTGACCAGCCAGGACGGTACCTGGGCGGCGGGCAGCGATGTCCCGCGACGAGCTTGACCGGCGCATCCTGCACGCGCTCGTGCAGGATGCGAGGGCCAGCTACGCCGACATCGGAGCCGCGGTCGGCCTGTCGGCGCCGGCGGTCAAGCGGCGGGTGGACCGGCTGCGCTCGGCCGGGGCCATCAGGGGGTTCTCGGCCCGCCTCGACGCGGCGGAGCTCGGCTGGACCACCGAGGCCTACGTGGAGCTGTTCTGCCGCGGCAAGACGTCGCCATCCGACATCGCGGCGGCCGTTGCCAGGCATCCCGAGGTGGTCAGGGCCTGCACGGTGACCGGGGAGGCGGACGCGCTGCTGCACATCAGGACCGCCGACATCAGGCATTTCGAGCAGGTGGTCGAGCGCATCGGCGCCGAGCCCTTCGTGGTGCGGACCCGCAGCTCGATCGTGCTGTCCAAGCTGGTCGACCGGCCCGAGGCGCTGCCCGGGCTGATCGGCACGGACGAGGCTGACCTGCGGTAGCCGCGGCGTCGGAGGTGCTGTCAAGTCCAGGAAAGTGCGCTGAACTGGTCAGTCCGACGCATCCGATCGTTTACAGTCGAATGCATGTCCGAGCGTGACGACCGATATGTCGGTAATGATTCGCCGAGCAGCACGGCCGAATTCCGCGCGGCTCCTGACGCGTCAGCGAGCACGGCCGAGTTCAGGGCGTTCGCCGCAGGCCAGGACGCCAGGGCGGCCGCCCAGCGGGCGGACGGATTCTGGCCCGAGCAGCCATGGGCCGGGCAGGCGCCCAGCCGTGGCTCGAGCCGGATGATGCTGCTGGTCATCGGCGCGGTGGTGGTCGTCGCGATCGTGATCGCCATCCTCCTGATCGGCTAGGAGCCAAGCGGCCCGGGTCTTTAGAACCCGATGCCGACCTGGGTCCATGCCGACCAGCCGGCGCCCGAGTCGCTGGCGACGACCAGCACGTGGCCGGCCTCGAGCACCGCCACCCCGGCGGCCCCGGACCGGTTCAGCCAGCCCGCGGGGCCGCCGAGTATCGGGCCGCCGCTGACTCCGCCGATCGTGGACCAGGTGCTGAACGGGTCGGAGCCTGCCTGCCCGGCCTGCCTGGCGAAGGCCGGCTCGCCGTTGCTCAGCCGCACGTACACGATCACCTGCCCGGCCGGCCAGGTCGCCGCGGACACCGAGCCGCTCACCGACAGGCCAGATCCGGTCATCGGGCTGCCCCAGGTCCAGCCGCCACGGTCGCCGGCCTGCCATCCGTAGGCCAGCCCGCCGGCCGTGGTGGCCGCGAAGAACTCGGTCTGCCCTTCGCCGTTCACCTGGACGGACGGATCACCGGCCAGGTCCTGCGGGCTGCCGGCCAGCGTGCTCCAGCTGCCCCAGGACCTGCCGTTCCAGCGGATCATCGCGGCGGTGCCCGCCGCGGTCACGCAGAACACCTGCACCTTGTGCGCTCCGTCGACCACAGGCACCGGGGAGCTCGCGCAGTCGCCGCCGATATCACCCCAGGTGGCCCAGTCCGCGTTCTCGTCCTGATGGAGCTGGACCGTGACGAGCACCCCGCCGCCCGCCGAGGTCTGGTAGACGGCGACGTCGCCGCGCGGCAGCAGCAGCGCGGCCGGGTCGGTGCCCGGCAGCGCGGGCACCGGCAGCTGGGGCAGCGGACTGCCCCACTCCCAGCCGTTCGGGAACCCCGGCTGCTGCCAGGCGTGCTCGATCAGCCCGGCCGAGTCCACCGCGAACACGGTGAGCGCCCCGTTGGCCTGCGCCGCCGCGGCAGGGTTGCTCACGATGGTCTTCGGCGAGCGGCCGAGCGTGTGCATGGCCGACCAGGTCAGGCTGCCCACTGGGCTCTGCCAGGCGTGGGTGAGGGTGCCGCCGGCCGAGCGGGCGAACCACTCGGCGGTGCCGTTGGCGTTGATCGCGACCGAGACCCGGAAGCCCTCGCCGGGCGGCGGCGGTCCCGCCTTGCCGCCGAGGTTGACGTCGAGCTGGTCGCTGTCGATCTCGATCGACGCGCCGCCGTGCGTCTCCACGTGCCCGCCCAGGTACTGGTGGATCCGCGCGTGGTCGGTCCACATGCCGGCCGGCAGGTAGGAGCTCGTGGTGGTCGCGTCGCCGTCCCAGTCCGCGTAGTAGATGATGTCGGGCTCGGTGATCGACCCGGCCGCGCCTGCCAGCGCCCCGATGTTGCTGAACGACTCGTACACTCCGGCCCGGTAGCCGCGCGCGTGCAGCTCGCTGTCCCACGCGGACAGGAACGTCAGCACCTGGCCGTTGCAGGACGGCCCGTAGGCCTCCATGTCATAGGTCAGCGGGGTGCCCTTCGGGATGGCGAGGCTGGCCGCCTGGGCTGCGGCATCGTCAGCGGCGGCGGCGCCCTCCTGGGCGGCCTGGCTGGTAGTGATGGTGGCGTCGCCTGACGCGAGCACGCAGCTTGACTGCAGCCCGGGGTAGATCGGGAAGTAGTGCCAGCCCTGGCTGACGATCCCGGCCAGCCACCCGGCGCTGAGGTTGACCTGGGCGCAGGCCCGGTTCACCCCGCCGATGTAGATGCCGACGGCGCGGTAGCTTGAGGAGAGCCAGCTCGTCATCGTCTGAGCGCTTGGCGCGGCGCAGGTGTCGAAGCCGCCGCCCTGGAAGATGCCCTGCCCGGCCGCCAGTCCGGCTGCCGGCCGCGCGGCGCTCCCCGCCCGCCCGGCACGCCGTGCCCCCACGACATGGTTCGCCCGAGCCGCACGTCCCGCCCGGGCGGCCGCCCCGTCCCTGGCCGGACGCGCGGCACCGCGGGCGGACACCCGGATGGATGACCGGATCGCGTCGGCCACCGACGGGCTCGACCGGTACGAGATCGTCACCCGCGCGCCCGGCCCCGGCAGCACCTCGCTGATCGTGCGGCTCACGGCCGAGGCGGCGACCGTTTCGCCGGCCAACCCCTGCCCGCCGGCCAGCCTGATCGCGGCGTCCCCGGCCTGCCCGGGCAGGCCAGGGCCCCTCGCGCCGCTCACCGCCCCGACCGGCTGGACCATGACCGCCTCGGACCTGCCGACCAGGCCGGCCGGGCAGAGCGGATGCGGCCCCGGCGTGCCGAGGTACACGGCGTGCACGTCGAGCCGCGGGCAGGCGGTCGGATCGGCGGCGAACCTGATCACCGGCCAGGACGCCGGCGCCCGCAGGCTGACCCCGTCATAGGTCACGGTCTGCCACCGCCCACGCGGTCGGGCGGCTCCCGGCCGGTGCGCCGTATCGGCGGGCTTCGTGGTCGCCCAGGCCACCCCTCCGGCCACCGTGACCAGGCAACTTGTGAATCCGACCAGGGCACACGTGTACCTGCGCAGGCTCATGCCGTCTATGCTCGCGCTTCGGAACCAATACGGCGTGCTGTTTGAAGATAACTGTGTGTAGTCGAGAACTGTCTTTGGCATCCGAAACGGCTCGCACGGCGCGATCGGCGCGCCAGGGCCGGTGCCCGCTCAGGCGTCCGGCTGGAACCGGTAGCCCATGCCGGGCTCGGTGAGCAGCCAGCGCGGCCTGGCCGGGTCGGGCTCCAGCTTCCGCCTCAGCTGCGCCATGTACAGCCGCAGGTTCCCCGACGCGTCGGCGTAACCGGGCCCCCACACTTCCTGGAGCAGCTGCCGCTGGCTGAGCAGCTTGCCGGGATGGCGGAGCAGCACCTCGAGCAGGTGCCACTCGGTCGGCGTGAGCCTGATGTCGGGCTGCCCGCCGCCGGGACCCGCCCCGGCGCCAGGCGCGGTGGCGGCTCCGGCCGGGCCTGGCGCCGCCGCCGTGCTCGCCGGGACGCCGCGGATGACCCGCTTGGCTGCCAGGTCGATGGTGAGGTCGCCGAGCTTGACCTGAGGCTCTGCCTGATCGGCCGTGCTGCGCCGCAGTGCCGCGCGCATCCGTGCGAGCAGCTCGTCCATGCCGAACGGCTTGGTGACGTAGTCGTCGGCCCCGGCGTCGAGCGCCTCGACCTTGTCGGTGCTGTCCGCGCGGCCGGACAGCACGATGATCGGCGCGTCCGTCCAGCCGCGCAGGCCGTCGATTACCTCGATGCCGTCCAGGTCGGGCAGGCCGAGGTCGAGTATCACCAGGTCGGGTGGGTGGTGCGCGGCCTCGGCGAGTGCCTGGGCACCGGACTGCGCGGTGAAGACCTCGTAATGCCTGGCCCGCAGGTTGATCCGCAGCGCGCGGACAATCTGCGGCTCGTCGTCGACCACGAGAACCCGGGTCACGCGGGCACCGTGCCGGCTCCAGGCTCGGTGTGCTCGCCCGGCAGCGTGCGCGAGGTGCCCGGCACCGCGGGCAAGGAAAGCAACATGGTCAGCCCGCCGCCCGGGGTCTCCTCCGGCTCGAGCGTCCCGGCCATCGCCTCGGTGAGGCCCTTGGACAGCGCAAGCCCGAGACCGATCCCAGTGGTGTTGTCCGTGTCGCCGAGCCGCTGGAAGGGCACGAACAAGCGGCTGGTCTGTGTCGCGGGGATGCCGGGCCCGCGGTCGATGATGCGCAGTTCGATCCGCTCGCCCAGCGAGCTTGCGGACAGCAGTGGCGGCGAGTCCGGCGGGGAGAACCGGATCGCGTTGGCGGTCAGATTGGAGATCACGCGCTCCAAGATGCCAGGATCGGCAAGCACCTCGGGCAGCTCCGGCGGTATCTCGACCAGAACTTCCTTGCTGTTCTCGCCAAGATCGTCCAGCGCGCGGGCCACGATCTCGCCGAGGTCGGCCTCGGTGGGGAACACCGACATCGCCCCGGCTTGCAGCCTGCTCATGTCCAGTAGGTTCTCCACCAGCCTGGTCAGTTTGTCGAGCGACTCGTCGGCTGTGGCGAGCAGCTCGGCCTGGTCCTCGGCGTCCCACTGCACGTCGTCAGAGCGCAGGCTGGTCACCGCCGCCTTGGCCGACGCGAGCGGCGTACGCAGGTCGTGGCTGACCGCCGCGAGCAGTGCCGTCCTGGTACGGTCGGCTGCGGCGATCTCGCGGGCGGAGCCGGCCGCGGCGCTGAGCCGCTGCTGTTCGAGCGCGGCGGCGGCATAGGCGGCGAACGCCCCGAGCACGCGCCGGTCGGCGGCAGGCAGGGTACGGCCGCGTGCGGCCAGGCACAGGTCGTCGGTGACCGGCATCTCCACGTCGGCCTCCTCCGGTCTGCGGATCTCCCCGTCGCCGGCCTGCGCCACGGCCCGCCAGGCTCCAGCGGGAGCCGGTGTGCCGTCGGGCCCGGTCCCCCGCTCGAGCAGCGTCACGGTGTCCATGCCGAACGCCTCGCGCACCCGGTCGACGACCGCCTGCAGCGGTCGCTGCCCGCGCAGGATGCTACCCGCGGTGGTGACCAGCAGGTCAGACTCGGCACCGGCCCTGGCTGCCTGCTTCGAGCGCCTGGCAGCGTCATCGACGATCGTGCTCACCACCACCGCGACGATGATGAACACGGCCAGCGCGAGCGCGTTGTTGGCCTCCGAGATCGTGAACGTGTGGATCGGCGGCGTGAAGTAATAGTTCAGGAAGACCGAGCCGATCACCGCGGCGATCACCGCTGGGATCAGGCCCCCGACCAGCGCCACCGCGATCACGCCGAGCAGGAAGACGAGCACGTCGCTGGTCAGGTTCAGGTGGTGCCGCAGGCCGGCGAGCGCCAGCGCGAGCAGCGGCGCGAGCACTACCGCTAGCGTGTAGCCCGCCACCTTGCGCGGCAGCGAGAGCCCGCCGCGCAAGGACGGCAGCCCGCGGCCGCGGCCCATCCTCGCGTGCGTGACGATGTGCACGTCGATGTCGCCGGAGTCCCTGATCGTGCGCATGCTGACGCCAGGGCCGGTCAGCAGGGACGAGAGCCAGCCTCGGCGGCTGGCGCCGAGCACGAGCTGGGTCGCGTTTTCGGCGCGCGCGAACGCGAGCAGCGCTTCGGGTACGTCGTCGCCGACGACCTGGTGATAGCTGCCGCCCAGCGACTCGGTCAGCCGCCGCTGTACGGCCAGTGCGGCAGGGTCGGCGCCGGTCAGCCCGTCCGACCTGCTGACGTAGACCGCGAGCAGGTCACCGCCGACCGACCTGGCGGCGATCCTGGCGGCGCGGCGGATCAGCGTCTCGCCCTCGGGCCCGCCGGTCAGCGCCACCACCACCCGCTCCCTGGCCTCCCAGGTGCCGTGGATGTCGTGCGCCTCGCGGTACTGCTGCAGCCCCTCGTCCACCTTGTCGGCGAGCCACAGCAGGGCAAGCTCGCGCAGCGCGGCCAGGTTCCCCGACCTGAAGTAGTTGTTCAGCGCCGCGTCGATCTTCTCTGCCGGGTAGATGTTGCCATGCGCCATCCGGCGGCGAAGTGCCTCGGGCGTCATGTCGACGAGCTCAACCTGGTCGGCGGCCCGGACCACCGCGTCGGGTACCGTCTCCCGCTGCGGCACTCCGGTGATCTTGTAGACGACGTCGTTCAGCGACTCGAGGTGCTGGATGTTGACGGTGGTGATGACGTCGATCCCCGCGGCCAGCAGCTCATCGACGTCCTGCCAGCGCTTCTCGTTGCGCGAGCCAGGCACGTTGGTGTGCGCGAGCTCGTCAACCAGGGCGATCTGCGGATGCCTGGCCAGCACCCCGTCGACGTCCATCTCGTCGAAGTAGGTGCCGCGGTAGGCGACCCTAGCCCGCGGCATGACCGTGAGCCCAAGCATCTGCTCGGCGGTCCGGCGCCTGCCATGCGACTCGACGAAGGCCACCACGACGTCCGCACCGCGGGACTGCCGCCGGTGGCCCTCGCCGAGCATGGCGAAGGTCTTGCCGACCCCCGCGGCCGCGCCCAGGTAGATCCTGAGCTGGCCGCGGCGTGCGGGGGCTGGCGTGCCGTGATCCGGTTTCCTGGCGATCTGCGTCATCTCTCGATCAGGTTACGGGGTACTTCTTGTCTAGGGCGATGTTGAGCAGGAGCACGTTCACCCCTGGCTCACCGAGGAAGCCGAGCGGCCGGCCGAAGGTGTACTTGGCGACCAGCGTCCGGATGGCGGCCGGGCTGACGTGCCTGGCGGCGGCGACCCGGTCCACCTGGATCGCGGCATTGGCGGGCGAGATGTAGGCGTCAAGGCCGGATGCCGATGCGGTCACCGCATCCGCCGGGATCTTGGAGATCGGGACGTGGTCGAAGGCGGCGACCGCCTTCTGCCGCGCCCTGATGTCCTGCACCAGGATCAGGTTGTCCGGCCCGAGGTTAGTAGCGCCAGTCGCGAGCATGTTGCAGCCGCCGGTCTGGTTGGTGGCTGAGGTGTCCGACGCGGATGGCCGCGGCTGGAAGTACTGCGGCAGCGGCTGGCCCTTCGCGTTCAGGAACTCCTGGCAGACCAGGGCGGAGCCGACCACGCGGCCGCCGTAGTGCACCAGCGAGCCGTTGGCCTGCTTGTTGAACAGGCCCTGGGCCAGACCGAACATGACCAGCGGGTAGATCAGGCCGCAGATGATCGTGAAGATGATCCAGCCCCGGATGGCCGCCAGGAACTGGCGAGCGGTGGAAGGAAGAGGTGACATGACGATCAACCGCCGAATCCTGGAATGAACTGAATGATGAGGTCGATCAGCTTGATCCCGATGAACGGGATGATCAGCCCGCCGACGCCGTAGATCCACAGGTTCCGGCGCAGCATCGCTCCCGCCGACGACGGCCGGTAGCGGACGCCGCGCAGCGCCAGTGGTATCAGCGCGACGATAATCAGCGCGTTGAAGATGATCGCCGACGTGATCGCCGACTCCGGGCTGTGCAGGTGCAGGATGTTGAGCTTGGCCAGGCTGGGGATCACGGCTTGGAACATGGCCGGGATGATCGCGAAGTACTTCGCGACGTCGTTGGTAATGGAGAAGGTGGTCAGCGCACCGCGGGTGATCAGCAGTTGCTTGCCGATCGCCACGATCTCGATCAGCTTGGTCGGGTTGGAGTCCAGGTCCACCATGTTCCCGGCCTCCTTGGCGGCCGAGGTCCCGGTGTTCATGGCCACGCCGACGTCGGCCTGGGCGAGCGCGGGGGCGTCGTTGGTGCCGTCGCCGGTCATCGCGACCAGCTTGCCGCCCTCCTGCTCCCTCTTGATCAGCGCCATCTTGTCTTCCGGCGTGGCCTCGGCGAGGAAGTCGTCCACGCCTGACTCGTCGGCGATGGCCTTCGCGGTGAGCGGGTTGTCGCCGGTGATCATGATGGTCCTGATGCCCATCTTGCGCATCTCGGCGAACCGCTCGGCGATGCCTTCCTTGACGATGTCCTTGAGGTGGATCACCCCAAGTGCCCGCGCCGTGCCGTTGACCCGCTCGGCCACGACGAGCGGTGTCCCGCCCGCTGACGAGATGCCGTCGACCAGCTGGCCAAGCTCATCGGCCGGCGTGCCGCCTGAGGTTCTGATCCAGTCCCGCACGGCGCTCGACGCGCCCTTGCGCACCTGACGCCCGTCCGCGAGGTCGATGCCGCTCATCCGGGTCTGCGCGGTGAACTCGACGAACTCCGCGTCGCGCAGCTCGCCTTCGTGCCGCTCACGCAGGCCGTACCGCTCCTTGGCAAGCACAGCGATCGACCGGCCCTCCGGCGTGTAGTCGGCCATGCTGGACAGCTGCGCTGCGTCGGCGAGCTGCTCGGCGGTCACCCCGCCGACCGGCAGGAAGTCGCTAGCCTGCCGATTGCCGATGGTGATGGTGCCGGTCTTGTCCAGCAGCAGCGTGTTCACGTCGCCAGCGGCCTCGACCGCGCGGCCCGACATCGCCAGTACGTTGCGCTGCACGAGCCGGTCCATGCCGGCGATGCCGATCGCCGACAGCAGCGCGCCGATCGTCGTCGGGATCAGCGCGACCAGCAGCGCCACCAGGATCACCAGCGTCTGCGGCGCCTTGGAGTAGAAGGCCATCGGCTGCAGCGTGACCACTGCGAGCATGAAGATGACGGTCAGTGCGGCGAGCAGGATGTTGAGAGCGATCTCGTTGGGCGTCTTCTGCCGTTGAGCACCCTCGACCAGCGCGATCATCCGGTCGATGAAGGTCTCGCCCGGCTTGGACGTGATCTTCACGACGATCCGGTCGGACAGCACCTTGGTACCGCCGGTGACCGCCGAGCGGTCACCGCCCGACTCGCGGATGACCGGAGCGGACTCGCCGGTGATCGCCGATTCGTCCACCGAGGCCACGCCCTCTACGACGTCACCGTCGCCGGGGATGGTCTCGCCGGCCTCGACCACGACATGGTCGCCGAGGGTGAGCTGGGTGCCTGGCACCTCCTCCACGCGTACCTGGGTCTGGCCTGGCGCCCACTCGATCAGGCGCCGGGCCATGGTCTCGCGTTTGGTCTTGCGCAGTGTGTCCGCCTGCGCCTTGCCGCGGCCCTCGGCCACGGCCTCGGCCAGGTTGGCGAACACCACGGTGAGCCAGAGCCAGACCACGATCGTCCAGTTGAAGACGGTCGAGTTGGTGATGGCCGTGTAGGTGGTCAGCGCCGCACCGACCTCCACGACGAACATGACCGGGTTCTTGAGCTGGACCCGAGGGTCCAGCTTCTTGAAGGCGTCGGGCAGCGACCGCCAGAGCATCTTGGGGTCGAGCAGCCCGCCGCCGATTCGGCTCTGCTGGACAGCGGCGTTCTTGCGCGCCGTGCCCGGAACTTCAGGCGTGGTTGTGACAGGCATGTCAGTGCAGTCCTTCTGCGAACGGGCCGAGCGCGAGCGCCGGGAAATAGGTCAGGCCGACGAGGATGAGGATGACGCCGACGAGCATGCCCACGAACAGCGGCTTGTGCGTCTCCAGCGTGCCGGCGCTGGCCGGCACCGGGGTCTGTCTCGCCAGGGACCCTGCCAGGCCGAGCGCAAAGATCTCGGGCGCGAACCTGCCGAGCAGCATCACGATGCCGCCGATGGTGTTGTACCAGTCGGTGTTGGTGGTCAGGCCGGCGAAGGCGGATCCGTTGTTGTTCGCCATCGAGGTGAAGGCGTACAAGATCTCAGTCAGGCCGTGCGGGCCAGGATTGAGAATCGACGCCTGGGGTGTCTTCATCCCGATCGACAGACCCGTGGCGGTCAGGATGACCACCGGCAGCGTCAGGAAGTACAGCGCCGCGTACTTCATCTCAACCGGCCTGATCTTCTTGCCGATGTACTCCGGTGTCCGGCCGACCATCAGCCCGGCGACGAAGACCGTCACCATGGCCAGCACGAGGATGCCGTAAAGTCCGGCTCCCACGCCGCCGGGCGCGATCTCCCCGAGGGCGATGTCGAAGTCCGTGATCCCGCCGCCGAACGCAGTGAAGGAGTCGTGGAAAGAGTCCACCGAGCCCGTAGACGTTACGGTCGTCGATGCCGCGAACAGTGAGGACCCCGGAGTTCCGAAGGTGGTGTTCTTGCCTTCCATCGCGGCATGCGCCAGCTGGGGGGCCAGCCCGGCGTGCTGCGCCTCGAAGAAGCTGATGCCGCCTACCGCGCCCAGCCAGATGATCACCATGACGGCCAGGAGCGCGTAGCCCTGGCGGTTGTCCTTGACCATCTTGCCGAATGTGCGGGGCAGGCAGAACGCCGTCAGCAGCAGGAGGAAGATCTCGAACCAGTTGGTGAACGGGTTCGAGCTCTCGAACGGGTGTGAGGAGTTGGCGTTGTAGAAGCCGCCGCCGTTGTTCCCCGCGTCCTTGATGACCTCCTGCGAGGCAATCGGGCCGCCGGTGATGGTCTGGTGCCCGTGCACCACGGTGGTGACGACCTGGTTGGCGTGGAAGTTGTCGATCACGCCCGCGGCGACCAGAATGAGCCCGCCCACGACGGACAGTGGAATCAGGTACCGCAGCGTGATTCTGGTGACGTCGACCCAGAAGTTGCCGAGCTTGTCGGTCCTGGACCGGACGAAGCCGCGGACCAGCGCGATCGCGACTACGATGCCGACGGCGGCGGACAGGAAGTTCTGCACCGCAAGACCGCTCATCTGCACGATGTAGCCCATGGTGGTCTCGCCGGAGTAGTTCTGCCAGTTGGTGTTGGTCACGAACGAGGCGGCGGTGTTCCAGGCCAGAGGCGGTGGCACGCCCGGCAGGCCGAGTGAGAGCAGAATGTAGTGCTGCAGCCGCTCCAGGCCATACAGGAACAGCACGCTGACGGCTGAGAATGCGAGCATGCTGCGCAGATAGCTCGACCACTTCTGGTCAGCGGCTGGATCGACACCGATCAGCTTGTAGATGCCGCGCTCGACTCGCCAGTGCTTGTCGGTCGTGAAGATGTGCGCCATGTAATTGCCCACAGGCACGTAACACGCGCCAAGCGCGACTATGAGCAGGCAAAGTTGGAGCCAGCCGGCAGTTGCGACAGACATCAGAACCTCTCGGGGAGGACGAGGGCGGCGAACAGGTAGATGACCAGGCCGATACCGACGATCAGGCCGAGCCAGTTGCTAGCGCTCAAAGCGCTCAACTCCCTTCACCAGCAGGAACAGGACGGCGAAAACCAGGATGGTAAGCCCGATATAGGCCAGATCTTCCATAACTTCTCCTTCGGGCGCGTCTCGATCGGCTCAGTTAACATCGGCGGGTGCGCGGAGTGCTGTTCGCTTGCGACGCTTATGCGACGCCAGCGTGATCCCTAACGAAGTCCATGCAAGGATCAGGGCGTCGGCCTGGCGAGAGACTTTCGTCCCGATACGCTCGGACCTGATCCTCTTGACACCGTGCGCCACCGTCCTGCCAGGCTGTGTTCCCCGCTGCCAGCCGCGCGAAGCGGTAGGTAAGGGCGCCGCCAAGATCGCGGCTAGGGGGTGAGCCTGACCGAGGACCGGGAATAACCCATCGACTCGTGTCGGGATCGCGGAACGGGGATCGGCCATGGACGGGTTCGGCTCGTATGTCGCGCTCGGTGACAGCTTCACCGAGGGGGTCGGCGATCCCGACCCTGAAGGCGACAGATGCCTCGGCTGGGCCGACCGGTTCGCCGGGTACCTAGATGCGCACCGGCCTGGCCTGCGCTACGCGAACCTCGCGATCCGCGGCAAGCTGGTTGGCGAGGTGCTCGCCGAGCAGGTGCCGGCCGCCGTCCGGATGCGCGCCGACCTGGTCAGCCTCGCGGCCGGCGGCAACGACCTGCTGCGGCCGCGCACCAATCCCGACGACGTCGCCGCGACGTTCGAGACGGCCGTAGCCAGGCTCACCGCCGCGGGCGCCGCCGTGCTCGTGTTCACCGGCTTCGACCCCAAGGCGTTCCCCGTGCTGCGGCTGATCAGGGGAAAGTCGGCCGTGCTCACCATGCACGTCAGGGATATCGCCTCCCGGCACGGCTGCCTTGTCGCCGACATCTGGCAGATGCGGATACTCACCGACCGGCGCCTGTGGACCCCGGACCGGCTGCACCTGACGCCGGACGGGCACCGCAGGGTGGCACTGCTCACCTGCGAGGCGACCGGGATCCCCGCCGACGGCGACTGGCGGGCACCGCTTGACCCGCGGCCTGCGCGGCCGGGGCCCGGTGCCGCGGCGGCCCGCTGGATCGCCGCGCGCTGGAACGACGTGGAATGGGTCAGCGAGCACGCCGCGCCGTACGTGAGCCGCCGCCTGCACGGCATCTCGACCGGCGACGGCCTCGCTCCCAAGCGGCCCGAGCTGACCGTGCTGAACCCGGCGGCAAGCTCAGCGCTCGCCGTCGCCGAGCCTGGCGGCCTCGAGGTCCAGGCTGCGCTGTAGCCGCTGACGGGTGGTCTCGCTGATCGTGCCGTCAGCGGCGAGCCTGGCAAGCTCGGCGTTCTCGGCCGTGAGCAGATCGCGGCGAACGGCCCGCTCCGTCGGCAGGTCAGGCCCGCGATCCCTGGCGCCTTCCATGCGAGTACGGGCGGTCTCGATCCTGGTATGCAGGCCGTCCCGTACCCGGTCGATCACCGGGTCGGGCGCAAGGTTGTCCGCCGCGAGCTCGTCCAGCCTCGCCAGGCTTGCCTCGGCCAGCCGGATCTGGGCGAGCGTCTCCTCGTGCCGGGCGGCGGCCGGGCGGCCGATCCCGGCGAACCTGGCGAGCGGCTCGAGCGTGAGGCCCTGCACGACGAGGGAGATCACGATCACCGACGCGGTAAGCACCAGCATCAGGTCACGTCCGGCGAGCGGGGCGCCGTCGGCCGTCACCAGCGGCACCGAGAGGGCGGCGGCCAGCGGGACCACACCGCGAGTTCCGGCCCACGAGACCACGGCGGGCACCGGCCACGACGGTCGCGTGCCGCCGCGCCACTGGAAGAACGCCGTCAGCGGGAACACCCAGACGATCCGGGTCACGATCAGCGTCCCGGCGATCGCGAGCGCCTCGGCAGGCCACGCGTAGGAATGGGTCAGGCCGCGGATCAGGGCGGGCAGCTGCAGGCCGATCAGGCCGAAGACCGCGCTCTCCAGCAGGAAGATCAGCGTCTGGTACACCGAGTGCAGCTGCAGCCGCGTCTGCGCTGTCGTGATCCGCCCGCGGTACGAGCCGATGATCAGGCCGGCCACGATCACCGCGAGCACGGGCGATACGCGGAGCGTCGCGCCGAGCACGTAGGCCCCGTAGGGTGTAATGAGAGCCACCACGGCTTCGAGCACCGGATCGATGATCTTGCGCCGCACCGCGATGACGACAACGGCGACCGCGGCGCCGACCGCCGCGCCGCCGATCGCGAGCACGGCGAACCGCCACGCGCCGTACAGCAAGGCGCCGGTCACGCTCGGGTGGGCGGCAGCCCCGGTCACCGCGAGTGCCACGGCGATCTGGAAGAGCACCAGGCTAGTGCCGTCGTTGAACAGACTCTCCGCCTGCACGAGCGCCTGGATCCGCGGTGGCAGCGACAGCCGCCTGGCGAGTGCGCTCACGGCCACCGGGTCCGTGCTGGCGAGCACCGAGCCGAGCACGAAGGCCTGGCTGGCCGGAATGGAGCTGACCGCGGCCGCGACGGCGGCGACGGCGCCAGCCGAGGCCAGCACCAGGCCTACCGCGAGCACGCTGACCGGACGCCACACGGCCCGCAGGTCGCGCCAGGGCAGTTCCTCGCTGGCCGCGTAGAGCAGCGGCGGCAGCGCGACCAGGCTGACCGCGTCCGGCGTCACGTGCACGGTCGGCACGCCGGGCAGCAGCCCGATCAGCAGCCCGGCGATCACCAGCAGCGAAGGGGCAGGCACCCGCAGTCGCCTCGCGAACGACGCGACGATCGCTCCCAGCAGCACCAGGAACAGGACGTTCTCGACACCGCGCACGCCGCTGACCCTCGCCGCTCGATCTCGTCGTGAGCCGTGGCCCATGGCCCGCACGGCCTATGGGCAGGAGCCTACTGCGCGCGCTGCCGCCGTGTCCCTGGCCAGGACGATGACATGGTCCCCTGGCTGGAGTACGAGGTCGGGGTCGGGGCGGCGCGGTCGGTTGTGCCTTCGTACCGAGACTGGGGTGCAGTCGGGCGGCCAGACGATCGCTCCCAGTGCCGCGCCCTCGGCGGGGACGCCCCGCGCGACGAGGACGTCGAGAACGCGGAAGCCGGGTACCGAGACCGCTGAGATGGCCTGATCTTGGTCGGCGGCGTGGCCGGCGAGGACGGCGTGGCTCGCCGTCGCGTGGTGGACCACGCGGGTGATCGCTCCGACCAGGCTCGCGTCGGTAAGCCAGCCGAGGATGGTGCTGCCGTCGGCCGACAGCACGGGCAGGCCGTCCGCGTCGTGGGTGCCGAGCTGGCGCAGGGTCTGTTCGATCGATTCTGTGACGAAGAGCGCCTGCGGCTCGCGCTGGCTGGTCAGCAGGCCGGGGAAGGTCGGCAAGTCCGCTTGCTCGGGGTCAGTCTGCTCGGCATCCCTCGGCCCGGCGGTGTCCAGCGGGCCGTCGACAGGCAGCGGGGAGGGGAACGGCCGCATCGCATCGGCGACCTTCATGGTAGCCAGCGCCTTCCATGGCGGCGGCCGGTCGATGTCGGTGCCCCGGCGCAGCAGCTTCGTGGTGTAGATGGTGCCGTACGACAGCGCGCGGGAGACGGCGGTGGCGATGGCGACGGCGAGCATGACGGGCAGGGTGAGGGTGAAGTCGCCGGTCATCTCCACGACGCTGGCTAGGGAGGTCAGCGGGGCCCGGGCGGCGGCGGCGAAGACGGCGCCCATCGCGACGGCGGCGTACAGCGCGGGCTGGCCGACGGCGGGGCCGAGCAGCTTGCCGGCGATCTCGCCGAACGCCATGCCTGAGGTGGCGCCGATGAACAGCGACGGTGCGAACACCCCGCCGGATCCGCCGATGCCGATGGTCAGGCTGGTTGCCAGCATCTTGCCGCCGGCGAGGATAATGAGGAACCACAGCACGTAGTCGCCGGCCACGGCCTTGTACATGACTGGGTAGCCGACTCCGTACATCTGGGGCAGGGCGAGCAGCAGCAGCCCGAGCGCGATGCCGCCGACGGCCGGCCTGGCCCATTCCGGCCGGTCCTTCCAGAGCCGGTCGCACAGGTCCTCGGTCTTGTACAGCACGGTCTTGAAGCCGACGCCTAGCAGCGCGGCGATGACGGCGAGCACCGCGACCAGCAGGTAGTTGCGGGGGTTGTGCAGGACGATCCCGGCCGGGAAGCCCGACAGGAACCGGCCGCTGCCGAGGAACGCCTGGCCGATCACGTCGGCGACCATGGCCGAGAGCATGACCGGGAACAGCGCCTCGACGGAGAACTCGCGCAGGATGATCTCGACGCCGAAGAACACGCCGGTGACCGGTGCGTTGAACGTGGCGGCGATCCCGCCGCCGGCTCCGCAGGCCACCAGGATCCGCATCCGGTTCTCCGGCATCTTGACCCACTGCCCCAGGCTGGAGGCGAGCGCGGACCCGATCTGGACGATCGGGCCTTCCCGGCCGACCGACCCCCCGGTCCCGATGCACACCGCCGATGCGACTGCCTTGACCGCGCTGACCTGCGGCCGGATCCGGCCGCCGCTGTCGGCGACCGCGATCATCACCTCGGGGACGCCGTGGCCGCGTGCCTCGCGGGCCCACCGGTAGATCACCGGCCCGTAGACCAGCCCGCCGATCACAGGGATCACCACGAGGAAGCCCAGGCCCAGCCACGGCAGGTGGGCGCTGCCCACCCGGCCTTGCTGGCCGAACGCCACATGCCCGGTGAACAGCCAGGTGAACCCCGCGATCAGGTACCTGAACACGACGGCGCCAAATCCCGAGCCCACGCCCACGAGCAGCGCGAGTACGAACAGGCCGCCGCGTGTCCCGCGGAGCCAGCCGGCCACCCGGCGGACCGGCGGAGTCCTGAGCCGGCGCCAGGCGGCACGGCTGCGCCGCGGGTCAGCGGTGGCACCTGGCACGGTCATGACTGGCCCGCGTTGGTGGCCTGCCGTTCGGGCAACGGCTCCGCCGGGTCACCGTCGTCGATGACCTCGGCCGAGTCGTCGGCGTGCGGGTTCGGCCCCGGCACGGCCCAGTCCCGATCCGGGATCTCGCCTGCAGCCTGCGCGAACGCGGTCAGGGCCTCGGCCACGGCTCTCTGCCTGGCCGCAGGAAGCCTGGCCAGGATGACGGCGATGAGCTCGCGTCGGCGCCGCGTGGCCTGGTCAACGACATCGCGCCCGGCGGAGGTGAGGGACACCTGCACCGACCGGCGGTCCGCCCGGGCCCGCTGGCGCCTGATGAGGCCCTTGCGCACCAGGCGGTCGCACATCCGCCCGACCGTCGACGGCGCGACACCGAGCGCGATGGCCAGGTCCACCAGGCGCTGCGGGCCGCGCGACGCCAGCACGACCAGGGCGCGGTACTGAGCGATCGTCGTCTCTTCTGCGGCCGCCCCCAGCGAGCGAGTCGCGACCGCGATTATCGCCCGGCTTGCGCTCAGTACCGCCTCGACCGCACTCTCCTCGGTTTCGTGTTCAGGCATGACTCCTCGGTAGCTTGCCTAGTGCAATTATAAGTTGTAACTATAGTAGCTGTATGCAAGTAATCGGCGTGCGGAGCGATGGCCAGGGCTATGCTGCGGCCATGGCGCTTGACCTGTCGGCCGATCCGGCCGAGCTCACCGCGCGGCTGGTGGACATCGAGTCGGTGAGCGGCGGCGAGGCCGCGCTGGCCGACGAGATCGAGGTGGCCCTGGCCGGCCGCGCTCACCTGACCGTGACCAGGGACGGCAACGCGATCGTGGCCAGGACGGAGCTCGGCAGGCCAGGGCGGGTGGTGCTGGCCGGCCACATCGACACGGTGCCCGTCGCGGCGAACCTGCCGTCCAAGGTCGAGGGCGGAGCGCTGTACGGCTGCGGTACTTCCGACATGAAGTCAGGCGTGGCGGTGCAGCTCGCGCTGGCCGCCGGGGTGACCGAGCCGGTCCTGGACACGACGTATGTGTTCTATGACTGCGAAGAGGTCGAGTCCGAGCGCAACGGCCTGCTGCGCCTGGCCAGGAACCGCCCCGACCTGCTCGCCGGCGACTTCGCCATCTTGCTCGAGCCGACCGACGGGGTGGTCGAGGGCGGCTGCCAGGGCACCATGCGCGCCGAGATCAGGGCCACCGGCGAGCGCGCGCACAGCGCCAGGTCCTGGATGGGGCGCAACGCCATCCACGAGGCGGCCGGCATACTCGACGTGCTGCACGGCTACCAGCCGCGTCAGCCCGAGGTGGACGGCCTGACCTTCCGCGAGGGCCTGAACGCCGTGGGCGTGCGCGGCGGCGTGGCAGGCAACGTGATCCCCGACGAGTGCGTGGTGACGGTCAACTACCGATTCGCGCCCGACCGGTCGGCTGAGCAGGCGGCCGAGCACGTGCGCGAGGTCTTCGGCGGCTGGGAGGTCACGGTCATGGACGTCGCCGGCGGCGCCCGCCCCGGACTGTCGCACCCCGAGGCCGCGTCGTTCGTCGCCGCGATGGGCGGGACGCCGCGCGCCAAGCTCGGCTGGACCGACGTGGCCAGATTCGACGCGCTTGGAGTACCCGCGGTCAATTACGGCCCGGGCGAGCCGACTCTCGCGCACACCAGAGGAGAGCACGTGCGGCTGGACGCGGTCACCCGCTGCGCGGCCCGGATGCGCGGCTGGCTGGGCGGCTGATCGCCGGTCCGATCAGCCGCCCTCGCCAGTCCGTCGTCGGGCCTGGTCAGTGCGGCGGTGCGGAGATCAGCATGAGCGATGCGGTGTGCGTGCGGCCGGCCGTGTCCATCCAGACGACCTTGACCGTCTGGCCGGGTTTGAAGCCGACCATGACGCTGGTCAGATCCTCGGGCGAGGTCACCTTGCGGCCGCCGACCGAGGTGATCACGTCTCCGGCGACGATCCCCGCCTTGTCGGCCGGGGTGGCGCACAGCTGGCCGAGTATCAGCGCGCCCGAGGCGGCGGGAGCCACCTTGGACGGGACCCCGGCCGTGAGGTCGGTGGGCAGGCAGGCGGCGGTCGCCGGCGGCGCCGTGCCGCCAGCCACCCCGAGGTCCTCGGAGATCTGCCGCTGCCGCTGTAGCCGCGGGTTGCTCGCCTGGCTCGCGGCCTGCGAGGGCACGAGCACGCCGAGGAAGCCGCTCGAGCCGATCTGGACGGTGGTGCTCGACTGCCCGGCGATGATCTGCCTGGCGATCCGCAGCGCCCGGTTGATCGGGATCGCGAAGCCCTCGTTCTGCGGGGTGGTGCCGAGGCTGCCGGTGGCCGCCGCCGTGTCCATGCCGATGACCCGGCCCGCGGTGCTGACCAGCGGGCCGCCCGAGTCGCCCTGCACGATGCCCGCGTTGGTCTCCAGCATGTCGTGCAGGGTTTCCTTGGTCGCTGCGCCGCTGTCGCTGGCTGTGATGGACCGGTTCAGGCCGGTGATGGAGCCGGCGAAGGCCGGGTTGCGATCCGCGCCGTAGGCATTGCCGATCGCGATGACGTGGTCGCCGATCTTGACCGTGTCCGAGTTGCCGAGCGGCACCGTCCGCAGGTTGTGGGCGCCGATCAGCTTGATCACCGCGACGTCGTCGGTCGCGTCATAGCCGAGCCAGCGGGCGGCGAACCTCTGGTGCGTGTCGAGGACCGTGCCGTAGAGCTGAGTAGTGCCGTTGATCACGTGGTTGTTGGTCAGCACCAGGCCGTTGCTGCTGATGATCATGCCGGTGGCCGCCGCCTGGCTGCCCTGGTAGGCCAGGTTGCTGGTGATGTCGACCAGGCCCGGGCGCACCTTGTTCACCACCGCGCGCACGGTCGCGCCGCTGACTCCGCTGGTCGGCCCGCCGGGGACGACGCCGCTCGGCTGGTGCGAGCCGGTGGCGCTCGGGGTGGCGTTGGAGCTGCCGCCCATGGCGTAAGCCGTGAGGCCGGCGCTCGCGGCGGCGGCCACGACCGCGACGGTCAGGTAGGTCAGGAACGTCCGGCGCCGACGGGCCCTGATACCTGGCTGCGGAACGTAGCCGGGCATGCCATAGCCGCCTGGCTGGCCGTAGCCCGGATAGCCGCCGTATCCGCCTGGCTGATCGTAGCCAGCGGGCGGGCCGAAGCCAGCGGGCGGGCCGTAGCTGCCAGAGGGCTGGGCGTAGCTCCCAGGAGGGGGGTAGCTGCCGGGCTGACCGAAGGCCGGGCCGCCATGGACCGGGCCTGGCTCGCCGGGCTTGGCGCCGCCAGGTCCCGCGGTGCCGCTGGCCCCGGGCTGGTCAGCGCCTGGACCGGCACCGATCTGCTCCGGCTCCTCGCCCTCGGGCAGCTGATCCTGGCTGTTGCCCTGGTCGTCCTGCATCTACACCACCTTCGCCCCGGTCGGAGCCAGCGTACTGTGCGGCGTCCGCTGGTCCGATCTCGACTGATCTACCGACGCGCCCGGGCCGGCTGGCCTGCGGCTTGGCCTCCGACCCGGGCGACGCCGTGTGCTGGGGTCCGATCCGCCCGGACCCGCTAGCTCCAACCAAGCACTGCCGCCTGGAGGCTGGCTGAAGGCCCGCTGAGGATCGGCTTCGTTGATAGCGCCTCCCGCCGTCTGCCAGGCACCGGTCCCCGTATCTGCATGCCCGTTATTTGCCCGCCTAATGGCGTCATGCTCCGGTCCGACGGGGAGATCGCAGCTGGTCCGGCCGACGCCGAAGAATTTACCCAATTTCGGTTAATTAGTTCTCCTGACCCGGAAGATAACTCACGTGACATACGTCTCTTCAGCGGAACCTGCCGCACTATTGGCTATGGTGCATTAGCGCAGCCTGCACCAGGATGCGAGAAAACGCCGGTTACTGGGCGGCCTGATCGGCGCCCGGAGCGAAAGGGACGCCACGTTGGGCTCGCCGCGGCGCCGGGCACTTCTCGTGCCGGGATCCATCAGCACTGGTCATCAGACGGCGGCGATCGCCTGCGCGACCACGCTCGAGGCGCTCGGCTGGCGTACCCATACCTTCGACGAGATGCGGCCGTCGGGTCCTGGCCTGCGGCCGGCCTCCGCCACGGTCCGCACCGTGCTGGCCATTCCCGGGCTTTACGACGGAATTCACTACGCCGCGCTGCGCACCGGCGGCAGGCTCGCCGCCCGCGCCGATTCCGCCATACGGCTGCGGCTCGCGCGCAGGCTGCGTGCGTATCTGGACCAGAACCCGGCCGAGCTGGCGATCTCGATCAGCCCGGCCGGGGCCTCGGCCGTCAGCGCCGTAGCCGCCCGCTATCCATCGATGCGGCACATCGTGTTCTGCACGGACGCGTCGCCGCACCGGCTGTGGATCCAGCCTCACGTGGACCTGTACCTGGTCATCTCGGCCGCCGCCGAGCCGTCGGTGCAGCGGTTCCAGCCGCAGGCGCGGGTCTGCCTGCTGCCGCCGCCGGTCCGGGCCGAGTTCTACCGGCCGCCTGCCCAGCGCTCGGCGCGGGCCGGGCTCGGCGTGCCCGAGCAGGGCCGCTGCGTGCTGCTGATCGGGGGCAGCCGAGGCCGCGGGCCGCTCGCGGAGATCGCCGACAGCCTGGCCAGAGCCGAGCTGACGGTGCTCGCCGTGGCCGGGTTCAACGCCAGGCTGGAGCGCAGGCTCCGCGCCGCCGCCGGCTCACGGCCCGGCGTGCAGGTATTCGGATTCACCGACCGGATGCCCGAGCTGATGGCCGCGGCTGACCTGGTGATCACCAGCCCGGGCGCGACGTGCATGGAGGCGCGCACCGTCGGCCGGCCGCTGCTCCTGCTCGACCTGATCCAGGGGCATGGCAGGGACAACCTGCAGCATGAGCTTGAGCTCGGCGATGCGGCGGTCACCTCCAAGAATCCGACGGACGTGGCCAGGTCGGCGCTGGCCTTCCTCGACCGGATCAAGCCGGTCGCGGCAGGTCCGACCAGGTCGCTGGCTGACTGGGAGGACCAGTTCAGGATGGCGCTCGAGATGGTGGTCCCCTGAGCAGCGAGTGTTTGCGCTCCTTACCGAGCGGGCCTGGGTAGGTTGAACGGGGGCGGGTCACAGGGAACGGGACCACATGAGCGAGCCGGAGAACTCAACCAGGCGCTCCTTCCTCGGGAGGACCGCTGGCGCCGTCGGCGCGCTGTCTGCCACGGCGGCCGTTGGCGGGCTGGCCGGCTGCGCACCGGGCGGTCCGGGTGCCAGCGCCGGTGGTAAGGCCACGCCGAAGGCGCCAGCGCAGCGCACGGTGCGGGCCGAGAACTCGCTCCCCGGCGACCCGCAGTGGTGGATCAAGCATCTCGGTGCACCCGACGCGATCATGGGATATGCCGGCCAGGCGAGCGTGCTGCCCGGCGCTCACGTGGACCTGTACGTCTCCACCACATCGCGCGAGTTCTCGGTCAAGGCGTTCCGCATGGGCTGGTACCGCGGTGATCTGGCCCGCCTGGTGTGGCAGTCCGGCCCGGTGCGCGGCCACCGGCAGCGGCCCTCGGCCAGGACCGCGGCCACCAACACGGTGCACACCGACTGGGGCGTGTCGCTCACCGTGCCGACGCAGGGCTGGCCCGAGGGCTCCTACCTGTTCCGGCTGGATGCCGAGTCGGGCGCGCAGCGGTATGTGCCGCTCACGGTCAGGTCGGGCCGGACCGCCGGCAAGGTGGTGATCAAGAACGCGGTGGCCACCTGGCAGGCCTACAACACCTGGGGCGACTACGACCTGTACCTCGGACCCGGGGGGTACGACAACCGGTCGTACGTGGTCAGCCTGGACCGGCCCTATGACCGCGAGGGCGCCTACCTGTTCATGGTCTACGAGCGGAAGCTGATCAACCTGGCCGAGCGGATGGGCCTGCCGCTTGCCTACCTGGCAAGCACCGACATCGCAGATGACCCGCACGTGCTCGACGGGGCGAGCGCCCTGATATCGCCGGGACACGACGAGTACTGGACCGTGTCAGAGCGCGCGAACGTCACCGCGGCCAGGGACGCCGGGGTCAACCTCGCCTTCCTCGGCGCCAACTGCATGTTCCGCCGGATCAGGCTCCAGCCGAGCGGGCTGGGGCCGAACCGCGAGGTGGTCTGCTACAAGACCAGCTACGAGCTGGATCCGATGTACGGCAAGGACAACAAGGTCGTCACCAACGACTTCAGGGAGCCGCCGGACCCCGACCCGGAGTCGTCGGTGATCGGCACCCTGTACGAGGGCTTCCCTGCCGTGGCCGACTTCGTCGTGGCCGCTCCTGGCGCGTGGCTGTTCAAGGGAACAGGCGTGCGCAAGGGCTCCAGGTTCCCCGCGCTGATCGGCATCGAGTACGACAGGGTCAATCCCGGCTATCCGCTGGAACGGCCGATCCAGGTGCTCTCCCATTCCCCGCTGACCTGCAACGGTGTCAACAGCTACGCGGATTCCGCGTACTACACGCACCGGGGCGGCGCCGGCGTGTTCAACGCGGGAACGATGCGCTGGGTGGAGGCATTCGCGCCGCCGCTTTACCACTGGGGCCTGACCGCGGCGTGTACGAGGTTCACCAGGCGGGTGACCCAGAACGTGCTGCGCGCGTTCGCCGACGGCCCGGCAGCGGCCAGGTACCCGGCGCACGACAACCTGGCGGCGATGCACGAATGGCCTGGTGATCCGCTTGCCGCCGGGCACAACCTCTGGCCGCCCGTGGTGCTGTGAGTCCGTGCCGCCCGATCGGACGAGCCGTTTCGCCGCGTAACGGCGGGTACACTCCGACGTGAGCGGCATCGGGAGGTGCACGATGAGCCAGAGGCGATTTTTCGGCCGCAAGCTCAGGTGGGCCGTGCCGGTGGGAGCAGTTGTCGCGGTCGGCGGAGTGCTCGCCGGAACCATGCTCGCCAGCGCCGCTCCGCCATCGCTGGCACACCGCACCCCGGCCCAACTGCTGGCCGGGATGCGACAGGCGAAGCTGCCGGCGTCGATGACCGCGGTCGTGTCCGAGAGTGCCAACCTGGGGCTCCCCGCCCTGCCGAACATCGGCGGGCTGCAGGTGTCTGGGCTGTCGGCGCTCTCGTTCCTGTCCGGCACCCACACGGTTGACATCTGGTACGCGGGACCGCGGCACGTGCGGATCGCGCTGCCGGTCTCGTTCGGCGAGACGGACCTGCGGGTGAACGGTGACCAGGTATGGCTCTGGGACAGCCAGGGCCAGACCGCCACGCACTACATCCTGCCGTCCCGCGGATCGGTCGCCCCCCGAGTACCTGTTCCGGCGCGGCACGCGGCGTCGAGCAAGGCGGCGCCCGATCCGTTCGCATCGCTCAGCCCGCTGCAGGCCGCCGACCGGCTGCTCGCGCTGATCGGGCCGACCACCAGGGTCACCGTCTCCGGCACCACCCTGGTGGCCGGCCGGGCGGCCTATGAGCTCGCGATCGCGCCGCGCAGCCAGCAGTCCCTGATCGCCAGGATCGTGGTCGACGTCGCGGCCAAGGGCTACCTGCCGCTGCGGGTGCAGGTCTTCGCCCGGGGATCGGCGAGCCCGTCGTTCTCGCTCGGCTTCACCTCGCTGAGCCTGGCCAGGCCCGCCATGTCCAACTTCACCTTCACGCCGCCGCCCGGCGCGCACGTCAAGGTGGTCAGGCTGCCGTCGCAGCTTGCGGCTCCGAGCTTCGGCTTCCCGATGATCCCGAGCAAGCCCGGCGGCCCCCGGCCCGAGATCAGGCGCCTGCCGGGTGCGCAGGTCCCCGCCCTGGGGGTGCGGACGCTGGGCAGCGGCTGGCTGACGGTGCTTGTGCTGCAGGCCAGCCAGGCCTCGGCACGCGGCGTGCCGCGCAGCCCGGTTGCGGCTCCCGTCCACGGCGCCGCGCGCGTGCGGGTGCTGCGCATCAAGCCACTCCAGGCCAGGCGGGCCGTGCATCGCAAGGGCGTGGCCGCCCAGTCGGTGGTCGGCAAGAACACGGGAAACAACGGCGGCGGCTTCTTCAACACCGGCCCGCCGATCCCCGCCAGCCCGCTGCTCGGTGTGCTGCTGAAGGCCACCAAGGCCGTGCACGGCCGGTGGGGATCGGGCAGGCTGCTGCGCACCAGCCTGATCTCGGTCCTGATCACCAGCAAAGGCCAGGTCCTGATCGGTGCCGTCACGCCCGCCGTGCTCTACGCCGACGCGGCGAAGGTCACGTGACGCTGGCCGATCAGGCGACCGACGCCAGGGCCGCGGCCGAGTCCGGGCTTGCGATCACGTCAGTGGGGCTGGCCATGCGGTTCCGCGGCGGCCAGCTTGCGGTCGATCACATCGACCTCGCGGTCCCGCACGCCAGCGTGTACGGGTTCCTCGGGCCCAACGGGTCGGGAAAGACCACGACGATCCGGATGCTGCTCGGCCTGATCCACCCCACCGGCGGCACCCTCGCGCTGCTCGGCACCGACCTGCACCACGGCCCGGACTCGGTGCTGCCGCGAGTCGGCGCGCTGGTGGAGGGCCCGGCGTTCTACCCGTTCCTGTCCGGCAGGCAGAACCTCGCTCGGTGCGACGCCGCCGATCCCACCGCTGACCTGCGCACTGCACGGGTCAGGATCGACCGCGCGCTCGACCAGGTGGGCCTGCTGGCGGCCGCCGACAAGCGGTACCGCGCGTACTCGCTCGGCATGAAACAGCGGCTCGGCATCGCCGCCGGGCTGCTTCGGCCGCGTGACCTGATGATCCTCGACGAGCCGACCAACGGGCTCGACCCGCAGGGCACCAGGGAGATCAGGTCGCTGATCAAGCAGATCGCGGCCGACGGCACCACCGTGTTCGTCTCTTCGCACCTGCTCGCCGAGGTGGAGCAGATCTGCTCGCACGTCGGGGTGATGAGCACCGGCCGCCTGGTCTTCCAGGGCACACTCGGCGAGCTGCGCAGCCGTGGCGAGCCGCGGATCCTGATCCGCACCGCGCAGCCCGCGGCCGCCGCCGATCTGCTCGGCAAGTTCGGGCTCGCGGACGTCAGCGCCGAGGACGGCCAGGTCAGTGCGGTGCTCGGCGATCGCGCTCCGGAGCAGATCAACGCCGACCTGGTGCTGGCCGGGATCGGGGTGGCCGGCCTCGAGACGGTGCGGCCCAGCCTGGAGGACCTGTTCGTCGAGCTGACCGGTGAGGGCTTCAATGTCAACGGCTAGCACCGCCGAGGCCACCGCGAGCCGGCCGGTGCGCCGATCCGCCCCGGTGCGGCACTGGCTCGTGCTGTTGCGTTCGGAACTAAGGAATGTCTTCCTCAGGCCGCGCAACCTGCTGATGCTCGCGGTGCTCGCCGCAGCGCCCGTCTTCCTCGGCGTGGTGCTGAAGATCAACACTCCGCCGCCCGGTGCCGGCGGCGGCCCCGGTGCTGGCGTGTTCATCGGCCAGATCGCAGAGAACGGGGTGTTCCTCTCGCTGTTCGCGCTCTACGTGCTGCTGACCGTCTTGCTGCCGCTGACCGTGTCGGTGGTGTCCGGGGACTCGGTGGCCGGCGAGGCTGGCCTCGGAACGCTGCGCACGCTGCTGACCGTCCCGGCCGGGCGGATCAGGCTGCTGGTCACCAAGTACGTCATGATCGTGATCTTCTGCGTCGCGGCCACCGTGCTGGTCGCCGCGCTCGGCCTGGCCGTGGGTGCCCTGTTCTTCCCGATCGGCCCGGTTACGCTGCTGTCCGGCAACACCGTTCCGCTCGCCGACGGCCTGCTGCGGCTGCTCGTGATCGTCGGCTACGTGGCCGCCGGGCTCGCCTCGCTCGGCGCCGTCGGCCTCGCGCTGTCCACGTTCACCCAGCACGCGATCGCGGTGATGGCCGCGATCCTGGTGATCGTCATCGTCAGCGAGATACTCGACGCGGTCTCGCAGGTGGCCGTCATCCACCCGTACCTGCCCACGCACTTCTGGTTCTCGTTCGACGCGCTGCTGCGGATGCCGATCGACTGGCCGGCGATCGGGCACGGTCTTGCATCGTTCGCCGTGTACACGGTCATCTTCGGCGCGCTCGCCTGCGTGCGCATGCTCCGCGCCGACGTGACCTGCTGAGCCTGGCCGGGAGCGGGCGCGTTCATCCCCGCCGCGTCGCAGCCTTCGCGATACGTTGTCAGGCATGCCCCCATCCGCCGGTACGGCAGCGGACGCGTCGGCTCAGTCGGGCGCGGCGGGAGTGCCTGGCGTGACTGACGTGTCTGCCGGTGCCGGTGCGGCTGGTGAGGCGGTGGCCGACCTGCTGGCGGTGGCGGTCGCCGGGATCGGCGGTGCCGAGCGGTCCGGTCAGGTCACGATGGCCGGTGCGGTGCAGCGGTCGATCCAGACCGGCGAGCACCTGGCCGTCCAGGCGGGCACCGGGACTGGGAAGTCGCTCGCTTACCTGGTTCCCGCCGCCATGCACGCCGTCGAGCAGGACGCCACCGTGGTCGTGTCCACCGCGACCATCGCGCTGCAGCGCCAGCTGATCGACCGCGACCTGCCGCGGCTGGCCGCGGCGATCGCGCCCGCGCTCGGCAGGGAGCCGGTCTTCGCGATACTCAAGGGCAGGCGGAACTACCTGTGCCTGCAGCGGCTGCGCGGCGGCCCCACCGAGGACCAGGCCGATGCGCTGTTCGATCCCGGCGCGGTCTCGGCGATCGGCCGGCAGGTGCAGCGGCTGCACGAGTGGGCCGCGACCACCAAGACAGGCGATCGGGACGAGCTCGTCCCCGGCGTTGGTGACCAGGCCTGGCGGCAGGTGTCGGTCAGCGCCCGCGAGTGCGTCGGCGTGCAGCGCTGCCCGTTCGGCACCCAGTGCTTCGCCGAGCTGGCCAGGGAGGAGGCGGGCCGGGCCGACATCGTGGTGACCAACCACGCGCTGCTGGCCATCGACGCGCTCGAGGACTTCGACGTCTTTCCCGAGCATGACATCGTGATCATCGACGAGGCGCACGACCTGGTCGACCGGGTGACCTCGGTCGCCTCCGACGAGCTGTCCGCCGCCGGGATCGAGGTGGCCGCACGCCGCTGCGGTCGCATGATCGACGAGAAGCCGGTTGCCCGCCTGCGCGATGCGGCCGCCGCGGCCGAGCGGGCGCTTGCCGAGATCCCCGCAGGCCGGATCGACGTGCTTGACGAGGCGTTGCGGCTGACGCTCGAGTCGGTCAGGGACGCCGCGGCCGGATGCGCGGCCGAGTTCCGCGCCAGCGCGAGCAAGACCGAGGACGAGGCGGACCGGATCGCCGCCCGCCGAGCGGCGCTGGCCGCGATCGGCGAGGTCTTCGACGCGACCGAGCGGATGCTCAAGGCGTTCGACCCGCCGATCGCCGACCGCTGCGATGTCATCTGGATGGACCGGCCGGCCGGCGAGGAGACGGGCAGGCCGCCGACGCTGCGCGTCGCCCCGCTGAGGGTGGGCGGGCTGCTGGCGAGCCGCCTGTTCGGCAAGCGCACCGTGGTCCTGACCTCGGCCACGCTGGCGCTCGGCGGCTCGTTCGAGCCGCTCGCCAGGCAGTGGGGCCTCGCGCCCGCCGAGGGCGAGCCGCGCGAGCAGCGGCTGGCCGGGCAGCGGCTGGCCGGGCAACCGCCGCCCGATGAGTCCGGCGGCGGGCAATCGCTGGCGGCCAGAGCTTCCCGCGACGGTCTGGGTGCGGATGAGTCCGGCGGCGGACATTCGCTTTCGTGGTCGGGGATGGACGTGGGCTCCCCGTTCGACCACCCGCGGAGCGGGATCTTGTACATCGCCAGGCACCTTCCGCCGCCCGGCAGGGACGGCCTGGCCAAGGCCTACCTGGACGAGATTGCCGAGCTCATCGACGCGGCCGGGGGTCGCACGCTTGGGCTGTTCTCCTCGATGCGGGCTGCCAGGCAGGCGGCCGACGAGCTGCGCGACCGGATCGCGTTCCCGCTGCTCTGCCAGGGTGACGACCAGACCTCCCAGCTCGTCACCGAGTTCGCCGCTGACGAGCCGACCTGCCTGTTCGGCACGCTGTCGCTCTGGCAGGGGGTGGACGTGCCGGGATCGTCGCTGCAGCTGGTGATCATCGACCGGATCCCGTTCCCGCGCCCCGACGATCCGCTGGCGTCGGCGCGGCAGCGTGCCGTGGCGGCGCACGGCGGCAACGGCTTCATGTCGGTCGCCGCCACCCAGGCCGCTCTGCTGCTCGCGCAAGGTACCGGGCGGCTGCTGCGTACCGTGACCGATCGCGGTGTCGTCGCCGTGCTCGACCCCCGCCTGAGCACGGCCCGCTACGCCGGCTTCCTGCGTGCCTCGCTGCCCCCGTTCTGGACCACGACCGACCCGCAGGTCGTGCGCGGCGCGCTGCGCAGGCTGTCGGAGTCGGCAGATTAGGCGCCGGGTCGTGCGAGTGAGGCTGGCAGCGTGAGGTCGGATTCCCGCCAGACTCCGGGGCCGTGCCTGCCGCAGGCTTGAACCATGACCATCACACATGCGAACACGGCCACCTTCGAGGTCCTGGCGATCCCGCATTCCGTCGTCGCCGGGCTGCTCGCGGCGGACGACGCCGGGCACGCGCCGCGGTTCATCGTGGACGAGGCCGGCGGAAGCCCGCTGAGGTGCTGCCTGCGCCGCAGTTCACCGGGGGAGCGGATCGCGCTCGTGTCGTACGCGCCGCTGCGCCGGTGGGCGGCGGAGACGGGGGCCAGGCCCGGCCCGTATGACGAGGTCGGCCCGGTCTTCATCCATTCCGAGACGTGCGGCGGCCAGCGGGACGGCGGGTACCCCGCTGAGTTTCTCGGCTCTCGGCGGGTGCTGCGGGCCTACTCGGCTGACGGCCGGATACTCGGCGGGCAGATCGCCGAGCCCAATCAGGTGCGCGATCAGGCAGCGGCGGCCGGCTTGCTTGACGAGATCCTCGCCGACTCGCGGGTGGCGCTCGTGCACGCCCGGGCCGTCGACTTCGGCTGCTTCACCTTCGAGATCCGCCGTCACACCGGCGCCCACGAGAACGTGGGCGCCTAGCCGTCGCCAGGGCAGCGACGTGGGCACCTAGCTGTTGCCGGCGCCGTGCCGGGGCGGCGACGTGGGCACCTTGCTGATGCTGGGTCGTGCCGTGGCGGCGATGTGGGGACATCGCTGTCGCTGGCTCGGTCTTAGAGGACGTCGTGTCCTGGGTGCGGGTCGGTCGGGATCTCGGTGCGGCGGGCCGGAATGGTGCCGAGACGGCCGGCCTGGTAGTCCTCGAATGCCTTGACGAGCTCGGCTCTGGTGTTCATCACGAACGGGCCGTACGCGGCAACCGGCTGCCTGATCGGCTCGCCGCCGAGCACCAGGACGTCGAGTCCCTCGCTGGGGCCGTCGGCCCGCTGGCTCGCGGTGAACGTGAGCGCGTCGCCTGAGCCGAACACCGCAAGCTGACCGGTGCGCGCCGGCCGTCGCTCGGCGCCGACCGTGCCTTGGCCAGCCATGACGTACCCGAGCGCATTGAAGTCCGCGCGCCAAGGCAGCCGCAGCTGCGCTCCGGGCTGGAGCGTGGCATGCAGCAGCGTGATCGGCGTGTGCGTGATGCCGGGGCCGGCGTGTCCGGCCACATCGCCGGCGATCACGCGCACCAGCGTGCCGCCGTCGGGCGAGCTGAGCAGCGCCACCTGACCTGCCCTGATGTCCTGGTAGCGGGGCGGGGTCATCTTCATCGCGGATGGCAGGTTCACCCAGAGCTGGAAGCCGTGGAACAGCCCGCCGCTGATCACCAGCTCCTCGGGCGGTTCCTCGATGTGCAGGATGCCGCCGCCGGCTGTCATCCACTGCGTGTCGCCGTTGGTGATCAGGCCGCCGCCGCCATTGGAATCCTGGTGCCGGAACGTGCCGTCGATGATGTACGTGACGGTCTCGAAGCCACGGTGCGGGTGCCAGGCAGTGCCCTTGGGCTCGCCGGGCGCATAGTCGACTTCACCCATCTGGTCCATGTGGATGAAGGGGTCGAGCGCTCTCAGGTCGACGCCGGCGAACGCCCGCCGCACGGGGAAGCCCTCGCCCTCCAGGGCCGACGGCGCGGTCGTGACCGCGAGCACCGGCCGCTCACGGCCGCCGGCCGGGTCGGGTTCGGCGATCCGCGGCAGCAGCAAGATGTCCTCGACGGTTACCGCTGGCATGTGGCCATCCTCTCAGCAGCCCGGCCGCTCCGCTCTGGGGCACTCTCGCCGAGCTGCGTCCCGGCTACGTACAACAGTAATTGAACGCGCAACATTCCGCCCGCGCTGGAGCTCAGAGTTCGGGGTTAGGGGCTCGGGACTGGCGCGTCATCAGGGCGTGTCCGGCAGATTTCCGGTGGCGCGGTTCGGCGCCCAAGCGACGGCCGGCGGCCCAGTCATTTGCCGGTAGCGCCGCGATCGACTTTTCTTCCTCTCCTCCTCCTCAGCTGCCGCCCTTGCCTGGCGCCGCTTGGGTCACCGCCCGCGTCTGCCAAGATCTGCGGGATGCGCCAAGGGTCCGATGCGAGGCCGATCCGACCGCAGGCTATCGAGTGCCGATTGGGGGACGTCTGGCCCGCTACCTCCCGGTCGGCTGGGCCGGGGTCGGCTCGCGGCCCTGTCACACGGCGTAGCCGATCGCGAACAATCCGGTGCAGCACGGCCCACTTCATCACCGTACGGTCGCTACCGCTCGGGCCAACGCGGCGGTCCGGTGGACCAGATCCCCCGCATACCACGCAAACCAGGCGTGATCACCTGAGTGGTCCTGGAATGAATGCCACACTCACTGCGTATTCTGGGACTTTCGTCACATCCATCAAGATCATCTCTGGAGATTTGAGCTCGCGTCTCATGGAGGCTGTGCGATTAGACTGTTTTGTCCGATATTGGCTGGGTCGCGGTTCCTTGCGGTGGAGCGCCGGGAGTTCGTTCTGGCTGCGCTGCCGCCATTGGGGAGCAACGGACCGGGGGCGCTGGGCGGGTGCGAGCAGGGCCGGCGCCGAGTGCGCGGATCTGAGAAGGCCGTGGTCGCACGTTGCGTGGCCGCGAGCAGGCGGCGCGATTAGCTCGTCGGCCCGGTATCCCACGAGCCCGGCCGGCCCGGTCTAGCTCGTCGGCCCGGTATCCCGCGAGCCCGGTCGGCCCGGTGTCCGGGCGATCCCGTCGGCCCGGTCGGCCCGGCGGAGCTCATCGGCCCGGTATCCCACGAGCCCGGCCGCCCCGGCTATCCCGGCGTCTGGCTATCCCGCCGGCCCGGTGTCCCGGCTATCCCGGTGATCCCGCCGGCCCGGCTATCCCGTCGGCCCGGCCGTCCGGCAGCTGGTTAGAGGGGGAGGCCGGCTTCTAGGAGGGCTAGGGCGGCGTCGATTCTGGCAAGCATGTCCGGCCTGGTCTGGTCCTCGGCCCACTCGCTCCATGGCATGGTCGCGGCCATGATGACGCCGACGATGGCGCCCGCGACGGTACGGGCCGCAAAGTCGTCCGGGTCGCGTCCGGAGCGGCGGGCCGTGGCGCTGGCGATGTCCCCGATCGTCCTGGAGAGCTCGTCCATGGCCCTGGCGCGCAGCTCGGGGACGGTCAGGGTGAGCGCGGCGGTCTCCTGCAGCTTGGCCAGCTCGGCCGGGTCGAGCGCGGCGAAGGTGTCCCTGGTCGCGGCGCGGAACGCGGCGACCGGGGAGAGCTCGGCGGGAAGGTGCTCGAACTGCCCGATCGCGAGGACGTCGAGCTCGTCCTGAAGTACGACGTCCTCCTTGGTGGGGAAGTACCTGAAGAACGTGCTCGGCGAGACGTCCGCCGCCTCGGCGATCTGGTCGACGGTCGTCGCGTCGTACCCCTGCTCGCGGAACAGCCGGAGCGCGTGCTCCCTGATGGCAGCACGCGTTCTGGCCTTTTTCCGCTCCCGGAGTCCGGGGCGCTCGGTGACGGGCACCTCTCTCATGTCGTCATTCTGCTCTTATCGAAAGGCGATGTCGCGGGCTCGCCGCGGTCGCGAGACGGCGTGGCGCCGTCCGGCATGACGGCCTCACTCTCCTCGGCATCGGCGGGGGCGCGTCGGCTCGCCTTGGCAGGAACGCCAGCGCGAGGACCGCCGAGGCGATCGCGATCCCGGCGCACACCCACAGCATGACGTCCATGCCGTGCACGTAAGCGCCACGGACGACGCCGAGCAGGAGCGTCGAGTGGGCCGCCCGCGCCGTGGCGATGCCCTCGGCGACCCCGAGCCTGACGACCTTCGCCGCTGCCGCGGGCAGCCCGGCGAGGTGCAGGTGAGAGCGGTAGACGTTGGCCAGGACCGTGCCAAGGACGGCCACCCCGATCGTCCCGCCGACCTGGCGCATCGCCGTGATCAGCGCCGAGCCCGATCCGCTCCTGGCGGACGAGAGCGCGCCGATGGCAACGTTCAGCGCGGTCGGCATCGCGATGCCGAGGCCGAGCCCGGCCACGGCGAACCAGGTCGCGGCGAATCCGGTACCGCTGGCGAGCGAGGTTCCCGTCCCGACGGCCAGGGCGGCCGCCATGATCGCGAACCCGACGGCAACCAGCACCTTCGGGCTCACCGGCGGCGTGCCCGGCCGCGCTTGCGCTGCGTTCGGCCCTGGCGCGGCGCGGCCAGCGGCGGCGGGGCCCGCCGGGGCATTGACCGGGCGCCTGTCCTTGCGCGGGGTCTGCAGGCGCTGGCCGATGGCAAGGCCTACGGCCAGGCCGCCGATCATCGGGAGCATCCGGATACCGGCGCCCATCGAGTCGAGCCCGCGAACGTCGAGGAAGTACTGCGGCATCGCGAAGACCAGGCCGAACAGTGCGAACGAGACCAGCGTGGCCAGCACGGTGCCCCAGAGGAAGCCTCGGGAGCCGAACAGGCCGAGGTCCACCAGCGGGAGCACGCCCGACCCGGTCCGCCGGGTGCTGACTCGGCGCTCCCAGGCAGCGAAGAAGGCGAGCACAACGGCGCCGACCGCCATCGTGACGATGGCCGCGAGGTTGGACCATCCGTCATCGCCCGCCTTGATCAGGCCGTAGGTGACCAAGGTCAGGCCGGCGCTGGAGATCGCGATCCCGATCAGGTCGATCCGCTGCCGGACGTCGCCTCCTGACTCCGGCATCAGCGTGGCGACGGCGACGATGGCGATGATCACGACGGGCACGTTGATCAGGAAGACCGATCCCCACCAGAAGTGGTCGAGCAGGTAGCCGCCGAGTATCGGCCCGATCGGGTAGCCGAGGAAGGTCGCGCCGCCGACGGCCGCGATCGCCCTCGGCCGCTCCTGGGGACTGAACAGCACCGGCAACACCGCGAGCGACATCGGCAGGATCACCGCCGCGGCGAGTCCGAGCACCGCCCTGGCCGCGATCAGTTCGCCGGTCGAGGTCGAGTAGGCGCAGGCCAGCGAGGCGGCGCCGAAGAGCACGAGCGCGCCGAGCAGCAGCCTCTTGCGGCCGATCCGGTCGCCGAGCAGTCCGGCCGGCAGCAGCGCGGCGGCGAGCACCAGGCTGTAGGCGTCGAGGAACCACTCCAGGTCGCCGGAGGAGGCGTGCAGGTCGGCCGACACGGTGGGGAGCGCCAGGGTGAGGACGAAGAGGTCGAGCGCGACGACCAGGACGCTGAGCGAGAGCGCGCCGAGTGCCCACCAGCGGCGGGAGTCAGATGCGGTCACGGAAAGTCACCTCCTTGCAGAAGTTACCGTCAAATTGATGTTAACCGCTGTTGATAGTTACTGTCAATTAGATGTTCGCGTCAAGTCAAGGGCGCGGGCCGACCCTGCCGTCGTTGACATCGTGAGGGAGACTTGTTGTCGTACGGTGGATCGGCGCGGCTGAGCCGACACCGAGTGACGACGGCGGATCCAGGAGACAGGTCATGCCACAGCCAGAGGGCAAGGAACTTGAGCGGGTGCGGGCGCGACGGGCCGAGCTGCGCGAGAAATACCTCAAGCCGAGGTCCGAGAGGCCGCACACCACGGTACAGGGCGTGCATCACCTGGCCCTGATCTGCCGTGACACCGAGGAGACGATCAAGTTCTACCAGGAGTTCCTCGGCTTCCCGCTGGTCGAGCTTGTGGAGAACCGCGACTACGCAGGCTCGAACCACTTCTTCTTCGACATCGGCAACAGCAACCTGCTTGGCTTCTTCGACTTCCCAGGGCACGAGCACCCGGCCTGGATGGAGACCATCGGCGGGGTCCAGCATCTGGCGATCTCGATCTCGCCCGAGCAGTTTGACGCCGCGAAGAAGAAGCTCGACGAGGCGGGGGTGGAGTACCTCGGTCCCGACCGCGGTGTCGAGGAGAGCATGTACTTCCGCGACCCCAACGGCGTCGGCCTTGAGCTCTACCGCGAGAAGCTGGGGATCTTCAACGGCAAGCCCCTGCTCGACGACTGAGCTGGGAGTCTTCCGCGGGTCCTGGGTTTCCTAGCGGAGCTCGCGGCGGATCACCAGGCGCAGGCCCGACCAGGTCTGGTCGATCGCGCACACCTTGTTGTCGACCAGGCCGGTCGGCAGGGCTATCTCGCGGATCACGTTGTCGGTGATGTCGGTCGGGATCATGGCCGTGCGCTTCGGCCAGGCGATCCACAGCCCGCAGGCCGGTGCCATGTGCGCGCGGAGACGGCCTAGTTCGCCTTCGAGTTCGGCCCGCCAGGTCATGAACGCCACAATGACGTCGAAGAGAGCCGCGGCGTCGAGGTCGGTGTGAATCTCGGCTTCACCGCCGAGTTGAGCGGCGAGCCGGTCGGCGAAGCCGTTCGGCGCGCCGATCACCACGACCTCGTCGTCCTCGCCGATGCCGAGCTTGCGGTACAGCGGCGTGCCCGAGTAGCCAGCTTCCTCGGCCATCTAGGCCACGTGCCCCTTCCTGGCGGACGGTTTCCGCTCGCTTGGCAGCATAGTGCGGGTCCGGGTGGCGAGTGGATGTGCCGGAAGTCCCAGAATGCGCAGTGGATGTGGCACCGATCCCCGGGGAGACCGGCTCGGGACGGGCTAAGGCGGGGGAACTGGGCGGTCAGTCGAACGTGAAGCCGCCGGGGCAGTCGTTCCGGTCCGCGATCAGGCCGGCCAGGGTGGAGATCGCGATCTCGGGCGGGGACTTGGAGCCGATGTTCAGGCCGATCGGTCGGTGCACCCTTGCGACCTCGTCCGGCGCGACGCCGAGGAGCGCGAGCGCCTCGATGTGCGGCGGCTCGACCCGCGGGCTGCCCATGATCCCGACCCAGCGGGCCGGCGTGGCCAAGGCGTCGCGCAGCATGACGCCGAGTTCGTCCCTGTGGTGATCGGTGACCACGACGTCGGTCTTGGCGTCCGGTACCGTCCCGATGGCGGTATACACATCGAACCCGGCCTCGCTGGCGCGTTTGGCGCGATCGGCGTCGGGTTCGACCAGTACCGGCCGGTACCCGGCGTCGGCCGCGTACTTCAGCAGGTACCTGGCCACCGGGGTGGAGAAGACCGCGATGAGCGTCCGGCCGTCGGACGGGGCCGCAACGGTTCCGTGCGCGACCTCGCACGCGGCATCGTGCTCGCCCGGCGGATGGCCGTGACCGTGACTGTGCCCGCTGCCGTGCCCGTGCCCGTTGTCGTGCCCGTGGCCGTGCTCGTGCGGGAGATCGTGCTCGCGGTGATGCCCGTGCTCATGCTCACTGGTCATACGACTGAGCTTGCCATGCCTTTACCGGCGGGGCCATGGCGGTGCCCGGGCGCCCCGCCTGTCAGCCGTTGAGCAGGTCGCGGACGGCTTGGCGCAGCGGGTCCATCCTGGCGCGGGCCGCCCGGCGGGCCTCGTCAAGCCGCCCGGCGATGACCGGCTCGACGACCTCCAGGTAGGCTTTCAGCTTCGGTTCGGTGCCGCTTGGGCGGATCACCACCCGCGCACCGCGCAGCCGGTACCTGAGCACGTCGGCGGACGGCAGCTCGGCGGTCCCGCCGGTCAGGTCGGAGGTGCCGAGCACGAGCTGGTCGGCCAGTTCCCGCGGCGCGGCGGCCCGGAGCCTGGACATCACGTGGACGGGCGCCGTGGTCGGCACCGTGATCTGCTCGGTCAGGTGCACGCCATGCGCGATCTCGAGCGCGTCGTAGGCCTCAAGCAGTGACTCGCCCCCTGACCTGGCCCGCGCGGCCAGGGAGAGCACGGCGAGCGCGGCACCGACGCCGTCCTTGTCCCTGACCGTGGTGCCGACGGTATAGCCGAGCGCCTCCTCGTAGCCGTAGATGAACCGGCTTTCCGGCCGCAGGTCGCCCGCCCTGGCGATCCACTTGAACCCCGTGAGGGTCTCGACGTAGCTGGCCCCCGCCGCGGCGGCGATGCTGGCCAGCATGGTCGCCGAGACGATCGTGGTGGCCACCAGCGGTGGCAGGTCCTCCCCGGGGCCTGCCCCGTCCCTACCGAGCAGGTAGGCGCCGAGCAACGCGCCAAGCTGGTCGCCGCTGAGCGTGCGCCAGCCGCCTGGAGCGGCGTCGTCGGGCACGGCCACCGCGAGCCGGTCGCCGTCCGGATCGTTGGCGAGCACCAAATCGGCCCCTGACCGCCGGGCCTGTGCCAGCGCGAGGTCGAGTGCGCCGGGTTCCTCGGGGTTGGGGAACGCCACCGTGCGAAAGTCCGGGTCGGGTTCGAACTGCGCCTCGACCACGTCAGGCGGCGGGAAGCCGGCCTGCTCGAATGCCCGCAGCGCCAGGTCGCCGGCTACTCCGTGCAGAGGCGTGTAAATGTACCTGAGCCAGGCGGCGCCCTTCGGTGCCGGCGAGACCGCGCAGATCGCGTCCAGGTAGGCGGCCGCGACCTCGCCGGCGTGCTGGGTGATCAGCGGGCTGCTCGGCCTGGCCACCGGGACGTGCGACAGCGGCCCGAGCGCCTTCGTGGCCGCCTCGATCTCCAGGTCGGCCGGCGGGACGATCTGGGCGCCGTCGCCGAGGTACAGCTTGTACCCGTTGTCGGCAGGCGGGTTGTGGCTTGCCGTGATCATGATCCCGGCGGCCGCGCGCAGGTGCCGGACGGCGAACGCCAGCAGCGGCGTGGGCTGGCGCGGCGGCAGCAGGTGCACGGGGAGGCCTGCCCCGGCGAGCACGATGGCGGCCTCGCGGGCGAACTCCTCGGACCGGTGCCGTGCGTCGCAGCCGATCACCACGCCGGTCTGGGGCGCCTTCGGGTCGACGTAGCGAAGCCAGTCGGCCAGTGCCGCGGTGGTGCCGCGTACGACCGCGCGGTTCATCCGGTTCGGTCCAGCGGCGACCGCTCCGCGCAGGCCGGCCGTGCCGAACTCCAGCCGCCCGGCGAACCGGTCAGCGAGCTCGGCGCAGGCCGCGGCCGTGGCGTCGTCGGACTTAGGGCCGTCCGCGGTCCGCAGCAGCGCGGACAACTCGGCGCGGTCGCGTTCGTCGGGGTCGTCGGCGATCCAGGCGGTGACCTGATCCGCTAGCTCAGGGCTGATCATCTCAGCCGCCGCCGTATCCGGCCCGGTCGCCAGGGTCGGCAGGCGCCGCGATACCGGGCAGGATCTGGCTGAGCAGTGCCCCGACCCTGGCTGCCGAGGCCTGGCCGGCCGCCACGACCTCCGCGTGGTTCAGCCCGGCGGCTGAGTGCCCGGCCGCAGGGTTCGTGATCAGGGAGATGCCGAGCACCTCCAGGCCGAGATGCCGGGCGGCGATGGCCTCGAGCGCCGTGGACATGCCGACCATGTCGGCGCCGGCCGCGCGCAGCATCCTGATCTCGGCCGGCGTCTCGTAGTGCGGCCCGGGCAGCGCCGCGTACACGCCCTCGGCCAGGCTCGGGTCGGCCTGCCTGGCCAGCGCCCGCAGGTTCGGGGAGTACGCCCTGGTCAGGTCGACGAACCTGGAGGCGTAGCCCGGCGGTGGCTCGGGCCCGGCCAGCGGCGACCGGCCGGTCAGATTTAGGTGGTCGGACAGCAGTACGGGCTGGCCGACCTGATAGCTCTCGTTGATCCCGCCCGCGGCATTGGTGAGCACGACCGCGCGGCATCCGGCCTCGGCGGCTGTCCTGACCGCGTGCACCACCGCGCTGACCGGGTGGCCCTCGTACAAGTGCACGCGGCCCAGGTAGACGAGCACCCGGAGCGACCCGACGAGCACCGACCTGGCGGCCGGCACGTGGCCGGCGACCGCAGGTCGCGGGAAGCCGCCGACGTCGTCAAGCGCGAACTCGGCCGCGGCGGGCCCGAGCGCGTCGGCGGCCGGTGCCCAGCCGGAGCCGAGCACGATGGCCACGTCGTGGCTGTCCTGGCCGGAGAGCGATGCCAGGCTCTCCGCGCTGGCCCGCGCGGCGGCATAAGCGTCGTCGGTCACGTGTCCTCACCGCAGCAGGGTAACGGGGGCGCACGGGCGTCATGCCTTCACGTACGGTTGCCCGTCGGCGGCCGGGGCCCTGACCTTGCCGACCAGGCCCGCCACGGCGATGATCGTGGCCACGTACGGCGCCATCGAGAGGACCTGAGCCGGGACCGGCACGTTGAGCAGCCCGAGCGCCAGCCCGAGCTGCTCGGAGAAACCGAAGAGCAGCGCGGCGGCCACCGCGCCGAGCGGCGTCCACCGGCCGAAGATCATGGCCGCCAGGCCGATGTAGCCGAAACCGTTGCTCATGCCCGGGGTGAAGGAGCCGACCGACCCGACGGTCAAGTAGGCGCCGCCGATGCCGGCCACCATGCCGCCGAGTATGACGTTGCGGTGGCGGGTCCACAGCACGTTGATGCCCACGGTGTCGGCCGCGGTCGGATGCTCGCCCACGGCCCTGACCCGCAGCCCCCACCTGGTGGAGAAGAGGCCTATCTGGATCGCGAAGATCAGGAGATAGGTGATGTAGAGAAAGATCGTCGAGTCGAAGAAGATCGGCCCGATGATGGGGATGTCGCCGAGCACCGGGATCTTGAGCGTGCTGAAGAAGCTCCCCGAGTTGAGCGTGTTGGAGTACGGGGCCATCACCCGGTCGTACAGGTAGTTGGTCAGGCCGAGCGCGAGGGAGTTGAGCACGACCCCGAGGATGATCTGGTCGACGCGGAACCTGATCGCGAAGACGGCGAGCACCGCGCCGAGCAGGCCTCCGGCGAGCGAGCCGGCGACCAGGCCGAGCCACAGCGAGCTGACCGCGCTCGCGAACGCGGCGCCGGCGAACGCGCCGAGTATCAGCTGTCCCTCAATCGCGATGTTGATCACTCCGGACCGCTCGCACATGCAGCCCGACAGGGCGCCGAGCACGAGCGGAATCGCCGCGATCAGGGAGCCCTGGAGCAGCAGGACCAGGTTCAGCGAGCCGACCGAGTTGGCGGCGTCGGCCCAGCACAGCAGCGCGAGGACGAAGCACGTCAGGGCGACGCCGATGGCGATGCGCATGTTCCTGGCGGACAGATCGGTGGTCGCCCGCAAGACGGCGATGCAGATCGTGATCGCGCCGAGCACGTAGCAGGCGGGTGCGGCCGCGACGTGAATGCTGGCGAGATGGCTGCCCGAGGCCGACAGCGCGAAGACCGCGTCGCCGGGGCGGGCGTTGAGCGCGAACACCGCGATGTCGATGACGCCGAGCAGCGCGAAGGTGCCGACCGCGAGATACCGGCGGCGCTGGCCCTGCAGCATGCTCTCGGCGGGTCGCAGCAGGCGCCCGGTAGGAGTCAGCGTCGTCACCCGTTCCACCCCTTACCCGCGGCCTCCATGCCGGTGCCCGCCGCGGCCCGGAGCCGGAAGACCGCCCGGATCAGCGGTGGCGCGGCCACGAAGAGCACGATGAGCCCCTCGATGACCTCCACGATGTCGGCCGGAACCGTTGTGGCGGCCGCCATCGAGGTGCCGCCCGCGTTCAGCGCGCCGAACAGCAGGGCGGCCAGCACTATGCCGAACGGCCTGGCTCGACCGAGCAGCGCGACCGTGATGCCGTCGATGCCGTAGGTGCCGTAGGTGCTGGTGTTCAGCGGCGGAGGCGGGGTACCGCCCGCCAAGACGATGGTGGCCGCGGCCAGGCCGGCGAGGCCGCCGGCGATCAGCATCACCAGCGCCCAGGCTCGCTCGGGCCTGATGCCTGCGCTGCGCGCGGCACTCTGATTCGCCCCGACGGTGCGGAACTGGAATCCGATCGTGCTCCTGGTGAGCAGCCAGGCGACTCCCGCCGCCGCGGCGATGGCGATCAGGAAGCCGAGGCTGGCCTGCGGCGGCGGCCCGCCGACGTGCGGCAGGTAGGCGCTCGGCGTGACCGGCGGGGAGATCTCGTTGTACTGGCCCGGCTGCTGCAGCGCCTTCGGCGTGGAGAGCAGGTAGGAGAGCAGGTACTCCATGATGTAGTTGAGCATGATCGTGACGATCACCTCGTGCGCCCCGGTCCGCGCCTTGAGCTCGCCGACAAGCCAGCCCATGATCGCGCCACCGATCAGCGCGCCGATGATGCAGACGATGACGTGGATCACGATCGGCATGTTGATCGCGAAGCCCAGCCACGCGGCGACCATCGCACCGCCGATGAACTGGCTGGTCGCCCCGATGTTGAACAGTCCGGCCCGGAAGGCGATCCCGACCGCGAGCCCGGTGAGGATCAGCGGCGTCGCCTCGAACACCGTCAGCGAGAGCGGATAGAAGATCGCGGCGATCGAGCCGCCGTGGAAGGCTGCCGCGATCGTCCCGGGGTTGAAGATCGAGCCCTCGAACATGGCCGAGTAGGCGGAGGCCGCCGAGTCCCAGGTGGCCGAGAACGCGGCGCCCGGCGCGTAGCCGACCGAGTCCCAGGCGCGCAGCACCACCGGGTCGCTCACGGCGATCAGCAGGCCGCCGATCACCAGCGCCAGGAAGATGGCCAGGATCGTGATGACGGCCGGGCTGCCCTCGATGATCGCCTGGATGATCACGTTGCCGGCCAGCGCCGCCCGAGCCGGGCGGGGCCCGCCCGGTGCCGGCTCCCCGGCCTGGCCGGCCAGGCCCGGCGCCTCCGACGGCGCGGGGTCGGGCGCGCGGACCGCGGGCTGAACGAGATCCTGCGCTCCGGGATCGGGGCCCGGCCCGACCGCGGGGGCCTCGTCACTCATGGCTGCTGCTCCTCGGCCTGCGATTCCTGGCCGAGAGCGCCGGGTACCTCCAGCAGCTCGTCAGCGTCTAGCCGATGCTCGGCCCCGCCGAGTTCGGCCCTGCCGCCGCCCGCCATCATCAGGCCGAGCTCGGCCTCGGGCGTGTCGGGCGGGACGAATCCGACGATCCTTCCCTCGTAGATGACCGCGATCCGGTCGGAGAGGGCGTAGATCTCGTCGAGCTCCGACGAGACGAGCAGGACCGCGGCGCCGTGATCGCGCTCCTCGATGATCCGCTTGTGCACGAACTCGATGGACCCGACGTCCAGGCCCCTGGTCGGCTGGTTGGCCAGCAGCAGCTTCACGTCGCGGCCCAGCTCGCGGGCCACGATGACCTTCTGCTGGTTGCCACCGGACAGGGTGCTGACGGTGGTCTGGATCGATGTGGTCCTGACGTCGAAGTCCGCGACCCGCTCGGTCGCGGCGGCGCGGATCGCGGCCACGTCGAGTGCGATGCCGGAGGCGTACGGCGGCTGGTCGTAGACGTCGAGCACCAAGTTCTCGGCCACCGAGAAGCCGCTGACCAGGCCATCTTCCTGCCGGTCCTCCGGGATGTAGCCGATGCCAGCGCGCAGCCGGTCCCTGGTGCGCAGGTGGCCGATGTCGTGGCCGAGCAGGCACACGGACCCGGCCTTCGAAGGCCGCAGGCCCATGATCGCCTCGCACAGCTCGGTCTGGCCGTTTCCCTGGACGCCCGCCACGCCGAGGATCTCGCCAGCCCGGACCTCGAAGGAAAGATCGCGGACCGCCTGCTCGCCGCGCTCCCCGGCGACGGTGAGGCCCGCCACGTCGAGCACGACGTCGGTCGGCTTGGCCGGCGTCTTGGTCACCCTGAGCTGGACGGCGCGGCCGACCATCAGGGCGGCAAGCTCGGCGTCGCTGGTGCTCGGCGGGCGCTCCCCGACCACCTTGCCGCGCCGGATGATCGTCACGTGGTCGGCGATCTCCTGAACTTCCTTCAGCTTGTGCGAGATGAAGATGATGGATCTGCCGCCGGCCTGCAGCTCGCGCATGATCCGGAAGAGGTCCTGCGTCTCGCTGGGGGTCAGCACGGCCGTCGGCTCGTCGAGCACGAGGACGCTGGCGTCGCGCAGCAGGGTCTTGACGATCTCGACCCGCTGCTGCACCCCGACCGGCAGGTCCTCCACATGAGCGTCGGGGTCGATCCGCAGGCCGTACCGCTCGGAAAGCTCGCGCACGTCGCGCCGGGTCTTGCGCCGGTCGAGCAGGCCGAGTGCGCGCACCCGCTCCATGCCGAGCGTGACGTTCTCGGCCACGGTAAACACCGGGACCAGCATGAAGTGCTGGTGGACCATGCCGATCTTGGCGTTGATCGCGTCCTTGGGCGAACGGATCGTGATGGGCTGGTCATCGATCAGGATCTCGCCCTCATCGGGCTGGATCAGCCCGTAGAGCACGTTCATCAGGGTGGTCTTGCCGGCGCCGTTCTCGCCGAGCAGCGCCCGGATCTCGCCGGGCTGGACCACCAGGTCAATGTGGTCGTTGGCCACGAGGTCGCCGAAGCGCTTGGTGATTCCGCGCAGCTCAAGCTTCACGGCGACCTCCCTCCCCGCGGCTGCCGATCAGCGGCCCGCCAGGGCGGGCCGCTGACCGGTTGGACGCTACGTACTACCTAAGCCCGGGCTTATACCGGACTCTTGGTAGCCGGCACGATCTGGCCGCTCTCGATCTCCGACTTGATCGTGTTCAGCTCCGACACCAGGGCCGCAGGAACCTTGCCGGTGAAGTCGTGGAACGGTGCGAGCACCGCGCCGCCGTTCGCGAGCGTGCCGATGTAGGTGCCGCCCTTGAAGGTGCCGTTGGCCGCGGCAAGCACGGCCGTCTTCACCGACTCGGTGATGCCCTTCTCCACGCTGGTGACGAAGTAGGAGCAGTACTGAGCGGCGCTCACGCAGCCGTCGGTGTCCACCCAGAACATGGAGACGTGCTTGCCGGAGGCGTCCGCGGCCTTGACGGCGGCCGCGCTGCCGAGGCCGTCACCGCCGGCCACGGGGAAGATGATGTCCGCGCCGTCGCCGATGAAGGTGTTGGTGAGCGTCTGGGACGCGCCCAGGTTGGTGAAGCTGCCGATGAAGCTGCCCTTCTGGGTCTTCTCGTTCCAGCCGAGCACCTTGACGTTGGTGTGGTGCTGGGTGTTGTAGTACTCCACGCCGTCCCAGAAACCGTCCATGTAGATGGTCACCGTGCCGAAGTCCTCACCGCCGTAGGTGGCCACCACGTGGGTCTTGCTCAGGCCGGCCGCCAGGTAGCCGCCGAGGAACCCGTCCTGGACGGTGTTGTAGACAAGCTGGTCGATGTTGCCCTCGACCGGCTTGGGCAGGCACGCCGACGCGTACGAGCAGTCGACGATGGCGAACTTCTGCTTCGGGTTGGCCTTCGCGGCCGCCTCGGTCGCCGGGCCCATCAGGAAGCCGACCGTGACGATGATGCCGCACTTCTGAGCTTCGAAGGCGCTGATGTTCTTGGCGTAGTCTGCCGACGAGGTGGAGGGCAGGTACTGGGCGTGGATCTTGGACGGCTCGGCGTTCGCGGCGCCCACCAAGCCCGCGTACGACGACTGGTTGAATGACTTGTCGTTGATGCCGCCGGTGTCGGTGACCATGCAGGCCTTGAACTTAGGCGCTGCGGCTGGCGTCGACTTCGCCGGCTTGGCGCAGCCCGCTACCAGCGCCGCAATGACGCCCAGCGCGGCGACGGCCTTGACTGTCCCTCTCACGGATACCTCCTCTGCGAGGGCGGTTGGGGGCCGCCCGGGAAACCGCCGGTCTGTCAACTTGGGCCTGGCCGGCTAGGCACAGAGATCCCCGGAGTAACCCCCCCGGGATGCTGAGGAATCTATTACCGTCACGAGTGTTGCGGAAGCGGGTAAACACGGCAGTAGCGACGCTGTTGTGAAATCGATACACGCACAATCACTGATGAAACGGCCAAGGTTAGCGTAACGACCGGAGATGCCCGATGACCATAGACTGGTCTGCCCTGCGGGCCGCTGCCGTGGCGGTGGCCGGCAACGCGTACGCTCCGTACTCGCGGCTGCGGGTGGGTGCCGCGGGGCTTGCGGCCAACGGCGCCGTGGTGACCGGCTGCAACGTGGAGAACGCATCCTTCGGCCTTGGCCTGTGCGCCGAGTGCGGGCTGGTCAGCGCGCTGCACGCGGCCGGGGCGGGGCGGCTCGTGGCGGTCAGCGTGGTCGCCGCCGACGGGGCGCCGCTCGTGCCGTGCGGGCGGTGCAGGCAGCTGCTGGTCGAGGCGGGCGGCGCCGGCCTGCTGCTCGACGGCGACCACGGCCCGCGCGAGCTCGGCACCCTGCTGCCGGATGCGTTCACCGGCACGGACCTTGCGGAGCGGCGGGACGCTCGTGGCTGAGCCCGCCGCGGTCGACCTGATCAGGGCCAAGCGAGACGGCGGGACGCTGAGCGACGCCGACATCCGCTGGCTGATCGACGCCTACACCAGGGGCGCGGTGGCCGACGAGCAGATGTCGGCGATGGCCATGGCCATTTTCTTCCGCGGCCTGTCCGCCGCCGAGCTGCGGACGTGGACCGACGCGATGATCGACACCGGCCAGCGGCTCGATCTGTCCGCGGTGCCCGCGCCGACCGTAGACAAGCACTCCACCGGCGGCGTGGGCGACAAGGTGTCGCTGATCCTGGCCCCGCTGGTGGCCGCCTGCGGCGTCGCGGTGCCACAGCTCTCTGGCCGCGGCCTCGGCCACACCGGAGGGACGCTCGACAAGCTGGAGGCCATACCCGGCTGGCGGGCCGGGCTGTCCGGGCGCGAGTTCGTTCACCTCCTTTCTACGGTCGGCGCGGTCATCTGCGCGGCTGGTGACGATCTGGCGCCCGCCGACCGCAAGCTCTACGCCCTTCGCGACGTCACGGGGACGGTGGAGTCCATCCCGCTGATCGCCAGCTCGATCATGTCCAAGAAGATCGCCGAGGGGACCAGCGCGCTGGTGCTCGACGTGAAGGTCGGCAGCGGTGCGTTCATGCGCGAGATCGGGGCGGCGCGGGAGCTGGCGGCGACCATGGTGCGGCTCGGCACCGAGTCCGGGGTGCGCACCGTCGCGCTGCTGACCGCGATGGACGTGCCGCTCGGCCGGGCGGTCGGCAACGCCGTGGAGGTGGACGAGGCCGTGCAGGTGCTGCGCGGCGGCGGCCCGGGCGACGTGGTCGAGGTGACGCTGGCGCTGGCGCGCGAGATGCTCGCGCTGGCCGGCCTTGACCCCTCGCAGACGGCTCACGACCCGGCGCGGGCGCTGGCCGACGGCCGGGCGCTCGCCACCTACCGCGCGATGATCGCCGGCCAGGGTGGCGACCCGGACGCGCCGCTTCCTGGCGCCGCGCACTCGCGTGTGGTGACCGCGCCCGTGGCCGGCTGGCTGCGGCGGCTCGACGCACTCGCGGTCGGCGTGGCCGGCTGGCGTCTGGGGGCCGGGCGGGCCAGGAAGGAGGACCCGGTCAGCGCGGGCGCCGGGGTGATCTGCCTGGTCAAGCCGGGGGAGCGGGTCGAGCTGGGGCAGCCGCTGCTCGAGCTGAGGACCGACGAAACCGACCGGTTCGGCAAAGCGATCGATGCGCTGGAGGGCGGCATCGAGATCGGGCCGCAAGCTCCGCCTGCCCGGCCCGCGGTGCTGGAGCGGATCGCCTAGGCAGGACGGCCGTCCGGCAGAATGGTCCGCATGTCTGTGACGCTTGACCAGATCCGCCGGGTGCCCAAGGTGCTGCTGCACGACCATCTGGACGGCGGGCTGCGCCCGGCCACCATCGTCGAGCTGGCGAACGAGAACGGCTACCGCGACCTGCCGACCACCAACCCCGACGAGCTCGGCGCGATGATCGCCTCGGCGGCGGCCGAGCGCGGCAACCTCGAGGTCTACCTGCGGACGTTCAGGCACACGGTCGGGGTCATGCAGACCAGGGACTCGCTGGTGCGGGTGGCCGCCGAGTGCGCGGAGGACCTCGCGGCCGACGGCGTGGTGTACGCGGAGGTCCGGTTCGCCCCCGAGCTGCATGTCACCGCCGGGCTGAGCCTGGACGAGGTGGTCGAGGCCGTGCTCGACGGCTTCTCGATCGGCAGCGCCGGCCGCAACATCCGGGTCTACGCGCTGCTGACGGCCATGCGGACGGCCGCGCGGTCGCTGGAGATCGCCGAGCTCGCGGTCCGGCACAGGGACGTCGGCGTGGTCGGCTTCGACATCGCCGGCGCCGAGGCGGGCAGCCGGCCGAGCCGACACCTCGACGCGTTCCGGTACGTGTCGCGGGAGAACTTTCACATCACCATCCACGCCGGCGAGGGGTTCGGCCTGCCGTCGATCTGGGAGGCGGTGCAGTGGTGCGGCGCCGAGCGGCTCGGCCACGGCGTGCGGATCATCGACGACATCATCGAGGAGCCTGACGGCACGGCCAGGCTGGGGCTGCTGGCCAGCTACATCAGGGACCGGCGGATCCCGCTGGAGATGTGCCCCACGTCGAACGTCAACACCGGGGCCGCGCCGTCGATCAAGGAGCACCCGATCGGGCTGCTGCGCAGGCTGTCGTTCCGCGTCACCGTCAACACCGACAACCGGCTGATGAGTGACGTGACGTTGTCCTCGGAGTTCGCCGCGCTGTGCGAGGCGTTCGGGTACGGCTGGTCGGACATCCAGTGGCTGACCATCAACGCGATGAAGAGCGCGTTCGCGCCGTTCGACGAGCGGCTCGAGCTGATCAACACCGTGATCAAGCCGGGCTTCGCCTCTGCCATGGCGCCGCCGGTAACCAGTCGGGCACACCGAGGCTGAGCGGGCTCGCGACGGCCCGGGCGCGCCGAGCCGAGCCGGGCGTCCCACTCCGCCGTGCCCTGGCTACTCATCGCGCCGGCGCGAGTCGGGCGCCCCACCCCACCCCCCGCCTTGCCCTGGCTACTCATCGCGCCGGGCCGAGCCGGGCGCCCCGCCGCACCCCGCTTTGCCCTGGCTACTCATCGCGCCGGCGTCGCGGTAGCTTCTTGATCGTGGCAGGTGAGTCGAGGAGCGCAGCAGGCCGGGCCGTGGCGAGCCGCAGGGCGGAGGTCCCGTGGGACGGCGGAGGCGCCTGGCTGGCCGGCGGGAGCGTATCGGACGCCGGGCTGCGGCAGGTGCTGCACGGGCTGCCCGGCGTCGACCAGGTCGGCGCTCATGCGCGGGTGGACAGCCTGGCCACGCGCTCGATCAAGAAGGACGCCAAGCTCGCCGCTCTGAGTCTGGCGGTCGCGATGGTGGACCTGACCACGCTTGAGGGCGCCGATACGCCAGGCAAGGTGCGCGGGCTGTGCGCTAAGGCGCTGCGGCCCGACCCGGCCGATCCCGCGGTTCCTCCGGTCGCCGCGGTATGCGTCTACCCCGACCTGGTGGCCGTGGCCAGGGCCGATCTGGCTGGCGGCCCGGTGGCGGTGGCGTCGGTGGCGACCGCGTTCCCCTCGGGGCGGGCGTCGCTGGCGGTCAAGCTCGCCGACGTGGCCGAGGCCGTGGACGCCGGTGCCGACGAGATCGACATGGTGATCGACCGCGGCGCGTTCCTGGCCGGCCGGTACGGCCAGGTCTACGAGGAGATCCGGGCCGTGAAGGAGGCCTGCGGGGCCGCGCACCTGAAGGTCATCCTTGAGACCGGCGAACTGGTCACGCTGGACAATGTGTCGCGGGCATCGTGGCTGGCGATGCTGGCGGGGGCGGACTTCATCAAGACATCGACCGGGAAGGTAGTTCCGGCCTCGACGCCGCCCGTCGCGCTGGTCATGCTGGCCGCGGTGCGCGACTTCGAGCGGGCCTGCGGGCGGCGGGTCGGGGTCAAGGTGGCCGGCGGCATCCGCACGGCCAGGGACGCGATCAGGTACCTGGTGCTGGTGAACGAGACCGCCGGCCATGCCTGGCTCACCCCCGACTTGTTCAGGATCGGCGCCTCCAGCCTGCTCAACGACCTGCTCATGCAGCGCAGCAAGCAGCTGACCGGCCAGTACTCCGGGCCGGACTACTTCACGGTGGACTAGCGCCTGTCCGGTAGATTTCCGCGGGCACCGACTGCGCTACCGCGCGGCAGCACCGGCGGCGGACAACCCGGAGCAGCGCGCTGGCCGTCGCGCCGCCGCTGCCGCGGACAACCCGGAGCAGCGCGGCTGGCCGTCACGCCGCCGCTGCCGCGGCCGCCTGGGCGAGCACGCCCGCCCGGATCCCCGCATACCAGCCGAAACCGGACGTGACCACCTGGGTGTCCGTGGAATGGATGCCACATCCACTGCATATTCTGGGACATCCGCCACATCCATCAAGATCATCTACGGGCGGTACGGGGCGCGGCGGCCGGCGGCGGCCTCGGGGACGGCCCGCGCCGGACCGCAAGGTGGGCCATCAGGATCTGGCTCCGCGACCAAGTCCCATGATCTACGGGACAGGCCCTACGGGACAGGCCCTAGAGCCGCGGACAGCCGACCGGCCCGCCACGACGACTGCCGTCGCGGCGGGCCGGTCGGCTGTCACGGACCGACTGCCGAATTGCGTCAGGAGACCACCCTGATGATGCGGCGCCTGGCGTGCGACGCGGTGAACGAGGAACTCCCGCTGTAGAAGGCCCTGACCCGGTACACCTTGTGCCGCACGGGTAGCGCGTCGGCCGATGGTGAGCACGTTCCTCTCGCCTTGTGCCTCCCGTAATCGGTGAGCACGACCGTGCACAGGGTGGTCGACCGGTACATCACCGTGGCAGTGCCGATCGGATTCCCAGAGACGCCGCGAACTTTCGTCCTTACCACGACAGTGAAGACCTCGGAGTTCTCGCTGCCGAAGGTGAGGGTCTTCTCGGACGCGGTGAGACGCGTTCTTGTCGGACAGGTGCTGTAACACTGCGGTCCGTGTGATCTGTGATCCTGAGCGGCGATTGCGAAGCTCGTCACACCGGCCGCCAGGATCGTTGAGCCGACGAGCGCAAAGCCAATTCTGAGTCCACTAATTCGCATAGGACATTACCTCCCGGCGCGCAAGATTAGCATCGGCCCAGTGAGCATGCAATGACATTGAGTCGCTGTCAGATAACGTCGGCAGCCGGCCTGCCCGGGCAGCGATTGGTTCCTTAACATACCAGGTCACGGCATATCTAGGTCGCCTTGCCTTTGCTCGCTTACGCCCTAATCCATCGTATCGGTGGCGCTTGAGTTATTTCGGCAGCCGACTCACCGCGCAGCGCTGGCGCTTTCTGGCCTATGAATCCGCTGCACCACATGGGATTCGAGACGACCGCACTCGGTGTGGCATTGAGTTTGCGCCACGAGGGACGTTGTTCCGGATAACATCAACGCTCAGCCAAACGGGGGGTGTAGCATTTGCGAATACTTATGGTGAGCCGTGGTGTTGTTTCGATCGGTAAGGGCTCGGGTGGCGCTGAGTTTGTCGCGCTTGAACTGGCGGAACATCTAGCCGATAAAGGGGAAGAGGTCGTACTTGTGGCGGATGTCCATTCCGGGGCGCTCGAGCAAGTACCGGAAAGGCTTTTGATCGCGCCGGTCGGGGCGTACCAGCCGCTGGGGTGGCTCGTCAGCCGTGTTCCGATGGACTTCTCGCGGTGGGTACTCCAGCACCTGCTCGGCAACATCCGAGCCGCCCGGCGCGCCCGGCTCCTGCTCAGGCAGGACGCGGCCGGCTTCGACGTCGTGCACGTCCATGGCGCGCTGGCGGCCGTCCTGCTGGGTCGGACGATGCGGAGGCGGGCCGGTGCCGCCCTGCTCGTGTACACCGAGCACGACTCGACGCCGTGGTCCTGCCGTTACCGCCGCCGGTCCGAGCGCGTGGTGCGGCGCTGCATCTACCGCTCGGTGAACCTGCGGGCCTGCCGTGCCGCATCACTCGTGGTTACCAACTTCGCCGAGCTGGCCGACGAGCTTGCCACGCGGACTCGGCTGCCCCGCTCGCGCTTCGTGACGGTCAGGAACGTGACCGATCAGCGCCCGGTCGGCCAGCGCTCGTCCGGCCGGCCTCCCTCCGGCCAGCACCGCCCGGTCAGCGTGCGGGCGCGGCACGGGTTTGAGCGCTACTGCCTGTATGTCGGGTCGCTCGTCGATCGCAAGGGTCCGGACATCCTGGTCCGAGCGCTCGCCGAGGTGAGCACGCCGTGCATCTTCGTCGGCGAGGGCCCGATGCGGGCTGCCCTTGAGCGCCTCGCGTCCAGGGCGGGCGTGAGGGACCGCGTCGTCTTCACCGGAGCGCTCGAGCGCGCCGAGGTCAGCCGGTACTACTCCGCCGCCGAGGCGCTTGTGCTGCCCTCGGTCTCAGAGGGCGTGCCACTGGTGGCTCTGGAGGCCCTCCGGGCCGGCGTGCCCGTTGTAGCCAGCAATCTCACCGGCATCGCATCGGTTGTCCGGCACGGGGAGAACGGCCTGCTCGTCGACCCTGGCTGCCACGCGTCCCTGGCCAGCGCGCTCGCCCTGCTCGAGTCTGACGAGGCCCTGCGGGTCGGCCTCCGGCTGGGCGCGAAGCGGAGCGGCGAGGTTGCGTGCACCTGGTCGGACGTCGTCAACGAGCTCTGCGTGCAGTACATCCGTCAGGGCAAGGGTGACGTGGTGGTGCCTCGCCAGCGGGTCGGCGACGCCAGGCTCGGCGCGGCGCACGGCACGGCCACGGCGGTCCCCGCCGTCGAACCGAGCCGGGTGCTTGCCGCAACGCACCAGCAGGAGCCGACGCATGGCTGAGCCGCGACCGCCGGTGGTCGTCTTCCTCATCGACGCCTTCCGCCACGACTTCCTCAGCGAGGACGTCACGCCGAACCTCGCCGAGCTGGCGGCATCGGGTGTCCGGCGACCGCTCAGGCCGATCCTGGGATACAGCGATGCCATCCGTGCCACCTTCTTCACGGGGCGCTACCCCGACGAGACCGGCTACTGGATGGAGTACTGCTACCGGCCGGCCTCGAGTCCATGGAAGGGCCTGTCGCGCTGCGCGCCCCTCGATCGGGTGCCGAGCGACCTGGCCCTCCGGGGCCTGAAGCTCGGCCTCTCGGCGACGGCTATGCGGTACCTGGCACGGCGCAGCGGCCTGCCCCACCTCAGCCTGCGCAACGTCCCCTTCAGGGCCATCGGCATGTTCGATCTCACCTTGCGCGAGCCTATGACCGCGCCGGCCGCACTCGGCTGCCCGAGCATCTTCGACGCATGCACGACGACGGGGCGGCCGTGGGCCTACCTCGACTCGTCACAGGTCAGGAGAGGAAGCGACCTGCTGGCACAGCTTGAGGTGGTGCCCGCCGACGTCGGGCTCATCTTCGTTTACCTGCACCAGATCGACATGGCGGCGCACCTGTTCGGCATCACGTCGCCGGTGTTCTGGCGCAGGGTGCGGTCCACCGACGAGCTCGTCGGCCGGATCCGCCGGGGCATCCGGCGCCGGTTTGGTGAGGTGACAACCGTCGTCTTCTCCGATCACGGGATGTCGGCCCTGTCGCGCCAGATCGCGATTCCCGAGCTGACCAGCCACCGGGCCTTTCCCGAGCGCTTCTTCGTCGCGCTCGACGCCACGATGGTGCGGTTGTGGTACCTCGACGAGGACGAGCGGCTGCGGCAGGAACTGCGGGAGCGCGTCGCGACCCGGTACCCGGGCCACTTTCTCAGCGCCTCCGAGCTCAAGTCCCATCACCTGGAGTTCAGCGGCAGGCCGTATGGCGACGAGATCTACCTGCTGCCTCCCGGTACCGCGGTCTTTCCCAACTTCCACTCCTTCATCAGGCCGAAGGCGATGCACGCCTATGACCCGGCCGACCGGGATCAGTGGGGAATCGTCATCGGTCCCGCCGCCGCTGCCGCGCGGGTGTCGGAGCCGGCCGAGATTCCCGAGGTCACCGCCTTGGTGCTTGATGACCTCGATCCCGCGGGCCGACGCGCTCTGAGTGACTGGCATACGGGATGAGCGCGTCGGCCCAGCTTCTCGATAACGGAACCGCTCCCTTCCCGCAGACGCGCGCTGGCCGGCCGGCGTGGCAGGCGCCGCCAGCCCTGAGGCGCCTGATCAACGGGGCATCGCTGGTACTGGCCGGCACGATGGTCGGGCAGGTGTCGAACTTCGCCTTCAACGCGGTCGGCGCTCACTCGCTGGGCCCGGTGCGGTACGGGGCGCTGGCGGCCAGCATGGCGCTGCTCAGCTTCGCAACGCCGATGCTCGCCGCCGTTCAGACGGTCGCCAGTCGCGGGACCACGTCGCTCCTGCTGCGGCACCAGACCCGCAGGCTGCGCCCGATGCTGTCGCACTACGGGCTTCGGCTGGCGGCCGGCTCGCTGGTGCTGGCCGGGGCGATCGTTCTGGCAAGCGCCTGGATCAGCCGCTTGTTTCATCTCGGCTCGCCGTGGCTGGTCGTCACGGTCGGCGCGATCATCCCCTGCTACGTGCTTGGCCATCTGCTCGGTGGTCTGTTGCAGGGAGCCGAGCGGTTCGGCCGCTTCGCCGCCGAGAGCGTCGCCGAAGGGCTGACGAAGGCCATTGTCGGGGTCCTGGCCATGGGCTTCCTATGGCGGTCCGCCCTGGCCGGCATGACGGCCGTCGCGGCGAGCAGCGTCGTGGCGCTCGTCACGTACCTGCTCCTGACGATGCCTTCGCTGGCCAGGGGAAACCTGGTGCCTGCCCCGGACGATAGCTCCGTGGCGGCGATCAAGGGCCGCATCTCGCACCGGCGTCGCCCGAGGCGGGGCATGCCCGGGGTGATCGGCTACTCGATGACGGCGCTGTGCACCTATGGCCTGCTTGCGCTGTTGCTCTCGTCGGACACGCTCGTGGCCAAGCACTACCTTTCCGGCTACCAGGCCGGCCTGTACGCGGGAGCCTCGCTGGCCGGCAAGATCGTCTATTTCGCCGCGTCATCCTTCTTCGTGATCGCCTTCCCTGTCTTCTCCCGGCACCACGACCAGGGCAGAGGCGGCACACGGTGGATTCTGGGTGCCTGCGGCGTCGTGGCCGCGGTCTGCGGGGCCATCGTGGCGCTGTTCGCGCTGCAGCCGTCGTGGGTTGTCATTCCGCTGCTCGGCAGCCGCTACCGGACGGCGGACCGCTTCGTCCCGCTGATCGCGGCCGTCTTCGGGCTCTATGCGCTCGGCTACCTCGTCTCCATCTATCTCCTGGCGCGCCAGCACCGGGGCGTCATCGCCGTGCTGGCACTGGCTGCCATGGTGCAGTTCGCCGGGTACTACTCCTTCCACGCGGGCATCGCTGAGCTGATCGGGGTGCTCGCCGTGACATTTGCCGTCATGGTTGCCGGCGGCATCGTCTTGGTGCTGCTCACCCGGGCCAGGCAGGTGCGACCGCGGACACCGTCAGCGACGCCCGTCCCGCGCGACGAGTGGCGGGAGCAGATCGCGACCATGGTCGCCAGCCAGGTCGGCGCCGCGCCGGTGCTGCTCGGAGGCAGCCGGGCGCTCGGGACCGCCCACGAGGGCAGCGACTTCGACGTCTCCGTGGTGCTGCCGCTGCCAAGGATTCCGCGGGCCGCGCCGCGGCTGGCCGAGGTCGCCCGATGCCTGAGCGCGGATCTCGGAGCCGAGGTGTCGGTCAACCCCGTGCCCAGGTTCCGGTTCCGGCGACCCGGCGGAAGCCTCTTCGTGCGCAAGCTCAAGGCCGAGGCGGTCGTCCTTGCGGCGCCGCCTGGCTGGTCTCTTCGCCGCGAGCCGCTCACCGGAGTCACGACCTTCGCTGCCAGCTCGGCCCTGCTCTCGGCCGCACGCAGCGTCCTTGAGTCGTTCGACACCGCCGCCATGTGTGACGGGCGTCCGCCTGCCCGCTGCCGCGATGCCCTGCGCAAGGCGGCGCTGCACGTCGCGCAGGTCAGGCTCCTGCGATCGGGCCGCTACGCGTCCGATCTTGAGACAGCCCTGACCCAGCTGCGGGCCGTCCCGCCGAGCCGGACCGGCGAGCTCTCGGGAGCCGAGCTGGCTGTCGCGCTGCGGTCAGCGCTGGCTGCCGGCGACGCGGTCGAGGGCTTCCTGCACATGCGAGACTGCATTCTCCAGCAGCTGGCCGAGATCAGTGATGTGCCGCTCGGCATGCCGATCGGCAAGAGCCTGATCCGCAACGCCCAGTACGCCGCGCTGGCCAGGCTTCGAGGACGGAGCCGCTGGCGTGTCGCGCTTCGCCGCACCGCCGTGGAGACCGCGCTGGCGGCTACGCAGGTCGCGCTTCTCCGCGCGCTCGACCCGGCTTCGTCCGACGGCCTCGACGCGACCCAGCTTCGACTGGCGATCGAAGCGCTGCCGCCCGGGCTCGCGGACACCGACATGGGCTGGGAGCACGTGCGCGACGTAGCCCTGGCCGAGTGGCTGGACGCTCACCCGCTGGTAGGAGTCCTCGCATGAAGGTTCTCCTTGTCTACGCGGGCCTGTCCCCTGGCGGAGTGACGGCGGACCTGCGCAACCTCGAGGGCGGACTACTCGCCCGCGGAATAGAAGTGGCGGTGGCGGGTGACCTCGCCGGCGTCCGCCGCCATGCGCGCGGCGACGTGCTGGTCCACGTCTTCTCCTGCCTGCCGTCCGCGACAACCTTCGGCGCGATCGCCCTGGCCAAGGCACGGCGGCTGCGGCTGATCTGGACGCCTGTCTTCCATCCGAGCAGGCCGCGAAGCTGGGTCGGCTACGGACCGCTGCGGATCATGGAGGTGTTCGACCGGATAGCGCCCCGGGTCGCGCGCCTGGCGGATGGAGTAATCGCCGCGACTGACGCGGAAGCAGCGCATTTTCAGCGGCTCGGCGCGCGACGGGTAGAGGTCATCGCGCCGGCGGTGGACAAGACGACGGCCCGGCTCAGGGAGCCGGAGCGGGCTCGGGTCCGCGCCAGCTTCGGCCTTCGAGACGAGCCGACGGTTCTTCTGGTCGCCCGGCCAGACTCGGCTCGGCGCAAGGGACTGCCCTTCGCCGGCGCCGCGTTCGCCGACCTGCGCAGCAGGCTGCCCGACGCGCGGCTGCTGCTTGTCGGCCACGGACCAGCCGATGAGTTGGCCAGACAGGCGGGGGCGGTCGCGGCTGGCTGGTGTGACGCCGAGCGCATCGCGCAGGCCTACGACGCCGCCGATGTGCTGATGGTGTCCTCCATCTACGAAGGGCTGCCCCGCGCCGTCGTCGAGGCCTGGTCTCATGAGCTGCCCGTCGCGGTCACGGACCGTGTCGCGCTCGCCCCGCTTGTCCATGGCCGCGCGGGAATCGTCGTGCCTTCGGCAGACGTGCCCGCGATGGCCGGGGCGCTTGAGGTGATCTCCACCGAGCCTGGGAGAGCCCGCGAGTACGGGACCGCAGGGCGCGAACTCGTCGAGGACCGCTTCCTGCTGGCTGACCACGTGACTCGCACCATGGCCCTGTACCGCGCGGTGAGCACCACCGATGGCAGGACGGCGGCGGCCCCAGGCCGGGCACGAAGGGGGCTCGGCTCCCGGTGCTAGTCCGCGGCGCAGGGGTGCGCGCCCCGACGCCCGCTCAACGGGTCCGGCTGGCCAGCCATGCCCCGGGCATCGGGCTGCTCGCCGCGATGACGATCTGGACGATGCGCAGGTTCATCTTCACCGGCGCCATCCCCGCTGGCACGGACATGCTCGGCTTCATCTCCAGAGCAGCGCAGAACTCGTCGCTGGCCATGCTCACCGACCCCTGGAATCCAGCCTCGTTCGGCTCGCGGCGGGTGTTCTCGTTCGACAACATTCTCGGGGCCTTGACTCTGCTCACTCGGAGTCCGATGGGCACGGTCAAGCTGCTTGACGTGCTCGTGCTCTTTGGCGCCGGGCTCGGCGCCTACGCGCTGGCATGGTCCTGGTACCGCCAGCGGCTGGCGGCTGTCATCGCCGGGCTGCTGTACCTGACGTCGCAGGCCTCGCTCACCCGCTGGGGGAGCGGGCAGCTCAACGTCGAGATCATCATCGCCCTCGCCCCCGTCATGCTCCTGGCCTGGTCGTCGTGCCTGCAGCGGTTCAGCATCGGCAGGGTCATCGGCTTCATCTTCGCCATCGGTATCGGCATCCTCGTCCGGGCCGACCTGGTGATGTACGTCCTACCCTTCCTTGTCCTTTACGCACTGGTCGTGCTTACCTCGCGGGCGGGTCGGCGGGCGGGCTGGGCGAACGCGGTGCGGACGCTGGCGGTTGCCGTGCCCGGGGTGCTCCTGCTGAACGCCGCCTGGCTGCTGCCCTCGCTCGCCGGGTACCGTCCGCAATACGAGACGCTCCAGCAGATCTTCAGCTTCAGCCAGCTGTCTACGCGGAGCCTCGACCTGTACCAGTCCGTTCTTGGATTCGGCCGAGAGATCGGATATTTCGGTTTCACCGGAACGGAAACCTGGTTCTCGTACCCGGGCATACCGCTCTGGGCGTACTACGCTTTCGCGACCGTCATCCCGCTGCTCGCCTATCTCGCGCTGCGATGGCATCGTGACCGGCGCACCATATTTCTGGTGCTGGCTTCGGTCATCGCCGCGCTGGCCGCGCCGGGCAGCCACGCCCCGCTTGGCCGGGCATACCTCTTCGCGGCGCGGCACCTGCCCCTTTTCGGGAATCTTCGCGATCCGAACCGCTGGCTCATCGTGCAGGCCATCGCCTACGCGCTGCTGGCCGGCCTGACCATCGAGCACCTCACCCGCGCGGCGACGGCGGACCTACGTACCCGCACGAAGTCAGCGGGCCGCAATCGCAACAGCCCGCGGGTCTCCTGGGTCACGGTCGCCTGCCCGTTCGTCCTGGTGTGGATCGGGCTTGTCCCCGTGCTCCCCACGCTGGTGATCGGCCTGCGCACCTGGCACGTGACGCCACCTCAGACGGCCCTGCTCGACCGGCTGCGCGAGGCGCCGGGAATGAGCAGGGTGGCCTCCGTTCCGTTCGACCAGGATTATCGATTTCTCGTGCAGGGCACCTACCGCGGATTCGAGCACGACCTCGGCTACGAGAGCGTCCTGTTCACCGGACGGCAGGACGTCGGCGACGGCAGCTGGACGCAGCGGTCGGCGAACCTGGTCGCCTATGAGTCGACCCTGCTCACGCGGCGTGACCCCGCGTTCGTCGCCATGCTTGCCAGCGCCGGCGTGAGCCGCGTGGTGAGTTTCCAGTATCCGCTCGTCGCGTCGGCGTTGCCGAGCCAGACCATCGGCCCCTACGCCGAGCAGCACGCCCTGTCCGTGCTGCCTGGCCTGAAGCCGCTGCTCGCCAACTCGGCGGGAACGGATTACGCGGTCATGGGCGCCGCCGCGCCGCTCAGCTTCCGGCGCAACCTCGCCGTGGTGCTCGGAGGCAGCGAGGGCATTGCCGCGCTGGCAGACCGTCCGGGCGTCAGGCTACCGGACTGGGCGGTCTTCACGGCGGACGACGTCATCGCCACCCAGGGGTACCCGCGGCTCCTGGCCCTGATGCGCCGGGCCAATGTCATTCTCCTGGCGGGCGAGCGGCCCGTGGACATCGCCGTCCAGGGCACCCGACCAGTCGCGGAACTTGCGGGCATCACGAGCGATCCGCAGAACATCCGGCTGCAGACCGACGTGCCGACCGGCCAGAGTGCGCAGTTCGGGGCGCTCGATGACCCCGCCGCGCCGGTTCCACAGCCCACATCGACCTCCAGCGCCGCCGTGGTCACTGTGCGCTCCTCCCGGCGGGTCGAGATCTGGGCCCGCGTTCTCGCGACGCCGCAAGCGGCAACGCTCACGGTCCGCGTCGACGGCGTGCGCGTCGGCAGCGTCACGCCGCTGACCTTGGGGCCTGGCGGCTTCGAGTGGCTGCGCCTCGCGACGGTGCACCTCAGGGCGGGAAGCCACCGGGTCACCCTGTCGGCGTCACCGTCGAGTTTCGGCGACGACTACGAGGTCGCCGAAGCGCGCGTTCTCGACCCCGGGGCGCTGCGGTCGGCGAGGCAGCGGCTGAACCGTGCGCTCGCCGCCAGTGCCGCACGGGTCGCCTACGACTTCAATCTCGCCGACGCGGCCAAGTGGTCCTCGGCGACACTCGCCGCTCGCCTCGCCCCGGGCAGGTCCCCGGCCTTCTCGTTTGGCCGGTGGGACGTTCCGGCGGGTTCTCGATCCACGAAGGCGAGGACCCCGGCGCCGGGTGACGCGATCGCGCCTCAGTTCACGACCTATCCGGGGCGCTCCGTCTACGCCGTTGCGAAGATTCTCTACCAGCGGCCGCGCGACTGGGCCGGACGTCCGTACGTCTATCTTGACTTCAAGGGCAGCGACAGCCGCGAGCTCTACACGGTCGAGTTCGTCCTCGGCTCGGGCGCCAGCGGCAGCGCCAGGTACGTCATCGATGACGATTTCCGCGGCTGGCGGACGTTCGCCTTCGCGACCGCAGATCCGGGGTCGGGCAGCGTGCAGGCAGGCTGGTCGCGGGTGCGATCGGTCATCGTCGCGCTGCCGTCGAAGTCGGAGCCCGGGACATTCGCCCTGGGCCTGCCGCGTGCATCCAGACCGGTCCGCACCCTGTCGGTGCCACTGCCGGTCCTGGGCCGGGGGCAGAAGTTCGGACCCGCGGCGCGCAAGCCCTTCTGCGTCGGCGGCACCCGCATCCGCCCGCCGGTCTGGCTCGCCTCGTCACGCGTCCTGCGGCTGCCTGTTGGCAGCCTGAATCCCTCGTGCAGCATCTACGCCGCCTCGCGGGCTGGTTACCGCCAGCAGCCGGCGATCCCCGTGCGGCTGCGCCGCACCGGGAGCGAGAGCTGGTCGTACTCCGTCTCGACCAGCCAGCCCGGTGTCCTGGTCTGGACGCAGGCTTACGACCCGCTCTGGGTGCTGTCGGGGAACTCCCGCAGCGACGCGCCGCTGCCGGTGCTCTCGCTTCTCGACGGCTACCTGATCCCGCCCGGGCACCACAGCGGCACGATCAGCTTCGCGGCTGGCTCGAGCGCGAGCACGGGCACCGTCATCACCGTTGGCACCGCGCTCGCCCTGCTGCTGGCGGTGGCGACTCTCGGGCGCCTGGCACGGCGGGCACGGCGGGGTCGGCACCGCGTATCCAGGACCGCCCTGGATACGCCCAGTCCGCCGCTGCGGCGCCTTCCTGACCTTTGCATCAGAACGGGTGCCGTGCTCCTGGCGCTGTGCCCGGTCGCCAGCCTGGCGGGGATCGGGCGTGCGCTCCTGCCGCTGAGTTCGGCCGCCCTGCTGATCTTCGCGGCGGCCGCGCTGATCATCGCGGGAAGCCGGAGGCGATCACGGCTTCCGGGCCCGGCCGGCCCGGTCGGCCCGGCCGTGACCGGGCGTCCCGAGCTTGCCGAGCGGGCTGAGCAGGCCGAACAGGACGAGGAGAGGCCGCTCGATGTGGTGGCAGGCTGACCGGCTCGGCGGCGAAGCCATGCGTCGGCGGGCCTGCCTCGCCGTCCTCGTCGTGGTGCTCGATCTGCTGATCGCGGCCCCGCTGACCGGCCGGGGAAGCCTCTACCTGCTGGACTACGGCGACTACCCGATCGGCCCCCACCCACGTTTCGCGCCATCGGCATTCGGCTTCCCGCCAGGCATTACGAGCCGTGCTCCGGTCGATGCGGTGCTGTACTGGATCTTCCAGGCGACTCGCTGGGCGCCGATTCACCTGCTGCCCTTCGTTGCCGTCGCCCCGGTCGCCTGCGTGGCATTCGCACGGATCTTCCCCGGGAAGGGGCTGGCGACCGGCACCGCCACCCTGGTGTTCACGGTGAACCCGTTCGTCTACGAGCGAATGGTCAGCGGGCAGGTGTACGTGGTGATGGGCTACACCCTCCTGCCTGTGCTGCTGGCGCTGACCCTGCGGCCGTTCCGTTCGCTGGCCGCGACCGCCGCGCTGGGCGGGCTTGTCCTCGCCCTCGATATCGCGCTGTCCGTCCACTACCTCTTCATCGCCGGGCTGCTGCTGGTGATCCTGGTGGCGGTTCACCTGGCGTTCGGTCAGCGCAGGATCGCCATGGCTGGTGCCGGGATCGCCGGGTGCGGCGTGATTCTCAGCCTCTACTGGCTCATTCCGGCCGCGCAGGCCAGCCTCACGATGCGGTCCCCGGTCACGAAGCTGGACCTGCTTGCCTTCCGTACGGTCGCCGATCCGGTCTTCGGGCTGGCCGTGAACGTGGCCGGGCTCTACGGATTCTGGCGCCCCGGGCCGCCGCTGGTGCAAGACGAGTTGTCCGGCTGGCCCATCCTGCTCCTGGCCATGCTCATCGTCGCCGGATTCGGACTTTGGGAGATGTGGGCGCGCGGCGGGCCCACGGGCCGGGCGGTCGCGGTGTGCTGCTCCGCGCTCGCGATCGCCGGCGCGCTGCTTGCCATGGGAGACCAGGGCCCGACCGGGAGCATGTACGGATGGCTCTTCGAGCACCTCCCCGGCTACAAGGTCATGCGGGAGGCGGACAAGTTCGCCGCCCTGATCGCCCTGGCGTACGCAACCTGCTTCGGAGCCGGCGCGCGCGCCATCGCAGCGCCGCTGACGGGGAAGGTCTGGAGAGTCTTGTGCGCGTGCTGTGTCGCCGTGGTCCCGATCGCGTACGGGTACACCGAGCTGTGGGGTTTCGACGGCTACGTGCAGCCGACGCAGTACCCGGCCGCCTGGGCAGCGGCCGATCGATCGATGAGCAACGGAGCGACGGCGATCGCGCTGCCGTGGCGGGCCTATTTCCAGGTGCCGTGGATCGGTGACCGCGTCGTCGCCAACCCGATGCAGGGTTACTTCAACCGTCCGGTGATCTCCGCCGACGACCTGGAAGCCGGGCCGATCACGACCGAGACCAGCAACCCCCGGTCGCTGTTCCTCCAGTTCTGCCTGAACGAGGGGAGCCGGCTCACCGAGTTCGGGCGGCTGCTGGCACCCCTGGGGATCCGTTACGTGATCCTCGCCCGAGTGCCCGGGGCGCAGAGTTACGACTGGCTTGCCCGCCAGCGCGATCTCACGAGGGTCTTCAGCGCCGGGTCCATCGTCGTCTATGAGAACACCGAGCCGGTGTCGGCCGCGTACCAGCCGCGCCTGCGTCTCACGCTCCGAGACTGGGGCCAGGTAGTCGCGCTGGCGCAGCGCGCCCCGCTGACCGACTACCTGATCCGGGTGG
>DATIZP010000132.1:0-3370 GCA_035517035.1 Streptosporangiaceae bacterium | reverse complement strand
CATGTGCAGGTCGCTGCCGAGCAGCAGCAAGAGCACCGGCCGGACGCTGAGCAGCCGGTCCCATGCGACCTGCAAGGCACCTTCGAATGCCTGGTCCTGCTCGGCGAGCCACGGACTCTCGTCGATGACGACGATGCACGGCCGCTCGGGCAGCGCCAGAGCGACCACGCGGAAGGCGTCCAGCCAGTTCGCCGCGTTGCCGCCGGGAACCAGCTCGCGATCACGGGGCATAGCGAACTCGCGGAGGTCCGACAGCAGCGAGGCGATCGACTCCTTCGGGGAAGCTCCCTTGACGGCAGTGAAGTAGAGGTAGGGAACTCCAGCCCGATCGCAGAACTCCTGAACCAGGCGGGACTTGCCAACCTGCCTTCTGCCGCGCAGGGCGACCGCTGTTCCCCGTCCCGAACCCCGGACGCGCTCGAGGCGAACCCCAAGCACGCCAAGCTCCGCGGCCCGGCCGACGAAACCACTGATCAACGTAGCTCCAATCTATGTAGCTTCTATCTACGTAGATTACAACTACCTACCAGGTGGACACACAGGGAGAGCAGCGGCCCGGGGCGAGCAGCGGTCGGGTCGCGCGCCGATACTTCACAAACCGCGCCTGGTCTCGCGGAGGGTTATCTCGACGCACTAGGGTCGAGGGGCGAGATCTGGTGATCCATTGGCTCGTTGTAGCTTGAATCATTGTTTCGAGGGTAAATTCGGAGAGCTCCTGGCGACTACGGGTCATAAGGAGGTGCGTCGGCCATGAGGCGAGGAAGGCGCCGCCTCCGGCGGCTTGAGGGCGAGCTCGCCGCAACCAGGGCGGATCAGGCCGAATTGCGGCGCCGAGTGGAGATGTTCGAGCGGATTGCGGCCTCGGCCGGCGCGGCGGTTGGCGTGGTGCCGTCCGTTCCCATGCCGCAAGAGCTGGTCGCAGCGGCGCGCGAACTGCGCTCACGGGACTACCCGGTGCGGCTTGACGTCGGCGGCACGCCAGTCATCGCCGTCATCGGCGGTGAGGGGGATCCACGCCAGTGGTGGACCGCCATCTGGCGAATCGCCGCCCCGGCGGAAGCGGAGCGTGCGCCGTGATCGAGGTCAGGCACGTTGCCCTGCCGCCCGGGCTCAGCGTGCTTGCGCTGCGAGACCCCGGCGGTGACCTGACTCTCTTCGTCTCCGACACCCTCGGACCCGACCGGCAGCGCGCGGCGATCAAGGTGGCGCTGCGTGCGTCGCGGCGGGCGAAGTGGGAGCCCACGGTGATCCCCGGCCTGGCGGCTGCCGCAGCGATCTGTGGCAGGACCTGGTTCGGCGGGCTGCTCAGAGCACTTCGGGCGCACTCGGTCGTGGTGACGGCGGCCACAGCGGCCACGGTCGCCGCGGCGGCCGCCTCCCTTGCGCTCGTGCCGCACCATGGCAGCCAGCTGGCACCAGGCGCGACCGGTCAGCCGGGCCAGGCGCAGCGCTCAGCGCACGGCGGGTCACACGGTGCCGGGCCTCACGGCAGCGGTGCCGCGCACCACGGCACCAGCCCGCACTCGGGCTCGACGGGGCAGTCCGGGCAGGCCGGACCTTCGCCCAACCCGACCGCATCCCTGGTCAGCGGATCCCCGGCCCCGAGCTCGACGCCCAAACGGCACACCCAGGCGCCGTCGCCGAGCCCGACGCAGCGATCGCCGAGTTCGACGCCGACGCCTATCCCGAAGCACAGCGCGTCGCCGACTCCCACCCCGACCCCTTCCCGGGGCAGCGGCAACGGCGGCGACACGTGCGTCAAGGTGCTCGGCATCACGGTGTGCCTCTAGGCCCAGTCCCGTCGATCGTGGGACCGGGTCGCGGAGCCAGATCCTGACGGCCCGCCTCGCGGCCCGGCGCGGGCCGTCCCCGAGGCCGCCGCCGACCGCCGCGCCCCGTGCCGCCCGGAGATGATCTTGATGGATGTGGCGGATGTCCCAGAATACGCAGTGGATGTGGCATCCATTCCACCGACACCCAGGTGATCACGTGCGGTTTCGGGTGGTATGCGGGGGATCCGGGCGACCGTGTACGCTGCCGACGAACTCAGGCGTGTCGACTCGCTGCCTCGCCCGTGTCGTCTTGCTCGTCTCGCCAGTTCCTGGCGAGCGCGATCAGCCCGCGGACCACGTCTGGAGGCAGCCCGGGGGTGTCGGCGAGATGCCGGAGCGTCGGATCCTCGTAACCGGCCTCGCCCGTGGCGGCTGCGTCGGCAACAGCGGTAGCGGCAGCAGCGGTAGCGGCGGCAGCGGTAGCGGCAGGCGCCACCGCGCCCGGCTCGCCACCGGCCAGGATCCGGCGGCAGGAGCCGGGGGTCCAGCCGAGATGGTTCTCGATCACGCCGAGGGTGCTCGCGGACACCCGGTGGCCGTTCTCGAGCTTGCCCAGGGTCCGGTCGGTCACACCGGTCGCAGCGGCCAGGGCACGCCGGTCGCGCATGCCTAGCTCGACCCTGCGCGCGATGACGTAGTCGGACAGCCGCCGCCAGTCCTCACCCGCCATGGACCCATCCTCTCCGAGTCCTTCGCGAAGCAACAGGAAGCTCGCGTCTCCCACCGTCCCGCTGGCCGCCGCCCGATCATCGGCGCGATTCCTGGATCATGCTATCAAGCGAAGTTCGTTCCTCTTCCTTCAACAGCACTACCGCAATAGGTTGACAAACCTTCCTCTTTCTTCCTACACTGGTGGCGGCACGTTGGGACAAGCCAGGGGCCGCCTGGCGGGCGGTACGTCGCTTCTGCACGGAGGCTGGAGTCGGTGACTTCAGAAAGCTCCGGCGACAGCCGCGCCGGACCCGGACCGCATGTCGCAGGCGCGGTGCTTCCTGAGGGGGGGCCTCGGGGAACCCGCGCGTGCGGACGCGGCACCGGCCGCCCGCCAGGCCCTGGCGTCCGTGTGCCCCGAGTCAGCCCGCCAGGCCCTGGCGTCCGCGTGCCCCGAGTCAGCCCGCCAGGCCCTGGCGTCCGTGTGCCCGGAGTCAGCCGGTCAGCAGGCGCTCGGCCTCGGCCGTCTCCTCGGGCTCCTCGCCAGTCGGGCTGATCGCCTCGCCGGCCAGCACCCGCAGCGCATCGGGCGCCAGGTGGACCTGGACCGGCGTGCCCTGCGACAGGTGGGCCTGGCCGCCGTCGTTCTGCACCAGGGCCTGCACCTGCATGCCCGGCGCCAGCCGCAGCATCACCTGAGTGGCCGAACCCAGGTAGACCAGCCGCTCGACCATCCCGGGAACCCGGTTCGGCCCGCCACCGCCAGCCGACCCGCCACCGCCAGCCGGCCCGCCGCCTGCAGCCGATCCGAGCCCGCCGGACCCGAACCCTGACCCCGATCCCGACTCGAACGGCTCGATCCTGACCCGCTCCGGCCGGATCACGGC
>DATIZP010000131.1:0-4716 GCA_035517035.1 Streptosporangiaceae bacterium | reverse complement strand
CCCGAGCGCGCATCACCTGCTCGGCACCGACCAGCTCGGGCGGGACGTGTTCTCCAGGCTGCTCTACGGGCTGCGCACCGACCTGCGGATCGCCTGCATCGCCGTGCTGTTCCCGTTCTGCATCGGGACCGTGCTCGGCAGCATCGCCGGGTACTACGGCGGCTGGGTGGACACCATCATCATGCGGCTGGTCGACATCGTGGTGGCGTTCCCGTTCTACGTGCTGATCATCGCGCTGGTGTTCGTGCTCGGCCCGGGCCAGCGGTCCATCTACATCGCGATCACGCTGGTCGGCTGGGTCTCCTACGCCCGCATCGTCCGCGGCGAGATCCTGGTGGCCAAGCGGCAGGACTACGTGCTCGCCGCGCAGTCCGGCGGCCTGGCCGCGATCAGGATCATCGGCAGGCACCTGCTGCCGAACGTCATCACCCAGGCCATCATCTATGCCATGTCCGACATCGTGCAGGACATGCTGGCGATCGTGACGCTCGGCTACTTCGGTCTCGGCGTGCCGCCGCCGACGCCCGACCTCGGGTCGATGATCAACGACGGCCAGAACTTCCTGACCACGCACTGGCAACTGACCACGTTCCCCGGCCTGGTGGTCGTGGTCGTCGGCCTGGCGCTCTCGCTGATCGGCGACGGCCTCGCCGACCTGATCAGGCCGGGTCAGGCATGAGTACGGGACCGATTCTGTCCGTCCAGGACCTGAACGTGCGGATTACCACCCGGCGCGGCATCGTCAGGGCGGTCGACGGAGTGTCGCTCGACGTAGCCGCGGGCGAGGCGCTCGGCCTGGTGGGCGAGTCCGGCTCGGGCAAGAGCATGACGCTGCGCGCGATCATCGGGGTGCTGCCCGCCGAGGGGCGGATCACCGGCGGCCAGATCCTGCTGGACGGCGTGGACCTGGTGCCGCTCAGCCAGGCCGAGCTGAACCGGATCCGCGGGCCGAAGATCTCGATGATCTTCCAGGAGCCGATGAGCGCGCTGAACCCGGTGATGCGGGTCGGCAACCAGATCGCCGAGGGCACGCGGGTGCACCTGGGCTACAGCAAGTCCAAGGCGGCCGAGCGGGCGCTTGAGCTGATGCGGCGGGTGGGTATCCCCGACCCGGAGCGCCGGTTCCGCGCGTACCCGCATGAGTTCTCCGGCGGCATGCGCCAGCGGGTCATGATCGCGATCGCGCTGTCCTGCGACCCCGAGATCATCCTGTGCGACGAGCCGACCACGGCGCTGGACGTGACCATCCAGGACCAGATCCTGCGGCTGCTGTCCAGGCTGTGCCGGGAGAGCGGGGTCAGCCTGATCTTCGTCACGCACGACCTGCCGGTGGTCGCCGAGATCTGCGACCGGGTCGCGGTCATGTACGGCGGCCAGCTTGTCGAGCGCGGCGACGTGCGCGACGTGCTGCTCGACCCGCGGCACCCGTACACGCTCGGCCTGGTGCGCTCGGCGCCCGACGTGGAGCACGTGCGCGACTCGCTGGTGCCGATCCCGGGATCGCCGCCCAGCCTGGTGAGCCCGCCGTCGGGCTGCCGGTTCCATCCGCGCTGCGGGTTCGCGCAGGACGACTGCACGGTGCAGCCCACGCCGCTGCGCGACCTTCCCGGCGGTCGGTCCACGGCCTGCCTGCACTACGAGCGCTGCGCCGAGGCGCTCGCGGCCGACGGGATCGGGCATGGCTGACGCCGACGCCGCCGTAGGGACCGGGCCGCTGCTCTCCGCCAGCGACATCGCGGTCCACTTCCCGGTCGGCTCGCAGCTCGCGGCCAGGGCCAGGCACCATGAGCGGATGCTGCGCGCCGTGGACGGCGTGGACATGGAGCTTGACCGCGGCGACGCGCTCGCCCTGGTCGGCGAGTCTGGCTCGGGCAAGTCGACGCTGGCGCTCGCACTCGCCGGGCTGCGCCCGGTGGACCGCGGCCAGGTCAGCTTCGACGGCCGGGTGCTGCCCAAGCACCGGTCCCGTGCCGACCTGCGCCGGATCCAGATGGTCTTCCAGGACCCTTACTCCTCGCTGAACCCCAGGCTGACCGTCGGCTCGATGCTCCGCGAGCTGGTGCGGGTGCACCACGTGGTTCCCGGCGGCGAGGCCGATGAGTACTGCGCCAGGCTGCTCACGCTGGTCGGGCTCGGCCAGGATGCGATGCGCGCGTACCCCAGGCAGTTCTCCGGAGGCCAGCGGCAGCGGGTCGCGATCGCCAGGGCGCTTGCGCTGCGGCCCGACGTGCTCGTGGCCGACGAGCCGGTATCCGCGCTCGACGTCAGCGTCCAGGCGACGATTCTCAACCTGCTCCGCGACCTGCGCGGCGAGCTGGGGCTGACGCTGCTGCTGATCTCGCACAACCTCGCCGTGGTCAGGCACCTGTGCGACCGGGTGGCGGTCATGTACCTGGGCAGGATCGTGGAGACCGGCTCGGCCGACCAGCTTTTCGGCAACCCGCAGCACCCCTACACCCGCGGCCTGCTCGCCGCGATCCCGCGGCTCAGCGACAGCGCTGCCGGGCGGGCGCAGGGCGGGCCGGCGGTCGTCGGCGACCCGCCGAGCGCGCTGCGGATCCCGACGGGCTGCCGGTTCCGTACCAGGTGCCCGATCGCGCAGGCGCGGTGCGAGACCGAAGACCCCGCCCTCCGGACGGGCCCAGGGGAGCCCGGCCACCAGGTGGCCTGCCACTTCGCCTTCACCGGCGCGCCGGAGAACGGGGCGGCGGGGGCGAACGTGCCTGCCGAGCTGTCGGCGGAGATGCCGGCCGAGGTGCCGGTCAACCCCGATGGGAGGGCCTAGCCATCATCCCCGTGATCATCGCGAGCGAGCGCGGCGAGGTGGGCCTGGCGGCCGGGATGGCCCTGCTCGCCGGCGGCGCGAGCGCCATGGATGCGGCCGAGGCCGCGGTGCGGGCGGCCGAGGCGAACGAGGCCGACCACTATGTCGGCGTCGGCGGGCTGCCCAACCTGCTCGGCGTCGTCGAGCTCGACGCGTCGATCATGGACGGGGCGACCCGCCGGGCCGGCGCGGTGGCCGGAGTCACCGGGTTCCCGCACCCGATCTCGATCGCAAGGGCAATCTGCGACCGGCTGCCGCAGCACCTGCTGCTGGTCGGTGCCGGCGCCGAGCGGTTCGCCGACGAGGTCGGCATCCCGCGCGGGCCGACGCTGACCGACGAGGCCAGGCAGCTGTGGCTGGACGGTCTCGGCGAGCACGGCCTGGCCGCCGCGGCGGAGCGGCATGGCGCGGGCGAGGTCGCCTACCGCCGCCAGGTGATCGAGCGGCTCGCCGCGATCGGCACGCCGCCCGGGCCTTGGGGCACGGTCAACGTGCTCGCCCTGGACGCATCGGGGAACCTCGCCGCCGCGGTGAGCACCAGCGGCTACCCGTGGAAGTACCCGGGGCGGGTCGGCGACTCGGCGGTGATCGGGGCAGGCAACTACTGCGACAACCGGGTCGGCGCCGCCGCCTGCACTGGCCGGGGCGAGCTCGCGATCCGCGCCTGCACCGCCCGCTCGGTGCTGCTCGCCGTGCAGGCCGGTCAGGGGCCGCAGGAGGCCTGCGCCGCCGCGCTCACCCAGACGCTCGGCCTGCCCGACGAGTACCGCGCGCCGCTCTCTGCCCTGTGCCTGACGCCAGAGGGCGGGCACGGCGGTGCGTCCACGCGGGAGGGCGGGACCTACGCGGTGATGACCGCCGACGACGAGACCTACCACATAGAGAAGAGACGGCAGATATGAAGGTCTTCCTGTCCAGCGACATGGAGGGAACCGCGGGCGTCGTGGACTGGGAGCAGTGCGTCGGCGACGGGCCGGCCGCGGCGGCCGGGCGCCGGCTGCTGCTCGCCGAGGTGAACGCGGCGATCGAGGGGGCGCTGGCCGGCGGCGCCACCGAGATCGTCGTGAACGACTCGCACTCGACCATGCGCAACCTGCCGCCGGGCGAGCTGGCCGGCGGCGCCTCGTACATCTCGGGCGCTCATAAGCCGCTCTACATGATGCAGGGTCTCGACGAGAGCTTCGACGCGGTCCTGTTCGTCTCCTATCACGGGTCGATGGGCGCACCGGCCGGCCTGTCGCATACCTACAACCCGCGCGCGGTGACCGAGGCCAGGCTCGGCGGCGTGGTCACCGGTGAGGCAGGCATCAACGCTCTCGTGGCGGCCCACTACGACGTGCCCGTCGTGCTGGTGACCGGGGACCGGTGCGCCTGCGAGGAGACCGCCGCCCTGATCCCGGGCGTGCGCGCGGCCGTGGTCAAGGAGCCGGTAAGCAGGATCGCGGCGCACAGCCTGCACCCCGACCGCGCCTGCGAGCTGATCAGGCAGGCCGCGCAGCAGGCGGTCGAGAGGGCCGCGGCCGCGCCGGCGCCGCCGCTCGGCTCGGCCGCGCTGGAGATCTCGGTCCGCACCAGCGACATCGCCGAGGCCGCGACCTGGGTACGCGGCGTGGACCAGATCGGGCCGCGCGAGCTGCGCTTCACCGGCGACACCCCGCTTGCGGTGTTCCGCTCGTTCTGCGCCGCGATCATGCTGACCCGGTCGATCGCGGAGGTGGTGTGAGCACCCCGCCGCGCCCGGCGGTCGCCGTGGTGACGGGCGCGGCGGGCGGGATCGGGGCGGCGATCTGCCGGCGCCTCGCGGCCGACGGTTTCGTGCTCGCCTGCCTTGACGTGCGCGAGTCCGACCTGCCCGGGCTGGTGAGCGAGCTTCCCGCGGCCCGCGGTTACGG
>DATIZP010000130.1:0-2422 GCA_035517035.1 Streptosporangiaceae bacterium | reverse complement strand
CACGAACCCGATCAGCTCGTCCAGGTCGCCGGGGGTGGCGGGCAGGACGGCGCCGCCGTCGTGGGCGCGGATCCGGAACACCAGTCGTTCGCAGCCGGCATCGGGCAACCGCAACTCGCGCAGTGCCGCGGCTGCCTCCTCCGAGATGACGATCTCGTTGACGGGGCCGGCGAGGGTGAGCCGTCGCGGGCGCAGATCGCAGGGCGAGCCGGCCCAGTTGCTGATGATGCCCTCGTCGTCGCAGACGCTGCATTGCCACCGGATCGGCGCCGCCGGTCCGGTCCGTAGCACGATCATCCGGCCCGGGCAGCGCCGGTTGCCCGGCCGGCGGCGGCACGGCAGCGCGCTTTCCCAGGCGGTGCCGGCATCGCCGGCTGTTGCCGCCCGGACGATGTTGCTCAGGTGCCCGGCCAATCGGCGTGCGGGCCCTGGCGTGCCGTCCGGCAGATCGAGGAGGTGGTGCAGGTCGGTGACCATCATTTCCTGGGGACTTTACCGGCCCGGCGGGTCTGGCGCGGCCCTGTGCGTATCAGCCTGGCGCCGGGCTGCTGGCTGGTCAGTCCTCGTCGTGGCCAGATGGCTGTTCACCCTCGTCGCGGCCGAATAGTTGCTCGCCGTCGTCGTGGCCGAGCAGGAAGGTGAAGCGGGCCAGGTCGGTGCGCAGGTCGGCGAGGTCGTAGCCCTGGATACCCATGAAGCGGCCGAATGAGGCGGCGAGCTGGGCGTGGTCGGTGCCGCCGAGCCACTGGCTGATGAAGGTGAGCAACTCGCCGAGTTCGGCGGCGTCGACCAGATCGAGGTGCGCCTGGGGAGCTGGCATCGGGTCCTCCTCGGGTGCCGCTCAGCGGACGGGCGCGCTGGCGGCCTTGCTGGCGTTCTGCTGCTGGCGGGCGTGGGCGAGGCGGTAGGAGACGGTGCCGGTCTCGATGATCTGCCCGGCGAAGGTCAGGCGGTCGACGATCGCGGCGCACAAACGGGGATCGGTGAAGGTCTTGGTCCAGCCGGAGAACGGCTCGTTGGACGCGATGGCAATCGCCGAGCGTTCCTCCCGCTCAGTGAGAACCTGGAACAGCAGTTCGGCGCCGCGCCGGTCCAGTTCCATGTAGCCAAGCTCGTCAAGGCAGATCAGGCCGGCCCGGCCGTAGCGGTTGATCAGCTTCGATAGCTGCCGCTCATCGGCGGCCTCGACCAGCTCGTTGACCAGCTTGGAGGCCAGCGTGTAGCGGACCCGGTGGCCGGCCTCGGCGGCCAGCGTGCCCAGCGCGATCAGCAGGTGCGTCTTCCCGGTTCCGCTATCGCCGATCAGGCAAAGCGGGTGGCCGGCCGTGACCCAGCCGCAGGTGGCCAGCTGTCCGATCACCGCCGGGCTGACCGCCGGGTTGGCGTCGAAGGAGAACTCCTCGAGCCGTTTCGGGCGCGGGAAGCCTGCCTCGCGCACCCGGCGGGCGGCGCGGCGCCGGTCCCGGTCGTCGCACTCGGCCATCACCAGCTCGGCCAAAAACCCCAAGTAGGACAGCTGCTCCCGCTCGGCAGCAGCGGCGATCTCGGTGAACCGGTCCCGCATCGTGGGCAGCCGCAGCATCCGGCAGGCTTGCTCGATCGCCGCGGACGCGGCCTGCTCGGTGACCCCGCGCCGGTCGGCGGTCACGACGACTCCCGGCCCAGCAGCTGGTCGTAGGCGGCGACCGAGGGCAGCGGCCGGTCACCGCCGGGCAGGGCGGCCAGCCGCCGCTCTGTGAAGCTGACCACCCGCGGCGCCCCGCCCGGCGGGCTGGCCTCCGGCGGAGCGCTGCCGCGCTGACCGGCAGCCTTGCGGGCCTCCACCGCGACCACGTCCGCGCTCGTCGAGCCGACGGACAACGCGGCACTGATGCCGGCCAGAACGTTGTCCCGATCCAGGTGGCGATGCAGCAACAGCACCTCGACCAGGGCCCGGGTGCCTGCCGCGTCACCATGAGCCTTGCGCGCCGCGGCCCAGAACGCCTCATGCTCGCCAGTGAACACGCCCGCGGCACGGGCCTGCGCCAGCGCGGTCGCACCGGGCAACGCGCCCGGCTTACGCAGCAGGATCTCCAGGTAGTGATCCAGGTCCAGGACCCGCACGCCCTTCCCGGCCGCCCGCGGGTGCCGCGCCACCACGACGTCCCGGCTGAACACGGTCACCGTGGACGCCGACAGCTTGACGCGCAGCCGGTGCCCGATGAACCGGGCCGGCACACTGTACTGGTTGCAGCGCACCATCACCTGCGCGTACCGGTCCACGCGCGGGGTGAGGGTGAGTGCGGTGTCGAACGGCTCGTCCGGCAGCGGGCGCAGCAGCCCGCGCTCGAACGCCCAGTCATGCCCGACGGTCATCGTCCGGTTGCCGATCCGCCGCCGGTCATCGGCATCGTCGGCGGCCTCCAGCAGCGTGTTGAGCTCC
>DATIZP010000129.1:0-10962 GCA_035517035.1 Streptosporangiaceae bacterium | reverse complement strand
GCCGGTCGGCCGACTGGCGGGTCGCCACCGGCCCTGCTTGAGACCACGGCCTGCTCGTGTCCGCGCGGTCGCCGTCGGCCTGCCCCGGGCCGCGCGGCGTGAGATCACGGCCTGCTCGCGTCCGCGCGGTCGCCGCCGGCCCTGCTGGGGGCCGCGCGGACCCGGCAGCGGGTCATTGCTCCCCCGATTGGCGTCAGCGCAGCTAGGGCGAGCCCCGGCGCTCCGCCGCTAGGACGAGCCCCCGGCGCTCCGCTGCCATGAGCCGAGACCCGGCCAGCGTCAGGGATGAATCAGGGCAAAACTGGCTAACTGGAACCGCCGTCATCAGGCGCGCGGCCGGCCTCTCAGGGATGATCTTGATGGATGTGACGAAAGTCCCAGAATACGCAGTGAATGTGACATCCAATCCAGGGACACCCGAGCGATTACGCCCGGTCTGACTGATATGCGGCGAACCGGCCTGCGGGGTCGACGCATTCTCCCGGGCGGCCGCGGCCGGGCGGCCGGGCGGCGAGGAAAGCGAGCCCTCGTCACCGGGGAGCGCGCGCGGCTGACGACTCCGCCTGAAAGAGCCTAGCTCGCTACTGCCCGGTGACTTGACGGTGGGCGTCACAGTATCGTTCGGCCATAGACTTGGCACTCGGGAGTGCTGAGTGCCAGGGCTGAGCGGCAGGGCTGAGCGGCAGGGCTGAGCGGCAGGGAGGTGACACGTGCTTGACGACAGGAAGCTGGCGGTACTGCGAGCCATCGTCGAGGACTACGTCTCCACCAACGAGCCGGTCGGCTCGCGCGCACTCGTTGACCGGCACAACCTGGACGTCTCGCCGGCCACCATACGCAACGACATGGCGGTCCTTGAGGAGCAGGGTTACATCGTGCAGCCGCACACCAGCGCGGGCCGGATCCCCACAGACAAGGGCTACCGGCTGTTCGTCGACCGGCTTTCCGCGGTCAAGCCGATGTCCGCGGCCGAGCGGCGCGCGATCGAGACCTTCCTGGCCGGCGCCTACGACCTAGATGACGTCGTGATGCGGACGGTCCGGCTGCTCGCCCAGCTGACCAGGCAGGTCGCCGTGGTGCAGTACCCGTCGCTGAGCAAGTCGGCCATCAGGCACGTCGAGCTTGTCCCCCTCACCGACGGGCGGCTGCTGCTCGTCCTGATCACCGACACCGGCCGGGTCGAGCAGCGGGTGGTCGACATGCCGGCCAGCTACGACGACGACTCGATCACCCAGCTTCGGGCGGTGCTCAACGCGTGCCTGGACGGGCGTAAGCTCACCGATGTCGCCGCCGTGGTGGCCGACCTTCCGGAGCGGGTCGAGCCGCGTGAGCGGCCCAACGCGGCCGCGGTGTTCTCTGTGATCCTCGAGACGCTGGTCGCGCGGCACGAGGAGAAGATCGTGGTGGGCGGCGCGTCTAACCTGACCGCCGCGGACTTCTCCCAGGGCCTGCGCGAGGTGCTTGAGGCGCTTGAGGAGCAGGTCGTGCTGATGCGGCTGCTCGGCGAGTCTGACGAGATTTCGGCCGTGACGGTCAGGATCGGCGCGGAGAATGATGTGCGCGGGCTGCGCAGTACCTCCGTGGTGGCTGCCGGTTACGGGTCAGGTGACCGGCCGCTGGCCAAGCTCGGAGTGGTCGGCCCGACGAGGATGGACTACCCAACAGCGATGGGAGCTGTGCGCGCGGTGGCACGGTACACGGGCCAGATCCTGGCGGAGTCGTAGGGGTGAGCGTGACGGCCGATTACTACGGCACACTGGGCGTGCGGCGGGACGCCAATCCCGACGAGATCAAGAAGGCGTACCGGCGGCTGGCACGCGAACTGCACCCCGACGTCAACCCCGACCCGGTGACGCAGGAGCGGTTCAAGGAGATCACCCAGGCCTACGAGGTCCTGTCGGACCCGGAGAAGCGGCAGCTCTACGACCTGGGCGGCGATCCGTTCGCGCCGGGCGGCGGCGCAGCCGGGTTCGGCGCCGGGTTCTCCCCGTTCACCGACATCATGGACGCGTTCTTCGGCGGCGCGGCCAGCCGGGGCCCGCGCAGCCGGGCCCGGCGCGGCAGGAACGCCACGATCAGGGTCGAGCTCGACCTGTCCGAGTGCGCCTTCGGCGCGACCAGGGACCTCACCGTCGACACCGCGGTGATCTGCCCGACCTGCTCGGGCGAGGGCAGCGCGCCGGGCAGTCACCCCACCACCTGCGAGGTCTGCAACGGCCGGGGCGAGGTCAGCCAGGTCACCAGGTCCTTCCTCGGCCAGGTGATGACGTCGCGGCCCTGCCCGGGCTGCGGCGGCTTCGGCACCATCATCCGCCGGCCCTGCCCGGAGTGCGACGGGGACGGGCGGGTCAGGACCAGGCGGACCGTCAAGGTGCGGATACCGGCCGGGGTCGAGGACGGCACGCACATCCAGCTGGCCGGCGAGGGCGAGGTCGGCCCGGGTGGCGGCCCGCCCGGCGACCTGTTCCTGGAGATCGTGCAGCGGCCGCACCCGATCTTCGAGCGCCAGGGCGACGACCTGCACTGCACGCTTACGATCCCGATGTCGGCTGCGGCGCTGGGCGCCTCGCTGCAGATCCAGACCCTGGACGGCCTGGCCACCATCGACATCAGGCCAGGCACCCAGTCCGGCCAGACGATACCGCTGTTCGGCCAGGGTTCCTCGCACCTGCACAGTTCCGGCCGGGGCGATCTGGTGATCCACGTGACCGTGGAGACGCCGGTCAAGCTGGACGCCGAGCAGGAGGAGCTGGTCAAGCAGCTGGCCAGGCTGCGCGGCGAGGAGTCGCCGCCCGGCCGGTTCTCGCCCGGCGAGCAGGGGTTCTTCTCCCGGCTGCGGGATGCCTTCAACGGGCGCTAGCCACGGCTCCCGGAGTCCGCACTGACCCCGCCGGTCTTCATCTGCGATCAGGCCGCGCTCGCCCGCGACCGGATCACGCTGACGGGCGCCGAGGGCAGGCACGCGACCACGGTGCGCAGGCTCGGTCCCGGCGAGCGGGTGGACCTGACCGACGGCGTCGGCCATCTCGCGCGGTGCGAAGTGGTGGCCGCGAGACCTGCGGCGGGCGAGCTTGACCTTGCCGTGCTCGCCAGGGCCGACGAGCCCGCCCCGCGCTGCCGGCTGGCAGTCATTCAGGCGATACTCAAGGGCGAGCGCGGAGAGCTTGCCGTGGAGCTGATGACCGAGGTCGGGGTCGACGAGATCGTGCCGTGGGCCGCCGAGCGATGCGTGGCCCGGTGGCAGTCCGACCGGGAGGACAAGGCACTGGCCCGCTGGCGGTCCACTGCACGGGAGGCGGCCAAGCAGTCGCGGCGGTCCAGGTTCCCCACGATCAACGCCCAGGCGCGGACCGCCGACGTGGTGGCTCGGGTACGGGAGGCCGGTCTCGCCCTGCTGCTCGACCCGCAGGCCGCCGAACCGATCACCGCGACGACCTTCCCGCATAACGGGGAGATCGTGCTGATTGTCGGCCCTGAGGGTGGCGTCAGCCCGGAGGAGTCCGCTGCGCTTGCCGCGGCCGGCGCCGTCCCTGTCAGGATCGGGCCCACCGTGCTCCGCGGGTCCACGGCCGGAGCGGTGGCCGGTGCGATCGCGCTCGGCGGCAGCGGCAGGTGGGGCTGAGCGCGCAGGCGGTGTCGCTCGTCAGGCGGTGTCGGCCGGCAGGCGGTGTCGCTCGTCAGAAGGGGCCGCTCGCCGCGAGCGTCAGGGCGCAGGGCTGCCGCACCGGCTATGCCGTGCCGATGGGCTCGACGAACCTCCGCTCAGCGGCCACCCGCTGCTGGCGTCCGGCGAGTCCGGCGGCGAGGTTTGGTCGGTGGTCGTGGGCTGCGGTGTCGCGGTAGCCGACGCGGTCGGCGACGGCGACGGGCTTGCCGAGGCGCTCGGCGACGGGCTTGCCGAGGCGCTCGGCGACGGCGACGGGCTTGCCGAGGTGCTCGGCGATGGCGACGGGCTTGCCGAGGCGCTCGCGCTCGGGCTTGCGGCGGGCCTGCTGGCCGCGGCGCAGCTTGGTGACACCGACGGTGACGTGCCGGGCACCGGGCCGCCCCTGCCGTCGACGGCGCCCGGCGAGGTCGGCGCCGCCTGGCTGCCCGAGGTGTGGGGCGCCGGCTGATAGGTCCTGGTGTCCGTGCTCGGCGCGATGGCCTGCGGCAGCAAGGCCACTGCCCACGATGCGGCCGCCATAGCGAAGACCCCGGTAACCAGGGCCGCGGCCGGGCGCAGCCATCCGATCCACCCGGACCGGCCGGGCTGTGGAAGCAGCTGCCTGCCCGCGGCGGCGGCGGCCCGCTTCAGCCAGGCGATGACCGGCCAGGCGGCGGGCCATGCAGCCGGCGGGCGCGCGGTGCGTGCCGAGGCTGGCCTGGCCCGGATCTTGGCGCGGATCCTGTCGAGGCCGTCTGCGGCAGGCTCCACCGACTCCGCCGCGAGCCACAGCGCGCGGCGCAGCGCCTGCTCGAGCTGATCCCGGTCGTGATCCGGGCCGCGGCCGGTCATGACTGCGCCTCGAGCACGGTACGCAGCGAGGACATCGCCCGCGAGGTGTGGCTCTTCACCGCGCCTCTCGTGATCCCCATGGTGGAGGCGATCTGCGCCTCCGACATGTCCGCGTAGAAACGGAGTACCACGACCTCGCGCTGTCGTTCGGGCAGCGACCGGAGCGCTGCGACCACCGACGAGCGCTCGAGCAGCGCCATCGCGCCATGTTCGGCGCTCGGCATGTCCGGGGCGGGCTTCGGCGCGTTCTTGTCCACGACCATGCGGTGACGCAGCACGGACCGCGACCGGTTCACTACCGCGGCGCGCAGGTAGGCGAGCGACTTCTCGTTGTCGCGCAGCCGGTGCAGCCCGGCGTGCAGAGCGACGAACGAGTCCTGCACGACTTCCTCCGCAGTTGCGATGTCATGGACGAGCAGTGCCGCCTGGCGTACCAGAGACCGGTAGTACGCTCCGTAGAGCGCGGTGATCTCGGCGTCCGCCTCGGCGCCGGCTGGCGCGCCCTGGTCGGTCACGTCCCGGGCGCCCGGCATGGCGACGTCAAGGACCGCGGTGACCTCGCCATCGAGGCGCCTGGCGGCATGCGGGTCGAGGCCAGGGTCAGGCGCGAAGCAGGCAGGGTCGAAGCATGCATGGCCGTTGCCGTGGCCATGGCGACGGCCAGCCTCAGCAGACGCCGCGGCCTCCACATGCGCTCGCGCCGTGACCCGCCCCGGCGCCGTGCCCGCCACCAGGGTTTCGGTCACCTTGTTTTGACGCGCGGACCCGCCGCTAGGTTTACCCGTCGGCATAACTACTTGCCGCGCGGGCTCCTCGCGCACCGCTTAGCCTCACGATCCCACCGCTCCAAGATGTCGTCTGTCCTGCCGCGCTGCCCGGGGGGCGGGGTCGCAACGCGCTTGAGGTTCGCAGTTGCAACCATATATGTCGGCAGTCCCCTGAGCACGGCACACGTTAGTATCGGCCCGTGCCCGACTGCCTATTCTGCAGAATCGCCACCGGCGAACTGCCTGCCACGCGCGTACTCGAAAGCGATCGCACGCTTGCATTCCGTGACATCAACCCGCAAGCACCTATTCACGTGCTGGTGATCCCCAAATCGCACTATGCGGACCTGGCCGATCTCGCCCAGGCCGAGGACGGTCTGCTCAGCGAGGTCGCGGCGCAGGCGCACGAGGTCGCGGTGGCCGAGGGCATCGCCGGCACGGGCTACCGCGTTGTGTTCAATACCGGCAGTCATGCCGGCATGACGGTGGCCCATGCGCACGCGCACGTGATCGGCGGTCGGCCGATGGCGTGGCCGCCGGGATGACACGGGGCTGATGACGGGGCAGTGAGGAAGGCGTATTGAAGAGGAATCCACCAGATCAGGAAGCAGGCGGCCTGCAGCGGGACGTGGCAGACCCGGGCGGGCGGACGTCACTGCGGATCGTGATCGGTGAGCCGCACTCCATGGTCAGCCTGCTCGGCTCGCGTGACGAGCTGCTGCACGTGATCGAGGAGGCGTTCGACTCCGACATCCACGTCCGTGGCAACGAGATCACCGTCACCGGCTCGGCGCACGAGGCCGCGGTGATCGGCGAGGTCTTCGACGAGCTGACCAGGCTGATCGCGAGCGGCACCGAGGTCAACGCCGACGCGGTGGAGCGCACCGTCGCCATGCTGCGGCGCAAGTCCGGCGCCAGGCCCGCAGAGGTGCTGACCTTGGACATCCTGTCGAGCAGGGGCCGCACCATCAGGCCGAAGACGCTGAACCAGAAGCGGTATGTCGACGCGATCGACAAGCACACGATCGTGTTCTCGATCGGGCCGGCCGGGACGGGGAAGACCTACCTGGCGATGGCCAAGGCGGTCAAGGCGCTGCAGGCCAAGGAGGTCAACAGGATCATCCTGACCAGGCCGGCCGTCGAGGCCGGCGAGCGGCTCGGCTTCCTGCCAGGTACGCTGTACGAGAAGATCGACCCCTACCTCCGGCCGCTCTACGACGCGCTGCACGACATGGTGGACCCCGACTCGATCCCGCGCCTGCTGGCCGCCGGCACCATCGAGATCGCGCCGCTTGCCTACATGCGCGGACGTTCGCTGAACGATTCGTTCATCATCCTCGACGAGGCGCAGAACACCTCGGCCGAGCAGATGAAGATGTTCCTGACCAGGCTGGGCTTCGGCTCCAAGATCGTGGTCACCGGCGACGTGACCCAGGTCGACCTGCCGTCCGGCCAGGTCAGCGGCCTGCGGATGGTCCAGGACGTGCTTGACGGGGTGCCCGATGTGTACTTCTGCCGGCTGACCGCGCACGACGTGGTGAGGCACAAGCTGGTCGCCGACATCGTGGACGCCTACGCACGCTACGACGCGGCGCGGGCGGCGACCGAGGCGGGCAGACTGCCTGCCAGCCGGGCCCGCCGGGACGCCGGCCGGAACCGGTGAGCGCCGCCGCCATGATCAGGGAGCCCCAGGAGCGAGCCGGGAATACGGCATGAGCATCGAGATCGCCAACGAGTCAGGCGTCAGCGTAGACGAGGGCACCCTGGCTGCCCTGGCCAGGCACGTGCTCGACGAGATGCATGTGCACCCGCTGGCCGAGCTGTCTGTGCTGCTCGTCGACGAGCCAGCGATGACCGAGCTGCACGTCCGCTGGATGGGCGAGGAGGGCCCGACGGACGTACTGGCTTTCCCGATGGACGAGCTGCGGCCGCCGCAGCCGGGCGGCACGCACGCCGATCACGGCGGCGCGGACCTGCCGGAAATCCCCGGCCTGCTCGGGGACGTCGTGATCTGCCCGCAGGTGGCCGCGGTGCAGGCACGGCGGGCCCGGCACAGCGTGGCCGACGAGATCGAACTGCTGTGTGCGCACGGCATCTTGCACCTGCTCGGGTACGACCACGGGGACCCGAAGGAACACGCCGCGATGTTCGGCCTTCAGGACCGGCTGCTCGCGTCGTGGCGCGCCGAGCGGGCGGCCGACGCCGACGCCGCCGGGCGCCGCGATGGCGGTCGGCCGGCGCCGGGATAGTCGCGCTATGGGCTGGCTGGTGCTCGCGGCGGTCGCGCTCGTGCTGTTCGCCGGGCTGTGCACGGTCGCCGACACCGCGCTGCTTCGGGTGTCGCGCGCGGGCGCCAAGGAGCTCGCGACGTCGGCGCGGGAGGCGTCGGGCGCGCTGCAGGCCGTGCTCGACGAGGTGCCCAGGTACAGCGCGGTCCTGCTGCTCGCCAGGGTCTGCGCCGAGATCGGGGCGACGGTGCTGGTCACGGCCGTGCTCGTGCACGGGCTCGGGTACGGGTGGCAGGCGTTCCTGATCGCCGCCGCGGTCATGACCGCGGTCGGGTATGTGGTGGCCGGAATAGTGCCGCGGACTCTCGGACGGCAGTACTCGGCGAGGGTGGCCGACACGGCGGCCAGCGTCATGCAGCCGGTCGTCCGGCTGATGGGGCCGATCCCCGCCATGCTGCTCGCTGTCGGCCGGGTGCTCGGCCGCGGCGGCGGGCGCCAGGACGGGTCCTCCGGCGAGGAGGAGGACCTGCGCGGGCTGGTGGACCTGCTTGAGCGCCGGCGGGTGATCGAGCCTGGCGAGCGCGCCATGATCCACTCGGTCTTCGAGCTCGGCGACACGATCGTGCGCGAGGTGATGGTTCCGCGCACCGACATGATCGTCGTGGAGCGCGGCAAGACGCTGCGCCAGGCGCTGACACTCGCGCTGCGCAGCGGGTTCTCCCGCATCCCCGTGGTGGGCGAGAACCTGGACGACGTAGTCGGGATCGCCTACCTCAAGGACATCGTGACCAGGGCCTATGAGCACGGCGACGGCCTGGCTTCTGACCCGGTGTCCGCCGTGATGCGGCCCGCGGCGTTCGTGCCTGACAGCAAGCCGGTCGATGACCTGCTGAGGGAGATGCAGGCTCGGCGCAATCACGTCGCGATCGTGATCGACGAGTACGGAGGCACGGCGGGCCTGGTCACCATCGAGGACATCCTCGAGGAGATCGTCGGCGAGATCGCCGACGAATACGACACGGAGCAGCCGCCGGTGGCCTGGATCGACGCTGGCCAGGCCAGGGTCACGGCGAGGCTGCCGGTGGACGAGCTTGCCGAACTGTTCGATGTCCGGATAGAGGCGGAAGACGTCGAGACGGTTGGCGGGCTGCTCGCCCAGCGGCTCGGCCGGGTGCCTATCGCCGGATCGACCGCCACGGTGTCCGGCCTGCGGCTGACCGCGGAGAGCCTGGCGGGTCGGCGGAACAGGATCGGGACGGTGACAGTTAGGCGGCTACCCCGCCCGGTCAGCCCGGTAGGTACGAGCGAGGGACCGTCCGTCGACGGCCGGGGCGCGGACGGCGACGCGCCGGCAGTCGGCAGCGAACCGGCGTAAGGAGAGAACCGGCGGAAGAACGAAAATGCGCGCTGATCGCGGCCATGCGGGTAAGGCAGAGTTGGTGCCCGCCGTGGCAGCCCGGCTGGTCAGCCCGCGTCGCCTGGTCAGGAACATCCAGCCAAGCGCAGCGGCCAGCAGCAGGCAGGCCAGTGCTACCAAGTCGAGTATGCGCCGCGGCGCAGGCAGGCCGGGTGGGCTGTAAGCGCAGGCCGACTGGGACGCAGCACCGGACCGAGGTCCCGCCTGGCGGTCCGGGCGCGCTTGATCGGTCGCCGGCGCGCTGAAGGCGATGACGTTGTCCGCGCATGCGGCGAGCAGCAGGCCGTCGGTCACGCTTGGCGTCGGGAAGTGGTTGGCCGGCACGCCGATCCCCACCTGCTGTCGGATGGCGCCGGTGGCCGGATCCAGCCCGTAGAGCGTGCCGTTCTGGCCGATCGTCCAGACCAGCCCGGCAGCGAGGATGGGCGGCCCGCCCCCGGCTCTTGAGGCCCAAAGCAGCCAGAGCGCTGGTGGTGACCTCCTTGCCCGGACCGCGACGATGCCGCTGAGGCACGGCAAGTAGACCGTCATGCCCGTCCGAGCGCCGCCGCCATCGATGTCGGATGAGCAGGCCGACCTGAGCGCCGCCTGCTGCCCGCCGATGCCGCCCAGGTGCTCGCCGTTGAGCAGATAAACTGTCCCTCCCTTCTTTGCGACGATGACCTGGCCATCCGGCAGCAGAACCGGCTCGGTGGACATGTCGAGGTCGGCGGCGTTATCCGACGGCCACGCGCGCGGGGCGAAATACTGGAGCAGCCGGAGCGAGGGGGAGAGCTCAAGCAGCCCGTCGCTGTCGTCGTAGGGGTGGCCATCCGTGCGCACCGAGCCGTTACCCGTGCTGACCCAGATGTCGCCGTGGCTGTCGACGGCGGGTGCCGCGCCTCCCATCCAGATCGCGCCCTGGGAGTCGCCGGGTGCGGCATCGACCGTGAAGATCTCGGGCTTGCCGCCCGCCTCCGGAACCGCCATCAGCCGCCCTCGGTACGTGCCGCAGTCACCGTAGTTGCCGCCGAAGCCGAACACCACCCGGCCGTCGTCCAGCGTGAGGCCGGTGCGCTGCAGGATGGCCGCAGGATCCTGGCCTGGCGGGTCCACGGGCTGCGCCAGCTCGCGCCTGCCCGACGCGGTGCTCAGCCCTACCAGGTAGTGCCCGGGCTTGCCTTGGACGAGCTCGTCGGCCACGACGAAGATCTCGCTCCTGGCCGGGTCGATGACCGGGGTGCCGGTGATGCCGACCGTAGGAGTGATGTCGCCGCACGGCAGCGACCCGGCCGGAACCGGGCGGCCCAGGTGAGCGGACCATTCCACCGTGCCGGAAGCGGCGGAGAGGGCGTAGACGGTGTCGTCCTCAGTCGCTACGTAGACCCGCTGGCCGAAGACGAGTGGCTCGCCGTAGATCTGCCCGTCCAGGGTCGGCGACGTCCATGCGCGGGCTGTCGTGATGACCGAGCGGATGCCGGGCACCGCGCCGGTCGCCGCCGGGCCGCCGTGGTAGCCGGTCCAGCTGGCCGACTTGGCGGGCCCAGACCGCACCGCCGCCGACGCGGGTACGGCCCCGGCCGCGCAGATCGCCGCGGCGCAGGCAAGCGCCGCGGCCAGCTTGCGTGCACGGCGCAGCGTGCCGCGCGGATCAAGGGCCTGACCTCGCATGTGGCCTCATCTCATCGTTGTGGTCAGTGCACGTTGGCGCTAGTGTCGCGTGGCATTAGTTCTTTGACGGTTTGATTTTGGCGAGTGCAGGGTGATCCGCTGGTTCTCCGGCCTGGCCAGCAATTTGCGGACCTCGGGGTGCTTTGGGTGCCGTAGTTGTCCAGCACGACATGCAATTCCGCGTCCGGGTGGGCGGCGGCGACTTTCTTGAGGAACTTCGCGAACTCCTGCTGCCGGTGGCGGGGGTAGCAGGCGTCTGCGGTGATCTTCCCGGTGGCGACTTCCAGGGCGGCGAACAAGGTGGTGATGCCGTTGCGCTTGTAGTCATAGGTCCGGCGGGCGGGCAGGCCAGGGCGCAGCGGCAGCATCGGCGCGGTTCGGTCCAGCGCCTGGATCTGGGAC
>DATIZP010000128.1:0-2167 GCA_035517035.1 Streptosporangiaceae bacterium | reverse complement strand
GTTGTCCAGGCGTTCAGTCGGCAAGGTCGCTTGGCATGTCGAGTTGCTCGCGCAGCCAGGCGGCGTCGATGCCGGTCTTGCCATCGACGGCCAGGAGGCCGGCCTCGTACTCGAACTGCCGCAGCATCGCCTCCAGGTACGGCCGCTCCCGGCCTCGTGCAGCCTGCCTGGGCGTTCGGCCGAACAACGCGGGAACCTTCTCGTCGAGCCAGAACTTCTCCCAGCCTTCGGCCGCGGCCGCAGCGCCGCCCTCGGAGGCGCGCTGGCCGCTCGCCCAGGCGAAGTCCATCGCCGGGTCGATCCGCTTCTCCGACGTAACCACCGGGTCGGCGCCGACTTTGCGGAGTATGCCGAGGAGACGGGTGAGCCGCTGCTGGGAGTTCACCTCGACGGTGACCTCGCGGCCACGGACCCGCAGCACGCCCCGTACCCAGCGCTGCGGACCTGCGGGCGCCTCGACATCCTGGTGGCCCTGGGCCCGCAACTGCGCCATGGCCTCTGCCATCATCGCCTCGCGCTGGCCGTCGGGGATCAGCGCGCCCCACCAGGTGACCCGGTCCGGCTCGTCGCTGTCGCTATCGAAATCGGGGCGCGCGGCCAGCTTGCCGGCCGTGCCCTCCTCCACCGCAATCGTCGCGGTGATCAGGCACATGGGGTCGCCGTCGGTGTTGGCGATGGCCGGCGGTGTGGCCCGGTACCGGTGCACGTCCGCGACGATGCGGGTGATCATGGCACCGGCTACCTTCCCCATCAGGCTCGCCATCTCGGCCGACACTGGCTCCTGGTCATCGGCGTATACCCCAAGCGGCTCGGCGTGGCCGAACGGGATGGGCGTGGGCGGGACCTCAGGTTCTCCCGCGAGCGCCTGGACCATCGCCAGGGTGGCCTCATCGATGGACTGCCCCGCCGCGTCCGCCTCGGCCGGGCTGAGCCTGACCCCAACCCCGGTGCTGCGCCAGATCCCGTCCACCGGCACTATGCCGCCCAGCCACACCGTCCACCGCGGCAGTCCGGCGGTTGCTTCAGCGGGGAACTCGACGTACCGTTCGGTGCCAGAGACGATATCGGTGCACCGCAGGCCCGGCGCCGGGACCGGTTCATCGATCCGCCACAGGCCGTAGTGGATGTGTTCGTGCCAGGCCAGCGCCCTGGCCGCCAGCGCCGCTGGCGTCGACGGGTCGGCCGCGAACGCCCGCAGCGGGGTGCCCGCGGGATCATCGTCGGCCAGCAGATCCCCGATATCGTCCGGCGTCTCGATCTCGTCCTGCCCGGGGTCCGCGGTAAGCCAGGCGATTTCCTCGGCCAGCTCGCCAAACCCCACCCGGTCTTCAGCCGACCAGTCGAGGTCATCGGTCACCGACAGCTCCTCGGTCACCCGCGCCCGGACCGCCTCGCCGAGCTCGGTGCCGTCCAGGAAGGCGCTGACGGCGTCCCTGAGCGCGACCAGGCCGGTGCGGTCGGCGAACCGGTGCACCGCGGCACGCTCACGGGCGGCGGTTTCATCTGCGCAGGCTGCGGCGTAGGCCCGTTCGATCGCCGCGCCGTACAGGTCGCCTGCCCAACCGTCGTCCGGCGCCTCCTTCAGCCTCGGTTCGAGCAGCTCGACAGCCTCCGCGGCGTGCCCGCTGGTGCTGATGAAATCGATGACCTCCAGCCTCACGTCCGGGTCGCCTGCCTCGTCCGCGGCGAGCGCCTGGTCGATGAGACGCCGCTCCTCCCCCGAGTCACCGGCGGCACCCGCCACGGCGGCCGCGAACGTCAGGGCGGTCAGCGAGGGCGCACCCTGGCCGGTCAGCATCAGGTTGGCGGCATCCTGAAGCCGCGCCAGGGATGAGCCTTCCCGCAGTAGTGCCGAGGCCAGCCAGCCCGCGACCGGCACGCCCTGGTAGTGCTCGGCCAGCAGGATGGCCAGCTCGGCCGCTGACGTCCCAGGATGGTAGATACGGCTCAGGCGCGCCTGCGCCGCGCGGATCCGCGCGGTCGCGGCCCGCCGGTGCCGCGCCTCCGCATGCTTGGCTGCGGCCTTGGCCCGGTTCTGCTTCTTGCGGCGGTTACTGCTGGCCATGATGGCTCCAGATGCTACCGCGCGAGGAACCCAGGTCGTTCGGGACTATGAGAGAAGTTGTCGCCCTGCGGACGAGGAGCTGGTCCCGCGCTGATTACACTG
>DATIZP010000127.1:0-43860 GCA_035517035.1 Streptosporangiaceae bacterium | reverse complement strand
GGCCGGCGGCGACCGCGCGGACGCGAGCAGGCCGTGATCTCACGCCGCGCGGCCCGGGGCAGGCCGACGGCGACCGCGCGGACACGAGCAGGCCGTGGTCTCAAGCAGGGCCGGTGGCGACCCGCCAGTCGGCCGACCGGCCAGCCCGCCAGCCCGGCTAGTCGGTCAGGTCGCGGATCACGGCGTCGGCGAGCAGCCGGCCCCGTCTGGTCAGTACCACCTGGCCCGCATCGAACGCCGCGGCCTGGGCCAGCCCGCCAGCCACCGCCGACCGCGCCGCCGCCAGCCCGGCCTTGCTCAGCTCGGCGAGCGGGCAGCCGGCCGCGAGCCTGGTCGTCAGCATGATCCGCTCGGTCCGCCGCTCGGCGTCGGTGAGCACCTCCATGGCCTGCCCGGGACTGGTGCCTGCCGCCAGCCGGCCCGCGTAGGCGGACGGGTGCCGCACGTTCCACCACCGGGTACCGCCCACGTGGCTGTGCGCGCCGGGGCCGACCCCCCACCAGTTGCCGCCGTTCCAGTACAGCAGGTTGTGCCGGCAGGCTGAGCCCGGCCCGGCGGCCCAGTTGGAGACCTCGTACCAGGCCAGGCCCGCCGCGGCGAGCAGGTCGTCGGCGGCCAGGTAGCGGTCGGCCAGAGCGTCGTCGTCCGGAGCGGGCAGCTCGCCGCGCCCGATCCTGGCCGCGAGCCTGGTGCCGTGCTCGACGATCAGCGCGTAGGCCGAGATGTGGTCGGGGCCGGCCGCGATCGCGCAGCGGACCGACCGCTCCCAGTCCGCCGCGCTCTCCCCCGGCGCGCCGTAGATCAGGTCCAGGCTGACGTGCTCGAACCCCTCGGCGCGCGCCCAGGCCACGCACTGCTCGGCCCGGCCAGGGGTGTGCGCGCGGTCGAGCACGGCGAGCACGTGGCCGGTCGCGCTCTGCATGCCCAGTGAGAGCCTGGTGAACCCGGCCGCCCGCAGCTCGGCCAGCGCCCGCTGGTCCACGCTCTCGGGGTTGGCCTCCGTGGTTACCTCGGCACCCGGCTCCAGTCCGAACTCGCCGTCCACGGCCCGCAGGATCGCGGCCAGGCCGGCGGGCGGCAGCAGGGTGGGCGTGCCGCCGCCGAAGAAGACCGTGCTGACCGCCGGGGCGCCCGCCCCGAGCACCCGCCTGGCCAGCCGGACCTCGGCGATCGCGAGCGCCGGGTATGCCTCGCGCGACCCGCCCCCGCCCAGCTCGGCCGCGGTGTAGGTGTTGAAGTCGCAGTACCCGCAGCGTGTTCGGCAGAACGGTACATGAATATATATTCCGAACAAATTCCCGGCCAGCCGGTCGAGTGCGGCAGCTCCGAGCCGCCCGTCAGGCGGCATCAGTGCCCCGTCGGGCGGCGTACCTGGCATGTGGCTGCTCCCTAGGCGGCGCTGACGGCGGGCCGCGGTCCGGTCACTGTGCCTGCCCGCTCGCCTCCGGGGAACCCGACCGGCTCGCTCACCGTGCCTGCCCGCTCGCCTCCAGGGAACCCGACCGGCTCGCTCACCGTGCTTGCCCGCTCGCCTCCAGGGAACCCGACCGGCTCGCTCACCGTGCCTGCCCGCTCGCCCCCGGGGAACCCGACCGGCTCGCTCATGCCCGCGCCCTGCCGAGCACCTGCTCGCCGATCTCGTCCCAGCGCGCGCCGCGGCCGGGCACGGTCAGCAGCAGCCGCATCAGGCGGGCGTCGCCGTAGAACGCCAGCATCGACTCGGCGACCGTGACCTGCCGCTCGGGCCTGGCCAGCACCTCGATCTCGTCGCCGGCACTGATGCTGCCCTCGGTCAGTACCCGCAGGTAGGCACCCGGCCGGCCGGCGGCGGCGAAGCGCTTCACCCAGTGCGGCTCGCCGGTCCAGGACTGGAAGGTCGCGCACGGGATGCGCGCCGCAGTGACCTGCACGACCACCTCGCCGAGCCGCCAGGTCTCGCCGATGAGCGCGCCGGAGACGTCCAGGCCGGCCGTGGTCACGTTCTCGCCGAACTCGCCGGGGCGCACCTCGCGGCCGAGTCGCTCGGTCCACCAGTCCAGGTCTTCCCCGGCGTAGGCGTAGACCGCCTGGTCGACGCCGCCGTGGTCCACCTTGTCGGCCTGCTCGTCCCCGGCCAGTCCCAGCGGGCCGATGACCACCGGGCCCCGGACCGGGCGCTTGTCGATGGCGCTGCGCCCCGGCCGCCCGCCGATCACCAGGTGCTGCTCGACGCCGACGCAGACAGCGACGATCCGAGATCTGGCCATGACCGCAGGCTAGCCGAATCGCGAGTTAACCTGGGAAATGGATGAGCGGGCCGCGCGGTCAGATGGGAGCGGTCGAGTGGGGACGGGACGCCGATGACAGCTGGCAGCTACGGGCAGATGCGGGCGACCGACGCCGACCGCGACAGCGTGCATGAGGTGCTGCAGGCCGCCTATGCCGACGGCAGGCTGACCTGGGAGGAGTTCGACGCGCGGTCCACCGCGCTGATGCAGGCCAAGACCTACGACGAGCTCACCGCGCTGACCGCCGACCTGTACCGGCCGGCGCCATACACCGGCCCGCCGCAGCCGCCGGTTCCTTACCAGATGCGGCCGCCGACCAACCAGATGGCCGTGATCTCGCTGAGCTTCGGCATCGGCCAGCTGCTGCTGCCGTTTGTGGGCGGCCTGGTGGCCATCATTGCCGGTCACAAGGCAAGGAGCGAGATCCGCCGCACGGGCGAGTCGGGCGACGGGATGGCCGTGGTCGGGCTGACCCTCGGCTATGTGGGCGTGATCGTGCCGCTGCTGATCCTGCTCATGCTGATCGGCGTGGCCGCCGCGCTGCTCTGAGCTCAGCGCGGGGCCTGGTCGGTGGTCAGCGCCGCCACGAAGGCCTCCTGCGGCACCTCGACTCGTCCGATGGTCTTCATCCGCTTCTTGCCCTCCTTCTGCTTCTCCAGCAGCTTGCGCTTGCGGGTGATGTCCCCGCCGTAGCACTTGGCGAGCACGTCCTTACGCAGCGCTCTGATGTTCTCGCGAGCGATGATCCTGGCGCCGATCGCCGCCTGAATCGGCACCTCGAACTGCTGCCTGGGGATGAGCTCCTTCAGCCTTGCCGTCATGGCCAGGCCGTACTCGCGCGCCTTGTCCGCGTGCACGATCTGGCTGAACGCGTCCACCGGCTGCCCCTGCAGCAGGATGTCCACCTTGACCAGGTCGGCCTCCTGCTCGCCGGCGGGCTCATAGTCCAGCGAAGCGTATCCCCTGGTGCGCGACTTGAGCTGGTCGAAGAAGTCGAAGATGATCTCGGCGAGCGGCATCGTGTACCTGATCTCGACCCGGTCCTCGGACAGGTAGTCCATCCCGAGCAGGGCGCCTCGCCTGGACTGGCAGAGCTCCATGATCGCGCCGATGTACTCGGCGGGCGCGAGCACGGTGGCGCGCACCACCGGCTCATAGACCGCGCCGATCTTGCCGGCCGCGATCACCGCTGTCTTGGTGGCAATGCCGGCCGGACCGCCGGGGAACTCGCTCGGGTTGGTGACCACCACCTCGGCGCCGGAGTCCATGACCACGCGGTAGACCACGTTCGGCGCGGTGGAGATCAGCGACAGGTCGAACTCCCGCTCGAGCCGCTCCCTGACGATCTCCATGTGCAGCAGGCCGAGGAACCCGCACCGGAATCCGAAGCCGAGCGCGGTGGACGTCTCGGGCTCGTAGATCAGCGACGCGTCGTTCAGCCGCAGCTTGTCCAGGGCGTCGCGCAGCTCGGGATACTCGTCGCCGTCCACCGGGTACAGGCCGGAGAACACCATCGGCTTGGGGTGAGCGTAGCCGGCCAGCGGATCGGAGGCCGGGCGGGCCGCGCTGGTCACGGTGTCGCCGACCCTGGCCTGGCGCACGTCCTTGACGCCCGTGATCAGGTAGCCGACCTCCCCGGCCGCAAGCCCGTCGGATGGGACGGGCTCAGGTGAGATCACGCCGACCTCGAGTGTCTCGTGCACCGCGCCGGTGGACAGCATCAGCACCCGCTCCCTGCGGGACAGCCGCCCGTCCACCATCCGCACGTAGGTGACCACGCCGCGGTAGGTGTCGTAGACCGAGTCGAAGATCAGCGCCCTGGCCGGGGCCGCCGGATCACCGGACGGGGCCGGCACCTGGGCGACCACGGCGTGCAGCAGTTCCGTCACCCCCTCGCCCGTCTTGGCCGAGACCCGCAGCACATCAGAGGGCTCGCAGCCGATGATCTTGGCGAGCTCGGCCGCATACTTCTCCGGCTGCGCGGCCGGCAGGTCGATCTTGTTGAGCACCGGAATCAGGTGCAGGTCGGCGTCGAGCGCCAGGTACAGGTTGGCCAGCGTCTGCGCCTCGATCCCCTGGGCCGCGTCCACCAGCAGGACCGCGCCCTCGCAGGCCGCCAGCGACCTGGACACCTCGTAGGAGAAGTCGACGTGGCCCGGCGTGTCGATCAGGTTCAGCACGTAGTCCGTGCCGTCGGCGCCGCGCCACGGCAGCCGGACCGCCTGGCTCTTGATCGTGATGCCGCGCTCGCGCTCGATGTCCATCCTGTCCAGGTACTGCGCCCGCATCTGGCGGTCGCCGACCACTCCGGTGAGCTGGAGCATCCGGTCGGCCAGCGTGGACTTGCCGTGGTCGATGTGAGCGATGATGCAGAAGTTCCTGATCACCGCCTGATCGGTACGCGACGGCTGGGGCAGGGCGGCCGCGGCAGCCGCGGCCGCCCTGGTGCTGGCATGCGCGTGCGCGGTCGCTCTGGACGGGTCGGACATCGGTGGCACAGTCATCCGCTCGGTACGGGTTCCGGTTGATCTCGCGCGGCGGGCGCCCGCGGCCCGTCGGCAGCCCGCGGGCCGCATCGAGGCAGCGCGCGGTCGGCCGCGCTGGCTTCCCCGGGCACGTGACCCGGGCAGTTCCTTGTCGCCGTCTATGGTCGCATGCGCCGGGGAGTGCGAAGGCCAGCAGCTAGCCCCGTTGTTCTTCGTCGCTTGGTTTGAGCGGACAAGGTGATCTCGGATATCCTTCTTCTTCGGCTGCCCGCATGCCCGCACCATCGTGCCGGGCGCGCCACCGCGCCCACGGCTCGCGCCGGGCACACCCACACCACCACAGGAGTAGCGAGGCATCGCGTGGCGAACATCAAGTCCCAGATCAAGCGCAACAAGCAGAACGAGAAGGCCAGGCAGCGCAACAAGGCCGTCAAGTCCTCGCTGAAGACCGCGGCGCGCAGCCTGCGCGAGGCGGCCGACTCCGGCGACGCGGACAAGGCGAGCGAGGCGCTCAGGGCCGCCTACGTCAAGCTGGACAAGGCAGTGAGCAAGGGCATCATCCACAAGAACCAGGCAGCCAACCGCAAGTCGGCGCTCGCCAAGCGGGTCGCCACGCTCAGGCAGGGCTGACCGGCAGGGTTGCCCGGCAGGGCTGAGCGGCAGGACCGGCAGGCAGCGCCGACCAGGCCCGCCTCAGGTCAGCGGCGGTCGGCTGTACGGCTCGCGACGATCACCCGCACGGCCCGCTCCAGGGCGTAGCCAGCGCTCGCGCCCTCGCCCTTCACCTCGGCGTCGGCCTGCGCCACCGCCGAGTGCGCCCGCGCCAGCCCGTCGGAGGTCCAGCCGCGCAACTGCTGGCGCACCTTGTCGACCTTCCAGGCAGGCATCCCGAGCTCGGCGGCCAGCGCATCGGCGCCCCTGCCGCGCGCGGCGGTACCGACCTGCCCGAGCGTGCGGATCCCGCGTGCCAGCGCGCTGGTGATGAGCACCGGAGCCGTGCCGATCGCCAGTGCCCAGCGCAGCTGGGCGAGTGCCTCGGCCAGGTTCCCCTCCAGCGCCCGGTCGGCGACGCTGAACCCGCTCGCCTCGGCCCGGCCGCGCCAGTAGCGCGCGACGAGCTGCGCCGTGATCACGCCGGTGGTGTCGGCGGCCAGCTGATCGCAGGCCGCGGCCAGGTCGCGCAGGTCCGTGCCCACCGCGTCGATCAGCGCCCGCAGGCCGCCGTCGTCGGCCTTGCGCCCGGCTCGCGCGAGCTCGGCCCGCAGGAAGTCCATCCGCTCACCGAACCTGCGCACCGGCGGGCAGTCGATCCGCTGTGCTCCGGCCGCGATCAGCGCGGCGAGCAGCGACTTGCCCTTCGCGCCGCCCGCGTGGGTGATCACCAGCGACGCCTCGGGCGGCATGTCGGAGGCAAGCTGGCCGAGTTCGGCGGCGACGGCCGAGGTCGCGTCCTGCGCCGCCCTGACCACGACCACGCACTCACCGCCGAACAGGGACGGCGAGGTCAGCATCGACAGCTCGCCGGTGCGCAGGTCGGCGCCGGCGATGTCGTGCACGTCAGGTTCGGCGCCAGGGTCGGGCCCGGGGGCCCCAGCCTGGCCGGGGCTCGCCTGGCCGGGGCCCGCCTGGCCGGGGCCCGCCTGGCCGGCGGCGGGGCTCGCCGCGAGCACCGCGCTGACGGCACGCTCGACGAGAAGCTCCTCCTCGCCCACGATCACGGTCACCGGCGCCCGGCGGCCAGGTGCTGCCGGCGATCGTGACTGGGCCGTTTGTGACTGGGCCGCTCGGGATTGGGCCGCTTGGGCTGGCATGTACGCAGCATGCCACGGTTAGCGTGCCGCCGGGTCGGGGCCCAGGCTGATGCCAAGCATCCCCGGCCCGGTGTGCGCCCTGATCGCGCTGCTCGCCTCGGTCAGGTACAGGTTCCCGATGTGCGGGAGCGCTGTCCGCAGTCGAATGGCGAGCGCGGCAGCCCGGTCGGCGGCGGCGACGTGCTGCACGGCGACCACCGCCCCGCTGCCAAGCTCGTCGGTCGACCCGAGCGCGAGCTCGACCAGCCGGTCGGCTGCCGCGGCCCTGGTACGGACCCGCTCAAGCAGCGCGATGCGGCCGGCGCCGATCTCCAGGATCGGCCTAGCGGCTAGCGGCGGCGCGGCCGGACGGCCGGGTGCGGCACGAACGGCCGGCCCGGCCGCGGCGGCGGGCGGCGGGCGCTCCCCCGGCAGGCGGCCGCTGGCGAGCAGCATCCTGACCGAGTCGAGCACGAAGAACGACCGGGCACGCCCGGCGTAGCGGCGCGCCGCCGCGGCGACCTCGCTTGCGGGCCGATCGACCCCGGCCGCGACCGCGGCCGCGAGCACGGCGAGCCCGAGACCCATGCCGATCTGCCTGGTGTCCACCACGGTGACCGGGACCGGCGACTCGGCCGCGGCGAGGTCGGCGGAGCCGACGGTGCCGGAGAGCTGCCCGGACAGGTGCAGCGAGACCACAGCGTCGGCCCCCGCGGCCGCCGCCTGCCGGTAGGCCGTCACGAACCGCTCAGGCGACGGCCTGGCCGTGGTGAGCCGCTCGCCGCCCGCCACGGCGGCCTCGATCGCGGCGGCCAGACCCGGCTCGCCGTCCATCCCGCTCAGCGAGCCGGCCAGCAGCTGCAGCGGGACCACGATCACGCCGTGCGCGGCGGCTAGCTCGGCGGGCAGGCAGGCCGCCGAGTCGGTGACGATCGCGACGGCGCCGTCAGGCATGGCCACTGAGCCTAAGGCATCGGCGCTAGCTCCACGGGCGGCGAGGACTCCGGCCGCCGGGAGACGGGCCGCGATCGAGCGGCCGACCGCCGCGCTACGCCGCGACCGGCTCGCCGCCCAGCCACACCCGGAACGGGCGCAGCCCGTAGGACCAGCCGAATGCGCCCTCGTGGTCGGCGTCCCAGGCCACCACGTCGGCCAGCCGGCCGGGGGCCATCGTGCCGCGGTCCGCGGCGCGCAGTGCGTGGGCACCGCCCACCGTGGCGGCTCGCAGCGCCTCGGTCACGCTCATCCCGAGGTTCGCGATCGCCATCGAGATCACCAGCGGCATCGAGGTGATCCCGTTGGTTCCCGGCGAGTGGCCGGAGCCGAGCGCGACCATGGCACCGCGGTCGAGCAGCGACCTGACTGGCGCGTTCCGCCCGGTGTCCGAGCTGGTCGCCGGGCAGACCACCGCGGTGACCCCAGCCGAGGCGAGCACGGCCACGTCGTCGTCATCCGCCTCGCTGAGCAGGTCGGCCGAGGCACAGCCGAGCTCGGCGGCAAGCCTGGCCGCGCCGAGCCGCGAATCGCCGCCCGCGTGCAGCCTGGGCAGCAGCCCGGCCGCGCGCCCGGCACCGAGTATCCACCGGGCCTCTCGGTCGGTAAACCTGTTCGCCTCGCAGTGCACGTCCACACTGTCGGCGCCGGCCGTCGCGGCGTCAGTGCACCAGGCGCAGACCGCCTCGACGTAGTCCCGCCTGCGGCCGAAGTACTCGGGCGGCACCGCGTGCGCGGCGAGGAACGTGACGTGCACCCGCGGCATGCCCGACTCCTCCTCCAGCGAGCGCAGCAGTCGCACGTCGGCAAGCTCGCCGTCCCTGGTCAGGTGGTAGCCGGTCTTCGCTTCGATCGTGGTGGTGCCGCTGGTCACCCAGTCCCGCATCCTGCCGCGCACCAGGTTGCACAGCGTCCACGGGTCCGTTCCCCTGGTCACGGTGACGGTGGAGGTCAGGCCGCCGCCCGCGGCCACGATCTCGGACATCGACGCGCCGCCCGACATCATCGACAGCTCGGCCCAGCGGTTCCCCGCGTACACCGGATGCGTGTGCGCGTCGATCAGGCCAGGGGTGACCAGGGCCCCGCCGAGGTTCTCGACGTGATCCACGTCGACGATGTCCTCGATGACGCCAGGGAGCCGCGACGGGAGCTGGGCGGCCGGGCCAGTCCACACGATGCGGTCGTTTCGCATCAGGATGGCCGCATTGCTCCACACCTCGGAACCGGTCCACAGCCGGCCGATGTTAGTGAGAAGGCGGGAAGTCATCGGCTCGCACCTGGCCAGCGCGGCTTGAGCACTGCGCCGCATGTCGCCGCCATGCCCTCACCTGCCACGACCTGTCGTCCCCGACGCCAGGATTGAGGAAGCTGATTCATTCGAACAGGGAAATGTGAATCACAAGCCGCCACTCAAAGTGACTCACATACCATATCGGTTGCGTGATGGCATTGCACTACTCAATGCCGTACGGGTGCAGGTGGGCGATACGTCGCCCGAGGCGGGATCAGGCCGGGTCGCCGGCCACCACGAACCGCTCGAACTCGGCTGCCAGCGCGGCCGGTACCCGTGCGATCAGCGCGGTACCCGCGGCGGTGTGCTCGACGCGCACCACCTCGCCCTCCTGATGCGCCCGCGCAAGCAGGTCGCCACGGGCGTACGGCACCACGGCGGTGACCTCGGTGCTCGGCCGCGGCAGCAGCCGCTCGACCTCGGCGAGCATGGCCGGCAGTCCGTCGCCGGTCTTGGCCGACACGGCCACGGACTGCGGCTCGGCCAGCCGCAGCCCCTTGAGCACGATCTCGTCGGCGGCGTCCGCCTTGTTGAACACCACGAGCTCGGGCACGTCGGCGGCACCGATCTCGGCAAGCACCTCGCGGACCGCCCTGATCTGGGATCGCGGGTCGGCGTCAGAGCCGTCGACCACGTGCAGGATCAGGTCGGCGTCGACGACCTCCTCGAGCGTGGATCGGAACGCCTCGACCAGCTGGTGCGGCAGGTGCCTGACGAACCCCACGGTGTCGGTCAGCGTGATCGGCGCGCCCGAGGGCAGCCTGGCCTTGCGGACCGCCGGGTCGAGCGTGGCGAACAGCGAGTTGTCGACCAGGACGTGCGCCCCGGTCAGCCGGTTGAGCAGGCTGGACTTGCCCGCGTTGGTGTAGCCGGCGATCGCCACGGACGGTATCTCGCGCCGCCGCCGCTGCCCGCGCTGAACCTCGCGGCCCACGGACATCTCACCGATCTCGCGACGCAGCCTGGCGATCCGCGTCCTGATCCGGCGGCGGTCGGTCTCGATCTTGGTCTCGCCCGGCCCTCGGGTCCCGATGCCGCCGTTGCCCGCCACCCGGCCGCCCGCCTGCCTGGACATCGACTCGCCCCAGCCGCGCAGCCGCGGCAGCATGTACTGCATCTGGGCAAGCTCGACCTGCGCCTTGCCCTCCTTGCTCCTGGCGTGCTGGGCGAAGATGTCTAGGATCAGCGCGGTGCGGTCGATGACCTTGACCCGCACGACGGCCTCCAGCTTGCGCAGCTGGCTCGGGGTCAGCTCGCCGTCGCAGATCACCGTGTCGGCGCCGGTGGCCAGGACGATCTCGGCAAGCTCGGCCGCCTTGCCAGCGCCCACGTAGGTCGCGGCGTCCGGCCGGCTGCGGCGCTGGGTGAGACCGTCAAGCACCACAGATCCCGCCGTCTCGGCGAGCTGGGCGAGCTCGCGCATCGAGTGCTCGGCGGTCGCGAGCGTGCCCTCGGTCCACACGCCGAGCAGCACGACCCGCTCCAGCCGGAGTGCGCGGTACTCGACCTCGGTGACATCCTGCAGCTCGGTGGACAGTCCCGCCACCCGGCGCAGCGAATGCCGGTCCTCCAGATCAAGCTGGCCGGGGTCGTAATCCGCCGCGACCTCGTCGATAGGGTCGATGTGGTTGGTCGGGTCTGCTGTCATCTGCCATCCAGGACGTGGACCGCTCTCGGCCGGCGGTCACCTCGATGCTGCCACGAGCGGCAGGCGTCGTCACTTGAATAACACCCCGCGGACCCAGGATGTGCCCGGCCCGCACTGCGACCCCGCCGCCATCGACCTTAGGATCGAAGGTCACGGCATGCATGCCGGCCTCGGCACGATGGAGGGCAGCCAGGAATGAGCGGTGGCGACGGAATCCAGATCATCGGCCCGATGCAGGACCGGTTCGACGAGATCCTGACGCCAGCGGCGCTCGACCTGGTGGCGACGCTGCAGCGCCAGCTCGGACCGCGCCGGGCCGAGTTGCTCGCCGCCAGGGCCGCGCGCCAGCGCGAGCTCAGCGCCGGAGCGATGCTCGACTTCCTGCCGCAGACCGCGCACATCAGGGACGACCGCACCTGGAAGGTGGCCCCGCCCGCTCCCGGCCTGGTGGACCGCAGGGTCGAGATCACCGGCCCGACCGACAGGAAGATGACGATCAACGCCCTGAACTCGGGGGCCAAGGTGTGGCTGGCCGACTTCGAGGACGCCAACACGCCGCTGTGGGAAAACATGATCTCCGGCCAGCTCAACCTCAAGGACGCGCTCGACCGGACCATCGACTTCACCAGCAGCGACGGCAAGGACTACGCGCTGGCGCCCGATGAGGACCTGGCCACCATCGTGGTCAGGCCGCGCGGCTGGCACCTGTCGGAGAAGCACGTGCTGGTCGACGGGGAGCGGATCTCGGGCAGCCTGTTGGACTTCGCGCTGTACCTCTTCCACTGCGCCGGGCGGCAGATCGCCAAGGGCAAGGGCCCGTACTTCTACCTGGCCAAGATGGAGAGCCACCTGGAGGCGCGGCTGTGGAACGACGCGTTCGTGATCGCACAGGACGCACTCGGCCTGCCGCGCGGCACGATCCGGGCGACCGTGCTGATCGAGACCATCCCGGCGGCGTTCGAGATGGAGGAGATCCTCTGGGAGCTGCGTGAGCACAGCGCTGGCCTGAACGCCGGGCGCTGGGACTACCTGTTCAGCATCATCAAGAAGTTCCGCACCAGAGGCAGCGAGTTCGTGCTGCCCGAGCGGAACGCGGTGACCATGACCGCGCCGATGATGCGCGCCTACACCGAGCTGCTGGTCAGGACCTGCCACGGCCGCGACGCGCACGCGATGGGCGGGATGGCCGCGTTCATCCCGAGCAGGCGCGACCCCGAGGTCAACGAGATCGCTCTCGCCAAGGTCCGCGACGACAAGACGCGCGAGTCCCGTGACGGCTTCGACGGCTCCTGGGTCGCCCACCCCGACCTGGTGCCGATCTGCCGCGAAGTCTTCGACGGCGTGCTCGGCGACGCGCCGAACCAGCTCGGCAAGCTGCGCGACGACGTGCACGTCACCGCCTCGCAGCTGCAGGACGTCGCGAGCACGCCCGGCCAGATCACCGAGACGGGGCTGCGCAATAACATCAGCGTCGGGCTGCAGTACCTGGCCAGCTGGCTGGCGGGCACCGGTGCGGTGGCGATCTTCAACCTGATGGAGGACGCGGCTACGGCCGAGATCTCCCGGTCCCAGGTCTGGCAGTGGCTGCACAACGACGTGCATCTCGCCGAGGGCCCGCAGATCACGTCGGGCCTGGTGGAGCAGTACATCGACGAGGAGCTCGCCAAGATCGCGGCCGCCTACGGCGAGGACTACGATCCAGCCCAGTACCAGGTGGCTGTGGCCCTGTTCAAGGAGGTCGCGCTGGCCGACGACTTCGTCGACTTCCTCACCCTGCCCGCCTACGAGCGCATGCCGTGATGCGGCCTCCGGCGCAGGACAGTCAGGCGCCCAAGGCACGGCACTTCCTCGAGGGCAGCTACGGGTTCTGGGAGCTGGCAGGCGCTGGCGAGTCCCCGATCCCGGGCCGGTAGGCCACGACCTCCACCTCGACCAGCATCCGCGGGTCGATCAGCGCGGCCACCTGGACCATCGAGGTCGCCGGCCGGACCTCGCCGAACGCCTCGGCATGCGCCCGACCGATCTCCTTCCAGCGCGAGATGTCGGTCACGTACATCCGAGTCCGCACCACGTCAGCCAGGCTGGCGCCGAGCCCGGTCAGCGCGGCGGACGCGTTGGCGATCGCCTGCGCCGCCTGGGCGTGGGCGTCGCCAGGATGCACGAACTCCGCACCGGTGACCGACGTGCAGCCTGACACGAAGACGAAGTCGCCGGCCGCCACCGCGCGGCTGTAGCCGACCACCGGCTCCCAGGCCGTGCCTGAGGAGATCCTGCGGGTCATTCCGGCACGGGTCGTTCACGAAGCACGCCAGCTCCTCGCCTACCGACGGGACCTCACATCGGGCCTGCGGGCAGCATAGCCCGCCCGACCAGCCGGGCCACGCGCCCGCACCCGCCTCCCGCCTGCCCGGCGGCACCGCGAGTCCCCGCGCCGATCGGCCGATTCGCCGATTAGCCGATCCGGCGTCGGCGGGGCTGGCCGGCGGGGAGATGATGGGGGCAGGCGGCGAAGGCGGGAGGCGCGGATGGACGAGCAGGCACCCGCTGGTTCGCTGCCGACCCTGATCCCTGGGCTGGCCGCCATCTGCGGAGCCGACGCCGTCATCACCGACCCGATGGAGCTGCGCACCTACGAGTGCGACGGGCTGACCGCCCACCGGTGCTCCCCCGGCCTGGTGGTGCTGCCGCAGACCGCCGCCCAGGTCGCGGCCGTGGTCCGCGCCTGCTCGCAGGCGGGCATCCCGTTCGTCGCAAGGGGCAGCGGCACCGGCCTGTCCGGCGGTGCGCTGCCGCGCGCCGACGGCGTGCTGATCGTCACCGCGCGGATGCGCAGGATCATCGAGGTCGACCCGGCCAGCCGCCGCGCCATCGTCGAGCCCGGCGTGACCAACCTCTCGGTGAGCAAGGCTGCTCAGCCGTTCGGCCTGTTCTACGCTCCCGACCCGTCCAGCCAGCAGATCTGCTCGGTCGGAGGCAACGTCGCCGAGAACTCGGGCGGCGCGCACTGCCTGAAGCACGGATTCACCGTGCACCACGTGGCGGGCCTTGAGATCGTCACCCCGAGCGGCGAGCTGACCTGGCTCGGCGACGGCACAGGCAGCGCGCCTGGCTACGACCTGATCGGCGCGTTCACCGGCTCGGAGGGCACGCTCGGCATCGTCACCAAGATCGTCGTCAAGCTGACCCCGATCCCGCAGGCCGTGACCACGCTGCTCGCCGCGTTTCAGACCATGGGCCAGGGCGGAGCGGCGGTCTCGGCGATCATCGGATCGGGGGTCTTGCCGGCCGCGATCGAGATGATGGACGCGCTCGCGATCGAGGCCGCCGAGGCGGCCGTGGCCTGCCGGTACCCGGCGGGCGCCGGAGCGGTGCTGATCGTGGAGCTTGACGGTCCGCAGGCCGAGGTCACCGGCGAGCTGACCGCCGTCCGCAGGCTGGCGCAGGAGGCGGGCGCGTTCGAGATCAGGGAGGCCGCCGACCCGGCCGAGCGGGCCGCGATCTGGACCGGCCGCCGGTCGGCGTTCGCCGCCATGGGCCGGATCAGCCCGGCCTACATCGTGCAGGACGGCGTCGTGCCGCGCACCGCCCTGCCCGAGGTGCTCGACGCGATCAGCGCGCTGTCCGAGCGGTCAGGGATCCGGGTGGCCAACGTGTTCCACGCCGGCGACGGCAACCTGCATCCGCTTGTGCTGTTCGACGACGCCAGTCCGCGGCAGGCGGCCGCGGCGGAGGAACTGTCCGGCGCCATACTCGACCTGTGCATCACTCACGGCGGTTCGATCACCGGCGAGCACGGCGTCGGCGTGGACAAGTCAAGGTACATGCCGCGCATGTTCACTGCCGATGACCTGGACACCATGCAGCTGCTGCGCTGCGCGTTCGACCCGCGCGGAGTATGCAACCCTGGCAAGGTCTTCCCGACCCCGCGCATGTGCGGTGAGGTCCCCGGCGTCAGGCACGGACCGCATCCGCTGGTCGCATCCGGCCAGGCGGAGATGCTCTGACATGGCGAACGCATCGCCCCCGGCCGGTGCCCATGGCCGCTGACCCGATACCCGGCCAGATCGCCGCGGCCTGCGCCGACGTCCGCCCGGCTACCACGGCCGACATGGTGGCCGGAGTCCAGCCCGCGCTGGTCGCCTCGCCGGAGAGCACGCCAGAGTGCGCCAGCCTGCTGCGGGCAGCGACCGAGCTGGGCCTGGCCGTGATTCCGCGCGGTACGGGCTCCCGCCTGGGCTGGGGTTACCCGCCCGAGCGCGCAGACCTGGTGATCGACACCGGCAGGCTCGACCACGTCGTTGAGCACGCGGCAGGCGACCTGGTCGCGACCGTGCAGGCCGGGCTACGCCTCGACGTGCTGGCCGGCGTGCTCGGAGCAGCCGGCCAGCGGCTCGCGCTCGATCCGCCGCCCCTGGGAACCCCCGGCACGGTCGGCGGCGTGCTGGCGACCGGCGCAGCCGGCCCACTGCGGTTGCGTTATGGAACGGCAAGGGACCTGCTGATCGGGATCACCGTGGTCCGTGCCGACGGGACGGTCGCCAAGTCGGGCGGCAAGGTGGTCAAGAACGTGGCCGGCTACGACATCGGCAAGCTGTTCGCCGGATCGCGCGGCACGCTCGGACTGATCACTCAGGCCACGTTCCGGCTGCACCCGCGGCCGGCCGAGGTGGCCTACGTGTCGGCCACGTGCCCCGCGGCCGTCGCCGCCTGCCAGGTCGTCGCCGCCGCGCTTGAGTCGCCGACCGCTCCGTCAGCCGCCGAGATCGACTGGCCGGCCGCCGGTGACCAGGTGCGCGTCTGCATCGCGCTGGAGGGCGAGGCGGCGGGCGTGGCCGACCGCGCCATGGCGCTGGCCGGGCTCGTCTCCGGGCTCGGCGGCCAGGCCAGGCCATCGGTGAGCCCGCAGCCGCCGCCCTGGTGGGGCCGCGGCCCCGCCGCCCAGCAGGACGGGACCGTGCTGCAGATCGGGTTCTGGCCCGGTGACCTCGGCGTGGTACTCGCCGAGATCAGGGCGGCGGCCGCGGCAGCCGGGGTCGATCCGGCGGTCGCCGGATCGGCGGGCGCCGGCGTGCTGCAGGTCGGACTGACCGACGACGGCGACCCCGGCGCCATCGCGGCCTACGTCGCCGTGCTGCGGACCGCGCTCGGCCATGCCCTGCCCGCCGACTCCGGGCACCGGCTGGCCGACATCCCCCGACCGCTGGCGCACTCCCGCGCGGGCGGCGGCCGGAGCTGGCCGGCCGCTGGCCACGGCACCAGCCCGGCCGGTCCGGGCCAGCCGCGGTCCGGCGAGGGACCACCGGCCAGGGCGAACGTGACGGTGCTGCACGCGCCGCCCGCGGTCGGCACGCTGGTTGACCTGTTCGGCCCGATACCATCGCTACCGCTGATGCGCGCGGTCAAGCACCAGTTCGATCCCGGCCGCGTGATGTCGCCCGGGCGCTTCGCCGGGAGGATCTGATGGGCGGCGACGAGGCCGGCCCGGCCGGTCACGGCCGCGAGGCGCTCGATCCCACCGGCGAGCTGCACGGGATCGTCGCTGACTGCGTGCACTGCGGGTTCTGCCTGCCGTCCTGCCCCACCTACCAGCTGTGGGGCGAGGAGATGGACTCGCCGCGTGGCCGGATCCACCTGATCGGCCAGCTGCTCGACGGGGCGAACGCCAGCCCGACCGCCGCCGAGCACCTCGACCGGTGCCTCGGCTGCATGGCCTGCGTCCCGGCCTGCCCGTCCGGGGTGCGCTACGACCGGCTGATCGAGGCGGCCAGATCATGGGCATCGGCGCCCGAGCCGGTGCGGCCGCTGCCGCCGAGGACGAGCAGGGAGCGCGTGCTGCGCGCCGCGATCTTCGCGACCTTCCCGTACCCGGCCAGGCTGCGGCTGCTCACCGGCCCGCTCCGCGGCGCGCAGCGGACCGGGCTCGACCGGCTGGTCGGCCGGGCCGGCCTGGCCGAGCGCATGCTGCCCGAGCTGGCCGCGGCGCTTCGGGTCGCGCCGAGGCCGGACGGGTCGGCGAGCGGACGGCGGGCGGCGAGTCGCGGACGGCTGCCCGAGCGGGTCGCGGCCCGCGGCCGGCGGCGCGCCGTGGTCGGCATGCTGACCGGCTGCGTCCAGCAGGTCTTCTTTCCCGGCGTCAACATCGCGACTGCGCGCGTGCTGGCGAGCGAGGGCTGCGACGTCGTCATTCCCGCAGGACAGGGCTGCTGCGGCGCGCTGTCGCTGCACGACGGCCGCCGCGCCGAGGCCGCGGCGTTCGCGCGCGGTGTGATCGAGACGTTCGAGAGGGCCGAGGTCGACGCCATCGTGGTGAACTCGGCGGGCTGCGGATCGGCGATGAAGGAGTACGCCGACCTGCTGGCCGGGGATCCACAGTGGGCCGGGCGGGCTGCCGCGCTCAGCGAGCGGGCGGCCGACTTCAGCGAGTTCCTCGCCAGGCTCGGGCCGGCCGCGACCCGGCACCCGCTGCCGGTGACCGTCGCCTACCACGACGCCTGCCACCTCGCCTACGCGCAGCGGATCACGAGCCAGCCGCGCGAGCTGCTCAGGGGGATACCTGAGCTCGCGCTCATCGAGCTGGCCGACGCCGGCACCTGCTGCGGCTCGGCCGGGATCTACAACCTGGTCCAGCCGGACACCGCCCGCCAGCTCGGCGAGCGCAAGGCAGCCGCGGTCGCCGACTCGGGCGCCGACCTGGTCGTGTCGGGAAACCCGGGCTGCGCACTCCAGATCGCCTCGGCACTGGCCGGCTCCGACGGCCGCTCAGCCACCCAGGTCCCGGTCGCCCACATCGCCGAGGTCCTCGACGCCTCGATCCGCGCCCGCCCCGCCCGCACCCTCCTGTAGCTTCCGGCGCTCCCGCTCCGTGCTCCCGCTCCGCGCTCCCGCCCGGAGCTGTCGCAACTGACGTCGCAATTGATGTCGCAGTGACGTCATCTTGGCGTTTGACTTGACGTCGTCCATGACGTCATAATGACGTCATGGAGTTGTCATCGTATGTCGAAAGTCTGCGGCGGGAGCTTGGCTCGCTGACTCGGTTCGCGTCGGACGACGTGGTCCGGGTGGCCGGCCAGCTGGCCGAGGCGCTCGACTCCCCGGTCCGGCTGACCCTGCTCGACGTCCTCACCGCGGCGGCCGCCGAGATCACCACCCGGCTCGACGACGCCGTCATCGAGGTACGGCTGGTCGGCGGGGAGCCCGAGTTCGTCGTCACGGCGGCGGCCACGCAGCACGAGGAGCCACCGGGCACCGCAGCCGACGACCAGGGCGAGGAGTCCGGCACGGCCCGGGTGACCCTGCGGTTGTCCGAGCAGGTCAAGGCCCGGGTGGAGGCACAGGCCGCCGCCAGCGGACTCTCGGTCAACGCCTGGCTCGCCCGCGCCGCCGTCCGTGCACTCGAGAGCCAGGCGCAGCCAGGCCCGGCCCGCCAGACGCGCGCAATCATCGGCCAGCGGATCACCGGCTACGCCCGCGGCTAGCGCCGGCCAGCCAGCGGCCCCACGGCCAGCAGCCCACGGCCAGCGCCGCTGGGCGGCAGCCCCACGACCAGAAGTCAGCACAGCAAATCGCACAGCAAAGGAGCAGGCAATGGGAACCTGGGAGTACCCATCAAGCGCGCCGGTGGACGTGAACGTGGAGATCACGGCGGGCGCGATCACCGTGACCGGCGCCGAGACCGACACGATCAAGGTCCGGGCCGAACCCGGCCGACCCGGCGGCTCGGCCCTGCTCGCTGACCTGCCGTTCCCCGTGGACCTTGGGCAGCGTGATCCGGCCGGCGACCTGCGGGTCGACTTCACCGACGGCCGACTGGTCATCACCGAGCCCGAGCTCGGCGGCCTGCGCCTTCGGCGCGGCGGACTCGGCCTGCTCATCACCGTGCCCGCGGGGTCGCGCTGCACGGTCCGGGCGGTGGCAGCCGACCTGGACTGCCAGGGCGAGCTCGGCGCGCTCGACGTGCGCACCTCCTCGGGGAGCGTGAGCGCCGCGGCGGTGCACGGCCCCGTCCAGGTGAACACGATGTCCGGCACCATCCGGGTGGACGAGGCGGGCGGCCCCGTAGCCGTGCACACCGCGTCCGGGCGAATCCAGATCGGGCACGCCGCCGACGACGTCAGCGCGACCACCGCGAGCGGCGGGATCAGGATCGGCACGGCCGACGCCTCGGTGTCGGCCAAGACGGCCGTGGGCAAGGTCCGCCTCGGCAGCGTGGCGCGCGGCCAGGCCACGGTGACCACCGCGTCCGGCGACATCACCGTCGGCGTGGCCCGCGGAACCGGCGTCTACCTCGACCTGTCATCGACCACCGGCCGAGTGACGAGCGACCTTGAGCCATCCGAGGACGGCGGCGCGGCCGAGCTGCACCTGACCTGCCGGAGCGTCACCGGCACCCTGCACGTCGCCAGGGCCGAGCACGCCGAGGTAGCCAGCTGACAGGCCGGCCAGCACGACAGGAAACCCAACCCCACCGCACCGGCAGCACCGTACAGAAGGGACCAGAACAGTGTTCTCGCGCCAGCTAGAGCAGCTTGCCCGTCAGCGTGACTGCGAGCGCCCCGCGGCCGGCAGCACGCCAGCCACGACCCGCGGCGCGCACGGCCCGCACGGCACCGACGGCCCGGCGCCGCGCCGGGCGCCCGGGCGGACGATCAGGAGCCAGACCGGCTGGGCGCTGGTCGCCGTCGGCCTCAGGCTCGCCCAGTCAGGCGGTCGCTGAGGCCCGCGGGACTCCCGAGGCCTGCGCCGCCGCTCCGGCGCCGGCCAGCCAGCCAGGGCTGATCTCGCCCTCGGCCACGATCTCGGCCGGGCCGGTCAGGAGGCTGGCCGTGCTGCTCGGCAGCACGGCCAGCCGACCGCCCGGCACGTGCACCGCCCACTCCGCCCCGTCACCCGCCGCCTCGCCGTCCGGCCACCGGCCGACCGCCACCGCCGCGGCCACGGCCGCAGCCACCGCCCCGGTGCCGCAGGACAGCGTCTCCCCCGAGCCGCGCTCGTGCACCCGCATCTCGACCGCCAAATCGCCGGTCATCCTGACCACCTCGACATTGACCCCGGCGGGGAACACCGCCGGGTCAACCAGCGGCGGCAGCGCCAGGTCGAACTCGGCGACCGGCCGGCCGACCAGGCAGGCCAGGTGCGGGTTGCCGACGCTGACGGCCAGCCCGGCGTGCCTGGTTCCCCCGATCACCGCCCACGTGCTGCCCCCGGCCGCCGCCGGCCCCATCTCTACCGTGAACACGTCCCGCGCCCGCTGCCGCACCCGGCGGATCCCGGCCCGTGTCGCGACGGCGAGGTCGGGGCCGGCCGCGAGCCCGTGGCCGATCAGGTACCTGGCGAAGACCCTGACCCCGTTGCCGCACATCTCGGCCACGCTGCCGTCGGCGTTGCGGTAGTCCATGAACCACTCCGCGCCATCGGTCGCCCCGGCGCCCGCCGCGTCCGGCCCGGCGGCGCCGACCAGCACGGCCCGCAGCACGCCGTCGGCGCCGATCCCGGTGTGCCGGTCGCACAGCCGCCTGACCAGCGCCGGGGTGAGGTCCAGCCGGCCGTCGGCGTCGGGAAGGACGATGAAGTCGTTGCCGGTCCCGTGCCCTTTGGCATAACGCACAGCTCCGATGCTAGTCAGCGGCGCCAGCGCAGTCCGCGATGGCCGCCAATGCCACGGCCGTCGGCACCGGATCGGTCGCGGGCAGCCAGCGTACCCTCGGATCGCGGCGGAACCACGCCTCCTGCCGGCGCGCGAACCTGCGGGTGGCCCGCACCGTCTCCTGCTCGGCCTCCGCCTGCGTCCATTCGCCGTCAAGGAAGCGCAGCACCTGCGCGTACCCGAGCGCGCGGCTGGCGGTGCGGCCCGCGCGCAGTCCGGTTCCCGGCTGGCCGGCCTCGCCGGGCCTGGACGGCCCGGCGAGGCCCCGGACCTCGTCGACCAGCCCGCCGGCCCACATCTGGCGTACCCGCGCCTCGATCCGCCGGTCGAGCTCGGGCCGCGGCACGGCCAGCCCGATCTGGACCGAGGGAAGCACCGAGCGGTACTCGGGCAGCGCCGCGGTGAACGGGCGGCCGGACAGCTCGATGACCTCGAGCGCCCGGACGATCCGCCGCCCGTTGCCCCGCAGGATCGCCGCGGCCGCGGCCGGGTCGGCGGCCGCCAGCCTCGCGTGCAGCGCGGCCGGGCCGATGTCGGCGAGCTCGGCCTCGAGCCGCGCCCTCACGGCCGGGTCGGTGCCGGGGAACTCCAGCTTGTCGAGCACCGCCCTGACGTAGAGCCCGGACCCGCCGACCAGGATGGGCGTCCGGCCGCGGGCGAGGATGTCGGCCACCGCAGCCCTGGCCAGCCGCTGGTACTGCGAGACGCTGGCGGGCTCGGTGACGTCCCAGATGTCGAGCAGGTGGTGCGGCACGCCGCCGCGCTCGGCGGCGGTCAGCTTTCCCGTGCCGATGTCCATGCCCCGGTACAGCTGCATGGAGTCGGCGTTCACCACCTCGCCGCGGAGTTCCCTCGCGATCCGCAGCGACAGCTCGGACTTTCCCGCGGCCGTCGGCCCGACGACCGCGATCACGCGCTCGGGCGTGCGAACGGGCGGCACGCGCGCGCTAAGCCGGGCGGGCCGCGGCGGGCATGCCGAGCAGCACCGGCTGGCCAGACCGGCCCGCATCGGCCAGGCCGGATTGGCCGGCCGGGCCGGCTCCGGCTGCGGCCGCGCGCGCCAGCCACGCGTCGCCGCCGGGGGTGCGGCGGACGGCCAGCGGGGCGCCGTCGGCGATCAGGTAGTGCGGCGCCGCCTTGGTCACGGTCGTGACCACCACGTCGCCTGGCCTCGGCAGGTCGCCGGACCCGGTGCCGGCGGTCCCCGTGCTGGCCGACAGGGTGTTGACCGACGGGGTGAAGTGCACCAGCCGGTTGTCCCGCGCCCGGCCGGACATCCGCCTGGTGGCCTCGTCCTTGCGGCCCTCGCCCGCCGCGACCAGGACCTCCACCTCACGGCCGACCAGCCCCTGGTTCTCGGCGAGTGCGATCTCGTCGACCAGCGCGACCAGCCGGCCATACCGCTCGGCGACCACGTCGGCAGGGACCTGGCCGGGCATCGACGCCGCCGGGGTGCCTGGCCGGATCGAGTACTGGAACGTGAACGCGCCGACGAACCTGGCGCGCCTGACGACGTCGAGCGTGTCGGCGAAGTCCTGCTCGGTCTCGCCGGGGAAGCCGACGATGATGTCGGTCGTGATCGCCGCGTCCGGGATCGCGGCCCGCACCTTGTCGAGGATGGTCAGGTACGAGTCGCGCCGGTAAGCGCGGCGCATCGCCCGCAGCACCGCGCTGGAGCCTGACTGCAGCGGCATGTGCAGCTGCGGCATCACGTTCGGCGTCTGCGCCATCGCCGCGATCACGTCGTCGGTGAAGTCCTTGGGATGCGGCGAGGTGAACCTGACCCGCTCAAGCCCGTCGATCTCCCCGCACGCGCGCAGCAGCTTGCCGAACGCCAGCCGGTCGCCGAACGCCGTGCCGTAGGAGTTGACGTTCTGGCCGAGCAGCGTGACCTCAAGCACCCCGTCGCCGACCAGCGCGCGGATCTCGGCAAGCACGTCGCCGGGCCTGCGGTCCTCCTCGCGCCCGCGCAGGCTGGGCACGATGCAGAAGGTGCAGGTGTTGTTGCAGCCCACCGAGATCGCGACCCAGGCCGAGTACGGCGACTCGCGCCGAGCAGGCAGCACCGAAGGGAACCGCTCGAGCGACTCGGCGATCTCCACCTGCGCCGTCTGCTCGATCCTGGCTCGCTCGAGCAGGGCAGGCAGCGAGCCGATGTTGTGCGTGCCGAACACCACGTCCACCCACGGCGCCCGGTCGGTGATCGCCGCCCGGTCCTTCTGTGCCAGGCAGCCGCCCACCGCGATCTGCATGCCGGGGCGGCTGTTCTTGACCGGCAGCAGGTGCCCGAGATTGCCGTACAGCCGGTTGTCGGCGTTCTCGCGGACCGCGCACGTGTTGAACACCACGACATCGGGCGCGGCGCCCGAAGCGGACTTGCGGTACCCGGCCTCCTCAAGCAGCCCCGCCAGCCGCTCGGAGTCGTGCATGTTCATCTGGCACCCGTAGGTGCGTATCTCAAAGGTCCGCTGACCTCCCGCGCCCGGCATGCTCCCTAGGGTAGACGCAGCGCCAGCCGGCCAGGCACCGTCGGCCGCCGCGGACCATTGACACCGGCGCGCCGTGCTGGCATCGTCGGTCCACCGTCGGCCTTTGCCGCGCCACGACGCCGTGGCCGGCCAGCCAGCCCTGGAGTCATGGTGACCGACCACGCCGCCGACCTGATCATCCTGGAGCCGGCCCCGGTGGCCGCCCCGCTGTGCGAGCTCGGCGAGGGTCCGTGCTGGGACGCGGCCAGCCAGTCGCTGTACTGGGTGGACATCCCGCCGGGACGGGTGCACCGGCTGGACGGCCGCGGTGAGCACTGGTCATGGGATGTCGGCCTGCCGGTCGGAGCCGTCGTGCCGAGGGCGGCAGGCGGCCTGGTCATGGCCGCGGGCAACGGGTTCTACGCGCTGGACACCGACACCGGCGATGTCACCGAGCTCGCCCAGGCCCCGGGCAGGCCGGACACCAGAATGAACGACGGCAAGTGCGACCGGGAGGGCCGGTTCTACGCGGGCAGCATGGCCAGCGACGAGTCGCCCGGCCAGGGCTCGTTCTACCGGCTCGGCACCGACCTGTCGGTCACCGAGGTGTACGCCGGCGTCGGGATCTCCAACGGCATGGGCTGGAGCCCCGATGACCGGCTGATGTATTACATCGACTCGTTCGACTACCGGGTGGACGTGCTCGACTACGACCCGGCCACCGGCCAGATGGGCGACCGCCGGCCGTTCGCCAGGCTCGGCTCGGGCGACGTGGTGCCCGACGGCCTGGCGGTGGACGCCGACGGCGGCGTCTGGGTCGCCGTCTGGGGCGGCTCGGTGATCCAGCGCTATGACCCGGGCGGGCGGCTGATCGGCGCGGTCCGCCTGCCGGCGGCCTACGTGACGAGCTGCGCGTTCGGCGGCCCAGGGCTCGACCAGCTGTATGTCACCACGGCGGCAGGACCGGGCAGCTGCGCTGGCGCGCTGTTCACCTGCCCGGCCGGAGTCGCCGGCCTGCGGGCCTACGCCTACGGCGGCTGAGCAGCCAGTTCCCCGGTCAGGGCGAACACGGGCAGATCCGATCTGTGCGGTCTGGCCGGTCGTTGCCGAGAACATCGCCGGTTGTCGCCATTCGCCGCCAACGTGACCGGCCGGGTAGGGCACGATATCCCTATGACGGACAACGCGACGGCGATGACGGATGGAGTGGTCGGCTCACACGGCAGCACGGCCGAGGGCGCCCCGGAGCAGGTTCTGCCGCAGGTGCGCTACGGCGAGTGGCCGTCGCCGATCACCGCCGCCCAGGTCGCCGCGGGCCGACTCAGGGTCGCCTTCCCGACCGTCATCGGCGCGACCACCTGGTGGCAGGAGGACCGGCCTGAAGAGGGCGGCCGCACCACGGTGATGCGCAGCTCGGGCGGCGGCGAGCCGATCATGCTGCTGCCCGCCCCCTGGGCGGCCCGCAGCAGGGTGCACGAGTACGGCGGGCTCGCCTACCTGCCGGTGCCCTCCGAGGTCGCCACGGCCACGCTCGCCGCGTCCGGCCAGCCAGCCGGCGGTGACGTCCCGATCGTGTTCGTCAACTTCGACGACCAGCGGATGTACCTGGCCGGACCTGGGGTCGCGGCGGGCACCGGCCAGCCGGTGCCGCTCACCCCCGACCCGGTCGCTCCTGGCAGCGCGTTCCAGCCCGCCGAAGGGCCGGACGGCACCGACCGCGGCACCGGCCGGGGTGCTGCGCTTGACGCGCGCGCTCTGCGTTATGCCGACTTCGTCCTTTCGCCGGACCGCACGGAGATCTGGTGCGTGCGGGAGCGGCACGCGTCGGGAAAGGTCACCAGGGCCATCGTCGCCGTGCCCCTTGACGGGTCGGCCGCGGCCGACGCCACGGCGGTCCGGGTGCTGGTGACCGGCTTCGACTTCTTCGCCTTCCCCACGCCCTCGCCGGACGGGAACGTGCTGGCGTGGATCTGCTGGAACCACCCGCACATGCCGTGGGACGGCACCGAGCTGCGGGTCGCGCCGTTCGCCGACGGCATTCCCGCCAAGAGCCGGCTGATCAAGGGCAGCAACAGGGAGTCCGTGCTCGCGCCGGTGTGGCGTGACAACTCCAGCCTGTACGTGGCGACCGACTGGACCGGCTGGTGGAACATCTACCAGATCGGACTGCGCGGCGAGCCGCCGCAGGCGCTGTACCCGGCCGACGAGGAGTTCGCCGACCCGCTCTGGCAGCTCGGCGCCCGGCCGTTCGCGATGCTGGGCGACGGCAGGCTCGCGGTCCGGCATGGCCGCGGCGGGGCCGGGCTCGGCATACTCGACCCGGAGACCTCCGAGCTGACCGAGGTGACGCTGCCGTTCACCGAGTTCCTGCCCGGCATCTCCGCCGATGGCACCACGATCGCGGCCGTCGGCGGTGCCCCCAGGATCGCCGATTCGGTGGTCAGGATCGACGCGTCAACCGGCCAGGCCGCGGTGCTCCGCTCGGAGATCGGACAGCTGCCCGACCTGGCGTACCTGCCCGAGCCCAGTCACGTCGAGCTCGAAGGGCCCTACGGCCGGGTGGTGTACGCGATCATCTACCCGCCCGCCAACCCGGGTGTGACCGGGCCGCCGGAGGAGCGGCCGCCCTACATCGTCTGGGTGCACGGCGGCCCGACCGGGCACTCCACCGCGCGGCTCAGCCTGGAGAAGGCGTACTTCACCAGCCGCGGCATCGGGATCATCGACGTCAACTACGGCGGGTCGAGCGGCTACGGCAGGCTCTACCGCAACCGGCTGAACCGGGAGTGGGGCATCGTCGACGTCGCCGACGCCAAGGAGGCGGCACGGTCGCTGGCCAGGTCCGGGCAGGCCGACGGCGCCAGGCTCGGCATCCGGGGCGGCTCGGCGGGCGGCTGGACGGCGCTGGCCGCGGTCACCACCGGGGCCGTCGACGACCCGGTCTTCAGCGCGGCGGTCTCCTACTTCGGCGTGTCCGACCTGCGCGGGTTCGCCGAGCTCACGCACGACTTCGAGTCGCGCTACCTGGACGGGCTGATCGGCCCGCTGCCCGGCTTCGACATCGTGTACGCCGAGCGCGCCCCGGTCGGGCACGTGAACCCGAATACCTGCCCGGTGCTGCTGCTCCAGGGGCTCGACGACCCCGTGGTCCCGCCGCAGCAGTCCGAGAGCATCGCCGCGGACCTGGCCGCGCACGGCATCAGGCACGCCTACATCGCGTTCGAGGGCGAGTCCCACGGGTTCCGCCGGGCGGACTCGATGATCACCGCGATGGAGGCTGAGCTGTCGTTCTACGGGCAGATCATGGGCTTCAGGCCGCGCGGCGTGCCGGAGATCAAGCTCACCGACGGCGCGGCGCACTGAGCTGAGGTGGGCTGGGCCGGTCCCGGTCAGCGGGCCCACTCCGTCGCGCGCGACTCCCTGATCACGGTGACCCTGATCTGCCCCGGGTAGGTCAGCTCGTCCTGCACCTGGCGGGCCACGTCGCGTGCGATCACCTGTGCGCCAACGTCGTCCACGGCACCCGGCTTGACCATCACCCTGATCTCCCGGCCCGCCTGCATCGCGTACACCTTGTCCACGCCGGGCTGCGCCTGCGCGATCTGTTCCAGCCGCTCCAGCCGCCTGACGTAGGCCTCAAGGGACTCGCGGCGGGCGCCGGGGCGCCCGCCGCTGATCGCGTCGGCCGCCTGCGTCATCACGGCCTCGATGGTCTTGACCTCGACCTCGTTGTGGTGCGCCTCGATCGCGTGCACCACGTCCTCGTGCTCGCCGTAACGGCGGGCGATCTCGGCGCCGATCAGCGCGTGACTTCCCTGCACCTCGTGGGTCAGCGCCTTGCCGATGTCGTGCAGCAGGGTGCCGCGCTTGATCAGCGCCGGATCCAGGCCGAGCTCGCTGGCCATCATCCCGGCGATGTGCGCGGACTCGACCAGGTGCTTGAGCACGTTCTGGCCGTACGAAGTCCGGTACCGCAGTTGGCCGAGCAGCTGGGCGAGCTCGGGGTGCATGTCGATGATGCCGACGTCGATCAGGGCGTCCTCACCGGCCCTGACGCACAGTTCCTCGATAGCCAGCCTGCTCTGCTCATAGGCCTCCTCGATCCGCTGCGGGTGGATCCGGCCGTCGGCCACCAGCCGCTCGAGGGTCAGCCGGCCGACCTCACGGCGGACGGGGTCGAAGCAGGAAAGCAGCACGGCCTCGGGCGTGTCGTCGATGATCAGGTTCACGCCGGTGACCGTCTCGAAGGCGCGGATGTTGCGCCCCTCCCTGCCGATGATGCGGCCCTTCATGTCGTCGGCGGGAAGATGGAGCACGGAGACCACCGACTCGCTGGTCTGCTCGCTGGCGACCCGCTGGATCGCGAGCGTGACGATCTTCCTGGCGCGCTGCTGACCTTCCTTCTTCGCGTCCTTCTCGATGTCCCTGACGATCAGCGCGGCCTCCCGTTTGGCCTGGCCCTCGATGATCGCCACCAGCTCGCCCTTGGCCTGCTCGGCGGTGAGGCCGGCGACCCGCTCGAGCTCCGCGTTCCGCTTGGCGTCGGCCTGGTCAAGCTCGGCCCGCCTGGCATCCAGGTCGGCGGCCGACTGGCCGAGCCTGGCGCTGAGATCGTCCAGCCGCCTGGCCTCGTCGTCGAGCCGCTGCTCGCGGTCGGTGATCCGCGCCTCCCGGCGCTCCAGGTCGGCGCGGAGCTGCCTCAGCTCGGCGGTGACCGCACGGACCTCGTCGTCGAGTTCTCGCCGCGCGGCCGCGGCGCGCTCGGCGGCTAGGTCCGCGGCCTCGACGATCGCGGCGGCCTCGACCTCGGCGGTCCGCATGATGGCGGCCGCGTCCACCCGCGCGACCTCGATCTGCGCCGCACCAGGGTCCTGGGCCACCGCCTCGGCCCGAGCCACCGCGTCGGCCTGAGTTGCCGCTCCGGCATGCGCGGCCGGCTCGACCTCCCCTGTTCCCCCGACGGCCGTGGCCGCAACCGGACTCCGCGACAGCCCCGGGCGGCGGCCGGAGACGCGAAGCGCGACGATGATCGCGACGACCGCCGCCAGGAGAGCAACGGCGGTGATGCTCACCGCCACTATCACCACCGTGCCGTTGCTCACCGCGCGACCCTTCCGCTCGAGTGGTTCCGGCCTGCTAACCGCCCGGCATCCGAAACCAGTTCCTAGCGAGGGTTACCGCGCTCAGCGTTCCCCGCCCGGCGCGATGCCCCGGCACGCCGAGAAGGCGCACCGGTGCGCCGGCACGCTACGCCACCACCCAGACACGGACCGCCGAGCACGCGGGCCATGCCCTCTCCTGGTGCGCCATCTCCCCTTCCGGGCTCCGCGGCCCTCGTCGGTCACTGCTGGCCGCTGCCGGCCAGCCCATCCAAGTGGTACTGGCGCCACGGCGGGCACTTCCTTACGGCAGCGCCGCCCGGCCGCTCATCACTGGTCGCCCGTTGTCCATCTGTGCGCAGGCGCGGTGACACCTCACTGTCCGTGAGGCTAAGCCGACGACGACGGGACGGTCAAGCGCGGTCCGGCGCAGCGGGAGCCGCCCCCGGTCCCGCTGCCGCACCACGCCGACCCGAACGGCGCCCGAACGTCGGCCAGCGAGCCCGTCGGCTCGGCGCTGCAACCAGATCGCCGGGCCCTGCCCCGCCCGGGCGGCGAACCTGCTGGCCACCAGCGAGCCGAGCAGTCCGCCCACAGCGGGCGGCCGCGGCCGCCGGGGCTAGCGCCATGGCCGGCAGGGAGTGGTCGCAGAGTGTCAAGGGGGGCGCTGACGATGGTGACGTCGATGGCGGCCCCGCAGGCGACAGGGCTCGCCGCTGCTCGGCCGGCCCTGGTGCTCGACCCCGTCTTTGTGATGAAGGATCCGGCGAGCTATCACGCGCCGATCCTTCACAAAACGCGCGGCACGCGCCCGGCCGTGGAGCTAGCGCCTGGCCTTGCCCGAGCCGAAGAAGTCGGCCGGGATCTCCGGCGGCACGCCCGTCGCCGTCGGCGTGCCGGGCACCATGCTGCCCCGTGCCACGAACACCACCCGCGCGACCAGCGCTGCCGCCACCGCCGCGGCGCAGCCCCACTCGATGAGCGCCACCCACCAGATCGACATGTCGTTGCCCGCCGTCAGCGAGTGCACGAACGCCGCGGGCCAGGCGAGGTAGGCCAGCCAGTGCACCGCCCGCCAGGCGCGAAAGCCGAGCCTGACCCTGAGCAGGCTGGTGATCACCACAGCCGCCGCGAGATCAACGGCCAGCGTGCCGAGGCCGATCTGCGCGGTGCGGTAACCCGACAGGAACGGCAACACGGTCGCCGGCCAGCCGATCGACACGAACGGGTCGAGGATCGCCGTCACCACGTGCAGGGCCAGGAACGCCACGGCGAAGAGCGCGAGCGTCCTGTGCAGTTCGACGAACACGAAACGCGGCCACCTCGCCGGCGCCGACCCCATCCGCGCGGTGATGCCGAGCACGACGACGACGGTGAACAGGACGAGCAGCACCAGCCCGCTCGCGCGCGAGATGTACCAGAGGTCCTGCGACCCGAACGCCGCAGTGGCCAGGCGCACCATGTCCTCCGAAAGCCCCACCTGTCCCAGCCTGTCGCGCCAGCGACGCCCTGGCTAGGGTCGAAGGGCCTTCGGCGGACAGCGCGGCCCCAACCCGGACCGCTGACCTACTCGCATCAGTCCCGCTCCATCGCCCCGCCCGCATCTCACCGGGCCAGTGCTAACTCGGCCGACCAGTGCTTAGTCGCCCGGCCAGGCTTACTCGCCGGGCCAGTCCGAGCCGAGCGGCTCGTCGTCGGAGTCCGCGCCATCGGTCCAGCCCGGCTGCTGGCCTTCCGCCTCGAGCGCCTCGCGCACGACCCGGTAGGCCAAGCCGGACGGGTAGCCCTTCCTGGCCAGCATCCCGGCGAGCCGCCTGACCCGAGCATCGGCCGGAACGCCGGCCGTGCTCGCCAGCCGCCGCTCGACCAGCGCACGGGCGGTGGCCAGCTCGGACTCCGGGGTGAGCCGTGCCATCGCCGACTCGATGTCGCCTCGCTCCACGCCCCGGCGGCTGAGCTCTGCCGTCAGGGCCCGCCGGCCGAGGCCCCGGCCGACATGGCGGGACTCCACCCATGCGCTCGCGAACATGGCGTCGTCGATCAGGCCCACCTCGGTGAACCTGGCCAGGACCGCGGCCGCCGCCTCGTCGGGCACGCCGCGGCGGCGCAGCGCATCAGCGAGCTGCGCCCTGGTCCGCGGCGCCGCCGTCAGCAGCCGCAGGCAGATCAGCCGCGCCACCGACTCCGGGTCCGGCTCCAGCTCCAGCTGACCCGCCTCCACCGCCCGGGTGCCCGCTACCTGGCGCCGGCCTGCCCGGGCAGCACCTCAAGCGCCGGCCTGCCCGTCGTACCGGAAGCCGCCGCACCGGAAGCCGCCGCCCCGGGCGCCGTCGTGACATCGGCGTCCAGTTGCGGCCCGATCCCCAGCTTCTCCTTGATCTTCTTCTCGATCTCGTTGGCCACGTCCGGGTTCTCGCGCAGGTAGTTCCTGGCGTTCTCCTTGCCCTGGCCGAGCTGGTCGCCGTCGTAGGTATACCAGGCGCCGGACTTGCGCACGATCGTCTGCTCTACGCCCAGGTCGATCAGGCTGCCCTCGCGGCTGATCCCGATCCCGTAGAGGATGTCGAACTCGGCGACCTTGAACGGCGAGGCCATCTTGTTCTTCACGACCTTCGCCTTGGTCCGGTTGCCGACCGGCTCGTTGCCGTCCTTGAGCGTCTCGATCCGCCGCACGTCCAGCCGCACCGACGCGTAGAACTTCAGCGCCTTCCCGCCCGTGGTGGTCTCCGGGCTGTTGTGCACCATGACGCCGTCGACGAAGTAGTTGTGACCGCCCTCGACCTCGATGTCGAACCTGCTCATCGAGCGCGTCGGCGGCTTGACGCGGACGTTCAGGATCCGCGCAGGCTGCGGGCGCATCTCCGAGGCCGCGAGCACCGGCTCCACAGTGAACTTGCCGCGGAAGCCGGGCAGCAGCTTGTACTCCATCGATGGATGGATATACGGAGCCACCAGCTTCTGGAACTTGGCCGACGCTGCGGTGGTGAACACCAGCACCGCCTTCTGCCGGGCTCCGCTCCTGACAAGCTTCACGTCCAGCCTGTGCGTATCGCGCAGGTACTCGGCGATCCTTTCCCGTGACCCCGGGCTCATCGCCTCCACGCAGATCGTGATCCGCCCGGATCCGCCCTGGGTCCGTTCCTGGACGCCCTTCGACCTGACCGTGAAGCTGCCGTCGTCGGCGTACCAGACCGCCAGCGCCAGCGGCGTCAGCGCCTTCAGGTACTCCCAGCTCAGGTGCTTCTTCCCGTCGCCGAAATAGACGGCGTCGTGCAGTTCGGCCAGCTCGGGCAGCGGCGTGAAGTCAGCGAAGACCGCTCCCTTCGCGTTCGTCCGCCTCGAGCACCCGATGTTGCCCAGCATGGAGACCTTCCAGTCAAGGTAGGCCGCCTGCTTCGCGCTGTGGCCCAGCCGGAACCTGGTCCCGGTCCGCCCGCGCAGATTCGGCGAGAGGTTGCCGTCGCCCATCAGCGATCCGAGTACCAGCTGAATCTGCTGGTCGCTCAGCAGCTTCGGCTCCGCCGTGATCACCCGGTCCCCGGCGATCAGCTCGCCAGCCGGACGGTAACCGCCCGGAGTCTGGATCAGGTGGTTCTCCGTGGCGGCGAACTGGGCCCGGCCGTTACCGCCGGACTTGGCCACGGTGAACTGCAGGAAGCGCTCAGCCCGGCCGTTGTTGAACCAGTTCACGATCCGGCGCGGAACGATTTCGCCCGAGTCGGGGTCATACGACAGCACCTCGACGTCCAGGTGCTGATTGACGATCTTCCCGATCTTCTCCTGCGTGCCGTCCGCGAGCGTCACCCTCGTCCCGTAGGACACACACCCGAACATGACCCCGATCTTCTCGCGCAGCTGGTTGATGAAGATGGCCGTGGTCTTGGTCTGGTTCAGGGCTCCGGCGATCTTGCGGAGCGCTTGGGACATCAGGCGGGCCTGGAGGCCGACGTGGCTGTCGCCCATCTCGCCCTCGATCTCGGCTCGCGGAACGAGCGCGGCCACCGAGTCGATCACGACCACGTCGATCGCGCCCGAGCGGATCAGCATGTCGGCGATCTCAAGCGCCTGCTCGCCGGTATCCGGCTGCGAGACGAGCAGCGCGTCGGTGTCGACACCGAGCTTCTTGGCGTAATCGGGGTCAAGCGCGTGCTCGGCGTCGATGAACGCCGCTATCCCGCCGGCCTTCTGCGCGTTCGCCACCGCGTGCAGCGCGAGCGTGGTCTTGCCGCTGCTCTCCGGTCCGTAGATCTCCACGATCCGGCCGCGCGGCAGGCCGCCGATGCCGAGCGCGACGTCGAGCGCGATCGACCCGGTCGGTATGACCTCGACCGGAGCGCGGGCATCATCACCGAGGCGCATGACGGCACCGCGGCCGAACTGACGCTCGATCTGCGCGAGCGCCGTCTCCAGGGCCCTGTCCCTGTCCCCGGCCCTGCTGCTGCCAGCCTTGTCGTTCGGTGCCATCTGAACTCCTGTCGGGATCGAAGGCCATGCCGAGCCTGCTCTGGTGCTGACGCTACGCGCGGGCACCGACAGTCTGCGAGCAGTCTGCGAGCACTGCGCCGACTGCCAGCCGGACCAATGTAACGAACAACTGTTCGATCATGAAACCGACGCGCCGGCCGCCCCGAAAGATACACCGAGCCGCCGAATCAACCCGATCGGCAGGCCAGCCGAGCTCGCACCTCGGCGGCCAGCCAGGGAACGTCCACCGGCACCGTCGTATCGACCGCGATCAGCTCGCCAAGGCCGACCGGCCGGTCGAACTGCTCCTGGAACGCAGGCGTCAGCGCCCTCAGCACGTGCACCGGGTGTCTCTGCGCGACCCTGGCGGCGTACCGGGCGGCCGCCACCTCCGTCGGGCAGTCGCAGTACACTTCCACGAGCCGGCCGCCGAGCGCGGTGATCCTGCCCCGCTCGTACTCGCTGCACGGCCGGAAGTTCGCCTCGAGCACGACCGCGGGCGCGTCGGCGGCCAGCGCCCACAGCAGTTCCATCGCGGCCCCGCCGAGCCGGCGCGACCACGCGAGATCCGCCGCAGGCGCGCCGAGCCCGTCGTGCAGCGTCTCCTTGATCCGGTCCTTCCCGAGCAGCGCGAACCGCAGCTCGGCGGCCAGCGGCCCGGCCAGCGTGGTCTTGCCCGACCCTGGACCGCCGGAGACCAGCACGACGCGCCTCGCGGCCGCCGACCACCCGCCGGGCCCGCGCAGAGCAGGCCCGCCAGGCTCAGCGGAGCCGCTCGGGCACATTGAAGGCCGCGCAGACGGCCCGCCAGACCGCCTTGGTCTCGTCGCCGTCGGCCAGGGCCTGCTCGACCGTCCGGCCATCCAGGCCGGCGATCACGAAGTCCTTGGCGACGCTCTTGGCATAGGCGGCGCCGAACTGCTCATCCATCCGGTGCCAGAACTCGCTCAACCGCACGGCCGACAGGCTACCTCGCGCGTGGCGGGTCCCCGCCGCTCCCCGGCTGGGAAGGGTCAGGCGGCCCGCTGGTCGAGTTCCCTGGCCACCTGCTCCGCGCTCATCCCGTGGTGGCGGAACACGCTGCGCAGCCCGCGCTTGGCCTGGGAAGCCAGCGTGGCGGGCGGAACGGCGAGAACGGGGCAGGCGGCGTGGGCCATGCAGTAGCGGGTCACCCGGCCGTGGCCGATCCTGGCCAGCGGGCCGCGCCGCCCGGCTCCGACGATCAGCAGGTCATCCATGCCGCTCGCGAGGTCGGTGAGCACCTCTCCGGCCACGCCGCGGGCGATCACGAGGCTGGTCTGCACATCACCCGGCATGCCGCCCCAGGCATTGTCCACGCAGTTCCTGAGCCGCTGCCCGGCGGCACGCTGCCATACCTCGCGCAGGATCGGCGACGGCGCGCGCCGATCGGCCATGTCGCCACCGGGCGGCATCCAGGCATGCACGACGACCAGCGTGGCATCGCTGCGCGCAGCCAGTTCCGCCGCGTACCGCATGGCGCGAACGCTGCCTGGGGTACCGCTGGCACCGACGACTATCCGACGTGCCAAGGTCATGATGACGATCCTTCCGTGCTGATAGCGCGCCCATTGCCGCTATCGGGGGTCGGCTACCCTGCCGGAATCAAGCAAACCCGCACGCCGGCGTCGGCGGCGGATCTTTTACGCCCCCCATGCAGACCCACTCAGATCCATAACGCAACCCAGGCGCGCCAGTCACGGCGCGAGCGGACTCGCCGCGGACGCACCTGCCTGTCCTGGCTACGCCACCCAGGCCACCTCGGCCACGTCGGCCGCGGCGCGCAGGCCTCTCGTCGCGCCGGGCGGCACCGGCGGCAGGATCAGGCAGTGACAGCCCACGCAGATGGAGCCCGAGTCGGCGAGCCTGTTGTTGCCCACCATCAGGGCACGGTCCGGCGCGACGTCCAGCCGCTCGCAGGCGGTCAGGAATGGCTCGGGCGCCGGCTTGGCGACGCCGAGGTCGCAGGAGAGCACGAAGGTCGAGATGAACGCGTCCATCCCGGTCGCCGCGTATCCGGCGTCGATCGACCAGCCGGTGTTGCTCACGATCGCGATCGGGATGCCGGCCGCGCTGAACGACTTGAGCACCCCTGGCGCGTCCGGATAGGGGACCATCGTGAGCGGGTTGGTCTTCCACTCGTCGTACATCGCCTCGCCGAGGCCGGGCGCGATCTCCTCGATGGGGGCATAGGCCGCCACGTAGGCCTCGCGATGATCGGCCCTGGACAGGTTCCTGCGCCGCTTCTCCTCCTTGAGCGTCTTGCCGAGATCCTTGGACCGGCGCCAGTAGCGCGCGGCGTCCTCCTCGCTGATGTCGACGCCCACCTGGGCGGCCAGCGCCCTGATCGCCGCGACCGGCGAGGTGCGGTGGGTCAGCGTGCCACCGTTGTCGAACAGGACTGCCTCGAAGCGCATCGGGTCTCCTTGTGTGCTAGCTGGAGCGTGACGATGCGGGCCGGCGCCGCCGCGCGGCAGTCCCCGGTCGACCGCTGCCTGGACACCGGGCCGGTCATCCGTAGACCCGGGCGCCGATGTGGAAGTGGTTGAGCACGACCGCGGTGACGACCAGCGCGACCAGGATCGCGTAGCCCCAGATATCTACCGCCGTCGTGTGGTGCTCGATCAGCGATCCACGCCGCTTCTTCGCGCCGAAGCCGCGAGCGTCGGCCACCATCGCCATGGTCGTCGTGCCGCGCAGCGTGCCCACCAGCAGCGGCACCGTGATGATCACCACGCACCTGCAGACCCGCCGCACGTAGTCCGGCCAGCGGGCGACCTGGAACCAGCGCGGCCTTGACAGGTCGTACCCGCGCAGCTCGACCGCGCGGAGCACGAGGGTCGTCCGCGAGATCATGTCGGGCAGGAACCGCAGCGCGGCGGTGAGCGCGAACCCGACCTGGGGCGGCGCCCTGAACCGCTCGAAGGCCCAGGTGAAGTCGCCGACGTCGGTGCTGACCAGGACGAGCATCGAGGTCGACACGGTCACCAGCACGCGCGCGGTCTGCTGCAGGCCGAAGACCATCCCGAAGGTGGTGATGCCTGGCGATCCGAGCCAGCTGATCGTCCAGGGGAACTTGTAGAGGAAGTGGATCGGCGGGTTGGGCAGGTAGTACAGGCCCTGCGACCAGAAGCCGGTGAGGGCGGGGCCGATCACCATCACCATCAGCACCCTGATCTTCTGGCGCGATGGCCGCAGCCAGATCCACGGCAGGACGCTGAGCGCGAACACGATCAGCATGAAGTTCCAGGACAAGATGATGCTCAAGATCCCCATGCCGACCGGGTAGAGCACCTTCAGCCTGGGATCCAGCTTGTGCAGCGGCGTGTCCCTGGCCTCGTAGGTGACCAGGTCCCGCAGGCCGCCGAGGCCGACCAGCTTGACGAACGCGACCGGCAGGATCATCGGGACCGCGAACACCATTAGGTACGAGATCACGGTCCTGGCGAACAGCGACTGCATCACGACGCCCCTGACCTGGCCGCCCCCGCCGTGACCGCGGCAAGCAGCGAGTCCACGTCAAGCAGGACCCGGCTCTGCCCGGAGCCGAGCAGGTCGGCCTGGAGCCTTGCCAGCGGCGGCGCGAGCACTCCCCACGTCTCGAGCTCGCCGGTCCTGGCGAAGATCGCGCTGGCCGGGCCGTCCAGCCTGACCCGCCCTTCGCCGAGCAGGATCACCCGGGACGCCCGGCTCGCCACGGTCCTGATGTCGTGCGTCACGGTCACCACGGTGAGCCCGGTGCGCTCCCTGACCCGGTCCAGCAGGTGCAGGAAGGCCCGCTTGTGGTCGGCGTCCTGGCCGGTGGTCGGCTCGTCGAGCACGAGCACGCCGGGCGCGCCGACCAGGATCGCGGCGAGCGCCAGCCGCTGCCTGCCGCCCTGGCTGAGCTCCCACGGGCTGGTCTGCTCCAGCCCGCGGAAGCCGAAGAAGTCGATCGCGCCTTCGACGTCGAGCACGGGATCCGGCGGCAGGGCGCGGAACCTGGTCCCGAACTCAAGCTCACCGAGCACGGTCTCGGCGAACAGCATCTCGTCGGCCGCCTGGAGCAGCAGGGCGGTGTGCGCGGATTGCTCGAAGATCCGGCCCGGCCGGACCGGCTTGCCGCGGAACCGCACCGTGCCGCTGCTCGGCTTGCCGAGGCCGACGGTGAGCCCGGTCAGCGTCGACTTGCCCGACCCGTTGGCCCCGACCAGCGTCACCCACTCGCCCTCCGCGATGGACAAGGTCACGTCGTCGACGGCGAGCTTGCCGTCGAAGTCGACGCTGACCCCGTCCCAGCTCAGCACCGGCGGCGTGCCGCCGCCGGTGCCGGCCAGTTGATCTCCCGCCCCATCCGGCATCGGCACGTCCCCGGCCGCGCCGGCGAGCGCGGGCACGAACCAGGTCTCGGCCAGCGAGGACACCGCCTCCTCCACCGACAGAGCGACGCGGCCGCCGAAGACGTCGGGCAGCGCGTGGGAGAGCCTGACCATGTCGGGTATCCCGACTCCGGTAGCCAGCCAGGGCGCCTGGTCCTCCCAGGCCTCGCGCGGCGGCCGGTCGCCGATGATCTTCCCGCCGCTCATCAGCACGACCCGGTCGGCCCACGGGGCGACCTCGTCCACCCGGTGCTCGATGACCACGATGCCGGTGCCGCTCTCCCGCGCCAGGTGCTGCAGCGTGGCGAGCACCTCCTGGGCACCGACCGGGTCGAGGTCGGACAGCGGCTCGTCGAGGACCAGGATCCGCGGCCGCATGGCCAGGGTCGCGGCGATCGCGGTCCGCTGCTTCTCCCCGCCGGACAGGCTGACCACGGCGGCGTGCCGCATCTTGGCCATGCCGGTCACGTCCAGGCACCACTGCACCCGAGCGGCGATCTCCGGCTGGGGCAGCGCCAGGTTCTCCGGCCCGAACGCGACCTCGCTCTGCACGGTCTGGTTGATCAGCTGCAGGTTCGGGTTCTGGAACACCATCCCGACGAGCTGCGACGCCTCATGCGGCGCGAGCTCGCGCAGCGACCGGTCCTCGAAGCGCACGCTGCCGCGCAGCTCGCCGTGCACCCGGCTGGGGATCAGGCCGCACAGCGCCAGCGCAAGCGTCGACTTGCCGCACCCGGACGCTCCGGTGATCAGCACCACCTCGCCGGCCGACACGCCGAGGTTGACGTGCCGCAGCGCCGCCCGGGACGCGCCGAAGTAGGCGAAGGAAACGTCATCGGCGACGAGCTTAGGGCTGACGTTGATCGCTAGATTCCTTCCGCCTCGCCAGGATCCACATCACGGCCGACATCACCACGAGGAACCCGGCCGCGATCAGCACGGTGGTGCCGTCGTTCAGCAGGATGCGCGGATTGCCGAACAGCGGATCCTGGTCCCCTGCCGACCACTGATAGTTGGTCAGCGCCTCGACGACGCCGAGTACGAGCAGCACCGCCGACACGGCGGTGCAGATGATCGCGACGCGCTTCACGCCATGTCCCCCTCCGCCCCGGCGGCGGCCGGATCAGGCACCGCGTGCTCCTCATCGGGCTCGGCGAACGGGTCGACGGCGACAGCGGCAGCGACGGCGGCGCCAGCGGCCGAGCGCCTTCGCCCGATGCTCAACGAGGGCAGCACCGACCGGGCGACCCGCAGCGCGAGCGTGGCGCTGATCGCCGCCTCGACCCCGTTGCCGACCGCGTTCGACCAGGTGTCGACCCACATCTGGTACCAGGTGTAGTAGATCGAGTTCAGGTAGGGATCGAACGTCCAGTCGGTGAGGAAGGCGTTCGGCCCGCCGCGCAGCGTCCCGATGATCAGCCCGTCGATGACCATCGACCAGGTCGTGGCGTTCGGGCCGTACACCCGGCCGCGCCTGGCCACGATGTACATGTCGCAGAAGATGCCCTGGGTCAGTCCGTCGGTCCAGTCAAGCGCGCCGTGGCCGCTGCCGAACAGCAGCTGGGCGAGCAGGAAGTTGACGAACACTATCGCGGTGACGCAACCGGGCTTGCGCACCAGCGCGACCCCGACCATCAGCAGGAACATGTACGGCAGGTCGTGCAGCTGGAGCAGGTCAGCGCCGGGGATCACGTCCACCAGCGGCTTGATGAACTGGTCGCCGATGATGTTGTCGTAGACCTCAAGCAGCACGCCGAGTGCGGCGATGATCAGGATGTCCTGCGTGGTCCAGCGCTCCCACTTGTCGGAGCGCAGGGCGGCCCAGACGACAAGCCCGATCCCGGCGATGCAGACCACCCAGACGCCCCAGTAGTAGAAGGCGTTCCAGGCGAATGACAGCTTGATGGTCGAGTCGGCAAGTGCGAGGGCGGTGCCCATTGTCGTGCCTCCCAGACGCATGTCCAAGGCGAACGGGATCAGCGCGGACGACATGGCACTCATGGCCGCACGACCATTCAAGAACCGCCCACGTCCGGCGGCAAGACAGCGCCGGCTTTCTTCACGCGAAGTTCACCGGGGGGCGACCGGGCAGATGGCAAGCTTCCTGGCTGTCGCCCGGAGATGTTACTGTCCGCAGGAGGAACCTTCCGCACCACCCACCCGGAGGCCCGCAGTGACAAGCCAGGCCGCCCGCCAGGCTCTGATGCTCGTCTGCCGCCGCCACGTCGACTTCCAGCGCGTCTCAAGCGCCATCTGTCGTTTCTTCTGCTGACCTCGCCCTCGGGCCGCAGCCTCCCGTCTCCCGCAGCGCGCGTCGCGCCTGCTGCCTGGGCTGGCGCGTGCTCTTTCGTTCTCAAGCAGAAGGACAGTCTCCGATGCCTCACCCGCAGCAGCGCGGCCAGGGCCAGTGGGCCCACGGCCATTTCGAGCCGCTGAACGCGGCCGAGCGGTTCAAGAAGGACGACGCCGGACTCAATGTCAGGGACCGGATCCTGACCAGGTACGCCGACGCGGGGTTCGACTCGATCGACCCGTCTGACCTGCGCGGCAGGTTCCGCTGGTGGGGCCTGTACACCCAGCGCAGGCCGGGCATCGCCGGCGGGCGGACTGGAGCGCTCGACGACGCCGAGATCGAGGACTCGTTCTTCATGATGCGGGTCAGGATCCCCGGCGGCCAGCTCAGCGCCCACCAGCTCCGGGCGGTGGCCGGCGTCGCCAAGGAGTACGGACGCGACCTGGCCGACATCACCGACCGGCAGAACGTGCAGTTCCACTGGATCAGGATCGAGGACGTCCCGGCCATCTGGGCCCGGCTCGAGGAGGTCGGCCTGTCCTGCATCCAGGCCTGCGGCGACGTGCCAAGGAACATGCTCGGCTGCCCGGTGGCCGGGATCGACGCCGCTCAGGTGATCGACGCGACCGCGGCGCTGCGCGCGACCGAGGCCGTCGCCGCGGCCAACCCGGACTTCGTGAACTTGCCGCGCAAGTACAAGACGGCCATCTCGGGCTGCGCCTCCCAGTGCACCGCGCATGAGGTGAACGACGTCTCCTTCGTCGGCGTGCTCGGCCCCGGCGGGACGCCGGGCTTCGACCTGTGGGTCGGCGGCGGCCTGTCCACCAGCCCGATGCTGGCTCGCAGACTCGGCGTGTTCGTGCTTGAGGACCAGATACCGACGGTCTGGGCCGGCGTCACCGGGCTGTTCCGCGACTACGGCTACCGCCGCCTGCGCAGCCGCGCCCGGCTGAAGTTCCTGGTGGCCGACTGGGGAGCCGAGCGGTTCCGCGATGTGCTCGAGCGCGAGTACCTGGGCGCGGCGCTCCCGGACGGCCCCGCGCCGCCGCCTCCGCCGCCAGGCTCGCGGGACCACGTCGGCGTGCACCGCCAGCGGGACGGCCGGTACTACGTCGGCGTGGCGCCGCACACCGGGCGCAGCTCGGGCAGCCAGCTCTGGCAGGTGGCCGACCTGGCCGAGTCGTTCGGGTCGGGCCAGATCCGCACCACGATCGAGCAGAAGCTGCTGATCACCGACGTTCCCGAGCACGCCGTACCCGACCTGGTCGCCGAGCTTGACGCGCTCGACCTGCCCGCGAGGCCGTCGCCGTTCCGCCGGTCCACGATGGCCTGCACCGGCATCGAGTTCTGCAAGCTCGCGATCGTGGAGACCAAGCAGCGGGCCCGCGACCTGTACGCCGAGCTCGGCCGGCGGCTGCCCGACTTCGACACCCCGGTCTCGATCAACGTGAACGGGTGCCCGAACTCGTGCGCCAGGTTCCAGCTGGCCGACATCGGCCTGAAAGGGTCGATCGTGGATGGCGAGGAAGGGTTCCAGGTGCATCTCGGCGGGTCGCTCGGCGCCGATCCGGCGTTCGGCCGCAAGATCCGCGGGCTCAAGGTGACCGCGGAGGCGCTGCCCGGCTACGTCGAGCGGCTGCTGCGCAGCTACCTGGCCGACCGTACCGGCGGCGAGCAGTTCGCCGCGTGGGCGCGGCGCGCGGACGAGAGCCTGCTCACATGACCGGCGGCGCGGGGCCCGGCCGGCCTGGCGTCCCCGGCGATTCCGGCGCATCGGACGACCAGGGTGACGGCCCGGGCGGGGAGCGGCAGGTGCCGTTCTTCTGCCCGTACTGCGGCGAGGAGGACCTGCGCCCGGTCGGCGCCCGGCCGGGCGCCTGGGACTGCGCGTCCTGCTCGCGCGGCTTCCGGCTCCGCTTCACCGGGATGCTCGCCGGCCGGAGTACTTCATGATCTCGAAGACTTGCGGGGGCTCTCGGCCCACTAATCCTTCGAGATCATGGATTGGACGGCTGTAATGGACGGCTACCCGGTCGAAATCGACCTTCGTGACCGACTTGTGGTCGTGGTGGGCGGCGGGCACGTGGCCCTGCGGCGCGCTCGAGCGCTGACCGAGGCCGCCGCCCGGGTCGTGATCGTCGCGCCGCGGCTCGCGGACGGATTCGCTGGCCTGCCCGTGACCGTCCGCCGCCGCCGCTACCGCGACGGCGACCTGGCCGGGGCCTGGCTCGCCCACGCGGCCACCGACGACCCCGCGGTCAACGCCGCGGTCGCGGCCGAGGCGGAGCGGGCCAGGATCTGGTGCGTGCGAGCCGACGACGGCGCGGCCTCGACCGCCCGCGTCCCTGCCGTCACCCGCCACGGCGACGTCACCGTCGCGGTGACCGCCGGTGGCGACCCGCGCCGGTCTCAGCACCTGCGATCGGCGATCGCCGCCGCGCTGGCGGGCGCCGGTCTGCCGACCCGCCGCCACCGCCGCGGGGGCGCAGGCACCGGCGGCGTCGCGCTCGTCGGCGGGGGTCCCGGCGACCCCGGGCTGATCACCGTGCTCGGGCGGCGCCTGCTTGCGGAGGCCGACGTGGTCGTCGCCGACCGGCTCGGACCTCGGGAGCTGCTCGATGAGCTCGATCCGGACGTGGAAGTCGTCGAGGCGGGCAAGGCGCCGGGAGCGCACCGGCTCACCCAGGAGCAGATCAACGAGCTGATCGTGGCCCGCGCGAAGGCCGGCCTGCGGGTGGTCAGGCTGAAGGGCGGCGACCCGTTCGTGTTCGGCCGCGGCGGCGAGGAGGCGCTGGCCTGCGTCAGGGCCGGCGTTCCTGTCCGGGTCGTGCTCGGCGTGACCAGCGCCGTCGCGGGCCCGGCCTACGCGGGAATCCCGGTCACCCACCGCGGCATCGCACAGGAATTCAGGGTGATCTCCGCTCACGTCGACCCGTCGGCACCCGGTGCGGCGGTGGACTGGGCGGCCGCCGCCGGTCAGAGCGGCACGCTGGTGCTGCTGATGGCCGTCGGTCACATCGACGCGATCGCCGCGGAGCTGATCAAGCGCGGCAGGAACGCAGCCACACCGGTCGCCGTCATCCGCGAAGCCACTCTGCCCGGCCAGCAGGTACTCGTCACCAGCCTGGAACGGGTCGCATCGGCCTGCGCGGAGCACGGCATCCGGCCGCCGGCCGTCGTGGTGGTCGGTGACGTGGTGGGGCTCAGCGAGGAGCTCGCGGCGATCACCCCGCTTCCCGCAGCGGCACCCGCGAGCGCAAACGTCACCGGCGCCAGGACCGCTGGCTCCATGGCCGACGACGCAGGGGCCAGCGACGACGCCGGGGTTGACGCCGGGGCCGGCGACGCCGGGCAGCCCGGGGTCGCGGCGTGACCCGCCCGGCGCTGGTGGCCGTGGCGCACGGCAGCAGCCACCCGGCCGCGGCGAGCACCATCCGTGCGCTCGGCCGCCAGGTCAGCAGGCTCGCGCCCGTGATCGACGTGCGGGTGGCGTTCGTGCAGCACGGCGAGCCCTCGCTGCCCGAGGCGCTGGCGGTGGCCGGTCCCGACGCCGTGGTGGTGCCGCTGCTGCTGTCCAGCGGCTACCACCTCGCGCACGACGTCGGCGGGCCGGCCTCCCGGGTGGCCGGCCCGCTCGGCCCCGACCCGCTGCTCACCACGGCGCTGGTCAGCCGCCTCGCCGAGGCCGGCGTGCCGCCGGACACGCCGGTCGTGCTGGCCGCCGCCGGATCCAGCGATCCTGCCGCCGCAGCGGGGGTGACGGCACAGGCTGGCCTGCTGGCCGCGGAGTTGGACGCGGACGTCATGGTCGGGTTCGCCGCGGCCAGCGCGCCGACGGTCGCCGAGGCGGTGGCGCGGCTGCGCGGAAGCACCTGCGGCCCGGTCGCCGTGGCGTCTTACCTGCTCGCGCCCGGACAGTTCCATGGCCGGCTGGCGCTCGCGGGCGCCGACTGGGTCACGGCGCCGCTCGGCGACCACCCAGCGGTGGCCGCCCTGATCATCGACCGCTACCGGACCCGGGCCGCGTAGCCGGGCTGGACAGCCAGCCGGGGCCGGACACGCAGCCGGGCTGGACAATGGGACGGTGACGATCCCGGAGCGCCTGGACCCCGACCCCGACGTCCCGCCGCCGCTCAGCCACGACGACCTCGGCATGATCATCCGGTATGCGGGCCGGGTGGTGCTGCTCGACCCCGACGACCGTGTGCTGCTGATGCGCTACGTGGACCGGCCGCCGAACGGCGTGCACTGGGCGACGCCCGGCGGCGGCCTGAACCCTGGCGAGGATTACGCCACCGGCGCGCTTCGCGAGCTTGCCGAGGAGACGGGCTGGACCGACATCGCCCTGCTCGGCGAGGTCTACCGGTGGGCGCACATGATGGAGTATGGCGGCCGCGTCCTGCGCCAGCGCGAGCGGCTCTACCTGGCCAGGACCAGCCAGCCGCGGCGCGCGATCACCGGCGTCCAGGCCATGCACGCCTCCGACGGCATCGCCGCGTGGCGCTGGTGGACGCTGGCCGACCTCGACGCGGCCGCCGAGCCGATCTGGCCGCCCTGCCTGGCCAGCCTGGTCAGGGACGCCCTGGCACGCGACTGAGCGCGCCTCAGGATGCGTCGGCCCTGATCATCCGGACCAGGGCCCGCAGGCCGGCCTGAAGCTCAGCATGGTCGCTAAGGCCGTCCAGGGTGTCGGCGACCGGCCGCGGGGTGGCCACCGAGGGCGAACCGCAGCATTCGCCGGGCAATGGTGCCTGCCTCGACCCTGTCCTCGTCCCGCACACCGATGCCGCGCTCGCGCGAGACCGCCATCAGTAACTAGGTAGCTCTACTTACCATGGAACGCCATGACCGCCCGCGCCGTCCTATGGCAACGACGCCACCCCCGCGGACCGGTCAGGCCCGCGCTGGCGGCGCGGATGCGAAAGGTCGGACGATGACGGTTCACCCCAGGCACTCGGCTCCTATCGTCAGGGGCGCGCTCACCGTGGCCACGGCAACGCTGGCGGCCTTCGTCGTAGCGGCGTGCGGCACCACGGCCGGGC
>DATIZP010000126.1:0-19629 GCA_035517035.1 Streptosporangiaceae bacterium | reverse complement strand
CGTGCGAGCGCTCGGCGGACAGATCGGCCATCACCGCGTCGGGCAGCAGGTAAGGGATGCCGTAGACGGCCACCTCGCCGTCGGCATCGGAGAGCACGACGGGCCTGGCGATGTCGGCGACCCTGGTGCGCAGGTGGATGCCGGCCGCCTCGCTCAGCGCCGCGCCGAAGCCGAGCCTGATCGCCGAGTCGTGGTTGCCGCTGGTCATGATCACCGGGATCCCCGCCGCGGCGAAGCCGGCCAGTGCCTGATCGAGCGCGGCGACGGCGTCCACGGTCGGCACCGCCCGGTCGTAGACGTCGCCGGCCACCAGGACGGCGCCGACCTGCTGCTCGACCGCCTGGCCGAGCAGCCAGCCGAGGAAGTCGGCCTGGTGCGGCAGCAGGTTCTCGCCGTGCAGCGTCCGGCCCAGGTGCCAGTCCGAGGTGTGCAGCAGTCTCATCGATCTCTCATCATGCTGGCCGCCGCCGGCGCTCGCCCGCATTGCCCGCCGACGGCGTGTCGCGGCAGGAGCGAGCCGGTCAGGTCCCGTTGGTAGCGTTAGCCCATGCCAGCCGGCCCCGAGATCGATGCGCTGTTCCCCGCCGACCTGCCCGAGCCCGGGCACTGGGAGCAGCGCTATCCGCCCAGGCTGCTGTCCAGCGGTGCGCAGGTGACCAGGCTCGGCCCGTCGCCGACCGGGCACATCCACATCGGCTCGATCTACACCGCGATGCTCGACCGCGACGTGGCCCACCGGTCCGGCGGGCGCTACGTGCTGCGGATCGAGGACACCGACCAGGCACGCGAGGTGGTCGGCGCGCTCGGGCAGTTCGACCGCGCGTTCGCCTACTTCGGGCTCGAGCCCGACGAGGAGGACGGCCGCGGCGACTACGGGCCCTACCACCAGTCGGCCAGGGAGGCGATCTACCTCAGCTACGCCAGAGACCTGCTGCGGCAGGGCAAGGCCTACCTGTGCTTCGCCACGTCCGGTGAGCTCGCCGAGATCCGCAGGCGGCAGGAGGCGGCCAAGCAGCCGCCCGGCTACTACGGGCAGTGGGCGACCTGGCGTGATGCCAGCGACGAGCAGGTGCGGGCCGCCCTGGTCGAAGGCACACCGTACGTGGTGCGATTCCGCTCCCCAGGCGTCCCCGGACGCCGGGTCGAGTTCGACGAGGTCATCCGGGGTCACCTGTCCGCCGAGGACAACTTCAACGACGTCGTGATCCTGAAGTCGGCACGCGACGGCATCCGGCTGCCCACCTACCACTTCGCGCACGCGGTCGACGATCACCTGATGCGGGTGACCCTGGTGATCCGCGGCGAGGAGTGGCTCGCATCGGTGCCGATGCACCTGCAGCTGTTCGCCGCGCTCGGGTTCGACCCGCCCGGCTACGCCCACACCGCGCTGCTGATGAAGCAGATCCCCGGCGGCAAGCGCAAGCTGTCCAAGCGCAAGGACCCCGAGGCCAGCGTGGACTTCTACATCGAGGCGGGCTACCCGGCGCGGGCCGTGCTCTATTACCTGCGTGGGCTGGCCAACGGCTCGCTCGCCGAGCTTCCGCTCGACGAGGCGCTTGCGGCGCCGATCAGGCTGGCGGAGTGCGGCGGCTCGGGCCCGCTGATCGACCAGGTGAAGCTGGAGGACATCAGCGCGGACCACATCGCGACGCTGAGCGGCGCCGAGATCTGGCGCGCGATGCTGACCTGGGCCGAGAAGTACGATGTCGAGCTCGCGCAGGTTCTTGTGGCCCATCGCGAGCTGGCGCTCGCCGCTCTCGCGGTCGAGCGCGGCGATGACGTGCCGAACCCTCGCAAGGATCTGCGCAAGTGGTCCGACTTCCGGTCGGCCTACGGCTTCTTCTTCAACGACCTGTTCACCCTGGTCCACGCCGGCGACGAGCGGCTCGGCGGGCTGCCGGACGACCTGGTCCGCGCGTTCGCCGCCGATTTCGCGGCCGGCTATCAGGAGCCGACCGACGGGCAGGAGTGGTTCAGCCAGATCAGGGAGCTTGCGGCCAAGCATGGCTTCGCGCCGAGCGCCAAGGCCTACAAGCAGGCGCCGGAGGATTATCCCGGTTCGATCATCCACGCTTCGCAGCTGATCAGGGTCGCGCTGACGGGCTCGAAGGACAGCCCTGGCCTGGCCGCCGTGGCCGGGGTGCTCGGCCGAGACGAGGTCATCCGGCGGGTCAGCGCGCTGACCAGCTAGACCCGGTCGGCCCGCCGGGCCGCGCCGTCGCGGCGGCAGGTGCTTGGATTAGCTCTCGTGACCGCGGCTGATGCTCCGCAGCAGGCCGATCAGGCGGAGGCGGAGTCCGAGGAGCGCCACCGGCTGACCACGCTGTCCGGCCTTGCCGCGCTGTCGCTTGACGCGCTGTCCTCGGTGGCGTACGGGCCCGAGGCCATCGTCATCGTGCTGATGGCGGCGGGCACCGCGGGCCTCGCCTACACGCTGCCGGTCACCTACGCGATCGTGATCCTGCTTGCCGTGCTCGTGGTCTCCTACCGGCAGGTGATCGCGGCCTTCCCTGGCGGCGGCGGTGCCTACGCGGTCGCGAGCACGCACCTCGGCAGGATGCCGAGCCTGATCGCCGCGGCCTCGCTGATCGTCGACTACCTGCTGAACGCGGCCGTCGGCGTCTCCGCCGGGGTTGCGGCGCTGACCTCGGCGTTCCCCCATCTCTACGGCGCCACCGTGCCGCTGTGCCTGGCCGTGCTCGCCCTGATCACGGCGGCGAACCTGTGGGGCGTGGCCGAGTCCGCAAGGCTGCTGATCGCGCCGACGATCGCGTTCATCGTCGCGATCGCGATCGTGATCGCCAGCGACCTGCTCCGCAGCCACCCGGTCGTGGCCACGTCCGCGCACCTGCCCTCGGTGATCGAGCCCGTCGGCGTGCTGCTCCTGCTCCGGGCGTTCGCCTCCGGCTGCTCCGCCCTGACCGGCGTGGAGGCCATCGCCAATGCCGTGCCCGCGTTCCGGGCGCCGCGGGCGAAGCGGGCGCAGGGCACCGAGATGTGGCTCGGCGTGCTGCTCGGCGCCATGCTGATCGGCCTGGCCATCGGAATCAGGAAGTTCCACGTCACCTCCTCGCCGACCGAGACGGTGCTCGCCCAGCTCGCCGCCATCGGAGTCGGCAAGGGCGCGCTGTTCATCTTCATCCAGCTCATCACCACGGTGCTGCTCGCACTGGCGGCGAATACCTCGTTCGGCGGGCTGCCGGTGCTCGCCTCGCTGCTGGCCAGGGACAACTTCCTGCCGCACCTGTTCTTCCTGCGGGCCGACCGGCAGGTGCACAGATACGGGGTGGTCGTGCTCGCGATCGCGGCGGCCGCGCTGCTCGTCGCCTCGGGCGGCACCACCCAGCGGCTGGTGCCGCTGTTCGCCATCGGGGTCTTCGTCGGCTTCACGCTGTCCCAGGCCGGCATGGTCAGGCACTGGCGCGGCGAGCGCGGGCAGGGCTGGGTCAGCCGGGCCTTCATCAACGGCCTGGGCGCCGTGCTCACGCTCGCCGCGCTCGCGGTCGAGCTGATCAGCAAGTTCACCGAGGGCGCCTGGCTCGTCGTGCTGGTGATCCCGCTGCTCGTGCTGATGTTCGCGCGGGTGCACGCGGCCTACGCCAAGATCGGCGAGGTGCTGGAGATCGGCGCCGTGCCGCCGCCGCCGCAGCGGCTGAGCTCGCTGGTGGTGGTCCCGGTGGGCGGCATGTCCCGGCTGACCGAGGAGGGCATCTCGGCCGCGCTGTCGCTCGGCGACGAGATCATCGCGGTCACCGTCTGCTACGCCGACCCGGCGGACGAGGAGGCCGACGCCCACTTCAGGCAGCAGTGGCAGGAGTGGGACCCGGGCGTGCCGCTGCTGACCCTCTACGCCAGGCGGCGCGCGCTTGGCCCGCCGATCGTGGCGTACCTGCGCGACCTCGAGGCGCAGGAGCGCTACCACCGGATCGTGGTGCTGATCCCCGAGGTACAGCCGATGAGGCCGTGGCAGCGGATCCTGCACAACCAGCGCGGCTTCGTGCTCGACCGGGCGATCCAGAAGGGCACCGTCAACGTGGTGATCTGCCGCCTGCACTTCCAGCGGGCGATCTGGACGCCGCACGGCGAGATCAGCACGTGAGGCTGCCCGAGGCCGAGGCGAGGCGCAGGCTCGGGGAAGCCAGGGTGGCCAGGCTGGCGACCGTCTCCGGGCAGGGCCAGCCGCATCTGGTCCCCATCACCTTCGCGGTGGACGGCGACCTGATCTACACAGCGGTCGACGCCAAGCCGAAGACCACCCGCGATCTTCAGCGGCTGCGCAACCTGCGGGCCAACCCGAGGGTGGCCGTCCTCGCCGACCACTACGCCGACGACTGGGCGGCACTATGGTGGGCCAGGGCCGACGGGACGGCATCGGTGGCTGACGAGCAGGCCGCGATGGCCGTACCGCTGCGCGCGCTGGCCGCCCGTTACCCGCAGTACGCCGGCAGCCCGCCGGACGGCCCGGTGATCGTGATCCGGGTGCACCGCTGGACGGGCTGGTCAGCGTCTTCGCTCACGGTGCCCACCCGCCCGCCTCCGGGCGTCCCGACCGGCTCGCTCACAGACCTGCCACGGCCGGGATGACGGTGCTCCCGATCACTTCGAGCGGGGTGAGCTCCCAGACGTCGGCCACCGCGCCGATCGCGGTGTCGAAGCCGAGCTCGGCGAGCGCGCCAAGCTGGTCGATCACCTCGGCGGCCTTCTCGCCCTTGGGCCCCACGTCGAAGATGAAGTAGCAGGACTTGCGGATCTCGTCGTACACCCGGTTCTCCGCGTCGCAGTGCGCGCGCAGCACGTCGAGCTTGCGCGCCAGATCGGGACCTGGGAACAGGTTGCACGCCTGCGCGTAGCGCGCTACCAGGCGCAGTGTCTTGCGCTCCCCGCCCCCGCCGATCATGACCGGCGGGTGCGGCCTGGTCAGCGCCTGGGGGGCGTTCAGCGGCCGGTCGAGCTCGTAGTGGGTGCCGCGGTATGGGGTCTGGTCGCCGCTCCACATCTGCAGGCAGATCTGCAGCGTCTCCTCCAGCCGCTCGAACCGCTCGGCCACCGGCGGGAACGGGATGCCGAGCCCGGCGGACTCCTCGGCGTTCCAGGCCGCGCCGATGCCCAGCCATGCGCGGCCGCCGGACAGCACGTCAAGCGTCGTGACGATCTTGGCGAGCACTCCGGGGTACCGGTAGATCGCGCCGGTCACCAGGGTGATCAGCTTGGTGCGCGATGTGCAGGCGGCCAGGTAGCCGAGCGTGGTGTAGGCCTCGAGCATGTCGCGATCCGCAGGGCCGACCGCCGGGATCTGGAAGAAGTGGTCCATCACGCTGATGAACTCGAAGCCAGCCTCGTCCGCCGTGCGGGCCACGGCGGCCAGGTCGGCCCCGAGGCTGGCGGGTCCGGACGGCCAGGTGTAGTCCGGGATCTGCAGTCCGATCTGCATGTCTGCGGGCTCCTCGGCCGTGGCTGGTCAGGACCTGACCAGCCGGGAGATCGCCTCGGCGGCCTCCCTGATCTTCTGGTCGCCTTCCGACCCGCCCTGCTCGATCGCCTCGGTCACGCAGTGCGCCAGGTGATCCTCGAGCAGCCCGAGCGCGACGGACTGGAGCGCGCGAGTCGCCGCGGAGATCTGGGTCAAGACGTCGATGCAGTAGGCATCCTCCTCGACCATCCGCTCCAGGCCGCGAACCTGGCCCTCGATCCGGCGCAGGCGCCTGAGGTAGGCGCCCTTGTCCTGCGTGTATCCGCGCATACCTGACCCTACCTCGCGGCTCCTTCGTTCACCCGCCCGCGGTTGCGGGGGAGCGCGCGCATGAATGCCGCCGGCCGGGGTAGTCGCACGCGCGACTGGCGACCCTCTCACCTGTCAGCCCGTCAGTCGAAGGAGTGATCGGTATGGCTGGGATGCTGCGGGTCAGCAGGAGCCGAGGTGCCTTCAGCGGCGTCCTGCTCGTCCTGCTCGGACTGTGGGGCGGGCTCATCCCGCTCGTCGGACCCTACGTGAACTACGCCTACTCGCCGGACCGCGCCTGGACCCTGACCCACGGGCGGATCTGGCTGGAGATCCTGCCGGCGGTCGGGACACTGGTCGGCGGCCTGATTCTGCTGGCCGCCAGGCTGCGCCCGTTCGCTCTGTTCGGCGCCTCGCTGGCCGTGCTGAGCGGCGCCTGGTTCGCGATCGGCCGGGTCGTCGAGCCGCTGTGGTCCGCGTCGCCGTCGGCCGGGACACCGGTCGGCGGTCAGCTCGCCAGGACGCTTGAGCAGGTCGGCCTGTTCACCGGCCTCGGCCTGGTGATCATCTGCGTGGCCTCGGCCGCGATCGGCCGGCTCTCTGTGGTCTCGGTCAGGGACGCCAGGGTCGTCAAGCCTGCGCCGGCCGCGCCGGCGCCGGACACGACAGCGACCAGCAGGATCCCGGTCCGGCGGACGCCGATGACCAGGGTCGGCCGCAGCCGGACCGCCGGTGCCGACGCGAACTCCCCGGCCGCGGCCCCCGACTCGCCGGTCGCGGACTCGCCGGAGGGCACCAAGACCGGCGTCTTCCTGCGCAAGGTCAAGGTCGGCAGCGGCTCGTCCAGCTAGCTGCTCTGGGTGCGGGGGCGCCGGGTCGCTGACCCGGCGCCCCCGCACGCCCCGGCCGGCCCGTTATGCAGCATTGTCGATTGAACACGGCAGGTAGGCTTCGGCATCATGGGCGTGGGTGGCATGTCGGGACGAAACCCGAGCGGGCGGCGGGTGACCGAGCCAGCATCGGACGACGCGAGCCCGCCGGGGCGGCGGCGGCGCGGGCGACCGCGCAGCGAGGAGGCCGACCGCAACATCCTGCGCGCGGCCACCGAGGTGCTCGCCCGGCAGGGCCTCGGCGGGATGTCGATCGAGGAAGTGGCGACCAGGGCCGGGGTGGGCAAGGCCACGATCTACCGGCGCTGGTCATCTAAGGGCGCCCTGGCCCTCGACGCGTTCCTGGCCGACGCGGCTGAGATGCTGCCCGCCCCCGATACCGGCTCGTTCCGCGGCGACCTGCTGCACGCACTGGGCGCCTGGGTCCACTCGGCGACGACCACGAGCGCAGGAACAACGCTCGCCGAGCTGGTCGCCGAGGTGCAGCGGGACCCCGAGCTCGCGGCCGACTGGCGGAAACGGGTGGTCTTCCCGATCAGGGGGCGTTACCGGGTCATCTTCGAGCGGGCGGTCAGCCGGGGTGACATCGCGGCGGACGTGGACACCGACGTGGTGCTCGACATGGTGTTCGGCGCCGGCCTGTACCGCCTGCTGAACCGCCACCTGCCGCTCGACCTGGACTTCGTCGCCGCCGTTGTCGAACTCACCTCAGCGGGGCTCGGCGTCCCGCCGACGTTAAGCCATGGTGCGGCGCAGCTAGCCAGCGCCTGACACGGCCTGGCGGCCAGCGGGATCGCCCGCCGGCCGCCAGTCCCAGGTCTGCCCGAGTCCTGGGGGCTCGGGGCGGGCTCAGGACCCGAACCGCACCAGGAACATGTGGCCGCCTGCGTCCTCGATGACTGCCGGGCCGGGGCCGGGCAGCAGCATGACGGCGTCGGGGACGCTCACCGCGCCGGTGGTCAGGCCGCCGACGGACAGCTCGCTGACGGTCGCCGCCGCGCAGGCCACGCCCGAGCACGGCTCAGCCAGGACGAGCAGGCCGATGCTGGTGCCCGCGATCATCCTGTCGTCGCTTGAGACGCGCGCTGACGAGATGCGGGCCAGGGTGGCCGGGCTGTAGGTGTCCAGGTTCTGATGGTTGCCGTGGAACGAGAGCAGTTCGAGCCGCCCGGCCGACAGGGCGGTTGGCGAGTCCACGTTCTTCAGCGACCTGGCGTGCACCACGCCGGCGGGCGTCACGTGCACCAGGGAGGTGATTTGGGCCACGCCGCGGACGTCCTGGTAATACAGCCCCGAGGCGTTAGCGGCCATGTCGGCCGGAAACGCCAACTTGTCGACCACGTGCACGGCGGGCGACGTCGTCACGATCCTGCTGAGGTTGGCGTACTCGAAGCCGCTGCTGTCGGTGGACCAGTCGGTCCAGGCCCACAGGGTCGTGCCGACGCTGAGCAGCCCGGCGGCGGTGATCGGGGTGACCGGGCTGGAGAGCGTCCAGTGCCCGACCGCGGCGCCGTTCGACCGGCTGTACTCCGTCACCCGCAGGCCGGTCAGCACGAACACGTCGGAGTCGTTCGCCGCGAGCGCCAGCACCCGGCCGCCGGCGTGCAGAGCGACGGCGGGCTTGGCGGTGCCGGTCACTACGTAGACCACCGAGCCCCTGGAGTAGAACAGCTTCCCGTCCGGGGATTCGGTGAAGGCATTCCTGAAGACGTCACTGGTCGTGCCGAGCGCTACCCGGCCGGTCTGGTGCAGCGCCGCTGGCTTGGCCGCGCCGCGGGCGGCGGCCTGGGCGGACGGCAGCACGGCGGCGCCGACCACGACGAGCCCGGCGAAGGCCGGGATCGCTGCCAACGCGAGAATCCGGCGGCGGGCAGTTCGTACAGACATCGGGACTTCCCCTTCTGGGTGAGCATTCGCTGACCTGCGCTGCCCGGCATCCGGCGTGATCGCGTCGCCCTGGCTGCTGCAAGCGGATACTGACATACCTGGGACGCGGTCCGTGCCAAATAGGTTGGAAGCCGATTCGCGCAGCGACCGGATGTCGACCCGGCGCCGGTCGTTGGATACCCTCCGGGGGTATTATGGAGTGAGCCAGGGCACTGCTCACGCATCGGGCGGCGGGAACGCAGACTAGGGATTTCAGCGTGGTGAACGCGGCACAGCTTGTTGCGGCACAGCTTGTTGCCGCAGCGCCGAGTGCCGTCCTGCACGGCATCGGATCCTCGCTGCGCGAGGCGTTCTTCATGTTCTGGGACACCCTGTGGGCCCTGATCGGCGGTTTCGCGCTGTCCGGCGCCGTCCAGGCGTTCGCGCCGCGCGAGGCTCTGCGCGCGAAACTGGGCAATCACCATCCGGCCGCAGTCGCCAGGGCATCGGTGTTCGGCGCGATCTCGTCGTCCTGTTCCTACGCCGCTTCCGCGATGGCCAAGTCCCTGTTCACCAAGGGCGCCGACTTCGTGACGTCGATGGTCTTCATGTTCGCTTCCACGAACCTCGTGCTCGAACTCGGCATCATCCTGATCGTCCTGATCGGCTGGCAGTTCGCCGTGGCGGAGTACCTCGGCGGCACCATCATGATCATCCTGCTGACGCTGCTCGGCGGCGTGTTCCTGGCCGGGCGGCGGGTCAGCCAGGCCCGCGCCAGGTTTGCTGGCCCCGAGCACGGCGGGCCACGGCACGGGGCGGACGGGCACGGGGCGGACGGCGGAGCCGCCAGGCGGCCGTGGCGCAAGGCCATCCGCACCAGGTCCGGCTGGGCCGACGCGGCGACCTACACGATCGCGGACCTGACGATGCTCCGCCGCGAGATGTTCATCGGCTTCCTCGGCGCCGGCTTCCTAGCCGCGCTGGTACCCGACGCCTTCTGGCACGCGTTCTTCATCACCGGCCACGGCATCTGGACCAGCATCGAGAACGCCGTCGCTGGCCCTTTCATCGCACTGATCAGTTTCGTCTGCTCGATCGGCAACGTCCCGCTGGCCGCGGCCCTGTGGAAGGGCGGGATCAGCTTCGGCGGCGTGATCAGCTTCATCTTCGCCGACCTCATCGCGCTGCCGCTGGTGCTGATCTACCGCAAGTTCTACGGCACCGCACTCGCGCTGCGGATGCTTGCGGTGTTCTGGGCGGTGATGGCGGCGGCCGGGCTGCTCACCGAGTTGCTGTTCAAGGGCATGGACATCATCCCGGCGCACCGGCCGGTTCAAATCGTCCCCGAGCACCTGACGCTGAACTACACCACCGTGCTCAACATCATCTTCCTGGTGATCTTCGGGTTCTTGTACTGGCTGTACCGGAACCGGGCTCGCCTCGGCGGCGGGGACGGCTACGCCATCGACCCGGTCTGCGGGATGCAGGTGGAACAGGCGCATGCGCCTGGACGTGCCGGGACCGGCAGCGACGAGCACTGGTTCTGCTCCGACCGCTGCCGCGAGAAGTTCGAGTCCGATCCGCCCAGGTTCACCACCGCCCCTGCACGGTAATCTCGCGCTCCCGTTTGGGCCAGCGGGCTCCCAGAAGGCGGAGTCGCCTGGAATGAATGCCGCATTCACTGCGCATTCTGGGACTTCCATCACATCCATCAAGATCATTTCTGGAAGGCATCGCCCTGTCCGGCTAGGCTAAACCACCTAAATAGGGGCATTTGATCAGCTTCGACGGTCAGTGGTTGCCCATTCCGGCCCGTGCGGGTTCCGGCGGACACGGCGGCACGGTTCAGCCGGACAGGGCGTCGCAAGACTTAGTTGCCGCGCCATGTCGATCCCGGGCGCTGGCGTTCGACGCCCGGGCGGAACAAAGAATGCGGCGGGCAAGCCGCCGCCCCGAGCAGCCGGACCGGCACCAGCCGGGCCCGGCCGACATGAAGGAGCACTTCGATGCGGTTCCTGGGTTACACGCTGGTCGACCCGTCGATCCCGGTCCCCCCGCCCACCCCGGACATGTACGCCAAGATGGACACTCTCATCGAGGAGGCCACCAAGGCCGGCGTGCTGCCGGCCACCGGCGGCCTCGGGCCGGTCGAGGACGCCGTCAAGGTGCGGTACGCGGACGGCCAGTTCACCGTGCTGGACGGCCCGTTCGCCGAGGCGAAGGAACTCGTGGGCGGATGGGCCCTGATTGAGACCCGCGACAAGGACGAGGCGGTCGAGTGGACCAAGCGCTTCCTGACCGTCGCGGGCGGCGGCGAGACCACGATCAGGCAGGTCTACGAGGGGTGACCTCCCCCATCGCGGCGGGGCCGGGAGCCTGACCTGGCGCCCGAGCCCCGCCGCCCATGATGATCACCAAACGGCGGGCCATCGACCAATTCCGCCGCCGCAATACCGTGACCTGCACCTTCGTCGGCTTATCGATCCGCTCCCGCGGCACTGCTGAACGCGCTCGTCCAGTCGCCGAATGGGTGGCGTGATCTGAACTCTGAGGGCAGCGAGGAGTAGGCCCACACCGGCGGAACGGCATCATCCGGTTTGCCAGACGTAAGCCTGGCCGTTCGTGTCACCGGTGACCAGCCACTTGCCATCTGGACTGTAGCCGAGTGTTCCCACGCCCTGCGATCCCGAGTCCGGGTCGGGCAGAGTCCCCGCCGATGTTGCGTCCAGGCTGCCGGTGCTGACCGTCCACAGGAATGTCTGACCGCCGCCGGAGGCGGCTGCCAGGATGTGGCCAGCGAACTGCAACGCCCAGATGGCGCCGACACTGGCGATGAACTGCCCGGCATGGGTCGCGGTGCGGAACAGGTACAAGTCTCCACTGCCGGGCGGCGTGCCGGCCGACTCACGGCCGGTTGCGGCTGCCAGCGTGATGCCGTCGGTGCTAAAGGCCAGCGCGGTGACGGAGATTCCCCCCGGGATGACCAGGTGGCCGAGGTCGGCGCCGGTGCGCGGATCCCACAGGTAGATGTTGCCCGAGTAGTCGCCGGTGGCCAGCACGTCGTCGCTGCTGAACACTGCGGACCAGACCCCGCTGCCTGCCGGATCGAGCAGCCTCAGGGCGGGAACGGTGGGCTGGTGCGCCGGATCGACTACCCACAGGTTGGCCGCGCCATTGCCGTCGGCCGAGACCAGCATGCGGCCGTCGTGGCTGAACGCCAGCGAGTCGACCTCGCGGTGCGAAGCAGGACCGGGATCGCGCAGCGCCGCCTCCGGCTGTCGGGTGGCGATGTTCCACAGGTAGGTCGTCCCCGCGGAGTCCCCGGCGGCGAGCGTCGTGCCGTCTGGGCTGATCGCGATCGCGAAGACCTGCCGGCCGCCAGGCACGGTGAACGGCTGCCCGTACGGCCGGCCGGTCGCGGCATCCCAGAGGTAAACGCTCCCGTCCTTGTCGCCGACCGCCACGATCGAGGTGCCCGGTATCCAGGCAACGGAGGTCATGCTGCCCGGTGCACCCGGGTTGAGGGCCGCAGTGATCTGGTAACCGATCGGAGTCGCGGGCGAGGTCGAATCCGGAGTCCCCGGTGAGGCCGAATGCCGATGTCCCCGGCTTCCGGGCTGATGCGACGGGCTGGCTGATGGATGGTGCGGGCCCGTGGCGTGACGCCGTGCATTACCGGTCTGCAGCACCTCGATGTGACCGCGGGCCACGGCGAAGATCGCGCCGGCGACGAGGACGCCCGCGACCACGATCGCCGCCGCAACCATTCCCGCGGAGGTCGCCCGGCGACGCCCGCGGGCGGCGGGCTGCGGTCCCCGCGGCGACGTAGAGCGGGGAAGCGGGGCGGTCTGCGTGCGTGGCACAGCGCCGACGGTTACTTCGGGCGGCGGCGCGGCATCGGCGTAGCCGGAGGCCAGCAGACCGAGCGCGAGGGCCATCTCGCCGGCGATCCACAGGCACGCCTCGCGCGAGAACATTGTCCGGTCGGCAAACGACGCCCCGGCCAGCCGCGCCGCCGTCGCGGCGTCCATGCCTTGCGCGACATGCTCGCGCAGTGACTCGGCGACGCGGTCCTCGGCCGCTGCCACCAGCATTCGCACCACCGGCTGGTCGTCGGGCAGCAGGTCGGAAAGCAGGTTGCCCAGCCTGGCCGGCTCGGAGAGCACGCCCGGCCCGTGCTCGGCGACAATCTCGCCCAGCGCAGTCCTAGCCGGGTTCGGCTGCTGGAACGATGAAGCCGCCACTGACGTCCCCTCCGGCCGCTCTGCTACTCACTGTGATCGATCCATGAGCGATCCGCAAGGCCGCGGCAGCGACGGCGGGTACGCCGGAACCCGGGATGGTTTGCGGGCTGGCGAGGTCGGACGGTACCCGTCGTTGCGGCCGCCGTCGAACTGGTACCCAGCCCCGGGCGAAAAGTTTCCGGCGGCGTGTCGATCCTGGGCGCCGACGTTCGACGCACGGGCAGAAGGAAGGACCCGGCGGGCGGACCCGCCGCCCTGAGCAGCCGGGACCGGCAGCGCCGGCCCCGGCCGAGACGAAGGAGTAACGAAAGATGCGGTTCCTTACCTACAACCTGGCCGACCCCTCGGTCCCGCTCCCGCCGCCGAGCCCGGAGATGTACGCCAAGATGGGCGCCTTCATGGAGGAGGCGACCAAGGCCGGCGTGCTGCTGGCCACCGGTGGCGTAGGGCCGGTGGACGAGGCCATCAAGGTGCGCTACGCCGACGGTGAGTTCACCGTGCTCGACGGCCCCTTCGCCGAGGCGAAGGAGTTGGTCGGCGGCTGGGCCCTGCTCGAGACCAGGGACAAGGACGAGGTCGTCGAGTGGGTCAGGCGGTTCCTGGCGATCGCCGGCGAGGGCGAGTCCACGATCCGGCAGGTCTACGGGGGGTGACCGCGCCCGCGGCGGCGGGACCCGGAACCTGACCAGCCCCGGCTACCCGGGCCCCGCCGCGCTCTCGCCGGGCTTGCCCGATCCTCCGGCCGGTGATGTGATCGGACCTCGTGAACGCCCAGCCGCCGCAGCAGGCCCATGCCGCGATCGAGACCGTGATCCGGCTGGAGTCCGCGCGGCTGATCGCCGGGCTGGCACGCTACGCGGGCGGGGACATCGGCCTCGCCGAGGAACTCGCCCAGGACGCCGTGGTCGCGGCTCTTGAGCAGTGGCCGCGCGACGGCGTCCCGCAGAACCCTGGCGCCTGGCTGATGACGGTGGCCAAGCGGCGGGCCATCGACCAGTTCCGCCGGAACGCCGAGCTCGACCGCAAGTATGCCCAGATCGGGCGCGACCTGGCGGCCGCGGAGGACGATGGCACGGCCGACCTCGACCGGGCCATCTCCGACGGCATCGACGACGACATGCTGCGGCTCATCTTCACGGCCTGCCACCCGGTGCTGTCCGTGCCGGCCAGGGTCGCGCTGACGCTGCGGCTGGTCGGCGGCCTGACCACCGCCGAGATCGCCCGCGCCTACCTGGTGCCGGAGCCCACGATCGCCCAGCGCATCGTGCGCGCCAAGAAGACGCTGGCCAGCGCCCGTGTACCGTTCGAGACTCCGGACGGGCAGGAGCGCCCGGCCCGGCTGGCCTCCGTGCTCGAAGTCATCTACCTCATATTTAACGAAGGCTATTCCGCCACTGCCGGCGAGGACTGGACTCGGCCTGCGCTGTGCTACGAGGCCCTGCGGCTCGGGCGGGTCCTTGCTCAGCTCGCGCCGGACGAGCCCGAGGTGCACGGGCTCGCTGCGCTGATGGAGATCCAGTCGTCCAGGCTCGCGGCCAGGACCGGGCCGTCGGGCGAGCCCGTCCTGCTGCTCGATCAGGACCGGACCCGCTGGGACCAGTTGCTGATCCGCCGCGGCCTGGCCGCGCTGGCCAGGGCGGAGGCACTGGGCGGGGAGGGGGCACTGGGCGGGGAGCGGGTCGGACGGCCGGGCCCCTACGCCCTGCAGGCCGCGATCGCGGCCTGTCACGCCCGCGCGTTCCGCCCTGATGAGACCGACTGGGCGCGGATCACCGAGCTCTACGCGGTGCTCGCCGAGGTGATGCCGTCACCGATCGTCGAGCTGAACCGAGCGGTCGCGGTGTCGATGGCGCTCGGGCCGCAGGCGGGGCTCGACCTGGTGGACCAGGTCGCGGCCGAGCCAGCGCTGCGCGAGTATCACCTGCTGCCCAGCGTCAGGGGCGATTTGCTGGCCAAGCTGGGCCGCCACGCCGAGGCGCAGGCCGAGTTTCGGCGTGCCAGCGAGCTGACCGCCAACGCGCGAGAACGCGAGCTCACCGCCCAGCGGGCACGAACCGCAGCCTGGGCAGCGTCAGGCGAGACCGTCGAGCAGGCAGACCAGGCCAAGTTACAGACAGAACATCGAATTTATGTTCTACTGAAAGCATGAGCGGGGGTGCACTCCCGGACTGGTGGCCGTATCCCGGGCAGTGCCCGGCCGGACACCCGTGGGGACCGGGCAAGGTCATCGTCAGCTGGCTGCCGTGCGACTGCCCTGGCGCGCTGACGCACCCGGGCAAGGGCCATCAGTGCGTCCGTTGCGGCACCAGGGGCTGCACGGCGGCCTGGTACCGGCCGGGACACGGATGGCCGGCCGACGGCCAGGGTCCGCGCAGGCCCTGCGACCGGGGAACCTGAGCGCTGGCGAGCAAGGGCCTGTCAGACTACGGACCATGCACACGCTGGTCGCCGATCATCCGCTCGTCGCGCACAAGCTCACCACGCTCCGCGACGTCAACACCCAGACACCGCAGTTCCGCAGCCTGACCGACGAACTGGTGACGCTGCTCGCCTACGAGGCCACCCGCGACATCCGGGTCGAGCACGTCAGCGTCATCACGCCGGTCGCGCCGGCCGACGGCGTGAAGCTGTCCAGGCCGCGCCCGCTGGTGGTCCCGGTCCTGCGAGCCGGGATCGGGATGCTCGACGGCATGGCGCGGCTGCTGCCCAAGGCCGACGTCGGCTTCGTGGGCCTGGCCAGGGACGAGAAGACGCTGGTCGCCTCGACGTACGCGACCAGGCTGCCCGAGGACCTCAGCGGCCGCGACACCTTCGTGCTCGACCCGATGCTGGCCACCGGCGGGACGCTGGTCACGGTATTGGAGATGCTCGCCGCCAGGGGCGCGGCCTCGATGACCGCGATCTGCCTGCTGGCGGCGCCGGAGGGCATCGCCAGGGTGGAGGCGGCCTTCGGCGACGACTACCCGATCCCGGTCAAGGTCGTGACCGGCGGCCTGGACGAGCGGCTGAACGAACGCGGCTACATCGTGCCCGGCCTCGGCGACGCCGGCGACCGCCTGTTCGGCGAGATCTGACGCCGTCGCCAGCCGCCTGCGCAGTCCGCGATGCGAAGTCCCCGCGACGCGAGGACACTCGCGGGCCTAGGGCTATCGCGGCCGCCCGGCCTCAGCTGTCCCCGACGCCGCGCCGAGCGTCGGGCGCGTCATCGTGAACCTCGCCTCCACCTGCGCGTACACCGTCTGCGGCGCTGGGATCAGGTCGATCTCCGGCGGCTCGTCGTAGTTTCCGGCGCCTGGTCCGCCGCTCAGCCGCCTCGACGCGCTGGCGAACGCCACCTTCGGGCGCGGGCCGCCCTCGAGCAGTCCGGTGTCGGCGGCCTCGACCAGGCCGCTGATCTGGCCGCCGAATGCCTCGGCGTAGTCGTGAGCCCGCTGGATCGAGTCCCGCGCGGCCGCCATCCGCACCTGCCGGTAGACCGGGCTGTCCGGCCGAAGCTGCCAGGCCGGACCGGCGAGGGTCACCATGTCCTCGCCGGCCAGCGCGGTGACGATCTCGCCCAGCGCCGCGAAGTCGCCGACCGTCACCGAGAAGCCGGCCCGGCCGACGAACCCGCTCGGCCCGCGCGCCTTGCCGTCCTTGAACACGGGCTGCACGGACACCGGCCGGCTCTCGATCCGCTGCACTGCATCACCCGAGGCGGTGATCTGCGCTCTGATCTCCCTGGTCCTGACCGCGAGCGTGTCGACCACCCGCGCGCGGTCCCGGTCTCTCGCTTCCACCGTGACGGCCAGCACGGCAATCTCCGGGTCGGCCTCGGCCTGCGCCTCGCCGCGGACCGTGACGGTCGTCTCGTTCGGCATGTGATTCCTTTCGGCGGAGGTAACGACCATTTAACCGGGCGGAAACCCGCTCCGGTAATGCTGATCTTGTGGCAGGAACCGCTTCGAGAACGCTGACCAGGCGCAGGGAGATCGCTCTCATCGCGCACGACAACAAGAAGGCCGACCTGATCGACTGGGCCAGGTACAACCTGGCCGTGCTGCGGAACCACGACCTGATCGCGACCGGGACCACCGGCCGGCTGCTGGCCGACGAACTCGCCCTGGCGGTCACCTGCGTGCTCAGCGGCCCGCTCGGCGGCGACCAGCAGATCGGAGCCAGGATCGCCGACTGCAGCGTGGACCTGCTGATCTTCTTCTGGGACCCGCTCGAGCCGCAGCCGCACGACCCTGACGTCAAGGCGCTGCTCAGGCTCGCCGTGGTCTGGAATGTGCCGGTGGCCTGCAACAGGTCGAGCGCGGACTACCTGATCTCCTCGCCGCTGTTCCACGACGACTACGACCGGATCCATCCGGACTACGCCGACATCATCCGCAACTGAGTTCATCGGCCAGCCGCGGCGCTAGATCCCGACCGGATGCCAGACCGTCTTGGTCTCGAGGAACGCCAGCATCCGGCGCGGCGACGGCACGACCGCCCAGTCGTCGTCCGCGCTGAACACCCGCTTGACGTTGCTCGCCGCCAGCCGCTCGAGCTCGGCTCGCCCGCCGGCAGCGACGCCGGTGAGGTCGACCGCGTTCACGTCGAAGTGGCCGGCCAGCACCGGCCCAAGCTCGGCCGTGCGCCCGGTCAGCAGGTTGACCACGCCCCCCGGCACATCCGACGTCGCGAGCACCTCGGACAGCGTGATGGCGGGCAGCGGCCGCTCCTGGCTGGTCACGCAGACCACCGCGTTCCCGGTCGCGATCGCCGGCGCGATGACGCTGACCAGCCCGAGCAGGCTGGACTCCTGCGGCGCGATCACCGCGACGACCCCGGTCGGCTCGGGCACGCTGAAGTTGAAGTACGGCCCGGCGACCGGGTTGGCACCTCCCGCCACCTGCGCGACCTTGTCGGGCCAACCCGCGTACCAGACCCACCGGTCGACCGCCGCGGCGACGACCCGCCGCGCGGCCGCCGCAGTCAAACCTTCAGCCGCAACAACTTCATCGGCGAACTGCCCGGCCCTCCCCTCGATCACTTCCGCGACCCGGTAAAGCACCTGTCCCCGGTTATATGCCGTCGCCCCCGCCCACCCCGGCTGCCCCTTCCGAGCCGCCACCACGGCGTCCCGCGCGTCCTTCCGCGACGCCAGCGCAGCCCAAGCCAGCAGCTCACCCCCCTTGGCGGCATAGACCGGATACGACCGTCCAGACTCGGACCGAGGGAACGCCCCGCCTATATAGAGCTTGTAAGTCTTGCGAACCCCGACCCGGCCGGCGGCTGCTGGCCCGTCGGCGGCGCGTTCTGCCGCAGCCGGCGGGTCGGCAGCCGCCGGCGTCACGGCGTGCCCGGGTTTCTTGGTCTTCTTGGCGCCCACATCAGACATCGAGATACGCGGCCAGCCCGTGCCGGCCGCCCTCCCGTCCGTACCCGGACTCCTTGTACCCGCCGAACGGACTGGCCGGGTCGAACCTGTTATACGTGTTCGCCCACACCACGCCTGCCCGCATCCGCTGCGCCATCCACAAGATCCTGCTGCCCTTCTCGGTCCAGATGCCCGCCGAGAGCCCGTATGCGGTGTTGTTCGCCTTGGTTACGGCCTCGTCTGGGGTGCGGAAGGTCAGCACGGAGAGCACCGGGCCGAAGATCTCCTCGCGGGCGATCCGGTGCGACTGGCTGACCCCGGTGAACACCGTCGGGGCGAACCAGAAGCCGCGGCTCGGCAGCTCGCACGGTGGCGACCAGCGGTGCGCGCCCTCGGCCTCGCCGGCCGCCGACAGCTCGGTGATCTTGTCAAGCTGCTGGCGCGAGTTGATCGCGCCGATGTCGGTGTTCTTGTCAAGCGGATCCCCGAGCCGCAGCGTGGTGAGCCGCCGCCGCAGCCGCTCGACCACCTGCTCGGCCACCGATTCCTGCACCAGCAGCCGCGACCCGGCGCAACAGACGTGGCCCTGGTTGAAGAAGATGCCGTTCACGATGCCCTCGATGGCCTGGTCGACAGGCGCGTCGTCGAAGACGACGTTCGCCGCCTTGCCGCCGAGTTCCAGGGTCAGCTTCTTGCCGGTCCCGGCGACGGCCTGCGCGATCGCCACGCCGACCTCGGTGGATCCGGTGAACGCCACCTTGTCCACCCCGGGGTGCGCAACCAGCGCCGCCCCGGTCTGACCGGCCCCGGTCAGCACGTTCACCACGCCGGGCGGAAGCTCGGCCTGCTGGCAGACCTCAGCGAGCAGCAGCGCGGACAGCGGGGTTGTCTCGGCCGGCTTGAGTACGCAGGTGTTGCCGGCGGCCAGCGCCGGGGCCAGCTTCCACGCGGCCATCAGCAGCGGGAAATTCCACGGGATGACCTGCCCGGCCACGCCGAGCGGCCGCGGCGCCTGGCCGAACCCGGCGTACTCAAGCTTGTCCGCCCAGCCGGCGTAGTAGAAGAAGTGCGCGGCCGCAAGCGGGATGTCGACGTCCCTGGTCTCCTTGATCGGCTTGCCGTTGTCCAGCGACTCAAGCACGGCGAACTCGCGCGACCGCTCCTGCAGAATCCTGGCGATCCGGTACAGGTACTTGGCCCGCTCGGCGCCTGGCATCGGCCCCCAGACTCGCTGGTAAGCGCTTCGGGCGGCGGCGACCGCACGGTCCACGTCGGCCCCCGCCGCCTGCGCAACCTTGGCCAGCGGTTCCTCGGTCGCCGGGTTGATCGTCGCGAACGTCCGCCCCGACGCCGCGGGGGTGAACTCGCCGTCGACGAACAGGCCGTACTCGGCGGCGATCGATACGATCTCCCGGCTCTCGGGCGCGGGGGCGTACTGCCAGTCAAGCCCGGCGACCGGGGCGCCGCGCCTTCCCGATGCGGGCGATACCGAGATCGTTGAGTCTGCCAAGCCCTGCCTCCCGCGGTCCCGCCACATTCTCGCACGCGGTACCGCCGGGCCGA
>DATIZP010000125.1:0-57483 GCA_035517035.1 Streptosporangiaceae bacterium | reverse complement strand
TCCCCTAACGAGGCGGGTGACGCCAAAGCCGCCGAATGACCGACCTGTCTGCATCTCTCGTCCCAGGACTTCGCGCGGCCGCAGCTTGGCGGCTGGCTTGCCGATGACGCGGCAGTGGTCGCCGGCCTGGACTCCGCTTACAACCGCATCGCCCTCGCGAATGGGATCGATGCGGCAACGCTGCTGGGACTGCTGAACCGGGAGTTCGAAGCGATGGGCAGGATGCTGGACGGTGTCACCTTCGAGCTGCGCGCGCTCAAGAAGCTCGCCGACCGCCCGGGCGTCCCGGTGGTGCTGGACACGTCCGTGCTAATGGAGGGCTATCCGCCAGTCCAAGAATTCGACTGGCACGGTCTGGACCCGGCGTTGGCAGGTCCTGTCCGGCTGGTCGTGCCGATCCTCGTTGTCGAGGAGCTTGACGAACTGCTGCACGACCGACGGGCAGAGCGTCAGCAGAAGGCCAGATCGCCACGAGGACGCTCATCAGCTTGCACAGAGGCGATCCGGGCGAGCCTGCACCGCTGCCAACGGCCACCATCGAAGTCCTGCTCGACAAGGGACGGCACCAGCGAAACCCGAACAACGACACTGAGATCATCGAGCAGGCGCTCCGGCTTCATGGCGTCACCGGCGCCCCTCTGTTCCTGGCATCTTGCGATACACGCCAGATGTACCGAGCCGCCGCAGTCGGCCTACCGTGGCTGCAAGTAGCACGGGACGAGGCCCGCGCCGCTATGTAAGCGGCCGTAAGGGAGCTGGCACCAATGCTCCGCCGCCCTCCCGGGCGCTTATCCGGGTGCCCAGGCGCGACACGTGCCAAGTGTGTGCCGAAATCGTGCGCGCAGCGTCCGAAATGCCAGGTCAGGCCGAGCGTGGATGCCTGCTTACAAGGCGGCCGCTCTGCCATCTGAGCTACACCGGCAGGTGGAACGTCTGCATGGTAGCCGAATCCCGCGTGGCCTGCGCATCTGGTCGCTGGCCTGGGATTTCGTGAGCCAGGCGGGTCAGGCTTGCGGCCTCGTCGGGCGCCGCGACTGTCCGGCTGGCACCGGGGAGATGCGGCTGTCGGCGGCCCGCTGTGCCGAGCACTTCCAGCGCGCGGCACTGAGCGATCGTGGTCTCCGCCGCCGCCGCCCCCAGCGACCTGGTCGCTACCGCGATCAGTGCCCGGCTCGCCGCCAGCACTCCCTCGACGGCGCCCTCATCAGCCCCGTGCTCGCCCACGCCTTCCGACCTCATCAAATTACATGCACTCTGCAATAATAGCTCTAGGCACGTAATGCCTTGCGGCGTGCACCTCAGCGCATTGCCTGGAACGGGAACGGCGGCATCCGCCGCCTGCTCGCTACCCCTGTCTTGACAGATCGCGGAACATGTGTTCAGTATTCTGAATGTGCGTATAGCGACGGAGGACCTGAAGGCCGCCGCGCTCATCCGTGAGGCGGCGATGCGGCTGTTTGGTGAGCGGGGCGCCGCCGGGGTGACCGTCCGGCAGATCGCCGCGGCTGCCGGGGTGTCGCCGGGGCTGGTCATGCACCACTTCGGCTCGAAACAGGGCCTGCAGGAGGCCGTGGACCGCCGCGCGGTCGCGTTCTTCGAGGAGATGGTCGGCGAGCTTTCCCGGATCGGAGAAGCGGGCGGCAGCGCCTCGCTCGCCGAGATGCTTGCCAGCCGGCTGGAGAGCGAGCCGGCGATGGCCGGCTACATCCGGCGGCTGCTCGCCGACGGCGGCGACACCGCGGACGAACTGTTCGCGAAGGTGTTCGCGATGACCGCCGCGGGGATGCGGTCGCTGGTGGCCGCGGGGATCGCCCGCCCGGCTGCCGACGAGCCGGTCCGCGCGGCGTTCCTGCTCGCCAATGACCTCGCCGTGATACTGCTGCGCCGACAGATCGCCCGGGTCACCGGGACTGATCCGCTGAGCCGGGATGGACTGGCCACCTGGTCGGCGGTGGTGATGGACGTCTACGCGGGCGGCGTGTTCGCGGTCCCGGCACCGCCGACGGACGATCCGCCGGCAAGGAAGGAGGCCCGGCGATGACAGCGGCGATCGAGGCGTCCGGCCTGTGCAAGAGCTACGGCCGAGTCCGGGCGGTGACCAGCCTGGACCTGCTCGTCGAGCCAGGCCAGGTGTTCGCGTTCCTCGGGCCGAACGGGGCGGGGAAGACGACCACGATCCGGATGCTGCTCGCTTTGCAGCGGCCGGATAGCGGAAGCGCGAAGGTCCTCGGGCTGGACAGCGGCCAGGACAGCGTCGCGATCCACCGGCGGACCGGTTACCTGCCCGGCGACTTGGCGCTGTACCCGAGGATGACCGGCCGGCAGCACATCGCCTGGCAGGCCGGCGCGCGGGGCTTGCGGGACCTGTCGTACGCGGCAGAACTGGCCGAGCGGCTCGGCGCCGTGCTGGACCGCCCGGCCCGGGAGCTATCCAAAGGAAACCGGCAGAAGATCGGGCTGATCCTGGCGTTCATGAGCCGCCCCGACGTGCTCGTTCTCGACGAGCCGACCTCGGGCCTTGACCCGCTGATGCGCAGCGAGTTCGGGCGGCTGGCCCGAGACGCGGCGGCCGCGGGCGGGACCGTGTTCTGGTCCTCGCACGAACTCGACGAGGTCCAGCGCCTCGCCGACCGGGTCGCGATCATCAAGCAGGGGCGGCTGGTCGCCACCGAAACCGTCGAGCACCTGCGCCGCGCCGCCCCCCAGGCCGTGCACGCCAGGTTTGCCGCCCCGGTCGGCCCTGAGATATTCGCCGGGATGGGCGGCGTCGCGGTGACCGCGTGCGACGGCGACACCATCGACCTGGAGGTCACCGGCCCGATCGGCCCGGTGCTGCGGGTCATCGCCGGACGGGACCCGGTGGACTTCACCTCCCAGCACGCCGACCTGGACCAGCTCTTCCTGGCCTACTACCGCGAACCAGCAGCACCGGAGCCCACTCATGCACGCTGACTTCACCAGGCTGGACATCTCTAACAGGCGCCGCAGCCTGATCGGCTACTGCCTCGGCATGGCCGTCTACGCCCTGCTCGTCGTCGCCATGTACCCCGCGTTCAAGACCTCCACATCCCTGGACACCCTCATCCGCAGCGATTCGACCGCCGCCGCGCTGTTCGGGGTGACCGGGCCGATCTCCTCGACCGGAGGATGGCTCAACGGCAACATCTACGCGAACTTCTTCCCGCTCATCATGCTGCTGCTGACGATCGGATACGGCGCGGCGTGCCTGGCCGGCCAGGACGAAGACGGCACCCTCGGCCTCCTCGCCGCGCTGCCGGTCCGGCGCACTGCCATCGTGACCCAGAAAGCCGCCGCCATGACCGCCCAGGCCGCTGCTCTCGCCATCACCGTCGCCGTCCTCGTCATCATCGGCCGGTCGTTCCAGCTCGACATCACCGTCGCCGACGTGGCCGCCGTCTCGGCGGCCGTGCTGCTGATGGGCGTGGACTTCGGGCTGATCACGATGGCGGCCGGAGCGGTGACCGGCAGGAAAGGAACCGCGATCGGCGTCGGCACCGCCCTCGCCGCCGCCTCCTACCTCATCTCCTCGCTCGCGCCCGTAGCCTCATGGATCCGGCCCGCACGGTACGCCTCCCTGTTCTACTGGTCCGTCGGAAACAGCCAGATCAGCCACGGTGTCAGCCCAGCCGACTACGCGGTCCTGATCACCGTGGGCATCGCCGCGCTCGCCGCTACCCTGCTCGCCTTCCGGCACCTCGACCTGCACTGAGCCGGCAGTAGCCCTGGCCACGCGATGGCCTGGGAAGACGAGCGAGCGTATGGTGCGGACGACAGCCGAACAGGCCGGGACCAGGGAAAGGACCGTGATGGCCAGTACGTCAAAAGACGTCGCCGCGTTGCTGCACGAGGCAGCCGAGACGCACCACCGCGTCTTCCGGATCACCGACGGCGCCGACCAGGATTGGGCCTCCTGGTACGCAGACTGGCTGATCAGCCTCTCCGAGCTGCCCGCGCTGCTGAACGCCAAGCCAGCCCGCAGCGAACTCGTCTACCTGCTGGTGGGGCTGGACAAGGACTACACGGCCCGCCAGCCGGACGAGTCCTGGGAGTCCTACTACGCCCGCCGGATCACCGAGCACTTCGGCCAGCCGAGCCAAGCCGGAACAACACAGGACTAACGGATAGCACCCGCTGACGACGCCAGGACAGCGGAGCAGGGCGCAGCGGCCGGTACCCCGCCGTCGGGCATCGCGTCGCGGGCGTTGACGGCCAGGTTGACCAGTACCTGCTCGATCTGGCCATGGTCGGCGAGGACGACGTCCGTGCCGGCCTGGCAGGTCGTGCGGAGCTTGATGTGCTCGCCGACAGCGCGCTGCAGCAGGTCCCGCAGCCCGTCGATCACGGTGCTGAGGTGAAGGACTCTGGGCTGCGCGGCGCCGCGCCTGGCGAACGACAGGAGCTGGCGCGTCAGCCGGCTGGCGCGGTCGGCGGCCTCCTGGATCCTGGCCAGGTCTTCGCTGGCGGTACGCACCGTCTCCGGCGGCATCGAGGTGCCTATCTCGTCCGCGACGAATGCCGCGTAGCTCGAGATGACGTCGAGGAGGTTGTTGAAGTCATGGGCGACCCCGCCGGCGAGCTGCCCCAGGCTCTCCAGCCGCTGCGACTGCTGCAGCTGGCGCGGCAGCAGGTCACGGTCGGCCTGGGCACGGCGCAGCTCCGGCTCGGCCCCGGCGTGGTGCCGGCCGCTGATGTCCCGGACCGCCGCCGTGAACAGGAGGCTGTCCCCGTCGCCCGCCGCTGCCAGGAAGATCTCGGTCGGGAATGTGCTGCCGTCCTTACGCCGGCCGGCCAGATGCCAGCCCGCGTCCCGGTCCGAGCACACCATCGCGTCGGGCACGGCCTCCAGCAGCCCGGCGCTTCGAGCACTCACATGCGGCTACCACCTGTGACTACCCTCCCGGCCAGGCATCTCCCGTGCCGCACGGGCGGGGATCGCTGACGACCCCCGCGCAGCACGACCGCCGTCGCTTTCGGCAGGCACTCACCAGGCCGCCTTCCTGACCCGCCGGTGCGCCCCGGCCCGGCGGCCAGGCGCGAGGCGGAGGAGCACGGGCATCCGCCGGTGCCTGCCGGCCCAGGGCGCCCGGGCTGCCTCCGATAGCAGGGGCATGTCTGGCCGCCCGCCGTACGTGCCGGTCACTGCTGGCACCTCCATTCCGCATGAGCCCTCACCTGACAGTGACGGCGCGGCGAGGCTGTCATGACGCGGAACCGGGGGGCATTTCCGCTGAGAAACGCCGGTTCGCCGGGCGGCCGGCCTCGGCCCGAGCCGGTGCCGGCCCTCTGACAGGACGCCGGCGCGGGCGGGACCGGACGATCAGCCGGGCGGCGTGCCGGGCGTCCAGGCCATGGCCCTGGGGCCGGCCCGGAGCGTTGCCCGGCGTGGTGCTGGGCGTGGCGATGACGTCCGGGCCGACAGTCCTCGCCGCGGCCGCGGCCTGCTCCGCGGCATGCACCAGAGCGGACGGGCTGCTGACAGGCCGCTTCCTTCCTGGTCAGGTTCTCGCGGCGAGGGCCCGCTGGACGCGGCTGAGTATGCACTCCGCCCCGGCACCCGAGGTTCCGAGTCGATGAGACAAACGCGGCCTGCCGGCCCCGATCCGGCAGGACGTCACGACCGAGATCCCGCCGAGCAGATCGCACCAGCGGACACGCGGCAACGCGGGCGAGATCACCAGCCAGGCCCCGGCGCGCGGATCACCGGATCGCCGCGGTCGAGGCCCCGCCCCCCGGCGGGCGGGCGGCGTGACCGGCACGGGGGCACCAGCCTGGCCGCACGCCGCCTGCAAAGCAGCCCGCTCTGCCAGCCGAGCCGAGCCAGACGAGCCGGGCCGTCCCGATGACCAGGGTCGCGGTCCCAACGCCACGCCGGGCCGCCGAGTAATCCTCGACGCCAAGAGGTGTCCCAGCTCGCAGGTCAAGAACGGCCTGGTGACGCACCTCGATGACTGGCGCTACCTGTCTGCGAAGTGCAAGACGCTCATCAAGGAGGCTGAGGCTCAGGCGCCTGGCTGATCCGGGCAGGAGCCCGGCTTGGGGCCTGCCGCCGATCATCGGTTCACTCCGCCGCCGATCATCGGTCGGGATGTGCCGCGAGCGAATCGGGGTTCGTGGTGTGGGGGCCTGAGACCGGACACGACTTTTCCTATCAGGCAGTCTCTGGGGGTCGGTGACGTTTGGCACTACCCCCGCATTTGCTCAGGGAGGCACGCTGGCGGTACGGGGCGGGGACGGTAGGTGGTGCCGATGGTCATGAAGCGCCCCGTCCTGTTCGCTGTTCTGGGACCACTCGCCCGCGGCGGTTACGTGCGTCCGCGGATGCCCGAGCGGGAAGGTGGCGGCGACGGTCCGGCTCGGCTAGGCGGGACACTAGCTGGCGAGGCGGTGGCGGGATGAGCGCCGATTTGGGTTTCCCCGGGCCAAGCACGGCAGGGGTGCTCGGCCCGTATTTCGCGATCGTTTGCTGGGCAGGCTGGGAGAGGAGCTTGCCGCGGCGGGCGTCCTCGCCGGGACCGGCGACGAGGTGCCGGTGACCGAGGCCGACATTGCCGGGCTGCCAGCGGCGGTCCAGCGGTACCTGGGGTTCATGGGCATCGTTGGCCGGCCGCGGGACTGGTCGTTCCGAGCGCGCCTGGTCGGCCGGTTCCGGATGCGGCCGGGTATGGGCTGGATGCCTGCCGAGGCCTGGCAGTACAACTCGGCGATCACAGTGGCGCGGGTGTTCGTCCTACGGGTGCGCCTGGCCGGGGTGGTGCCGATGACGGGCAAGGACGTCTATGCGAGTGGTCACGGGCGGATGATCGGCAAGCTGGCCGGCCTGATCACTGTCGCCGACGATAAGGGAGAAACGTCCGACATCGGCGAGCTCACAACCTATCTCGACGACGCCATCTTCCTCGCGCCGAGCTTCCTGCTGCGACCTGAGGTGCGGTGGGCCGAAGCCGGCGCCGACGGGTTCGATGTGAGCCTGCGTGACGCCGGGCGTAGCATCAGCGGCCGGGTGTCCATCGATGAGCGAGGAGCGCCAGTGGACTTCACGACCACGGACCGGTTCGCCGCCCTGCCCGGAGGCATGCGCCGGGCAGAGTGGCGGACTCCGGTCTCAGAGTGGGTCGCTGCCGGCGGCCGGCCCGTGCCTGGACAGTCCCGGGCAATCTGGAACCTGCCCGAAGGGGAGTTCTGCTACCTGGAAGGCCGGTTCGACCCAGGGAGCATCGCCTTCAACGTCCCGCCGGCCACCACTGCGCGGCCAGAGGCGCCTCATGGGCCCGGCGAACAGCCGGCTCGAAGGGGCACGGAATGACTGCCTGGTCGGCGCGGCTGAGCGGATAAGGCTGTCAGCGATATGGCGGGCTCTGGAGACTCCGGACGTCCTGGGTTACGGGAGGTGCGATGGCACGCGCAACGAGGCTGACCCTGGCGTCGCTGGCCGGAGTTACCGTGGCGGCGTACGCCGGGCTCCAGGTGCTTGGCCGGGTGGCAGGGACGACCGGTGCGGAGCGACGGCAGCGGCTGCCGGGCGACGATCTGGTCGACTCCCCGACGATCGTCACCGAGCACGCCGTCGACGTCGCCGGGGACCCGGAGGAGGTGTGGCCCTGGCTGGCGCAGCTCGGCTGGCACCTGGGCGGCTACTACACCCCGGAGTGGGTCGACCGGCTGCTCTTCCCCGGCAACTGGCCGAGCCTCGGCAGGCTCGACCCCGCGCTGGTCCGCGACCTGCGGGTCGGTGACCTCATCCCGGACGGCCCGCCCGGCACGGCGTCCTACCGAGTCGCAGCCGTCGAGCCGCCGCTTGTATTGGTGCTGCACTCCACCACGCACGTCCCGAAGAGCTGGGAGCGCCGCGGCGCAGCGATCGACTGGACCTGGTGCTTCGCGCTGAGCCGTACGGCCCCGCGGCGGACCCGAGTGCGGCTGAGGCTGCGCGCCAGCACGGCTCCGTGGTGGCTCACCACGCTGTACCAGGCCGGCCTCGTCCCCGCCGACTTCGTCATGGCGACGAGCATGCTGCGAGGCCTGAGGCGGCGCGTCGAGGCTCACCGGCCACCAGCCGCCTCCGGCCGCGACCCGTTCGACGAAGCCGCCTACGACATGGCCGCGGCGAAAGCCGATCAACCGGACCGTGGAACGTCACCGTAGTAGCTGAGTCCCGCGCAGCCTGCGGATCTCCGTTGAGCTCAGCTCCCCAGCTTCTTGATCAGGGCACGGAGCTTCGGCGTCGACTTGAGCGCTGCCCGGAGGCCCTCGAGTGAATCCTCGCTGTCGATCATCATCGGGCTGCGCTGGAACCGCCCGTCGAGGCTGTAGTAGCAGAACCGGATCCCCTGTCCGCCGCCTTCGTACTCGAGCAGCTGGATGGCCGGCTCGGTGTACTCGCCGGTGAAGGAGGCCTCTTCGGTGATCTGGCCCTTCCCCCAGTGGAACTCGAAGGGTCGGGGCACGGGACGGCCCTTGGCCGCTGAAGTCCTGGGCATGCCTCAGTCTGTCACGACCGGATGCCGTACCGCCGGGTACCTCCGCTCCCCTTTCTGGCTGCCGCACCAAGATGGTTATCCAGCCCACTGCCCGCTGAAGAACAACAGTGCCACGCCGATCATCAGCGAGCCGCTGACGGCGATGTACGCGGCCCTTGCCCACCTGCGGCGGGCCAGCCAGATGGCCAGGCCGATCCACAGCGGCCACCACAGCAGCATCTCGCGCGGGATCGACATGTAGGCCGTGGAGGTCACCAGCCCGAACACCGACAGGCCCACATAGACGAGCTCCGCCCAGCGGCGGCGCCAGGCGAGCCAGCCGACCAGGGCGACGCCGACCAGGGCGGCGAGCAGTTCGAGCTTGAACTCCCACTGGTCGAGCGGCCCGATCCCGGCGAGTCCATGCCGACCGCCCGGGCCGACCGTGACGGGCGGGGCGCTGCCCGGGCGGGGGAGGCGGACCGGACCGACCGGCCGGCCACGCCCGCCCAGCCCGCCGGGGGGCATCCTCGCCCGGCCACGGATGAATATGCGGCCGGCCAGCTGGCCCGGGCCCGGGCCGAAGGCGATGTCCCACGAGTTGCGCCACGCCGTGACCGGATTGGTGAGCGTCCGCTGCCACCCGCGCTGCTCCGCGTGCAGCCACGCCAGCCAGTCGCCCGTGACGTCCTTCAGGTACGCCATGTACCCGCCAGCCGCCGCCAGCGGCAGCACGAGCGCTGGCGAGCGCGACCAGTCCCGGATCCTAGGTCGCGACGTCAGGAACATGACGAAGACGCCGGCGGCGGCGAACAGGCCGTTGATCCGGATCGTGGACGCCAGCGCGATGAGCACGCCCGCGCTGACCCAGCGGCCGCGCCGCGCGGCGAGCCATCCGGGGATGGCAAAGGCCAGGAACAGCGACTCGGTATACCCGGCTGCCAGGAAGACCGCCGCGGGCGCGCACACCAGCATCAGCACCGAGGTCCGGGCCGCCGCGGCGCCGGAGTCGGGGTCAGCTTCCGGATGGCGCGCTTGGTACTCAAACTGCGCGAGCCGCGCCAGCGCGACGACCGCGACCGCGCCCGCGACCAGGGACACCAGCAGCCCTGCCGTCGCCCAGTCGGGCACCACCACGTGCACAGCGCGCAGCACGAGCGGGAAGCCGGGAAAGAACGCCGTGATGTCCGGGTCGAACGCGGGTCCCTTGCCGCTGGTGTACCCGTACTCGGCGACGGTGAGGTAGCGATACCAGTCCCAGTGCTGCCACAGACCCAGCCAGGACGACGACGATCCGCTCGCCGTGAAGTACCTGGAGTACAGGCTCACGATCAGCAGGACGGCACGCGACGCGAGCCAGGTGCCAAGAGCCGCAAGATCGGTCGGCCCTAGCCACCTTCCAGGGCACGGATTACGGTGCCTGCCGATCCCCAGGCGATCCAGGCTGGCGATCATGGCGCCGGGCGGGCACCGGGCCGACCGGGCGGCCGGATTCGGTCGCCCCGCCGGGACCAGCGCGGCCGCTGGCCGCCGGCCCGCGGCCGCGCCACCCCCGCCGGCGCGAGCGCTGTCATGGGTGCAGATTCTGTCCGGCCGACCCTAGCCGGTCGCGTGGATTGCGTGTGAGTTCGGTGTGAATCGCAACGTCGTGACTACGGCGTTTCCAGCGACCAGAACGCCTGCACGTCGAAATGACCGCTCGCCGGATCCGGGTCGCCATAGACCTCCCAGCGCGGGCCGGCCAGCCGGTATCCGTTGGCCTTGCTCCACTCGCACACCGACTGGTGAGTGTCGCCGATCCTGGCGATTGGGCCAGTATGGGTCGCGGTGGCGACGAGCCCGCCTGGAAGAGCTGACGCGACGACATGATCGGCGGGATCGAAGGAACCGCTCACCTGAACGCCGACTTCGACGTTGGGGACGTCGTCCTTGTAGAGCATGACGTTGTGCCCCTGCTGGTAGAGCCCCTCCGGAGCGCCGCCCCGGAGATAGACCCACACCTTGTCGAGTATCGGCCTCCACATCGCCGGAAACTGCGCCCACGTGGTCGCCGCCGCTACCACCGCTGTCGGCGTCGGTTCGATGGTTGCCACGGTCACATCGACGGTCATGGCGCGGAGCATACGCCGTGACCACCAGGTACCGATCCAGCTGACCCGCACGGCGGAACGATAATGGCGAAGATCGGGTCAGCCGAGGGGAGGAGTACGTGGACGATGACCGGCGGCCAGATTTTCACCTCCCGGCTGAACGGTCGTCCGCTGCTGGACAGCGCGGCCTTGACCATTGGCCGGATCCGCGACGTCGTGATCCTGCCCGTCGTCGGGAATGACCCGCCGCGCGCGCTTGGTCTAGTGGTGACGTTGCAGCGGCGCCGCATCTTCGTCAACCTCGGGCAGGTCGCCGAGATATCCGTGGACGGCGCCCACCTCCACGACGACGCCCTCCACCTGGACCGTTTCACCCGGCGAACCGGCGAGATCCTCGCTTCCGAGCTTTATGGCCGTCACGTCAAGGACGGGACCATCGTCGATGTCGCCATTAGCCCCGACGTGCAGCGGCGGGTCGGCTGGGAGGTCTCCGCGCTGGCCGTCTCCTACGGCCGGAGCCTGTTGCACCGCGGCCCGACGGTCGTGTCCTGGGACCGGCACCCAGAGCTCTTCGAGACGGGCCCGCTCGCCGAGCAGCTGGCCGGCCTGCGCGAGTTGAAGCCGGCCGACCTCGCGACCGCTGTCCAGAGGATGCCCCCCGGCCGGCGCAGCCAGATCGCGGCCGCCCTCGACAACCAGCAACTGGCCGACCTGCTTGAGGAGATGCCCGAACACGACCAGGTCCGGCTGCTGGCCGGCCTCGGACTTGAGCGCAGCGCCGACGTGGTGGAAGAGATGCAACCTGATGACGCCGCGGACCTGCTCGCGGCGATGTCGGCCGAGCAGCGCGAACACCTGCTGACGGCGATGGAGTCCGTCCAGGCCGCGGACCTGCGGCGGCTGCTGCGTTACAGTGCGACGACGGCCGGTGGGCTGATGACCTCCCGCCCCATCATCGTCACACCGGAGACGCCCGTCGCAGAGGTACTGGCCCGCATCATGCAACCGGACCTGCCGGCAACGGCGGCCGCTCAGGTGTACGTGTGCGAGCCACCCATGGTGACACCGACGGGCCGCTACCTGGGAAGCGTGGGGTTCCAGCGCCTGCTGCGCCGGCCGCCCTCCGACCTGGTGGGCCAGTGCGTAGACAAGGCGAGCGTCTTCGTCCGGCCCGACCTGGGCGAGCGCGACCTGGCGGCACGGCTCGCCGCCTACAACCTGATGAGCGTGGCGGTATGTGACGAGGATGGCCGCCTGCTCGGCGCGGTTACCGTGGACGACGTATTGGACCACCTGCTGCCCCCGGGCTGGCGGGAGACGGGAGGCTAACGTGGCACGAGTTTCCCTTCGCCTTCTCAGCGAGCGGGCTGATCTGTCCGTTCCGCGGGGCTCCCCGCAGATGGGTGCCCGATACGACGCCGACGCGTTCGGGCGGTTCGCTGAGGGGATGGCGCGGTTCCTCGGCACCGGACGATTCATCGTCGGCCAGACGGTCCTCGTAGTCGGATGGATCATTCTCAACACCATCGGCTCGATCAGGCACTGGGATCCGTATCCGTTCATCTTGCTGAACCTGGCCTTCTCGACCCAGGCGGCCTACGCCGCGCCGCTGATCCTGCTCGCCCAGAACCGGCAGGACGACCGGGACCGGGCCAACATCGAGCGCGACCGGGGGGTGGCGGCACGGACCCAGGCCGATACGGAGTTCCTCGCCCGCGAGCTTGCCGCGGTCCGCCTCGCGCTGGCCGACGTGGTAACGATGCAGGACCTCGAGGACTCGCTGCCCCGGCTGGCCAGGCTGATGGCCGCCCAGCCGATTCCAGCCGGGCCTGGCCCGCTCGGGCCGGCCGACAGGGAGTTACCGCGGCCGGCGCGATAACCTGACGGGCTGGATGCGGCCGCGGGCGTCGGTCAGCTCGGCAATCCAGTCCTCCGTCACGGCGAGGTCTCCCGTGGTACGGGCGACGAGACGCTTGCGGTCGGGCCCGGGGAGGGACCGATAACGCTGGCCGGCCGGCTGACGCGGCTCCTTGTCCACCTTGTCCACCGCCACCAGGCTCAGCGCCAGCTCCGGGCACATGCTGGTGGCCTGCCGCGCCGCGCGCTCCAGCCACGGCGGCACCGGGATGTCGAGCATCACCGGGTAGCCCTGCTCGTCCAGTCGCATGATCTCAGGCACGATGCGTTCGCATAGCCCGTGCCCGCGGCACCTGGTCCAGTCCAGGCTCAGCCGCAGGTTGCCGTTGGCCGACGGCACAGGCAGGAACCCGCGAACCGGCCTCCCGCAACCACCGTGGAAGACGTGGGCGGCGACGTCGTCGGAGAAGACGTTCAGCGCGGACTGCACGAACCGGGACACGCCGTCCGGGTGGGCGCAGGCGCCGCGGCCGCGCACGGCCGCCGCGGTGCGCCGGGCCGCGTCCAGTGCGTCAAGCCCCCCTGAGCCTGTCGTCACCGCGGCAAGCGAACGCGCGATGCCCGGCAAGCCGAGCCTGCACGGGCCGCACTGACCGGACGACTCGCCGGCCAGGTAGGCCGCCACCCGCGCCACCTCGCCGAGAGGGCAGCTGCCACGGCCGAGCGGCATCACGACACCGGCGCCCAGGGTTCCGCCGACCGCCTCGAGGCCGGCTCGGCTGACGGGCGTGTCGTATGCCGTCTCGTCGGGCAGCCACATGCCGTGGTACCCGCCGACCAGCACCCCCTCGCAGGGCCGGGTATCGCACAGGTCAAGTACGCGGCCTAGCGGCAGCCCGGACGGCACTTCCACGACGGCGGGCCTGGCCGCGCAGCCGCCGACGGACAGCAGCAGCGTGCCAGGCTCGGCCGGCGTCCCGGCCGAGGCGTATCCCTCCGGGCCGAGCATCGCGAGCACGGCGAGCTGGGCGAAGGTTTCCGCATTGCTGAGCAGCGTGGGCAGGCCACGGACGCCGCTGTCGCTTGCCCTGGTCTTGCGGCCCGGGGGCAGCGCGGCCTTTCCGTTGATCGCGTTAACCAGCGCGCCGGCCTCGCCGGTGACAAACCGGTTGGGCACCTGCACGACCTGCACTCGCCGCCGCAGCGGCGGCGAGTGACGTACTACGGCTCGCATCCAGCTCGCCATTTCCTCGCTGGTGACCGCGACCAGGATCTCGGTGGTGCGCAGGGCGCCTGCGGCGATCAGGGCCCCGCCCAGTACCAGGTAGGGCGTGCGCAGCAGCAGCATCCGGTCCTTGGCGCTGCCCGGCTCTCCCTCGGCTGCGTTGACCAGGATGACCGGTTTCTTCTTCCGGTCATGCGCCGACCTGGCCACGGCGGCGAGCTTGCGGGCCACGGGGAAGGCCGCACCGCCACGGCCGCGCAGGTCCACCTGCTGCGCCATGGCGATCAGCTCAGCTGACGTACGGCGCGGGAGCTTGCCGAAAACGGCATCGAACGCGGTCGCGTCGATGCAGGCCATCCGGCCGAGCCCAGCGGTCAGCCGCGGCTGGCCGACGCACAAGACCTCCGGCGCGGATGTCATCGCCATCGCCGGGCGTCGCCGTCCGCTTCGCCGATCGCCAGATGACGGCGCGCTGGCACGGCGAGGCCGTCGACAGCCATCCCGCCGTGCACGGGCGTGGCCAGCCGGCCGGGCACCGGCGGCGGCCAGTGCTGCGCCGACCCGCGGCGCGCCGCGACGACCCTGATCGCCAGCGCCACGGCAACGGCCGCTGCGCAGGCGCCGTAGCTCCAGTCCACATACGGTTTCGCGGTCCGGCCCGCGAGCAGGCCGTGCACGATCGAAAGCAGCCACGCGAGGTACGCCGTGAGGTGCATGGCCCGCCAAGCCCGCGGCCTCGCCGTGAACCGGCGGCGCACGATGCTCGTCAGCACGATCACCACGATCAGGTCCGATCCGAGCGTGCCGAGTCCGACGTAGAAGGTCCGGCGCTGAGCCAGGAACGGCGCGAACGCGTCGGTCACCGAGGCCTGGTGCGCGACGATCTCGAGCACGATGTGCGTGGCCAGTGCGGCAAGCGCGACCAGTGAGAGCACCCGGTGCGCCACCTGCCCGGCGACCCGGCTGCCGGGAGTCATCAGGATTCGGTCGGTGGCGGCCAGCCCGACCACGACCGCCGCCGTGAGGGCCAGGAGCGCGAAGACGCCGGCGTAGTAGAGCAGGAACCGCTCGATCCCGATGGCGATGTCATGGCCCTGGGCAGTGCGGGATGCGGCCAGCACGCCGCCGACGACGGCCAGGATGGTGGCAGACCAGATGAGCAACGGCAGCACCGCCCGGTCCCGCCGCACGCGCCTGGTTGACAACGACGCCCCCTAGGGAGGAAACGTATCAAACCCGTAACTAGCGGTAAAGGCTAGCACGGCGTATCTCGAATTCGCGGCGGAACGGCATAGGAACGGCAACAAATGACGCCTCGGGCCTGAACAGTAGCGGGCTGCACTACTACCCGCCCAGGACAACTGCCCGCCTAGGGACGGTCCAGCCAGGCGAGCAGGTCGGGCGGGGCCAGCCCGGCGACCCTGGCCTGGTAGACGGCCAGTTCCCCGACGTCCAGCACCTCGCGGCCCGCACCCGAGGTCCCGCGCCGGAAGAACGCCGCGTCGCTCCTGAAGATGCCGGCGGTCGGCACCAGGTTCTCCGGCGTGCGCTTCATGCTCTCGAACGTGGCGGCCTGCACGAGCGCGGGCCACCGGGCGCCGGGGACCTCGATGCCGAGCCGCCCGGCGATGCGGCGCATCTCGCCAGCCAGGTCAGCGGACAGGTCGTCGTAATGCACGAGCAGCACGTTCGGCTCGTCCCGCCGCGCCCACGCGTCCGACAGGTGCCACATGAGCCCGGGCAGCGAGTCCAGGTCATCGCGCGGATCCAGGCCCGCGATCCAAGGCTTGGCGTCGCCGGTGACGTAGGCCATCAGCCAGTCGTGCAGCGGCATGCGCGGCGGGGTCTCCCCGACCTGGGCGGTCTCCAGCTCGGCGGGTTCCGGCGCCCCCGTCAGCGCCCGCACCTTCGCGCGGTTGATGTTGGCACCCTGGTGGTACAGCGAGACGGCGGCGTCGAGAGGGTGCCTGGCGGTCACGATGTAGGTGGCACGGGGATCGATCGGGATCCCGTCCAGCGGCGTGTGCGTCTTGATGAACCGCCGGTGATCCTGTGCCTCGAGCGCCGCCACGACCTCCTCGATCGGCCTGATCAGGTGATCAAGCCACGGCGACAGCCTGGCGAGCGGCGCGGGCAGCTCGGGGACCTGGAAGATCAGCAGGGCGCAGATCATCTGCACCCACGTAGTGCCGGTCTTGGACCGGGTGCTGATGACGATGTCGCCGTCGCGGAACGGGAAGCCGGCCCAGCGCGCGCCGTCTTCCTCGTCGCTGACGTACCGATGCGGTGCGCTCACCACGGCGAGCTTAGCTCGGGGTGCACGGCGACCGCCGACGGCTAGCTTCCGAACGACAGGCTCTGCGCCGAGACGTTCGCGACGATGCCCCCCGACGACGAGCTCAGCTTTCCGGTCAGGGTCAGCCCCGCGGGCAGCGAGTTCAGCGGGATCTTGATGTCGTTGGCCTTGCCCGCCAGACCGTCGGGCAGGCCGTTGCTGCTCACGAGCTGCAGCGCGATCTCATGCGGACCCACGTTGACCACCCGCCACGTCGCCGAGCCGCTGACGGTGCCGCCGAGCAGGTTGAAGCTGGCCCTCAGCTCATTGCTGCCGACCGCGACGATCTTCAGCCCGCCGTTCGAACCGCCGCCGAGGAAGCTGGCGAGCGGACCGGCCGCGGACAAAAACCCGCCCACCTCGCCCAGACTGATCAGCACCGTGCCGTTCAGGGGGCCTGTAGTACCGCCATTGAAACTGGAGTTCAGCTTGATGGTGTGGGCGGTCACGCTCATGCTGGTGATCTTGATCGGGCCCTCGGGGATGTCCTTGGCACTGATCGTGACCGCGTGAAAGTCCCGCGTGATGACCTGGAGCAGGAACGGGAACCCGGCGATCGACACGGTCGGCTTGGTCGGGAAGCCCTGCTTCTGGATCTCCGACGCGGCCTCGCTCTCGGCGAACGCCTTCGCCCCGAAGTCGAGTCCGACGAGAAGCACCAGGATGACAACGATCCAGATGATCGCCTTGCGGCCACCGGAGCGCTTCTTCTGTGCCTGGTAGTTGTACAACGTCAACCGCCTCCCGGTCGTTCGAGCTAGCTTGCCCCGCCGCGCGGCCCGGGCGGTCCCGCGGCGAGATCGGGGTCAGGGGAGTTTGCTCAGGTCGACGACCTGGATCTGGGCGGATCCGGCGTCGGTGACGTACAGGAACTGGCCGTTCGGCGACACCGTCATCTCATGCGGCAGCAGGCCGCTTGGGATGTAGCCGAGTACCGCCGACTTGCCAGCCAGCGCATTGGCGGTGCTGAGCACGGCGAGGTTGTCGTTGCTCGGCCCGACGGCGTTCAGGTCGGTGTCGGCGACCACGATCCGCGAGCCGCCCTGCACGAGGGCTAGCCCGATCGGCGTCTGGCCGACCGGCACTTCGGCGATGATCGCCTTGCTGGCCGTGGACGAGCTGGCGAGCTTGGCCGCCGAGAATGCCAGAAGAGTGTTGCTCTGCCTGGTGGTCACCCAGACGGTGCTGCTGTCGGAGGAGACCGCGATCCTGGCCGGGTTGCATCCCGCCGAGACCTGCGCGATGACCGACGAGGCCGGGCTGGTCTCGGCCTTGGGCACGCTGAGCACGTTCAGCAGCCCCTGGCCGGCCGGGCCGCCCTGGAAGCTCGTCACGTACAGGTACTTGCCGTCCGGCGACGGGGTGATGCCCACCGGCTGCGCGCCAAGCCGCACCGATCCCACGTAGGAGGCGCCGCTGAAGTTGCCGGAGTTGGCGGCGCCGTTCAGGTTGAAGACCGCCATCACCTTGTCGTACTGGAGCGTGACGAACGCGTACTTGTCGTCCGGCGACACCGCGACCGATATCGCGCGGCCGTAGCCAGTGATGTTGGGCACGGTCATCGCGCCGACCTGCATGCCCGAGGCGCCGGACTCGCCTTCGGCCACGCTCAGCGCCACGATCCCGTTGCCCGCGGCGACCAGCATGTACTTGCCGTTCGTGGTGAGCGTGGCCGCGGTCGCGACCAGCGGCGCGTTCGCGATGGTGTACTGCCACCGGTACGTCAGCGCGCCGGCCGAACTGGTGCTGAACACCCGGACGCTGGTGTTGGTCACCGCGAAGACGAACTTGCCGTCGCGGCTCGCGACGATGCCGAACGGGCTGCCGCCGGGAACCGGGACCCGGCTGCCTGCCACGGAGCTGAGGCTCGACGCCGTCGCGGTCTTGGTCGTGCAGCCGGGCGCGGCCAGCGTGGCCGCGATGCGGTGGTGGGTGCCGGTCGTCCCCTTGCTGCCCTTGGTCGCGAAATACGCCGCTCCGCCGCCGCCGAGCAGCACCACGATCACGACGACAAGGAGCACTGGCGACCGCCACCACGGGCGGGCACCGACGCCACCGCCGCCGTCGCCCGCCGGACCGCCGTAGCCGCCGGCCCCGCCGCCCTGCCAGTGAGCGGCGGTGAGGTCGGGCGAGGTGTTGCCGTGGCCGACGTCCGCGACCTGCGTCGCCTGCCCGCCGACCGGCACGCCGCCCTGACTGCCTGGCACACCAGCCTGTCCGCCGACCGGCACGCCTGGCGCGACTCCCGGCGCACCCGCGCCTGGTGCCTGCGGGCCGCTTGGCCCTGACCCGCCGCCGAATTCTGGGGCGCCGCCCATCGCGACCGTGCCCGCGGCGGCCGCGCTGCCGATCCCGCCGATCCCGCCGCTGCCGCTAGGTCCGGCGCCGCCTCCGGCACCGCTTCCGGCGCCGACGGGACCGCCCGCGAGATCGGCCGATTCCGGACCCGACGGCCTGACCAGCTGGGTCGCCGGGTGCTCGCCGCTCGGCACCATCCCCGGGCCCGAGTCGTACGGCCTGATGCCGAACGCCTCGCGAAGCGCGTCGGCGAACTCCCGGCATGATCCATAACGCTCCGCCGGGGGCTTGGCCAGAGCACGGGCGAAGACCGCGTCGATGGCGACGGGAAGATCGGGCCTACGGCTGGTCACCAGCGGCGGCGGCTCCGAGAGCTGGGCATACATCACCGCCATGGCCTCGTCGCGCTTGAACGGCGGCACGCCGGTGAGCAGCTCGAACGCCGCGCATGCGAGCGCGTACTCATCGGCGCGCCCGTCGACTGGCTTGCCCTCGATCTGCTCGGGCGAGATGTAGTCGAGCGTACCGAGGAAGGTCCCCGTTCCGGTCAGCCCGCTGGCCTGCAGTGAGCCCTTGCTGAGGCCGAAGTCCGACAGGTAGACGTGATCCGGCCGCCCCGAGCCCGAGCTGGCGTCCAGCAGCATGTTCGCCGGCTTGACGTCGCGATGCACGAGCCCGCGGCCGTGCGCCGCGTCCAGCGCCGACGCCACCTGCGACACGATCTCCGCGACCCGCCCTGGCGGCAGCGGCCCGAACCGTGACACCAGCGACCGCACGTCGCCGCCCCTGACGTAGCGCATCGCGATGAACAGCACGCCGCTGGCCTCGCCCGCCTCGAACACAGGGATGATGTGCGGGTCATCGACGGCCGCCGCGGCCCGGGACTCCCTGATGAACCGCTGCCTGAACGCCTCGTCCGCGGCGAGCGCAGGGGCCAGGATCTTCAGCGCCACCGTCCGCTCGAGCCGCTCGTCGTGCGCGCGGAACACGACGGCCATGCCGCCCTGACCTATCTGCTCCTCGAGCAGATAACCGGCGATCCGCGCACCGGGCGCGAAGCTACCCGGAACTATGGGGTTGCTTTCGCTCACCCTGCCTCCCAGCGCATACGACCTCCGCCGATCTCCCCGCCCTGCATGCGCGCTTTTCCGTTTCCGACCAACTGGTCCGATTAACTCGCTTTATGGTGAATATACGACAAAAGCGTATTCCTGATAATCGAGACAACGGGCATGGCCCGGATGGGCGTTCCCAAGTATCCGGTTTGACCTTCCCCGCCGCAACCTGCGCGCGCCCCGGCTGACCTAGACGTGCTGACCTAGACATTCAGCCTCGCATACTTCACGCCGACCGCGCACTCCCCGGGTGGCCGACCCGCCCCTCGGCGGGGCGACCGGTTCCGGACGCCGCCGACCGGTCCCGGCATGGCGAGCGTGAGCCTGGCGCGGGGCCGGGCGGGGGGCTGGGGCAGGGCTTGAGCCGGGGCAGGGGCCCGGGTCTGGTTGGGATCGGGCCAGAATGCGCGCGCCGTTGACACGCCGCTGGGTCTGCGCGGGGTGGAGGCTGGATGCGGGCGCGGACTGGTGGGGACGGGGCCGGAGGGACAGCTACGGGAGGAAGTGACGAGGGCACTGAGACGGCCCGGGCACAGCGGTTAGTGCTGGCCAGAGGGGGTTGGCTGGGCCGTGGGAGGACCAGGGAGCGGCCGGAGCGCATGCGGTGAATGGGACGTGCATAGCGGTATCCACGTGCCCGAAATAGGCTCTACAGTTACTCCATGACGCCTGAGCCCGCGTATTCGCCCGGAGGCCCTGCGCTGCTTGTTCGCACGCCGGGCGCCGAGCGCTCGCTCACCGCCGGCCGCAGCTACTTCATCGGCCGTGACCCCCAGTCCGACATCGTCGTCAACGACTCCCGCGTGTCGTGGCGACATGCGGTGCTGCGGCAGGATGGCGCCAACTGGCTGCTCGAGGACGTCGGTTCGACCAACGGCACGTTCCAGGGCCGGGACCGGGTGCAGCGGGTCATGATCTCGGGATCCTGCGCCGTCAGGCTTGGCCACCCGGACGACGGCCCGGCGATGTCGTGCTCGGTGAGCGCGCCGGCCCAGGCCGCGCCCGGGGCTGTGCCCAACCTGTACGGTCAGACGCCTGACGCTCCCCCGGCGAACCCCGCGGTCAAGCGGGTTCCCGGTGACGTGGCCGGCGGCTTTGGTGCAGGCCAGGCGGCCGCCCGCGCCGGGGCAGGCTACGCCCCGCCGGCGACGCCCGGCGAGATGCCCCCTGGCGGGGCGCCGGCCGGCGGCTTCGTGCCCGGCGGCCAGTTCGGCCCGGGCAGCCCGGCCGGCTACGGCGGGCCGTCGCGGCTGAGCATGGAGCGGATGCCCAGCGCGGTGATGCGGCTGCCGACCACACTGCTGCGGATTGGGCGCGCCGCCGACAACCAGGTAGTGGTCAACGACCTGAGCGTCTCGCGCTACCACGCCGAGCTGCGCAGGGACCCGCGGGGCGGGTACACCATCGTCGACCTGAACAGCCACAACGGCACCTTCGTCAACGGCCAGCGGGTCAGCGCGGCGCCGGTCACCGAGCGCGACGTGCTGACCATCGGGCCTGCCACGTTCCGGCTGGTAGGCGAGGAACTGCAGGAGTTCCTCGACACCGGCGACATCTCGTTCATCGCTCAGGACCTGACGGTCACGCTATCGAGCGGCCGGGTGCTGCTCGACCACGTCACGTTCCCGCTCGGCGAGCGCTGCTTCATGGGCGTGATCGGGCCCAGCGGTGCGGGCAAGTCCACCCTGCTCGGCGCGCTGACCGGGACCGCGCCGGCCACCCAGGGATCGGTCATGTACGACGACCGCGATCTCTACGCGCACTACGCCGAGCTGAGGCACCGGATCGGGCTGGTCCCGCAGGAGAACATCCTGCATACCCAGCTGACCGCGCAGCGTGGACTTGGCTACGCCGCCGAGCTGAGGTTCCCGCGCGACACGAGCAAGGCCGAGCGCAGCCATCGGATCGGCGAGGTCCTCGAGGAGCTCGCGCTGACCAGGCATGCGGAGACCAAGGTCGCCGCCATGTCCGGCGGCCAGCAAAAGCGCGTCAACGTCGCTCTGGAGCTGCTCACCAAGCCGTCGCTGCTTTTCCTTGACGAGCCGACGTCCGGTCTCGACCCGGGCCTGGACAAGTCGGTGATGGAGCAGATGCGCGACCTAGCGCATGACGGCCGCACCATCATCGTCGTGACTCACTCGGTCGCCAACCTGAACCTGTGCGACCGGCTGCTTGTCCTGGTGCCAGGCGGCAAGATCGCGTACTTCGGCGCGCCCCAGGACGGCCTGAAGCACTTCAACCAGCCAGGCTGGGCCGAGGTGTTCCAGGCGTTCGAGGCCCAGCCGAACCGGGACTGGGCCACCGAGTACCGGAACTCGCCCTACTACGCGCAGTACATCGCCGCCGGGATGGAGGGTGCCGGAGCGATCCACCACCGCCAGCGTCAGGCAGCCCCGACCGTCACGCCGAAGACGAGCAACCGGCTCGCGCAGCTGTCCACGCTGACCCGCCGTTACACCGCGGTCCTTGCCTCGGACCGCGGTTTCCTCGCGCTGCTCATCGGAGTGGCGGTGGCCCTCGGCATCCTGGTCCATGTCGTGGCGCCGTCCAGCTTCACGGTCATACCGAATGCCGGAGCGCAGACGAGCCTGCTGATCCTCACGCTCTGCGCCTGCTTCGCCGGAGCGCTGAACTCGATCCGCGAGATCGTCAAGGAACGGCCTATCTACGCACGTGAACGGGGGACAGGTCTGTCCGCGGGCGCTTACCTGGCATCGAAGGTGATCGTGCTGGGGGTGATCAGCGCCATCCAGGCGATCCTGCTCGTAGCCATCGGGCTGGTCGGCAAGACCTTCGGCCCGAAGGGATCCGCGCTGCCGATCCCGATCCTCGAGATCGCGATAGCCATCGCGCTCATCGCGGTGGTATCGATGGTGATCGGCCTGTTCACCTCCTCGGCCGTCAGCACCGCGGAGCGCGCGATGCCGCTGGTGTTCCTGCTCGTCATGATCCAGGTCATCACCACGGGCAGCTTCATCCGGGTCCACGGCAAGCCTGGGCTTGAGCAGCTCGCCTGGCTGACGCCCTCTCGGTGGGGCTTCGCCGCCGGCGCGTCGACGGTCAACCTGAACAAGATCACGCCGCTGCAGGGCCCGGCCCAGGACCCGCTCTGGCAGCACACCGCCCATACCTGGTACCTGGACATCGGTGCGATGATCGCGCTGTTGGTCTTCTACTCGCTCATCACCTGGTGGCGGCTGCTCAAGCTCGGTCCGCTCAAGCGCGGCGCCTAGCCCGGCGCCCGAGCTAGGGGGCGCCTCACCCGGCGCCCCCCAGCTCGCAATTGTGGCCCGTTGATGTCGCGATTCACGGCATCAACGGGCCACAGTTGCTCGGGGCGCTGCCTGGTTACAGGCGCTTGGCGTCGATGATGCGGCGCAGGAAGCGCCTGGTGCGCTCGTCCTTGGGGTCGGAGAACAGCTCGTCAGGCGGCGCGTCCTCGACGATAGTGCCGTCGGCGAGGAAGCAGACCCGGTGCGCGATGTTCCTGGCGAAGCCCATCTCGTGCGTGGCGATCAGCATGGTCATGCCGCCCGCCGCGAGCTCGCCGATCACGTCGAGCACCTCGGCGACGAGTTCGGGGTCCAGCGCGCTGGTTACCTCGTCGAGCAGCATGATCTGCGGCTGCATGGCCAGCGCCCGGACGATCGCCACCCGCTGCTGCTGACCGCCGGACAGGCGGTCCGGGTAGTCGTCGCACTTGTCGATCAGCCCGAACCGGTCGAGCAGCGCGCGCGCCTCCTGTTCGGCCTGGGCGGCGGGCATCTTCAGTGCCTTGGCCGGCGCCAGCGTCACGTTCCGCAGCACGGTCATGTGCGGGAACAGGTTGAACGACTGGAACACGATGCCGATGTGCCTGCGGACCCGGTTGGGGTCCGCTGCGGTGCCGGTGATCTGCTGGCCGAACAGGCTGATCGTGCCCGAGTCGATCGGCTCGAGCAGGTTGATGCAGCGCAGCAGCGTGGACTTGCCCGACCCGGACGCGCCGATCAGGCAGATCACCTCGTGCGTGGCGACCGAGAGGCTGATGCCGCGCAGCACCTCGTTCGGCCCGAACGACTTGTGCAGGTCCTCAATCCTGATCGCCTCTGCCGAGCCGCCGGGCGGAAACCCGCCGCCGGGCGGAGGCCCTCCCCTGGCCGAAGTCCCGCCGCCGACGCTCACCGGATCGCCCCGGCCAGCCGGCGGCGCCGGTCCCGCTCGATCAGCCGGTCGGTGAACCTGGCCAGCGGGATCGTCAGGATCAGGAACAAGATCGCGGCGACGGTGAAGCTCGAGTAGTTGAACCGGTACGACGCGTAGATGTTCGCGGCCTGGTTCGCCTCGATCACGCCGAGCACGCCGACCAGCGCGGTGTCCTTCTGCAGGCTGATGAAGTCGTTGAGCAGCGGCGGGATGATGTTGCGCACGGCCTGCGGCAAGATCACGTAACGCAGCGCGGTCTGCTGAGAGAGCCCGAGCGAACGGGCGGCGGCGACCTGGCTCTGGTGCACCGAGTTGATCCCGGCCCGGTAGACCTCCGAGACGTACGCCGAGTACGAGAGCACGAGCGCGACGACTCCGTACACCACGGCGTGCTGGTAGGAGATCACCGGCAGCGACAGCGCCGGGATGCCCAGGCCGAGCGCGAGCACGACTAGCAGCAGCGGGACGCCGCGGAAGAAATCGACGTACCCCGTGGCGAGCAGCCGGATCGGGAACAGCGCCGGGTGTGTGGACAGCCGGATCAGGGCCACGAGCAGCGCGAGCGCCAGGATCAGCACCTCAGCGACGAGGAACATCCGGATGTTGAGCCAGATCGCGGCGCCGACCGAGTAGTAGCCGTGCTTCGGGTTGCCGATGAACGACTGCCACATGTTCTCCGGGCTGAAGAACGCGTGCTCCACGGCGCGGGCGCCCGGCGAGAGCAGGAACACGGCCGCCAGGATCGCCAGCACGACGACCGTGCTGACCGTGGACACCACGGTCGCGCGGCGGCCGCCGCCGGAGAGCAGCCGCGGACCGCGGCCGCCGGTGACGAAGGCACCGGGCGGCACCCAGGCGCCGCCGGCCGTCCGCGCCCCGATCCCGAGCAGCGGGTCGACCGGCTCCGATGGCTGGTTCTCCTCCATGCGCGCGGCCGGGCCAGGTCAGCGGGCTGTTACGGCTTGATGGTCGGGAAATGCAGGTAGACGCCCAGGTACCGCTTCTGCAGCGCGGCCAGCGTGCCGTTCGACGTGAGCGTCGCCAGCGCCTTGTTCACGCAGGCCACCAGCTTGTTGCCCTTGGCGAAGACCAGGCCGTAGTGCTCGCCGACGCTCGGGAACTGTGCCACAAGCACGGCGTGCTTGATCTGAGCCGACGCCATGTACTGCGCGGTCGGGGTGTCGGTGACCAGGGCATCGATCCGGTGCGCCTCCAGGGCCGAGGCGGCCAGGGCGAGCGTGTTGAACACCAGCGGCTGCCTCGTCGGCTGGATGTCGGAGTTGATGTAGGTCAGGCCGGTGGTCCCGATCTGGTCGCCGTAGACGTAGGTCTTCAGCTGGGCCGGGGAGTGCTTGGTCACGATCGCCGTGCCCTTGAGCGCGACGATCGACTGCTGCACCGCGTAGTAGCTGTTGGAGAACGTGACCGCCTGGGCCCGCTGCGGGGTGTAGGAGACCTCGTTGATGTCGAAGTCGAACGCCTTGGGGCCGGGCGCGTACACGCTGTTGAACGGCTCGTGCACCCAGACCACCTGCGAGCGGCTGAAGCCGAGCTGAGCGGCCACTGCGTAGGCCACCGCGCTCTCGTAGCCCTTGCCGTTGGACGGGGTGTTGTCCACGAACCAGGGCGTGTAGACCGGGTTATCGGTCGCCACGGTGAGCACGCCCGGCTTGAACAGCAGGCGGCTGAGGCCCGCCCTTGTGCAGCTCGCCGCCGCGGCGGTCGGGCTCGACGACCCGCCGGGCGGGGAGCTGCTCGAGGTACTGCCGCAGGCCGCGGTCCCGGCCGAGAGCACCACGGCCGCCGCGGCCGCCGCCATCACACGTCGCATCCGACCCACCTCAACCCACAGCCGATTAACTCACCCACGATTAACTCACCCAGCGTAATTCCTACCTCCACAGCGGATAACCCGCGGGGCCGACGCGCCCCGCCGCCCGGGGCCGGAGCCCCTACTGGAACGCCCCGTTGCCGTAATAGTTCGGGCCGCCGACGTAGATCGGCGAACCGTGCCCGCCGACCTTGATCAGCGTGTGCAGGAACTCCGAGATGTCCAGCGGGATGCGCACGCAGCCGTGCGAGGCCGGGTTGAGCGGAACGCCGAACCCGCTGAAGGTGGAGGTCGGGTTCGGCATGCCGTGAATCGCGAAAGAGGTGCCGATGAAGAACACCGGGTTGTACATGCAGCCGCCGAAGGTGGCGTCGGGGACGCAGCCGGGGACGTACTCCAGTGCCGAGTAGCGCCCGTCCGGGGTGACCCAGCCGGTGCCGTCGGGCCGGTAGTAGGCGGCGCTCGAGGTGTGGCTGATCAGGACCTGCTTGTTGTCGCGATAGACGACGAGCACCTCGAGCTTCTTGTTGATCTCGACCCGCGACGGGCCGCCGTGCGGATAGAGCACCGGCGGAAGCTTGGGATTGACCAGCTGATGCTGCATGGCCGGGCCCACGATGTCGGGCTTGGACGGGATTATCTCGCCGGACTGAACCTCCTTGAAGGCCCAGACCGCCTCCATCGTGTCCCAGCCGAGGTAGCCGTCCGCCTTGCCCGCGTAGTAGTGCAGGAAGTTCAGCCGCAGCTGCAGCGCCCTGACCGCCGCGCCGCGTGAGCCCAGGGTCAGGATCCCGCCGGACGGCCGGTACACTGCGCCCGCGGGCACCACGCTTGCCAGCCGCGTGGACGCGGACAACTGCCCGCTGCCCGCCTGGCCGACCGTCGCCGCGCCCGCCGTTCCCGCCTGGGCGGCCACCCAGCCGCCCACCGCGGCTGCCGCGCAGAATCCAGCCAGCCAGCGCCGTGCCTCGTGCCTCATCGTCTCGCTCCGTCCGCGTGGCCGCGCACTCGTGCTCTGACCCGGCTCGTCTGGGATAAAGGGTGCGGTCGGCCACTAACCCCATGGGCTCCCAGTAGCGCACACTAAGGTAAAGATTCAAGCTTCTTAACGGTTACATCCCGGTTGATGTTCTCTCGTTACCAAGTGTTGGCGTTCCGCAGGCCGTCGGCAGAAGGCGCCGCCGGTTCTCGCGCGGGCGGCACGGGCATGATCCGGTGGGGCTGGCGGTGACGGTGTGTGCCGACCAACCTCATGGGTATCTATTCGTCCATTGTTCAACTGAGCGTTCCGCGTCGTTCGCCCGACCGGGGCGCGGTCTCTCGGGAGGGTCGTGCGTGGGTGCCGTGGTGGCCGATCAGCTTCCTGAAGCGGATACCGTCCGTGCGCTTCTCGACCGGCTGGCCAGCGACCTAGGCCTGCGGATGTCGACCGGGAAGAACGGCCGCGTCACCCTGATCGGCGCCGACGGCAGCCGGGTCGCCCCGTGGCGGGAGAACTACCCGTATCCGCGGCGGCTCGGCAGGAAGCCCTACGGCGCGGCGAAGCCGCTGCTCCAGATCGAGCTGCTGAAGCTGCAGCGCTCGGTGAAGCGCTCTGGCCACCGGGTGCTGATCATCTTCGAGGGCCGCGACGCCGCGGGCAAGGGCGGCACGATCCGGCGCTTCACCGAGAACCTCAACCCGCGCGGCGTGCGCGTGGTCGCGCTGGACAAGCCGGCCGAGCATGAGCAGGGCGACAACTACCTGCTCAGGTACCTGCCGCACCTGCCGGCTCCCGGCGAGATCGTGCTGTTCGACCGGTCCTGGTACAACCGGGCCGGGGTGGAGCGGGTGATGGGCTTCTGCCCGCCGCAGGAGTACCTGCGGTTCCTCCGTGACGCTCCCGCCTTCGAGCGCCAGCTTGCCGCCAGCGGGATCACGGTCGTCAAGCTGTGGTTCTCGGTCACCAGGGCCGAGCAGCTGCTGCGGTTCTTCGCGCGCTACGCCGACCCGGTCAAGCGCTGGAAACTCAGCCCGACCGACCTGGCCTCGCTCGACCGCTGGGAGGAGTACAGCAAGGCCAAGGAGGCCATGTTCCGGCATACCGACGTGCCCGAGGCGCCGTGGACGGTGATCAAGAGCAACGACAAGCGGCGGGCGCGGCTGGAGGCGATGCGGTACGTGCTGTCGCTGTTCGACTACGACGGCAAGGACAGCGAGCTCGCCGGGCCGCCCGATCCGCTGATCGCCGGGCCTGTCGGCACGCTGCCCGAGGTCGAGGCCGACGACCCGGGGCCGCTGCTCGCGCAGCTGCCACCTGGCGGGATGGCCGCGGCCGGGCTGGCCTTCGGGCTAGCCGGCCTGACCGGGCAGGCCCGCCGCCCTGAGCCTGCTGACCTGATACAGGGCAATGCCGGCGGCGACACCCGCGTTGAGCGACTCGGCTCCGGCGATCGGGATGGCCGCGACCGCGTCGCACTGCTGCGCGACCAGCCGGGACAGCCCCTGCCCCTCTGAGCCGACCACGAGCACCAGCGGGCCGTCGGCCAGCGACAGCGAGCCGATGTCGTCGTCGGCCCGCGCGTCGAGCCCGACCACGAACAGGCCGGCCTCGGCGTACCCCGCCAGCGCCCTCGCCAGGTTGGATGCCTGGGCGACCGGCACCCGTGCGAGCGCTCCGGCCGACGCCTTCCAGGCACCTGCGGTCACCCCGGCGGACCGCCGGACCGGGATGAGCACGCCATTCCCGCCGAATGCGGCGACCGAGCGTACCACGGCGCCCAGGTTGCGCGGGTCCGTGATGCCGTCGAGGGCGACGATGAGCGGCGGCTGGTTGCCGGGCCCTGCCAGCAGGTCGCCGGGGTGCGCGTAAGAGTACGGCCTGATCCGCAGCGCGAGCCCCTGGTGGACGGCTCCGCCGGTCAGCCGGTCGAGCTCGGCCCGGCCCGCCTCCACGACCGGGATCCCGGTGTCGGCGGCCAGCTTGATCGCCTCAGAGATCCGGTCGTCCGCGTCAAGCCGCGGGCCGACGTGCAGCGCGATGGCGGGAACCGCGGCGCGCAGCGACTCGAGCACGGCGTTGCGCCCGGCGATCACCTCCACGGCGCTGCCCGCCCCGCGGGCCGCCCGGCCTGCCGGAACTCTGGCTGTTCGACCTCGGTCAGAACCGCCGCGCACCGGACCGCCGCGGGACGCGGCCGGCTGCCCGCGGTCGGCCGGCTTGCCCGGCCCGCGCGGATCTGGGCGGCCGCCGCCCTTGCCACCCGTGGCGGCCGCCGCGGCCGCGGCGGCCGCGGCCCGGCGCTGGGCGGGGTGGCCCGGCCGCATCTCTGCGGGCGGGGTTGGCCCCTTGCCCTCCAGCTTCCGTCTGCCGTAGCCGCCGGTGCCCGGGCGCGGCCTGCCGGTCTTGGACTGGCTGCCCGATCCCGCGTTGCGGCCTGACCGGCCGCTGCCGCCGCTCATCGGGCCAGCTCCCAGCGCGGGCCGGCCGGGGTGTCCTCGACCACGACGCCCGCGGCGAGCAGCCGGTCCCTGATCGCGTCGGCGGCAGCGTAGTCCTTGCGCGCCCTGGCCGCGGAGCGCTGGTCGAGCGCCACCGCGACCAGCGCGTCTACTACCTCGCGCAGGCCGGCTCCGGCTGCGTCGGCCCACAGCGCGGCGAACGGGTCGAGGCCGAGCACGCCGAGCATGGCCCTGGCCGACGCGGCATGCTTCGCCGCCCCTGCCGGATCACCGGCGGCCAGGGCTGTGTTCCCCTCTGTGATGCAGTCGTGCAGGACGGCGAGTGCCTGCGGTACCCCGAGGTCGTCGTCGAGCGCCGCCCCGAACGCCGCCGGCAGCCCGCCGGGCGCCGGGACGCCGGCCGCCTGCGCGGCGCGGGTCAGGAAGCCCTCGATCCGCCGGTAGGCCGAGGCCGCCTCGGCCAGGGCGTCCGCCGAGTAGTCGATGTCGGACCGGTAATGCGCCTGGCCCAGGTAGTAGCGCAGTTCGACCGGGCGGACCGTGGTCACCATCTCGGCGACGAGCAGCGAGTTTCCGAGCGACTTGCTCATCTTCTCCCCGGACAGCCTGACCAGGCCGTTGTGCAGCCAGTACCTGGCGAAGCCGTCGCCGGCCGCCCTGGACTGCGCGACCTCGTTCTCGTGGTGCGGGAAGATCAGGTCAAGGCCGCCGCCGTGGATGTCGAACGTCGCACCCAGGTACTTCGTGGCCATGGCCGAGCACTCCAGGTGCCAGCCTGGCCTGCCGGGCCCCCACGGCGTCTCCCAGGACGGCTCGCCCGGCTTTTGGCCCTTCCACAGCGCGAAGTCGCGCGGGTCACGCTTGCCGCCGTCACCGTCGGTGTCCTCCGCCGCCCGCATGTGCTCGGGCCGCTGGCCAGACAGCGCGCCGTAGTCGGCGTAGGAGGACACGTCGAAGTAGACGCTCCCGTCGGCCGGGTAGGCGTGCCCGGTCTCGATCAGCCTGGCGATCAGCGCGATCATCTCAGGCACGTGACCGGTTGCCCGAGGCTCCACGTCGGGCGGCAGGCAGCCGAGCACGTCGTAGGCCCGGCTGAACGCGAGCTGGTTGCGCTGTGCCACCGCCCACCACTGGGCGCCGTCGGCGCTCGCGACCGCGAGGATCTTGTCGTCGATGTCGGTCACGTTCCGGCAGAACGTGACCTCCAGGCCGCTGGCCTTCAGCCAGCGGACCGCGATGTCGAAGCTGACGCCCGAGCGGATGTGCCCGATGTGCGGCGGCGCCTGAACCGTGGCGCCGCACAGGTACAGGCTGGCCCGTCCCTGGGCGAGCGGGACGAACTCGCGCACCGAGCGCGTCGCGGTGTCATGGAGGCGGAGCGTCACCTGTCAAGGTTACGGGATCTGCCGGTGCGCTTCTGGCCGCCGCGAGCGCCGGGCGCGGCTTCACCCGCGCGCGGCGCGGGCCCAGCTCCAGGCGTACTCCGGATCCTCGGCGCTCGCCGCCCGGTCGGAGAGCAGCAGCGGCCGGAAGGTGTCGATCATCACGGCCGTCTCGTCGGTGGTGGTGCGCCCTTCGGCGACCCCGCGGACGACGGCCTCCACCGCGCCGGGAGTCGGCCCGTGCGTGAACCCGGACGGGTGCAGCGTGACAGATCCGATCCCCACGCCCGATCCCTTGCGGGCCGAGTAATCCCCGGCCACGTAGAACATCATCTCGTCGGAGTCGACGTTGTGATGGTTGTAGGGGATTGGCACCGACCGCGGATCGAAGTCCAGCGGGCGCGGGCAGAACGAGCAGATCACGAAGTTCGGGCCCTCGAATGTCTGGTGCACGGGCGGCGGCGCGTGGGTGCGCTTCACGATCGGCTCGTAGTCGGCGATGTTGAATGCGTACGGGTACAGGCAGCCGTCCCAGCCCACCACGTCAAACGGGTGGTAGGCGTAGGTGAGCACGGTCACGCCGCCCCGGTTGCGCACGATCACCGGGACGTCCTCGCCGTCGGCGACCGGTGGTCCGGCGGCGCCGCGCAGGTCGCGCTCGCAGTACGGCGCGTGCTCAAGGAACTGGCCGGTCTGAGACAGGTAACGCCTCGGCGGCCTTATGTGACCGCGGGCCTCGATGACCAGCGCCTGGACGGCCTCACCGTCCGACTCCCGGCCCGCGGTGCCTGCCGGGATCCACCGGTGGATGGTGCCGCGCGGCACGATCACGTAGTCGCCGGCCGAGGCGTCGATCACGCCGTAGACGGACTCGAACCTGACCGACCCGGTGTGCACGTAGACGGCCTCGTCGCCGGTGGAGTTCCGGTACAGGCCGGAGGGAGCGTCGGCAGTGACGAAGCAGATCCGGACGTCGTCGTTGCCCATCAGGACCTGCCTGGCGAGCACCAGGTCGCCGCTGTCGGTCAGGTCCTGGGTCCGGTAATGCCGGGGAAGCAGCGGATGATTCGGCGCGAGGTTCGGCTCGGCCGCCGGCGCGGAAAGCGCCTCGCTCTTGACGATCGCCGTCGGCGGATGGATGTGATACAGCAGCGACGAATCGGAGGAGAAACCCTCCTCGCCCATAAGTTCCTCGGCGTAAAGGCCACCGTCGGGCCGGCGGAACTGGATATGGCGCTTCCTGGGAATCTCCCCGGACACCCGGTAGTACGGCATAATCGTCTCCCTCGACGCATGATCCGTTGTCGGGGCGCAAAACCGCAGGTCGCAGCCCTACTGACAGGCACGGCGCTGCCTTCGCCCCGGCACCGCGCTCGCGCGGCACGGCGGGGCTAGCACGCGCGGACTAGCTGATCTGCTTAGTTGTCGTCTATCTTCCCCGACTATAAGCCTGCGATTGGCGGGTAGTCGGCTCGGACCTGGCGGGTCATCCGCCGCACGCGCGGCGGCTGACCGCGGCACCAGGACGCGAGCACCGACCATCATGCGGCTCCGCGGCCCAACGGAGCGGAAGGGACAGGCGTGGCAAGTAGGCGCGACCGGCGCGGCGGAGCTCGAACGGCAGCGCCGATCAGCGAGCGCGGCAGCGTTCCACGCGGCACCGCCACGTCCGGCACGGCCGGAGCGCGGCCCGCCGCCCCCGACCGGAACGGCGGAAGGGCGCTGCGGATCGTCGCACTCGTTGCGGTCGCGACCGGGCTGGCGGCGCTGACGGCGGCCGCGTGCGTGCTGTCGTTCTCCAGCATCCATGTGCTCGCCTCGCAGGCCGGGGTGTCCGCGTCACTGGCCAAGATCTATCCGCTGATCTTCGACGCGATGCTCGTGCTGGCCGGCTGTTCGGTGCTCGCCCTGCGCAGCGCCGGGCTGGTGAGCCGGATATACGGCTGGTTCTGCTTCATCCTGCTGCTCGCCGCGCTCGCCGCTGGCAGCGCCGTGCACGCCGCGGGCATCGGCCTGCCCGCGCGGCAGACCGAGATCACCGCGGCCACGGTGCCGTTCGCGCTCGTGCTGCTCGGCTTCGGGCTGCTGCTCGCGCTGCTGCGGTACGCGCGGTCCAGGCGGCTGGCGCCGCGCAACGGCGTCGGCGGCGCGGCGGGGCACGGCGGGCCGGCCGGTTCTGGTCGCGCCGACGGTTCCGGTACGGCCGACGGGAACAGCTCCAGGTCCGCGATCGCCGCGGCTCCCCGGTCGGCGCTCCCCGCCGTGCCGGTGCCCGAGCCGCACGGCGGCGCGGGGGCCGGTGCGCCGGGAGCCAGTGCGCCGGGAGGGGTGCCGGCCGAGTCCGTGGCCAGTCCCGCGACGGTACCCTCGCCGCGGCGACCCGGTGCGCAGGCACCGGCTGGTCCAGGTTCTGAGCCGCCGACGGGCCCGCTGTCCGTTCCGCCCACGGTGCAGCTGGCCAAGCGGCCAGCTGGCGCGGCCGCAGGCCCCGGGCACGAACCGCCGACCGCACCGGGGCACGAACCCGCCACCGGACCGGGGCACGAGCCGCCGGGCGGGCCAAGGCCCGAGCCGCCGGGCGGGCCGGGCCACGAGCCACCGGGCGGGCCGGGCCACGAGCCACCCGCCAGGCCACGCGTAGTCGTGCTCGCTGACACCGCGGCAGTGGATCAAGCCGGCCGGGCAGAGCCAGCCGGCCGGGCCGGGCCAACCGGCAGGCACGCCGCTCCACGCCGGTCGGCGTGGGCGGCTGGCGCAGTGCCGGGCCAGCCCGGCGGTCGCGGCCCGGCATCTGGTGGCGTCGAACCCGGGTCCGGAGCCGGCGGCGCGGCGCCGACCGCCTCAGGCTCGGCCTCGGAGGCTCCCGGTCCGGCCGGCCTGGGAGCGGCTACCGGGCCGACTGCGCCCGGCCCGGCGGAGGCAGGACTCAGCGCAGAACCGCCCCCCGGCACCAGCGGAACGACCGCGCAGGAAAGCGGCTCACGTCCCCTGGGCCCCGCGTCGGCCGGAACCGGACAAGCGCCGACAGTTCCCGCCAGGACTCCCACGGTCGGTCCCCCGCAGATGCAGCTTCGGGCCAGCATTCCGCGACCCGCGCCCGGCGCCGATGCGCCAGGTCCGGCGACTCCGCCCGGGGCGCAGACCGAGTTTCGCGCTCCGTTCATGCCCCCGGTGACTCCGCCGCCGAGCCCGAGCCACTCGCCTGCCGGACCTGCCCGGATGCCGGGCGAACCTCCCTCGCCGGCGTCTGGCCAAGGCCCAGGATCGGGTCCGGCCGCCCCAGGATCGGGTCCGGTCGGCCTAGAGGCCAGCCCAGGATCGGGTCCGGCCGACCCAGCGTCGCCCGGCACGGGCATCGAACCGGGTGCGGTCCCCGAGCAAGGCAGGCCGGAGGCGCAGACGGAGGCCCAGGAGGAGTCGGGCGGCTCCGGCGGCTCCGGCGGCTCCGGCGGCTCGGGCGGGCCCGGCGGTACCGGGGCCGGACTCAGCGCCGCCCCGACGGCCGGTCCTGGCGACACCACACCCGGCGACCGAGCCGCCCCGGCCACCCCAGACGCGCCTGAGTCAGACCACGCCGAGCCGCCGGCGTTCGAGCGGCCGCGGAGCTCGCCGACGCCACCCGAAGAAGGCCAGTAGTCCCGCCAGTCGTCTGGTCCCGCCAGTCGCCTAGTCCCGCCGTCGCCCATCCTGCAGGTCGATCGCGAAAAACGCCGCCGGGACTATCACCAAGGCCCGTTAGTGAGGCCCTCCGCGCCGGTCTCGCGGCACCTAGCGCCCGTCCCGTAGATCTCCGCGGGCACCGACGACTCTACCGCGCGGCATCACCGGCCACGGACAACCCGGAGCAGCGCGGCCGGCCTCCGCGCCACCCAGCCGCGGCCACCTGGGCCAGACGGCCGCCCGGAACCCGGCATACCAGCCGAAATCGCACATGATCACCTGGATCTCAATGGAATGGATGCCACATCCACTGCGTATTCTGGGACATCCGCCACATCCATCAAGATCATCTCCGGGCGGTACAGGGCGCGGCGGTCGGCAGAGGCCTCGGGGACGGCCCGCGCCAGACCGCAAGGCGGGCCATCAGGATCTGGCGCCACGACCCGGTCCCACGATCTGCGGGACAGGCCCTGACGCTGCCGGCCCTGACGCTGCCGGGCCTGACGCTGCCGCACCTGACGCTGCCGGCCCTGACGCTGCCGGCCCCGACGCTGCCGCACCTGAAGCTGCCGCACCTGACGCTGGCGGCCCTGACGCTGGCGGGGCCAGCAGGAGCGCGGTAGCGATCGCGGCGATTCCTTCGCCCCGGCCGGTCAGGCCGAGGCCGTCGGTGGTCGTGGCCGAGACGCTCACGGTGGCACCGCCGAGAGCGTCGGACAGGGCCGCCTGCGCATCGGCACGGCGCCCGGCGATCCGGGGCCGGTTGCCGATGATCTGGACCGCGATGTTGCCGACCAGGAATCCTGCGTCGTCAAGCAGCTGCCTGGTGCGCTCGAGCAGGGCCGCGCCGCTGACACCCTCCCACTGCGCCTGGTCCGTACCGAAGACGGCGCCGAGGTCACCGAGCTGGCCGGCGGACAGCAGCGCGTCGCAGATCGCATGCGCCGCGACATCGCCGTCGGAATGGCCGCTCAGGCCGCGCTCACCTGGCCAGTGCAACCCGGCAAGGTACAGCTCCCGGCCGTCACCGAACGGATGCACGTCAACGCCTATGCCGACCTGCGGCAGCCGATTGGCCATCCAGCCCGAGCCGGTGCGTTAGCTGGCGAGAATCTCGTCGAGCAGGGTCTCGGCCTTGTCCTCGTTCGTCTTCTCCGCGAGCGCAAGCTCGCTTACCAGGATCTGCCTGGCCTTGGCCAGCATCCGCTTCTCGCCAGCCGAGAGCCCGCGCTCACGGTCGCGGCGCCACAGGTCGCGCACGACCTCGGCGACCTTGTTCACGTCACCGGACGCGAGCTTCTCGAGGTTCGCCTTGTAGCGGCGCGACCAGTTGGTCGGCTCCTCGGTGTACGGGGCGCGCAGGACCTCGAAGACCCGCTCAAGCCCCTCCTGCCCGACGACGTCGCGTACGCCGACGAGCTCGGCGTTGTCTGCTGGAACCCGCACCGTCAGGTCACCCTTGTCGACCTTGAGCACGAGGTACGTCCTATCCTCGCCCTTGATCGTGCGGATCTCGATCTCCTCGATCCGCGCAGCCCCATGGTGGGGGTAGACGACGGTGTCGCCGACCTTGAAAGTCATGTGGCACGTACCCCTTCCGCTGGAGCTATCTTACCACGGCGGGCTGCGGTTAATAGCCATGCTTGAACACAAAGATGCAGGTCAAAGCCGCTTTGGCATACTGTGAATGACGGAAGGCGCCACAATAATGCGGACCCGCGTCCCGGCGGCCCGGGAGCGTGGGACCCTCACTGCGGCATGACGCGCGCGCTGCAGTGGCGCGCAGAGCGGTCCCAACTAGTTTACCGCCAGATCAGCTCAGTCACATCCACCACGGTATTGCGCGCGCCGCGACCGGGCCTTTGGCGGGCGTGGATCCGAGGCGCCAGGGTACACGTGGGACAAGTCTCCCCGCCCGGTGACGTCTGCCTGCCTTCAGGCTCATACTGAGGGGAGAACCCTGCGAACTCCGGAGAGGCGCGTGAATCAGGGCGGCGAACCGGGACACGACGACTACGGCCTGCCGCGGGTAGACATCAAGGTTCCTGATGATGCCCGCGAACTTGACCGCGACGTGCAGGCCTACTATCGCGAGCTGCGGGCCCTGCGGCGGCGTGACCGCAGCCGTCGCTGGCGTGCGCCGCTGCACCGCTCCGGCGTGGTGATACCGCTCGTCGCAGGCTGCCTTGTCCTGGCCATGATCGCCAGCATGGTGCTGACCATGTTCAGCTCCAATCCGGACTTCTCCGGCACCGTAGGCAAGAACCTCCCTGATGCGAGCGGCCGCCATTCGGGCGCAGACCGCCGCATGGCGTCGTCGGCAGCGCCCGCCGTCCGGCACGGCGTGTCCGCCAGGCCGACCGGCTCGCTTCCTGCCACCGCATCACCCGCCGGGCTCCGTCCGAGCGCCGGGGCTGTGACGGCCGGGCCCGGCCAGGAAGCCGGCGTTCCGCTGCCGAGCACGACCATCACGGTGGCCGGAAAGCCGGTCGCGCTGCGCGGGCTGAAGAGCACCGCGCTCGCGATCGTGCCGGCGCACTGCGGCTGCGCGATGCTGGTCCGGCAGCTGATCTCGCAGGCCAGCACCGCCAAGGTCACGGTCTACCTGGTCGGTCCGCGCGGCAGCCGCGCCGAGCTCGACAACTTCACGCCGGGCGCCACAGCGGGCACGGCGATCGTGGCGATCGATCCGGCGCAGGTGCTCGACGCCACCTACCGGGCCGTCGGGCTGACCGTGCTGCTCGTGGACTCCCACGGCACCGTGGTGGTCTCGCCCCGCGTGCGGCCCGGCTTCAGGCTGGAGAGCCAGCTCGCGCTGCTCAAGCCGGCCGGCTGAGCCCCCGCCCCGCAATCACCGGGCCGGGTGTGTGCGGTGCGATCCGCGGGGCTACGCTGTGCCAGGTCTATGGCGGCGTGCCGGTGCCGAAGCGGCAGCCGCCACTGGCATCGGTACCTTCGCATCGACGAGGAGGCTCGGGTGGCCCGGAGCAGCCGCGGCGGCAGGGCACGGCGCCGCATTCTGATCGCGGTCGCGGCCGTGCTGATCCCGCTGATCGCCGGATGCGAGGCGGGCAGCGACGCGCCGAGCTTGCACTGGCACCAGCCGACCGACGGCAGCAGCGCGGGCGTCGGGGGCATCACGATCAGCAACGCGTTCGTGCTCGGAGCGCCGATCGGGTCCGAGCTCACGCGCGGCCAGAGCGCCGGGCTGTTCCTCGCGCTGACCAACACGGGCTCGGCGGACCGGCTGGTCGGGATATCGGCGCCCGGCGTGGCAAAGACGGTGCTGCTGCCCGGCGGCCAGGTGTCCGTGAACAGCAACCACCAGGTACTGCTGACCGGCCCGGCCCCTGAGGTGGTGCTCGAGGACCTGGTTCGCCCGCTCGGCGGCGGCACGGTGGTGACCATCCACCTGCTGTTCGCCAACGCAGGGACCGTGACCATGCAGGTTCCGGTCATGCCGAAGACCTCGTACTTCGACAGCCTGTCGCCGGCTCCGTCACCATCGCCGTCGCCGTCGGGCACAGGCAAGAGCCACCACCACGGCAAGCACTCGGCCTCGGCCTCCCCCTCGCCCAGCAGCACGCCGTAGCGGCGACCGGCTACGCCCCGGGCTCGAACTTGTAGCCGAGCCCGCGGACCGTGATGATGTGCATCGGCCTGGCCGGGTCGAGCTCGACCTTCGCCCTGAGCCGCTTGATGTGCACGTCGAGCGTCTTGGTGTCGCCGACGTAGTCCGCGCCCCACACCCGGTCGATCAGCTGCATCCGGGTGAGCACCCGCCCCGAGTTGCGCAGCAGGACCTCAAGCAACTCGAACTCCTTCAGCGGGAGCTGGACGGCCGTGTTGCGCACCATCACGATGTGCCGCTCCACGTCCATCCGGACGGGCCCGGACTCCATCACCGAGGTACCGGGCTCGTCGCCCTCGCCGCGCCGCCGGAGCACCGCCCGCATCCTGGCGACAAGCTCGCGCGAGGAGAACGGCTTGGTGACGTAGTCGTCGGCGCCGAGCTCAAGCCCTACTACCTTGTCGATCTCGCTGTCCTTGGCGGTCAGCATGATCACCGGCACGCTCGAGCGCTCGCGCAGCGCGCGGCAGACCTCGCTGCCCGGCAGGCCGGGCAGCATCAGGTCGAGCAGGACGAGGTCGGCACCGGTACGGTCGAAGGTGTCAAGCGCGGCCGGCCCGGTCGGGCAGACGGCGACCTCGAAGCCCTCCTTGCGGAGCATGTACGACAGCGCGTCGCTGAATGACTCCTCATCTTCGACAACGAGCACCCGCGTCACTTGGCTGCCTCCTTGGCAGATCGGTCCGTTCGGGTCCAGGCCGCTGCCTGGCCGCAGGTCATAGCGGCGCCCCTGGCCGCACGGGCAAGCGCAGGGTGAACGTGGACCCGGCGCCTTCCCTGCTTGTCACGTTCACCTTGCCGCCGTGCGCCGCGGTGACGTGCTTGACGATCGCAAGGCCCAGGCCGGTACCGCCGGTGACCCTCGACCTGGCCGGGTCCACCCGGTAGAAGCGCTCGAAGATCCGCTCAAGGTCCCGCTCGGGGATGCCGATCCCCTGGTCGCTGACGCTCAGCTCGATCACGTCGCCGGTGTCCCGCCTGGTCGATACCACTACCCTGGTCTTCTCCGGGCTGTAAGCCACAGCGTTGTCGAGCAGGTTGCGCAGGGCGGTGACCAGCAGGTCCTCGTCCCCGAGCATCGACAGGTGCTTGGTGCCCGTCGCGGCAAGCTCGATCCCGCGGGCGCTTGCCTTCATCCGGCACCGGTCGAGCGCCTCGGCCACCACGGCGTCGAGGTCGACGGGTAGGGGATCGGGGATCGGCTCGGCCGCCTGGATCCGGTTCAGAGTGATCAGATCCTGGACGAGGTTGGTGAGCCTGGCCGCCTCCTGCCGCATCCGCCCGGCGAATCGTCGCACCGCCTCGGGATCGTCGGCGGCGTCCTCGACGGTCTCGGCGAGCAGGGCGAGCGCGCCGACCGGGGTCTTCAGCTCGTGGCTGGTGTTGGCCACGAAGTCCCTGCGCACCTCCTCCACCCGGCGCCGCTCGGTCTGGTCCTCGGCGAGCAGCAGCACGAGCCCCCCGCCTCCCACCGCGGCGCCGAGCGGGGCGACCCGCACGGCGAAGCTCGTCGTCCGGCCGCCGAGGCCGGTGGTGGAGATGTCGATCTCGCCCTCGCGGATCTCGCCGTCCCTGCGCACCTGCCTGGCCAGCGCCACCAGTTCGCCGACCACCAGCTTGTCGCCCTTGACCAGGCCGAACACCCGGGCGGCCTCGCTGGCCTGCAGCACCCGATCGCTGCTGTCGATGACCACTGCCGAGGATGAGAGCACGCCGAGCACGGCGGCCAGCCCAGGAGGCAGCCGGACGGTGCCGCCGGAGTGGACCCGGGCGGAAGCGCGCGCAGGTCCGGGCTGGGTTCGTGCGGGCATGCCGTGCGCGGGCTGGGTAGCTGCTGGCTGGGAGGGGAGGTCCACGGCTGCCTCAGGGTGCGCCGGTCCCCTGGCGCTCATCTCGGCGCCTCAGCGGCACCGGCGGCCTCCGAGGCACGTCTCACCGCAATGACCCCCACATCCACACTTTGATGGTATGCGCAAGCCTCCGCGCCCGCATCAGCGCGGTGGCGCTGACCAGCATCAATTTGCGGAGAGTTCATAACTGCTACCATCGGCGTTCATGTCGGCGGCGTGGTCAGGCCATCGCCGGGACGCGCTCCGCCCGCCCGCGGTCCGCCTTGCCGTCACCTGCGGAACGCCTGGTCAGCCCCGTGCTGGCCGGTCTGTGCTGGCCCACCCGTGCCGGCCGACCCGTGCCGGCCGGCCCGTGCTGGCCGACCCCGTGCCGCCCAGCCTCATCGGCCCTGATTCTTGACGGCCTCGGCGGCGGCCACCGCGGCCTCTGGGTCGAGGTAGCTGCCGCCGCGCACCGCCGGCTGGTAGCCCTCGTCGAGCTCGTAGACGAGCGGGATCCCGGTCGGGATGTTGAGCTCGGCGATCTCGGCGTCGGCAATCCCGTCCAGATGCTTGACCATGGCGCGCAGCGAGTTGCCGTGCGCGACCACGAGCACCACCATGCCCACCGCGAGGTCCGGCACGATCACGTCGTGCCAGTAAGGCAACAGCCGCCCCAGCACGTCGCGCAGGCACTCGCTGCGTGGCATCAGGTCGCGGGGCAGCAGCGCGTACCGAGGGTCGCCTGCCTGGGACAGCGGGTCGTCGTCGGCGATCGGCGGCGGCGGCACGTCATAGGACCGCCGCCACAGCATGAACTGCTCGTCCCCGAACTGCTCGCGCGTCTGCGCCTTGTTCTTGCCCTGCAGCGCGCCGTAGTGGCGCTCGTTCAGCCGCCACGACCGGTACACGGGCAGCCAGGCAAGGTCGGCGGTGCCGAGCGTGGCGTTGGCGGTCTGGATGGCCCTGGTCAGCACCGAGGTGTGCACCACGTCGGGGCGCAGGCCGCTCTGGGTGATCAGCTTGCCCGCCTGCTCCGCCTCGGCCAGCCCGCGCCCGGATAGTCCCACGTCCACCCAGCCGGTGAACAGTCCCTCAGCGTTCCACGCGCTCTCGCCGTGGCGGAGCAGCACCAAGGTGGTCATGGGCAGAGGGTATCGCCACGCGGTGCTGCGCCTCCGGCCGACGGTCCGGGCGACGCTGGGCCGTTTTAGCCTCAGGGGGAACATGGCGGGGAACTTTCTGGTTCCTCCCTCTCGGAGGTGTATGCCAGTGCCGCGTCGCTACCCGCAGCGTGTCGCGACCATCAGCGTTCACACGTCACCGCTTGAGCAGCCGGGCACCGGCGACGCCGGCGGGCTCAATGTCTACGTCGTCGAGGTGGCCAAGCGCCTCGCCGCCCGCGGGGTCGAGGTGGACATCTTCACCCGGGCCGTATCCCGCGACCAGCCTCCGGTGGTCGAGCTCGTGCCCGGCGTGCTCGTCAGGCACGTCGAGGCCGGGCCGTTCGAGGACCTGGAGAAGGCCGACCTGCCCGGCCAGCTCTGCCAGTTCACCTTCGAGGTGCTGCGCTCCGAGGCGGCGCACGCCCCGGGGAGGTACGACCTCGTGCACGGGCACTACTGGCTGTCCGGCCAGGTTGGCGCGGTCGCTAAGGAGCGCTGGGGCGTGCCGCTCGTGCAGTCCATGCACACTCTCGGCAAGGTCAAGAACGCAGCCCTGGCGCTCGGTGACGCCGCCGAGCCGGACCTGCGGATCAGGGGCGAGGCCGAGGTCATCGCGACTGCCGACCGGATCGTGGCGAACACCGACGCCGAGGCGCGCGAGCTGATCAAGCTGTACGACGCCGACCCGCGCCGAGTCGCGACGGCGAGCCCCGGCGTGGACCTGGCCGTCTTCCGGCCGGGATCGCAGCGGCAGGCCAGGCGCCATCTGCGCATCGGGCAGAACGCCGTCGTGCTCATGTTCGCCGGCCGGGTCCAGCCGCTCAAGGCACCCGACATCCTGCTGCGCGCCGCGGCAGCGCTGCTCAGCGAGCACCCCCGGCTGGCCGACCGGCTGGTGGTGGCGTTCGTTGGCGGGCCGAGCGGCACCGGCCGCAACGATCCGGACGCCCTGGTGCAGCTCGCGGCCTCGCTCGGCATCTCGGCCAACGTGCGGCTCGAGCCGCCCTGCCCGCAGCACGACCTGGCCGACTGGTACCGCGCCGCCAACCTGGTGGTGGTGCCGTCCTACTCCGAGTCGTTCGGCCTGGTCGCCATGGAGGCGCAGGCCTGCGGCACGCCCGTGGTGGCCGCGGCCGCCGGGGGCCTGCGCACCGCGGTCAGGGACGGGCTCTCCGGCGTGCTGGTCGGCGACCACGACCCGGCAAAGTACGCGGCCGCGATCTGGGACCTGCTCTCCAGCCCAGGCAAGCTGGCCAGGATGTCGCGCGCGGCGCGACGGCACGCATCGGGGTTCGGCTGGTCGTCCACCGTGGACCAGCTTCTCGCCGTGTACGGTGACGCCATGAGTGAGGTGGCCGCCGCGGTGGACGCGTGAGCACAGCCGGGACCAGCACGGCCGGGACCAGCACGGCCGGGACCAGCACGGCCGAGACCAGCACAGAGATGACTGCGAAGGCCGCCGCGGCTCGGCTCGGCGACATCCTGGCCGGGCTCGGGCTCGCGTACGAGTCACCGCAGTCCGGGGCCTACCTGGTCAGGCTGGAGGGCCAGCACAAGCTGGCCACCATGACCTGGCTGATCGTCGAGGCGCACAGCCTGCACGTGGAGGCGTTCTTCTGCCGCCAGCCTGACGAGAACCACGCCGAGTTCTACCGGTTCCTGCTCGAGCGCGGCAGCCGGATGTTCGGCGTGCACTTCGCGCTCGACCAGGTCGGTGATGTGCACCTGGTCGGCCGCCTGCCGCTGGCCGCGGTCACCCCGGCCGAGATCGACCGGCTGCTCGGCTGCGTGCTCAGCTACAGCGACGACAACTTCGACCAGGCCCTCATGATCGGCTTCGCGTCCTCGATCCGCAGGGAGTGGGACTGGCGGGTCAAGCGCGGCGAGAGCCTGGCCAACCTCCAGGCGTTCACGAGGCTGACCGAGCCGTCGTGACGGCGGCCGGCGCCCCCGCGTCGAGCACCTTCGGGGTGTTCGGGACCACCGCGGTGCTGATCGTGACCGACCCGGCCGCACTCGGCGCGGCGCGGGCCATCGCCGACGCCGAGCTTGCCGCCGTGGACAAGGCGTGCAGCCGGTTCCGGCCGGACTCCGAACTATCGGTGATTAACACATCCCACGGCGAGCTCGCCCACGTCAGCGAGCTCTTCGCGGCGCTGATCGCCGAGGCGCTGCGGGCGGCCGAGCTGACCGACGGCGACGTCGACCCGACCTGCGGGGCGGCGCTGGCCGCGGCCGGGTACGACCGCGACTTCGCCGAGGTTCGCTCCGGCACCGCGGCCGGCACCGCGGCCGGAGCCGCGGCCGGGAATCGCGCCGCGGGTCAGGTCCCCGGCTGGCGCAGCGTGCGGTTTGACCAGGCCGCGCGCACGGTCAGGCTGGAGCGCGGGACACGGCTGGATCTTGGCGCCACGGCCAAGGCGTGGGCCGCCGACCGGTGCGCCGGCCTGATCGCGGCACGGGCCGACTGCGGCGCTCTGGTCAGTCTGGGCGGCGACGTGGCCGTCGCCGGGCCGCCGCCCGGCGACGGCTGGCAGGTGCGGGCCACCGACGACCACGCGGCGGGGCGGGATGCGCCCGGCCAGACCGTCACGATCCGCGAGGGCGGCCTGGCCACCTCAAGCATCACGGTCCGCGCCTGGACCGCGGGCGGTCGGGCGATGCACCACATCATCGATCCGGCGACCGGACAGCCAGCGAGATCATGCTGGCGCACCGTCAGTGTTGCCGCCGCGAGCTGCGCAGACGCTAATATCGCCAGCACGGCGGCGATTATCAGGAGCGAGGCGGCGCCAGCCTGGCTGACAGGTTCCGGCCTTCCAGCGCGGCTCGTGCGGCATGACGGTACGGTAGTGACGACGATCGGCTGGCCGGAGGATCCGGCCGAAAGTAATGCCGCCGATAATGCTCGGTGAATGCCGCGCCGATGAAAATCGATCACCATATAGTGGATTAGTCCCGCGCCCTATCCGAAGGAAACTCCGGGGGTTCATGTCACCATGAGCGGAGCCGCTCGATACCGGCTGCTGCTGGCGACCACGCTCACCGCGGTGTGCGTGACCTGGGCGGGTTTGCCCGCGGTCGCTGACCCCGCCACCGCGGCCCTCGCGGCGGGCCACCGCCCGGCAGGGACCTGCACGATGACCGCGCGAGGCAACCTGCTGAACTGCCCCCGTCCGGTCACCCCGGCCCTGCAGCCGCCGACCAGCCAGAACCCCGGGATCGTGCGGTACCCCCTGAGCAACCCCGCGGCCTACATCGACACGCGGACCTGGACAAGCGGAGGCGGCAACACGTTCCCCGGCGCCGACGTGCCGTTCGGCATGGTGCAGTGGAGCCCGGACACGCTGCCCGATCGCAGCGACGGCGGCGGCTACACCTACAGCGACGATGAGCTCGACGGCTACAGCCTGACCCATCTGTCAGGGCCCGGCTGCGTATCATCCGGTGACGTACCGATCCTGCCGATGACCGGAAAGCTGCCCAACGGCAACCCGACCTACGTGCACACGTCATTCAGCCACCACGGCGAGATCGTCCAGGCAGGCTATTACGGCGCGTACAGCAACGCGCCGAGCACAATCTTCTCTCAGTTCACCGCGACCCCGCACAGCGCGCTCGGCCGGTTCGACTTCCCGCGCACCACCAGGGCCGACTTCCTGATCAAGCTGGACGGCAGCGAGCGCGGCGACTACGCCACCAGCGCCCGTATCGTCAGCAGCACGCAGGTGGAGGGCTCGGTCTCCAGCGGCGGGTTCTGCGGCGAGACGCTGCCGAGGTTCGGCCCGCAGCACTACACGGTCTACTTCGACATCATGTTCAGCCAGCCGTTCACCGCCGACCGGGTGATCACCGAGCCCGGGCGGAAGACGCCGAACTCGGTGTTCCTGATCTTCAACACCACGAGCAACCCGGTCATCGACGCCAAGGTCGCCATCTCCTACGTGAGCCCGCTCGGCGCCCGCGCGAACATCGAGGCCGAGCAGCCGGGCTGGAACTTCGCCGGGATCAGGTCCGCCGCCCAGGCGCAGTGGAACAAGCTGCTCGGCGAGGTGCAGGTCTGGGGCGGCAGCGTCGCCCAGACCCAGGAGTTCTACAGCCTGCTCTACAAGTCGCTGCTGCAGCCGAACATCGTCAGCGACGTGAACGGCGAGTACCTCGGCTCCGACTTCACGGTGCATGACCTGAGCGGCGGGCAGGCCAACCAGTACAGCATGTTCTCCGGCTGGGACATGTACCACTCCCAGGCGCAGCTCGTCGCGATGCTCGACCCCACCGCGGCCAGCGACATGGCGCAGTCGCTGGTCAACTACTACGCGCAGAACGGAATCCTGCCGCAGTGGGGATACCTCAACACCGACAACTACGCACAGCTCGGTGACCCGGCCGACGCGATCATCGCCGACATCTACGCCTTCGGCGGTACCGGCTTCGACACCCAGACTGCCCTGGCCGACATGCTGGACCAGGCCGAACACGTGGACCGGGTCAGGCCTGGCACCTCGATCGAGGCGCAATACGGCTACCTGCCCGCCTTCTTCCACTACGCCTGCTGCCGGCTGAACTACCAGGTATCTGCCCTGCTCGAGTACGACAGCGCGGACTTCGCGCTCTCGCAGTTCGCCGCGGCGCTCGGTGACGCCACGGATGCCGCGGCGCTGAAGGCAAGCGCCAACGACTGGACCAACGTGCTCGACGCCAAGACCGGCCTGCTCACGCCGCGCAAGGAATCGGGCGGGTTCGTCGGAGGGGTGACCCCGGACACCTCCAGGTTCTACCTGGAGGGCGACGCCGAGGAGTACCTGTGGGACGTGCCGAACAACTACGCCGGGCTGTTCGCCAAGCTCGGCGGCGTCAGCACGGTGCGGCACGCGCTGGTGCGCTACCTGTCCAAGCCGAACGGCCGGGGCAGCTACGCGTACCTGTCCAACGAGTTCGACCTCGGCGAGCAGTACGCGCTTGACTACGACAGGGACCCCGCGGGCAGCCAGCGGGCGGTCGCGCTCATGCGCGACGACCTGTTCCTGCCCGGACCCTACGGGCTGCCCAATAACGACGACCTCGGCGCCGAGTCATCGCAGTTCATATGGGCAATGCTCGGCATGTACCCGGAGAACCCGGGCAGCGGCACCCTGGTCTTCGCCAGCCCGGGCTTCCCGCACGCCGTGATCAACCTGCCCAACGGCGGCTCAATCACGATCAACGCACCAGGCGCGTCGGCGGACAAGTACTACGTCAAGTCGCTGGCCATCAACGGGACCGCCGACAACGCGCTGTCGGTGCCATTCAGCAGGCTGGCGCAGGGCGCGACGCTGCTCTGGGCGCTCGGCAGCACCCCGACCTCGTGGGGCGACGCGCCCGGCGACGCCCCGCCCTCGTACCCCGATCCGCCGGCCTAGCCAGCTCCCGCACCCGCCCCGCACCCGACGGCCTCCCAACCCGCTGCCGTTCGGCCGGTTACGATGCGCTTTGACCAGCCAGCGGACCGGAGGTCGGCGGGCGAGTGTGTTGCGAAACGAAAGTCATGAGGCAGGCGGAGGCGCGGATGGGACCGCTGGACGGCATCACGGTGATCGAGCTTGCCAGCCTGGCGCCGGCGCCGTTCGGCTGCATGATCCTTTCCGACCTCGGCGCCGACGTGCTGCGGGTGGAGCGCCCCGAGAGCTGCCGACCCGGCGCGCCCGCGCCGGTGGACCCGCTGACCCGCGGGCGGCGGTCGATCGGGCTGAACCTGAAGGACCCGGCCGGGGTTGACCTGCTGCTGACCCTGGTCGAGTCCGCCGACGTGCTGGTGGAGGGCTTCCGGCCGGGGGTTACCGAGCGGCTGGGATTCGGGCCGCAGGTCTGCGCCGAGCGCAACCCGGGGCTGATTTACGCCAGGATGACCGGCTGGGGCCAAGACGGGCCGCTGGCGCCGACCGCCGGGCACGACATCGACTACATCGCGATCTCCGGCGCCCTGCATCCGATCGGCCGGGCCGGCGAGCGGCCGGTGCCGCCGCTCAACCTGGTCGGCGACTTCGGCGGCGGCGGGATGCTGCTGGCCATCGGCGTGCTCGCGGCCCTGGTGGAACGCCAGCGCTCCGGTCTCGGCCAGGTGGTGGACGCCGCCATGGTGGACGGCTCCGCGCTGCTGACCTCGTTCATCTACGGGCTGCGGGCCCGTGGCGGGTGGCGGGACGAGCGCGGCGTCAACCTGCTGGACGGCGGCGCGCCCTTCTATGACACCTACGTCACCGCCGACGGCAGGTACGTGGCGGTCGGGGCGCTCGAGCCTCAGTTCTACGCGGCGCTGCTCGACGGGCTCGGCGTGGCGGGCGAGGACCTGCCCGCGCAGCTCGACGTCTCGGGCTGGCCGGTGCTGCGGGCCAGGTTCACCGAGATATTCGCCCGACGCACCAGGGACGAGTGGGCCGATGTCTTCGCAGGCACCGACGCCTGCGTCGCGCCGGTGCTCTCGCCTGCCGAGGTGGCCGGGCACCCGCACAACGCGGCACGCGGCGTGTTCGCCGAGGTCGGCGGGGTATCGCAGCCTGCGCCCGCCCCGAGGTTCGGGCGCAGTGCCGTCGGGACGCCCGAGCCGCCGGCCCGGCCAGGCAATGACACCGAGGCGGTGCTCGCCGGGATTGGGCTCAGCCGCGACCGGATCGCTGAGCTGCGCTCCAGCGGAGTCATCGGCTGAGCACGGACCAGCCGGCCGTGCCGCCCGAAGAGCCGTTGCGTGAAGGATCCGCGCGCTATAGCTCGCCGGACCCTTCATCACATAGCGGGGGTCGGGGCACGGCGGGGTTGGCCGGCCGGACCGGGCGGGCCGGCCGGAGCTGGCTGGCCGCCTGGCGAGCCGGGCAGGATGCTGAGATCCTGCGGCTCGCGGTCCCTGCGTTCGGCGCGTTGGTGGCCGAGCCGCTGTTCCTGCTTGCGGACTCGGCGATCGTCGGCAGGCTCGGCACCGCGCCGCTCGGCAGCCTCGGGGTGGCCGCACAGGCGCTGACCGCCCTGGTGAACGTCTCGATCTTCCTGGCCTACGGGACGACGGCGGCGGTCGCGCGCCAGCTCGGAGCCGGGAACCGGCAGGCGGCGATCAGGCAGGGCATCGACGGCATGTGGCTGGCCGCGGCCATCGGAGTCGTCGTGCTCGGCGCCGGCCTGCCGCTGGCGAGCCCGATCGTGACCGCGTTCGGCGCGTCGCGGGCCGTGACCGCCGGCGCCGTGATCTACCTGCGGATCAGCCTGCTGGCCGCCCCGGCCATGCTCGCGGTGCTGGCCGGCATCGGCATCCTGCGCGGCCTGCAGAACACCAGGACCCCGCTGGCGGTCTCGGTGGTCGCCAGCATCGTCAACGTGGTGCTGAACGCGGCGTTCGTGCTCGGCCTGCGGTGGGGCATCGCCGGATCGGCCTGGGGCACGGTGATCGCGCAGTACGGCACCGCCGCCGCCTACCTGGCCATGGTCACGGCCGGCGCCCGCCGGGCCGGGGTGAGCCTGCGGTTCGACCTGGCCGGGGTGAAGGTGGCGGCCCGGGCGGGAGCGGCACTTGTGGTCAGGACGCTGGCGCTGCAGGCGGTCCTGGTCGGGGCGACCGCGGTCGCGGCCAGGCAGGGCGACGCCGCGATCGCCGCCTATCAGGTCGCCTACCGGCTCTGGACGCTGCTCGTGTTCGCGCTCGACGCGATCGCGATCGCCGGCCAGGCGATCACCGGCAAGTACCTCGGCGCCGGCGACGCCGCGGGCGCCCGGGCCGCCACCACCAAGATGATCAAGTGGGGCGTCGGCTGCGGCGCGGTGTTCGGCGTGCTGATGCTCGGCGCCCGGCCTTGGCTCCCCGCGCTGTTCGCGGCCCGGCCGGCGGTGGCACACCTGCTGGTGGTGGTGTTGCTCGTGGTGGCCGCGGCGCAGCCAGTGGCCGGCGTGGTGTTCGTGCTCGACGGGGTGCTGATCGGGGCCGGCGACCTCGACTACCTGGCGCTGGCCGGACTGGCGAGCACGGCCGTGTTCGCGGCGGCGGCGACCGTGGTCGTGGCCACCGGGGCCGGCCTGCTCGGCCTCTGGCTGGCGATCTGTGCCTGGATGGCGGCCAGGTTCGTCACGCTGACCTGGCGCGCCCGCGGTTCGCGCTGGCTGGTCACCGGCGCGGTCAGGAGCTGACCGGCGGGAGCCTGCTCAGGTCGGCGGCGGTCAGCTCGCCGGTGGAGATCAGCAGCTCGGCAAGCTCGTCGAGCGGCTACCAGATCCTGACCCTGGTTGGCGTCACCCGGATCACGTGCGGGTAGTCCCGGCCGAACTTCTCCAGGCCCCAGCCGTAGGAATCGATCAGGGCGCCGTACTTGGCCACGTAGTCGGCCACATCCGCGGGCGGCGGACCGTCGGGGTCGATCCTCGCCGTGCCCTCGAAGGTGACGATGCCGCCGCCGCTGCCGTTCCCGTCCAGATGCAGGCTGACCCGAGGATTGGCCTCGATGTTCGGCGTCTTGGGCCCCTTCTTTGAGCCGTAGATCAAGAACTCGGCGCCGTCCCACAGGAACCAGACCGCGGAGGACTGCGGCTGGCCTGCCGGAGTCACCGTGGTCAGCCAGATGATCGGCTCGGACCTGAGCCTGGCGTCGTCGGCGGCGTGACGCGGATTCTCGTGATTGAGCATAATCGCCTCGTTCGGTGCGGTCTCGGCTTCCTCGGCGGCCACGGTGCCCTAGCTTCGGTGCCCCAGCGTCAGTGTCCTAGGGCAAGCACGATCACCCTAACCACCACCAGGACCAGCGCCATGCCCAGGTAGAGCCACATCGCGACCATGGCCGTGCGTCGGCCAGCCGAAAGCCGCACCGGGGCGAGCATGGCAAGCGGCGGCATCCGCCAGGAGTCCCTGCCCTGCGGGTCGGCAGAGACGGTGGCCACCGCGACGGCGCGCCCGATCCGGCGACGGTGCCAGCCGCGCGCCAGCATGGCCGCCGCCAGGGCCAGGCCGATCGCGACGCCGCCGAGCAGGATCGTCAGCACCTGGCCGGACGAGATCGAGCCGAAGACCACGGAGATCATCAGGATCGCCGACAGCAGCACCAGGACACCGACCACCGCGACGCCAAGCACGTTCGTGACCCGCCCGTTGACCCAGGGCCCGAGCACCTCCTTGTCGTTGCAGAGCAGCAGCAGGAAGACCGTGGCGCTGGGCAGCAGCACCCCGGCGAGCACTTGCACGCCGATCGTGAGCAGGCCGAGCGGCGAGCCGGGCAGCAGCACCACCGCGGCCGCCAGCGCGATCACCGCCGCGTACATGGCGTAGAAGCCCTTGGCCTGCCTGACGCCGCGGTGCAGCGAGTGCTTGAGGCCGAGCACGTCACCGAGCGCGTAGGCGGTGGACAGCGAGACGGCGAACGCGCCGATCATGGAGGCGTCGAGCAGTGCGACAGCGAAGATCGCGCCCGCGGCGTGGCCGGCATAGGCGGCCAGGCCGGCCGCGAGCCCGGCCGCGTCGGTGAACTGCGCGTGCCTGACGCCGGCGAACGCGATCGCGGTGGCTCCCATCAGCGCGCTGCCGCCGATCACCACGACGACGATGCCGATCCACAGGTCGGCCCTCTCGTACCTGATGAAGCGGGGGGTGATCCGCTTGTCGATGACGTAGGACTGCTGGAAGAACAGCTGCCACGGGGCGACCGTGGTGCCCACGATGCCGATGATCAGCAGCATCACCGTGCCCAGGTGCGCGGCGCCGCCGGGCACGACCGGGTGCACGAAGCCGACGGCCATCTGGCCGACCGGCGGATGCGCGATCACGTAAAGCGGGATCAGCAGCAGCGAGCCGAGGCAGAAGAACATCGCCACCCGCTCGAACCGGCGGAAGCTCCCGGTCGAGGCGGCGAACACGATCACGATCGCGGCCAGGATCACGCCGACGATCTTCGGCACGCCGAGGTAGCTCGCCGCGAGCGCGATGCCGATGAACTCGGTGACGATCGTCAGAGCGTTCAGTATGAACAGGTCGATGACGCTGAACGCGCCCCAGAACCGGCCGAACCGCTCGAGTATCAGCCTGGCGTGCCCGACGCCGGTCACCGCGCCGAGCCGCAGCACCATCTCCTGGTTCACGTAAAGGACCGGGATGAGCAGCACGAATGTCCACAGCAGCTTGGTGCCGTAGGTCTGGCCGGTCTGGCCGTAGGTGGAGAACGCGCCTGCGTCGTTGTCGCCGCACATCACGATGAGGCCGGGTCCGACGATGGCCAGCAGGGTCTTGAGCTTCGCGGGTACCGAGCGGCGGCTGCCGGTGTCCTCGGTCGAGATGGTTCCGAACGCGCCCTTGATGTCGCCCAGGTGCGCCGAGTCGAGCGCGGCTCCGCGCGGGGGGCTGACCAGGCTCGTGCTGGCTGAGGTCATGGCTCACACATCCCTTTCGCCGCCGGGCGACCGGCGGGATCGGGGGCACGCGGCGCGGCGGGTGCGCCATGAGCGGGTGGCCTGCGGGCCTGCCGCGGCCGCCAGACCGGCTGAGCGGACTGGGTGACCGGGCCCGAGGCGGCCAGGCCCGAGGTGACCGGGCCGGGGATCAGGCGTGGGAGCGCGAGCGCGTGCCAGGAACGGGCAGGAAGAACGGCGAGTGGGGCCGGGTCCGGCCCGGTCTATCGTGTTCCACGACTCGCCTCCCTCCGTTCCTGGTGCCTGGCCTCCGCGCGCCCGTCAGGCGCGACGGAGCCAGCGGCACCGTCGTCGCACCTGCCCGGGAGGCGGCGCCCCGCAGCGCGGGGCGGGCACCCCTCTCGCTAGAGCTTTGGCACTCCACGGCGTAGCGCGGCACTGGGTCCCGCCTGCGCAGCCACTTGGCCTCACCCCTTAGGCCGGGGAGAGGTGTCCTGATCCGGAGCGTCTCTCGACGGTTGGGATCAGTGGCCTGTGTCCGTGAAGACGCCTCACCGAACGAGGTGTCCTTAACAACCAGCTTCGAGGATGCCCGATCCGGTAGATAAATGTCAATTCGACGCGACGCGAACGACCCCCGCGGCGCGGCCGGGATCCTGGGCCGGGATGGCGCCGGGCCAGGTCAGCTCTGGCCGAGTTCGACGGCCTTGACGACCAGCAGCAGGACCGAGACCACCAGGTAGCCGCGGAGCAGCAGGATGGCGAGCTTGGTCACCGGCGACCAGGCGACCGGCTTGAGCAGCGCGAGCGGCGGCATCCGCCAGTTCATCCGCTCGGCGGCAGTCATCCTCGCGAACTCCGCCCGGGCGGACGATGTCGGGACGACCGTGCCTCGTCTGGCGGGCGCGAGCTTCAGCCAGCCGAACGCGAGGCCCGAACCAGCCGTCAGTGCGACAGTCAGCCAGATCGCCACGGTAGCCGCGCCGATCCCGCTGAACAGCGTGGTGACGACGAGCGTGCCGGAGAGCATCAGCAGGATCCCGATGATCACTGCGGCCACGATGTTCAGCCAGCGCGCGTTCATCCACGGGCCGAGCACCTCGGGATCGTTGCACAGCAGCAGCAGGAAGACCGCGGCGCTGGGGAGCAGCACCCCGGCCAGCGCCTGCACCGCCGTGGTCAGCAGGCCGAGCGGCGCGCCGGGGATCAGCACGATCGCGGCGGCCACCACCACGAGCCCGGTGTAGCTGGCATAGAACGCCTTCGCATCCTTGAAGCTGCGGTGCAGCGAGTGCTTCAGGTTGAACACATCGCCGAACGCGTAGCTGGTCGACAGGGTGACCGCCGCCGCGCCGATGATGCTGGCGTCGAGCAGCACGAGCGCGAACACCGCGCCGAGGAATCCGCTCTTCGCGCCGAATGCGTTCGCCACGCCGAGCGCGCTGCTGAAGTGGCCGATCAGGTGCGTGCCCCGGACCGCGTAGACCGTCGCCACCAGGATCACCGCGGCACCGCCGACCACCACGAGCGAGCCGAGGAATGTGTCGGCGCGCTCGTACCTGATGAACCGCGGGGTGATCCGCTTGTCGATCACATTTGACTGCTGGAAGAACAGCTGCCAGGGCGCCACGGTGGTGCCGACGATCGCGATGATCAGCAGCACCGCGTTCGAGCTCACCCCGCCCTGGATGCCAGGCACCACGAAGTCGCGAGCGATAGTGCCGACGTGCGGCTGCACCCCGAAGATCAGCGGCAGGAACAGCGCCAGGTTCGCCGCGATGAACAGGAACATCGCGCGTTCCCAGCGGCGGAAGCTGCCGCTCAACGTGATGGCCACCAGCGTCGCAGCCGCGATCGGGACCGAGATATAGGGACTGACGCCCAAGTAGCTCATCGCCAGGGAGATGCCGATGAATTCGGTGACGATGGTAAGGAAATTCAGCAGGAACAGATCGCCCACGCTGAACCAGCCCCAGAACTTGCCGAACCGCTCGTTGATCAGCCTGGCGTGGCCGACGCCGGTCACGGCGCCCAGCCTGACCACCATCTCCTGGTTCACGATCAGCACGGGGACCAGCAGCAGCAGCACCCAGAGCAGGCTGTAGCCGTAGTTCTGACCTGCCTGGGCATAGGTCGCGACGCCTCCGGCGTCGTTGTCCCCCACCATCACGATCAGGCCGGGACCGACGATGGCCAGGAAGGTCACCAGGCGGCGGCGCCAGCCGCTGCGCTGCTCTTCGCCGGCCCTGATCCGGCCGAGGGCACCCTCGATGTCGCCGAGGTGGGCCTCGTCGAGTACCGCGGCCGGCCGCGCGAGGGTGGCGGGCGGCGCGGCTGGCGGGGCGGCACGTGGAGCGGCCGGCGGATCTGGCCCGTGCCTGACCGCGGGCCTGAGCGAGGCGGCCTGACCGTCCCGTGCGGACCGCGCGGCAGCCCGGCCGTCCGGCGGCGGCGCGGCGGCGACCTCCTCGATCGTCCTCGGCGGGTCGGGCGCGGACCGAGGCACCGGCCCATACTGCTCCGGCCGGGTGGCGGCGGCGTCCCGCTCGGGGGGATCGGTCATGGCTTCTTGCCCCGGCGGGAGTCGGGCGGCTCGGCCGCCTCCCGGCGCCGCCAGTCCTCGGGCAGCGTGACCTCGAGCACGTCGTCGACCGTGATCAGGCCGATCATCGTGCGGTTCTCATCGACCACGGGAATCGTGATGAGGTTGTAGTCGCTCATCAGCACGGCCACGTCCACGACGTCGGTGTCGGCGCCGATCCTGACCGGGTCGTCGTCGTAGACGTCGGTCAGCCGCAGCGCCGGGTCGGACTGCAGCAGCGTCACGACCTTCACCACGCCGCACAGCCTGCCGCGCTCGTCGAGCGCGTGCACGCTGGTCAGCGCCTCTGGCTGGAGGCTGTGCGAGCTGCTCACCGCCGCCAGCGCCTCGACCACCTGGACGTCGGCCGGCACGGCGAGGAAGTCCATGCCCATCAGCCCCCCCGCGCTTGTCGGGTTAAAGCCCATCAGCGTGAGCACCTTGGTGCGCTGGCCGACCGGCAGCAGGTCAAGCACCGGCTGGCGGCGCCGCTGCGGCAGCTCGGAGATCGCGTCGGCCGCGTCGTCGGCCCGCATCCTGGCCAGCACGTCGGCGATCTCGGCATCGGTCCTCGCGCCGAGCAGCCTGGTGGCCAGGTCCTCATCAAGCTCTTCGAACACGTCGGCCTCGAGCTCGGGGTCGACGTGCACCTGGCCGAGTATCTCGGTCTCCTCGGCCTTGGACGCCTCCTCGAGCAGGTCAGCGATCTGGGCCGGCTTCAGCCGCCTGATCCGGCCGAACGGGCCGCGCAGCCGCGCGCTACTCGCGTGCCCGATCAGCGGCTCGAAATTCGCCCAGTCCTCGAAGTGGTGGGATTCGGTGCCGGCCGGCGACAGCAGCTTGAACAGGCCGCGGGACCGGCGGGTGGTGTCCACGCCAGCCAGCGCCCAGTCGCCGTCGATCCGCCGCAGTTGGAGGTCGGCCGCCCTGATCAGGTGCGCGCTCGGCACGTCGATGAGGCGATGCCCGAGCACGTCGGCGCGGAGCAGCACCTCGCCGTCGCGCCGCTCGAACATGCGCAGGTCGAGCACGGCACTGGTGAGCCTGAGCGCCTCCCCGTCGAACGAGCTCACCTGCTCGAGCGGCACGAAGACCTCGCGACCGCCGCCCACGGACGCCACGACGCCGATCACCACCGGGTGCTCGGCCCCGCGCAGCCGCACGATGACATCGGCCAGCCGGCCGATCGACTCCCCCCGCTTGTCGGTGATGGGGCGCCCGATCAGTTCCGACAGGTGCAAGGTGCGCCCGCTGCTCGCCTCCGGCGCCGCTGCCGCCGGTGATGTGGTCATGTCTACGCAGCCTTTCTGCTCTGCCGCTGCCGTTGTCCTACCCCAGAACTCGCCGGCCGCGCGACCGCCCCGCACGCCGTCGATCCAGTCACGGGTAGCACTTCCGGCGCTGGGAACACTCTTGGTGCCGGCAGTTACCGCCCGGTGGCCACTCTTCCATCTGAAGGTAAACAGCAAGAGCCTCCGCTGGCACCCGGCTTCCCCGCACAGCGGTCACGATGGTATGAAGGCCACGTTCGGGGCGCTGGTGACGGTACCCGACGTGCCGGAGCGAGCGAAGGAACGGCGAGGCGTGACGAAGGGCAAGCGGGCCGGGCGGCCGACGAGCCAGGATGACCTGGCCGAGACCCTCGGCTACGCCGTCAAGCGGCGGCTGCTCGGGCCGCCGCTGGTCAACGAGCAGCTCAGCGAGGAGCGCCTGTCCAAGCCGCTCGCGCTGGGCGTGCTGGCTCCCGACGGCATCTCGTCCTCGGCGTACGGCACCGAGGAAATCCTGATCGAGCTGCTCAAGGGCGGGCTCGCCATCACGGCGTTCGCGCTGATCCTGCCCATGACGGGCGTCGTGCTTTTCGTGATGGCCCTAGTCGTGCTTTCCTACCGCGAGGTCGTGACCGTCTACACCAGAGCCGGCGGCTCCTACGTGGTGGCGAGGGACAACTTCGGCCCGCGGGTAGCACAGGTCGCCGCGGTCGCGCTGATGATCGACTACGTGGTCACGGTGGCGGTACAGGTCGCGGCCGGGACCGCGGCCGTGGCCTCGGCGATCCCCGCGCTGAGGAATCCCACCCTCCAGACGGCGATATCGATCGGCATCGTGCTGGTGATGCTGTACGGGAACCTGCGAGGCATCAGGGAGGCCGGGCGCTCGTTCGCCGTGCCGACCTACCTGTTCTCCGGAGTCATGATCCTGGTGATCGTGGTCGGCCTGGCCAAGGAGTTCTTTGGCGGCGGCCTGCCGAAGTGGAGCGTCGCGCAGCACGCAAGCAGCTACGGCACCAAGGTCTGGGGCCACGGCGTGCCAGTGAACCACGGCACGCTGATCAGCTTCGGGCTGATGTTCGTCCTGCTCAGGGCGTTCGCGAATGGCGGCTCCTCGCTGACCGGCATCGAGGCCGTATCGAATGCCGTCAGCGCGTTCCGGCCGCCCGAGGGCATCAACGCGCGCCGCGTGCTGGTCACCGAGGGCCTGATACTCGGCACGCTCGTCGCCGGGATCTCATGGCTGGCGCACGTCACGCACGCGACGCCGTACAAGCTCGGGGTCCCGACCGTGATCTCGCAGGAAGCGCGGCTGGTCTTCGGCACCAGCGGCTTCGGCACCGCCATGTTCGTCGTGGTGCAGGCGGCGACCGCGCTGATCCTCTACACGGGCGGCAACACCAGCTTCAACGGCTTCCCGTTCCTGGCCAACTTCGTGGCCGAGGACGCGTTCCTGCCGCGCTGGCTGACCAAGCGCGGCCACCGGCTGGTGTTCTCGAACGGCATCGTCGTGCTTGCGGTGCTGTCCTGCGCCCTGCTGTACTTCGCCGGGTCGAACGTCAACAACCTGGTGCCGTTCTATGCGCTCGGCGTGTTCACCGCGTTCACCATGGCCGGCTTCGGCATGGCCAGATACCACCACCGCACCCGCGAGCGCGGCTGGCACCACAAGCTGGTGATCAACTTCTCGGCCGGGGTGACGTCGCTTGTCGTGGTCGTCATCTTCGCGATCGTGAAGTTTTCCGAGGGCGCCTGGCTGGTGCTCGTCCTGTTCGTCATCGGGGTCCCGGCGCTGATCAGGCTCAACCGGCAGTACCAGAGGGAGGCCGAGGTCCTCGAGCGCATCGAGGCCAGTCGGCGGACCGGGGCCGGGCAGGGCCCGCCGACCGCGCCCACCTACGCCAGGCGCACCGTGTTCGTCTTCGTGGACGCGTTCGACCTCGCCACGCTGGCCGGGCTGCGCTACGCGCGGAGCCTGCGGCCGACCAGCCTGCGGGCCGTGCACTTCGTGCTGGACAGCGCCGTGGCCGATCGGCTCAGGCAGGACTGGGTGCGCGCCAACACGGGCGTGGTGCTCGATTTGGTGGACTGCCCCGACCGCCGGATCGCCAGGGCCGCGGCCGAGATGGTGCAGGCCGAGGCGCAGCTACCGGGGGTCGGCGTGACCGCGGTGCTGCCGCGGCGTAGCTACTCGCCGTGGCTCGGCCGCCTGCTGCACGACCGCACCGCCGACCGGATCGCATCCGTGGTCAGCCAGATCCCGCACGCCGCTGCGACCATCGTGCCGTTCGACGTGCGGAGCCGGGTGGAGCACCTGGCGGCCAGGGCCAGCGCGAGCAAGGACGCGGGCGCCGCCGCCGACGCCGCCAAGGCCGGGCAGTACCGCCCCGCTGCGCTGGGGGCGCCGGCCAAGGTTCCCGACGGCACCGGGCCAGGCGGCACCCTGCCCGACGGCACCGGGCCAGGCGGCACCGCGCCCGAAGGAACCGTGCCCGACGTGACCAAGCCCGCGGCAACAGACATGCCGACACCACCACCGGTGTCGGTCACGGGCAAGTCGACGGGGGTGGCCGACTACAACCGCCCGCGGCCGTCGGCCGGAGCGACGCCGATCGGCCAGTTGCCCAGGCGCGGGCGGGCCAGGGTGGAGGGCCGGGTGCACTCGGTCGAGATCAGGCCGGTCGAACGGAACACGGTCCTGGCCTGCGAGATCGTGGACTCCACCGGCCAGCTGACCGCGATGTTCTACGGCCGCTCGCACA
>DATIZP010000124.1:0-14590 GCA_035517035.1 Streptosporangiaceae bacterium | reverse complement strand
ACACCCTGCACAGCCACAGCCCACCGCCAGAGAGCGTGCGGTGCCACTGAGGTTCTATGCTCACCACTCGCGGTGATCAGCGGCCGACAGGGTCCGGCTTGGGGTCAGCGATCCGGTCAGCCGCCCGGGATCGGTGGCCCGGCGCCGCGGTCAGAACGTGACGCGGTGCCAGCTGCGGCCGGAGTTGTAGGTCATGTACATGTGGCTGCCCAGCGCGGGCACGCCCTCGACGGCCACGCCCTGGCTGGCCGTGGTGAAGCCGAAGTCGGCCCAGCCCTTTCCGCCGTCGTCAAGCAACAGGCTGTTCCGCCAGTGCCGGCCGCCGTCGGTGCTGACGTACAGCCAGGTCGCGCCGGACGCCGTCGCGATGAAGACGTGCGCGCTGCCGGGCTGCGCTAGGACGCCGCCGTCGCCGCCGGACGGCGGACTGCCGACCTTGACGAAGTGGGTGCCGCCGTCGACCGAGTAGTACAACAGCTTCTGGGTGGACCCTACGGCTGGCTGGCCGGCGCAGAGCAGCGTCACGCGGTCGCTACTGAACGCGCCGATGCTGGCGATCCCGTAGTCGTGCGGGCACCGGAATCCCAGGCGGGTCCACGACTCCCCAGTGGTCGTGGCGTAGACGTGCGAGCCGAGGTTGACCCACCCGGCCGTTCCGTGCAGCGTGATCGTGCCGAGGCCGCCGAAACCGGTCACCCCGGCCGGCAGGCCGCTGACCCGGCTCCACGAGTCGGTGCCGATCGTGCTGCGGTAGATCGTGACGGCCTCGTGAGGCGTGACGCTCGCCGCGTAGGCGACTCCCCCTGCGGTCTCAAGGTCGGCCACGTAGCCGGGGAAGGCGACCCGGTGCCAGCCAGCGCCGCCATTGTGGGTCACCCAGAGCTGGGATCCGTAGGCGTATCCCGTCGCCGTGCTGGCGAAACGCAGCCGGTCCAGGCCCTTCTGGCCGGCGAACCTCGCCAGCGGGTACCTCGGCGCCGGGATGCCCTGCCAGGTGCGACCGCCGTTGGTCGTGCTGAGCACCGACGTGCATGGCTTGTGCGCGCACGGCGCCGTGCCGAGCACCCAGCCGTCGCTCGCTGACACGAAGGTCACCGAGTCCGGCTGGAATCCGGCCGGAACCGGCCCAGCGGCCGGGAGGGCGCGGGTCGGCGTCTGGGCCGCCGCGCCGATCCCGGTCAGGCCCGGCAGCACTCCCGCGCAGGCGAGCGCCGGAACCGCGCCCGCCGCGATCAGTGACCTGATCCTCATGACGATCACCCTCAGTCTTGTGACGAAGTCCTGACCGCATAGACGCCGATGCGGAACCTGACGTTGCGAGCAGTTACCCGGTGAGCCGGTACTCCCAGCCCGCCTGCCAGGCGAAGTCCTGCCCGGCCAGGGTTTCGAGCGGCGTGCCGTTGATGAAGTGATCAAGGCCCCACCGGGTAGCGACGTGACCGATGACCAGTACCCGCTGGCCATCCCAGCGCAGCGGCAGGTCCCCGATGAAGCGGCCGACCCGTGCGACGGCCTGCCGCCAGCTCTCCCCGCCGGGATACGGGCAGTCCAGGTGCTCGGCCCGGCCCGCGTGCAGCTCGGCGGCGGGCATCCCGTTGCGCTGGCCGTAGTCGCACTCCCGCAGCCGCCAGTCGTGCAGCACGCCGATCGCCGCGCCGGAAAACGCTACCGAGGCGGTCTGGACAGCGCGGCGAAGGTCCGAGCAGAACACCACGGCGATCCCGTCGTCGGCGCGGCGCGCGGCGAGTTCCCGTGCCTGCAGGACGCCGCGCTCGGACAGCTCGCCGGGCAGCCAGCCGGTCGCGCGCCCCTGCTCGTTGTCGACGGTGGTGGAGTGGGTCTCGAACACCACCTCGATGGCCACGGGCCAACCCTAACCGGCCGGCTCTCCCTCCGGCTGTCCCCCCGGCTCGGCCCCCGCTGCCCGGCGCGGCAGGAAGACCGCGATGACCAGGCCGATCAGAGTGAACGCCGCCAGCATTCCTAGCGACGTCGCGAACGGCTTGCCCTCGGGCAGCTTGGCGGCCACCAGCACCGAGCCGACGAGCGCGGTACCCAGCGACGAGCCGAGGTTGGACACGCTGCGGGACAGGCCGGAGATATCACCCTGGTCGGCGTCGGGGAAGCTGGACTGCACCACGTTCACCGATGAGGTGAGCATCACCCCCACGCCGGTGCCCATCAGGAACAGCCCTGGCACGAAGCTCAAGGGCCCGGAGTCCTTGCTGACCAGCCCGAGCAGCAGGCCCATCCCCGCGAGCGCGGCAGCGAAGCCCGCGATGATCAGCGAGCGCTGGGTGTGGCGTCGGGCGAGCCGCCCGGCCGCGGCCGACGCCAGCAGCACCCCGGCCGTGGCCGGGGTGAGCATCAGGCCGGTCTGGATTGCCGAGTACTTCCAGATCTCCTGCAGGAACACCGAGGTGACGAAGAACGAGCCCTGCAGTACCAGCCACTGGATCAGCTGGGTGCTCATGCCGAGGTTGGCCGTGAGATTGCGGAACAGGCGGCGGTGCACCAGCGGGTCCTTGCCGTGCCGTTCCCTGAACCCGATGTGCAGGAAGAACCAGGCCAGGATCACAGCGCCGAGGCCGATGAAGATCCACACCGGCGAGACCCCGCCCTTGGCAATCAGGACCGTGCCGCCGATCGTGAAGTCGGTGCGCGAGGTCAGCCATCCATAGGTCCTTGACAGCAAGATCCCGAGCACCACGAAGAACAGCCCAGCCGCGGACAGGATCGCGCCCTCCACGTCGAAGCTCGGCCGTCGCCCGGTGCGCGGCGGGTCGGTGATCTTGCGCGCCAGCACGACGATCCAGGCGACCACCAGGACCTGTAGTATGAACGAGGCCCGCCAGCTGATCGTGCTCGTCACCACGCCGCCTATCAGCGGGCCAGCGGCGGCGCCGAGTCCGCCGGCGCCGCTGACGATGCCGAAGTACTTCGCCCGGCTCTTGACGTCGCCGTAGGTCACCGTGATCAGAATGTAGACCGGCGGGATCAGCAGGGCCGAGCCGATGCCCTCGAGCAGCGAGTAGCCGAAGATCATCAGGCCGAGCGACTGCGCGAGCGCCGCGAGCAGCGCCCCGACGCCGTACACGATCAGCCCGGCCACGAAGCAGGTCTTGCGCCCCCAGATGTCGGTCAGCTTGCTGCCAGGGATCATGAGCGACGCCATCGTCAGCGTGAACAGCGTGATTGTGGTCTGCAGCCCGATCACGGTGGTGTGCAGGTCGGAGGCGATCGTGCTGATCGCGACGTTCATGTTGCTCGCGGCATAGCTCGCGATGAACTGGGCGAGCGCCAGCGGCAGGACGATCGGGCCGGCCCGCGCACGCGGATGCGGCGCGGGTGCCGAGGTGCTCGCCATGCTCATACCCTGCGCCCGGGCGGGCGGCCCGGCCGTCACCCACGCGGGGTGAGAGCGGGCCGGCGGCGCGTACCATGCGAGCCAGCGGCATCGGGCGGCGGACAGGAGTACCGTGCGGCAGATCTTTCCGGCGGGCACGGCCGGGCGCGTGCTTGGCCCGGCCGATCCGCTGCGGCTGGCAGGGCAGATCAGCCCGGCCGCGCCGTCGGCGCCGCAGGTCTCCGAGCTCATCGCCGCGTTGGGGGCGGTCTATGCCTACCCGGACCGGCGCTGCGTGCGCGGCAACATGATCGCCAGCGTGGACGGCGCGATCGCCATCGACGGCCGCTCCGGCGGGCTGTCAGGCGTGGCCGACCGGCTCGTGTTCTGGGTGCTGCGCAGCCTCGCTGACGTGATCCTGGTCGGCGCGGGGACGGCGCGTCAGGAGCAGTACGGCCAGGTCAGGCTGGGCGACATCTGGTCGCAGCTGCGGGCAGGCCGACCGTCGGCGCCGCCGGTCGCTGTGGTGACCAGGAACATGAACCTGCCGCTTGAGGGCAGGCTGTTCGGCGACGGATCGGGCGCCGAGCGGCCTGCGAGGACCATCGTGCTGACCACCAGGCTGGTTCCCGAGCACCGGCTCAGGGCGGCGGCCAGGGTGGCCGACGTGATCGTGGCCGGCGACCGCGAGGTCTCCGCGGCGGCGGCGATCGACGCGCTGGCTCAGCGCGGGTACCGCAGCATCCTGGCCGAGGGCGGGCCCGGGCTGCTCGGCGAGCTATCGGCGGCCGGGCTGCTCGATGAGCTCTGCCTGACGGTCAGCCCGGTGCTAGAGGGCGGTCGCTCACCCGCCCGCGTCCTCACGGCACCGGCCGGAGCCCACCCTCGGCCCGCCGAGCTGCGGCTCGCCGCGCTGCTTGAGGACGACGGCTTCCTGTTCGCGCGCTATCTGCGGGCCGGTTAGCCGCCCTGGCGCAGGCGCTCGAGCGCCTCGGCGAGGATGGCGGCGCCGTCGCCGGCCGAACGGCGCTCCTTCACGTAGGCGAGATGAGTCTTGTACGGCTCGGTCTGCGGCGGTGACGGCGGGCTTGCCGCGTCCCGCCCGGCAGGCACGCCGCAGCGCGGGCAGTCCCACATGTCGGGGATCGGCGCATCGTTGGCGAAGCTCGGCACGGTCTCATGGCCGTTGCAGCAATAGAACGACACCCGCACCCGCGGTGCCGCCTCGCCCCGCTCGGCCTCCCCCATGGGACCGGCGCCGACCCGGCTGCCGCGAATGGCGTTACCACTACTCAATGCCCGCCTCTTTCCAGGTGATGCGCTCGTGGCGTGCGCTGCGTGCGGACCCGAGACCCGGGCGCATGTCCGCTACTTCAGCAGCAGCCCAAGCGCGACAATGCAGACGAACCACAGGATCCCGGTGAAGACCGTGATGCGGTCGAGGTTCCGCTCGACCACCGATGACGACCCGAGTGAGGACGACATGCCACCGCCGAACAGGTCAGACAGGCCGCCGCCCTTGCCCTTGTGCAGCAGCACGAGCAGCACCATGAGCAGGCTCGTGATGATCAGGACGATCGAGAATGCGATAACCACTGCTGTAGTCGTCCCTCCGGGCGGAGCCGTTAGTCGCTGACCGTGCGGCGTCAGGCGTTAGCCTCACGATAGCGGCAGATCCTTACGAATCCCGCCGAATCCAGGCTCGCCCCGCCGACCAGCGCGCCGTCGATGTCTGGCTGCGCCATGATGGCAGGCATGTTGTCGGGTTTCACTGATCCCCCGTAAAGGATACGCACAGTGCCAGCCACTTCGTGACCATGGCAGCCGGAAATCCGGGCCCTGATCGCCCCGCAGACCTCCTGTGCATCGTCCGGGCTGGCCACCTCGCCGGTCCCGATCGCCCACACCGGCTCGTAGGCCACGGTCACCTTCGCCACCTGCTCGGCGTCCAGGCCTGCCAGCCCGCCGTCAAGCTGGCCGAGTGTGTGCTCGATGTGCTCGCCGGCGGTGCGCACCTCGAGCGGCTCGCCGATGCACAGCACCGGCCCGATGGCGTTCGCGAGCGCCGCCCGCACCTTGGCGCTGACCAGGGCGTCGTCCTCGTGGTGGTACTGACGCCGCTCGGAGTGCCCGGCCAGCACGTAGGCACAGCCGAGCTTGGCGAGCATCCGCCCGCTCACGTCGCCGGTGTAGGCGCCGTCCTGATGCGGCGAGAGGTCCTGCGCGCCGTAGCCGATCCGCAGCTTGTCGCCCTGGACCAGGGTCTGGACGCTGCGCAGAGCGGTGAACGGCGGCAGCACCACGATCTCGGCCGCGTCGAAGTCCTTGGGAGTCAGCGCGAACGCGAGCTTCTGGACCAGGGCGAGCGCCTCGAAGTGGTTGTTATTCATCTTCCAGTTGCCGGCTACCAGCGGCATGCGCCCCTTGGGGACCGGGCGGGTCATCCGCCGTCCTCCAGCGCGGCCAGCCCGGGCAGCGTCTTGCCCTCAAGGTATTCCAGGCTGGCACCACCGCCGGTGGAGATGTGGCCGAAGGCACCGTCAGGAAAACCCAGTTGCCTAACGGCCGCCGCCGAGTCACCCCCGCCGACCACGGTCAGCCCGTGCACGGCGCTGATCGCCTCGGCCAGCGCACGGGTGCCGGCGGCGAACGCCGGGAACTCGAACACGCCGAACGGGCCGTTCCAGAACACGGTCCTGGCATCGGCCAGCTTGCTCGCGAACAGGTCCCTGGTGGCCGGGCCCATGTCCAGGCTCTCGCGGTCGGCGGGGAACGCGGTCACGGGGAAGACCTCATGCTCGGCGTCGGCCGCGTAGCCGGTTGCCCCGACCAGGTCGACCGGCAGCACGATCTCCACCCCGCGAGCGGCGGCATCGGCCAGCACGGCCCGCACGTTGTCGATCTGGTCGGCCTCGAGCAGCGACTTGCCGACCTCGTAGCCCTGCGCGGCGAGGAAGGTGTAGGACATGCCGCCGCCGATCAGCAGGCGGTCCGCCTTGTCAAGCAGGTTCGCGATGACCGCGAGCTTGTCCGACGGCTTGGCGCCGCCGAGCGCCACCACGTAGGGCCGCACGGGGTTCTCGGTCAAAGTGCGCAGCACGGCGATCTCGGCGAGCACCAGCTCCCCGGCCGCATGCGGCAGCAGCCCGGCGACGTCGTAGACGCTCGCGTGCTTGCGGTGCAGCGCGCCGAAGCCGTCGCCCACGTAGAGCTGCGCCATGCTGGCCAGCCGACCCGCCAGCTCGCCGCGCTGCACGTCGTCCTTGCTGGTCTCGGCCGGTTCGAACCTAACGTTCTCGAGCAGGCCGACCTGGCCGTCGCGCAGCCCGCCGGCCACCTGGGCCGCCGACGTGCCTGCTACGTCCGAGGCGAACGCCACCGGCGCGCCGAGCAGTTCGCCGAGCCGGTCGGCCACCGGCCGCAGCGACGGGCCGCCTGCCGTGCGGGCGGCGAAGTCATCGCCCCTGGGTCGGCCGAGGTGCGCGCAGATCAGCACCCGCGCGCCCCGGCTGGCCAGCGCAGTGATCGTCGGCAGGCTGGCCCTGATCCTGCCGTCGTCGGTGATCCTGGCTCCGTCCAGCGGCACGTTCAGGTCGGAGCGGAGCAGTACGCACTGCCCGCCGACCTCAAGGTCGGCGATCCCCCGCATCGCTCAGCCCTGGCCGGGCAGGTGACCGGCGACCAGAGCGGTGAGGTCCACCAGGCGGCAGGTGTAGCCCCACTCGTTGTCGTACCAGCCGATGACCTTGACCTGGTCGCCCTTGGCCATGGTGAGCAGGGAGTCGAACGTGCACGACCACGGCGTGCCGACGATGTCAGAGGAGACGATCGGGTCCTGCGTGTAGTACAGGTAGCCCTTGAGCGGTCCGCTGTCGGCGGCGGCGCGGTAGGCGGCGTTGATCTCGTCCACCGTGGCCTCGCGCTCGAGCTGCACCACCAGGTCGGTCACCGAGCCGTCCATCACGGGCACCCGCATCGAGATGCCGTCCAGCTTGCCCTTGAGCTCGGGCAGCACCAGCGAGGTGGCCTTGGCCGCTCCCGTGGTGGTCGGGATGATGTTCTGCGCGGCGGCCCTGGCCCGGCGCAGGTCCTTGTGCGCGAAGTCGAGCACCACCTGGTCGTTGGTGTACGCGTGGATCGTCGTCATCAGGCCCTTGACGATGCCGAAGCTGTCCAGGAGCACCTTGGCCAGCGGCGCGACGCAGTTCGTGGTGCAGGACGCGTTCGAGATGATGGTGTGGGCGACCGGGTCGTACGTGCCGTCGTTCACTCCCATCACGATCGTGACGTCCTCGCCCTTGGCGGGCGCGGAGATGATCACCTTCTTGGCGCCCGCCTCGATGTGCTTACTCGCGCCAGCGGCGTCGGTGAAGTGGCCGGTGGACTCCACCACCACGTCCACGCCGAGGTCGGCCCACGGCAGCGCGGCGGGGTCGCGCTCGGCGAACCAGGCGATCTTCTGGCCGCCAGCCACGATGCTGCCGTCAGCCACCGTGACATCGGTGTCGAGCGTGCCGAGCAGGGTGTCGTACTTCAGCAGGTGAGCGAACGTATGGATGTCGCCAAGGTCGTTGGCCGCGACGATCTCGATCCCCGCGGGCTTCGTCGCGTGGACCGCACGCCAGAAGTTCCGTCCGATCCGGCCGAACCCGTTGATCCCCACTCGGACAGTCACGAGATGCTCCCCTTGCCTTGTAGCCGTCGGCGGCACGACAATACCGCCCGGGCGCGGCCGGCCCCTCGCCGATCAAGCGCCACGCGCACCATAACATCGCACACCGACGGGCCGGCAGGGCCCGTCAGCCCGCGACCGAGGGCCTTACGTCCCTGGCGTCTGCGCTGACGCCCTGGTCAGGGCGCCAGCATGTCCGGTGTGAGCTGTGCCTCGGTGCTGGGGATTCCGAGCTCGGCCGCGCGCTTGTCGGCGAGCGCGAGCAGCCGCCTGATCCGCCCGGCGATCGCGTCCTTGGTCAGCGGCGGGTCGGCGGCCTGGCCGAGCTCTTCCAGGCTGGCCTGCCGGTGCTTGATCCGAAGCTGTCCGGCCACGATCAGGTGCTCGGGCGCGTCGTCGCCGAGTATCTCGAGCGCGCGCTCAACCCTGGCGCCGGCCGCCACGGCCGCGCGGGCACTGCGGCGCAGGTTCGCGTCGTCGAAGTTCGCCAGCCGGTTCGCCGTGCCGCGGACCGCGCGCCTGATCCGGCGCTCCTCCCAAGCGAGCACGCTGTCGTGCGCGCCAAGCCTGGTGAGGATCGCGCTGATCGCGTCGCCGTCCCTGACCACGACGCGGTCCACGCCGCGCACGTCCCGCGCCTTGGCCGAGATTCGCAGCCGCCGCGCCGCGCCGACCATGGCCAGCGCGGCCTCGGGACCGGGGCAGGTGAGCTCAAGCGACATGGACCGGCCAGGTTCGGTCAGCGAGCCGTGCGCGAGGAACGCCCCGCGCCAGGCGGCCTCGCAGTCGCAGGTGCTGCCGGCCACCACCTGGCGCGGCAGCCCGCGCACCGGCCGGCCGCGGCTGTCGATCAGGCCGGTCTGCCTGGCCAGGCTGTCCCCGTCCTTGACCACCCGCACGATGTACCTGTTTCCCTTGCGCAGCCCGCTCGGCGCGAGCACGATCAGCTCGGAGGAGTGGCCGTAGATCTCCATGATGTCCTTGCGCAGCCGCCTGGCGGCCGCCCCGGTGTCAAGCTCGGCCTCGACCATGATGTGGCCGTTGTTGAGGTGCAGCCCGCCGGCGAACCGCAGCAGGGTCGACACCTCGGCCTTGCGGCAGCACGGCTTGAGCACGGTCACGCGACTGAGCTCGTCCTTGACCAGGCTGGTGAGCGCCAACACTCTCACTCCCCCTCGAATATTCGGGCAAAGGCGCCGGCCAGCAGCAGCGGATCATGGCGGTGCGGGGCAAGTGCCAGATCGGCGAGCACCAGGCGGGCGCCGAGCGCGTCGGCCGCGTCTCGTAGTTCGTCGGCGGTGTCGCTGACCGCGACCTGGTCGGCGAGTACCACGTCGACGGCCAGATCAGGTGCGTGCCGGGCAAGTACCTCCAGGTGAGCACGCGGGGAGAACCCCTCGGTCTCCCCGGGCTGCGGTGCCAGGTTCAGCGTGACCAGCCTCCGGGCCGGGGTGGCGGTCAGCGCCTTGGCCAGATCGGGCACCAGCAAGTGCGGGAGCACGCTGGTGAACCACGACCCCGGGCCGAGCACCACCCAGTCTGCTTCGCCGACCGCCTGCACGGCTTCCGCGCAGGCCGGCGGGTCGGCAGGGATCAACGACATCGACCGTACCCGGCCGGTCGTCATCGCGCAGGCGACCTGGCCCCGAACGGTACTGATCCGCAATGGAAAATTGGGGTCAATCCCCTCAACCTCGGCCGCAAGGTCCAGCGGCACCGAGGCCATCGGCAGCACCCGGCCGTGCGCGCCGAGCAGCCTGGCCACCCAGTCAAGCCCGGTCACCGGATCGTCGAGCAGCTCCCACAGGGCGACGATCAGCAGGTTGCCCACGGCATGCCCGCCGAGCTCGCCGACGCCGCCGAACCTGTGCTGCACCACCCGGCTCCACGTCGTTCCCCAGGAGTCGTCGCCGCACAGGGCGGCCAGCGCCATCCGCAGGTCGCCGGGCGGCAGCACGCCGAACTCACGCCGCAGCCGCCCGCTTGACCCGCCGTCGTCGGCGACGGTCACGATCGCGGTCAGGTCGCGGGTCACCCGGCGCAGCGCCGACAGCGACGCGTGCAGGCCGTGCCCTCCGCCGAGTGCCACCACGCGGCGGCGGGCTGGTCGGCTCTGACCCGCAAGCTCGTGCCCGCCGCCCTCGCCGCTACTCACGCCCGAGATCGCGGTGCGCGACCTGGATCGCGGGAAAGCCCCCGGCCAGCCTGGCCGCGATCTCCTCGGCGATCACCACGCTGCGGTGCTTGCCGCCGGTGCAGCCGATGGCCAGCGTGACGAAGTGCTTGCCGCTGCGCTCGAAGCCATTGAGCGCTACCTGGAGCGCCTGAACGTACGCGGCGAGGAACTCCTCCGTGCCGTCCTGGCGCATCACGTACTCACGTACCGCATGGTCCCTGCCGGTCTGCGCGGCGAGCTCGGGAATCCAGTGCGGGTTCGGCAGGAACCGGCAGTCGGCGACCATGTCCGCGTCCACCGGCAGGCCGTACTTGAAGCCGAATGACAGCACGGTGACCCGGACCGCGGTATCCCGCTCGTTGCCGAACGCGTCCCGCATCCGCCCGCGCAGCTCGTGGATGTTCAGGTTCGAGGTGTCCAGGATTAGGTCGGCCTCCGCCCTGATCGCCTCGAGTTCCTCGCGCTCGGCCCTGATGCCGTCGATGATCGTGCCGTTCTCCTGCAGCGGGTGCGGCCGCCTGACGTTCTCGAATCTGCGCACCAGCGTCTCGTCGCTGGCCTCAAGGAAGACCACGTACGGGTGCGCGCCGATCGCGGCGAGGTCATCGAGCGCCGTCTTCAGGTCCGAGGAGAACGCCCGGCTGCGCAGGTCAACGACGGCGGCGACCTTGGGGACCGCGGCACGTGCCCGCCTGGCCAGGTCAAGCATCGTCACCAGCATGGCCGCAGGCAGGTTGTCGGCGACGAACCAGTCAAGGTCCTCGAGGGCCTTGGCGGCCGTGGACCGGCCGGCACCGGACATGCCGGTGATGATCACCATCTCAGGCGCGCCGCCGTGCTGATTCATCTGACCCCCCTGGCTGCCGCTGCGCGGTCCCGGCGTCCCGCGTGGCGAGCCCAGTCTCCCGCGCGGCCAGCGCATCCGCGACCGACTCGGCCAGCCGCGGCCCGAATCCTTCCACCTCTGCGATCTGCTCGGCGGTGGCCTGGCGCAGCCGCTTGACCGAGCCGAAGTGCCTGAGCAGGGCTGCCCGCCTGGCCGGCCCGAGTCCGGGCAGCCCGTCGAGCTCGCTGGCCGTCTGCGCGGCCGAGCGCTTGGCGCGGTGGTAGGTGATCGCGAACCTGTGCGCCTCATCCCGCACGCGCTGCAGCAGGTACAGGCCCTCGCTGGTGCGCGGCATGATCACCGGGGAGTCCTCGCCGGGCAGCCACACCTCCTCGAGCCGCTTGGCCAGCCCGCACACGGCGACGTCGGTGACGCCGAGGTCGTGCAGCGCGCGGACGGCCGCATCGACCTGGCCGGCCCCGCCGTCGATCACGAGCAGGCTGGGCGGGTAAGCGAACTTGCGCCGCCCGCCGTCGTCGTAGCCGTTATCGTCCGCGGACTCGCCGGAACCGCCGGGGTCCGCGGCATGCTCGTCGCGTTCGGCCAGGTACCTGCGGAACCTGCGGGTCACTACCTCATGAATGGCAGCGAGGTCGTCAGTGCCGCCCGCGCCCTTGATCGCGAACTTGCGGTACCCGGACTTGCGGGCCAGCCCGTCCTCGAACACCACCATCGAGGCGACGACATTGGTGCCCTGAAGGTTGGAGACATCGAAGCACTCGATCCGCAGCGGCGGGGTGTCGAGCCCGAGTGCGTCCTGTATCTCTTGCATCGCCTGGCTGCGGATGGACAGGTCGCTGGCCCGCCTCGTCTTGTGCAGGGCGAGCGCCTCGGCCGCGTTCCTGGTAACCGTGTCGATCAGGGCCTTCTTGTCACCGCGCTGCGGCACCCGCAGCGTGACCCGGCCGCCCCGGCGGCCGGCCAGCCAGTCCTGGACCGCGGCCGGGTCGGGCGGCAGCACCGGGACGAGCACCTCGCGCGGCACGGCCTGCCGGTCCGCCTCGGCCGCCCAGTCCGCGCTCCTGCGGCTGGCGTCGCCGCGCCTGCTGTGCCCCTCGTCCTGCTCGCCGGCAAAGTCGTGCTCGGTGACCGGGTCGTCGCGGTAGACCTGACCGAGGAAGTGCTCGACGAGCTCGGCGGTGCTGACATCCTCGACCTTGTCCACCACCCAGCCGCGCTGGCCGCGCACCCGGCCGCCACGTACGTAAAAGACCTGCACGGCGGCCTCGAGCTGGTCCTCGACCAGCCCGATGACGTCGCAGTCGGTACCGTCGGGCAGCACCACGGCCTGCTTCTCCAGCGCCCGCTGCAAGGCCTGCAGGTCGTCGCGCAGCCGGGCGGCGCGCTCGAACTCCTCGGCCCCGGCGGCCTCGTGCATCTGCGACTCAAGTCGCCGGGTGAACTTGCCCGTCTGGCCGGCCATGAAGTCGCAGAACTCCTCGGCGAGCAGGCGGTGCTCGGCGGCATCGATCCGCCCTACGCACGGCGCCGAGCACTTGTCGATGTAGCCGAGCAGACATGGCCGACCGATCTGGCCAGCCCGCTTGAACACCCCGGCCGAGCAGGTGCGGACCGGGAACACCCGGAGCAGCGTGTCGACGGTGTCCCTGATCGCCCAGGCGTGTGAGTAGGGCCCGAAGTACCTGACGCCGCGCCGCTTGGTGCCGCGCAGCACCGTAACCCTGGGGAATTCCTCGTTCATCGTGACGGCCAGGTACGGGTAGCTCTTGTCGTCCCGGTACCGCACGTTGAACTTGGGATCGAACTCCTTGATCCAGGAGTACTCGAGCTGCAGCGCCTCCACCTCGGTGGCCACCACGGTCCAGCTGACCTCGGCGGCCGACCGCAGCATGGTCTGGGTCCGCGGGTGCAGGCTGGCGAAGTCGGCGAAGTAGGAGTTCAGCCGGGACCGGAGGTTCCTGGCCTTGCCGACGTAGATGACCCGGCCGTGGCCGTCTCGGAACCGGTACACACCGGGCGATTCCGGGATCGACCCCGGCGCGGGCCGGTAGGACTGCGGATCTGCCACGCAGCAACTCTATGCGCGGCCAGTGACGGCGGAGCGGGCGGCGAGCGCCGCGCCGCGCGCGCCCGCCATGTCCAGGTCCGGGACGAGCGCGAATTCCACCACCCGCTGCTGCTCCTCGCGCAGCGTGGTGTGCGCCTGGACCTGCTTCAGAAACCATTGGCTGAACGCCGGCCCCGCCTCGACGATGCCACCGCCGACGAAGTACGTACCAGGATCGGTGAACATCGCCGCGAGGGAGAATACCCGTCCCAGCGCCATAGCCTGCTGCCCGAAAATCCGCAGCGCCATGGGGTCGCCCGCCGCGCCGAAGCCGCGGACCAGCTTGGCCGCCTTGGCCAGTGGCTCCACCGCGGCCAGCTCGTGCCCGGGGAACTGGGTCAGCCAGTACGGCAGCAGGTTCTTCTCGATCCCGGTCAGCGACGCGACGCTCTCCGCATCGCCGGCCAGGCCGCAGTTGCAGGCCGGCACCGGCTGCCCAGGAGCGAGCAGCCCCTCCAGCGGGATCTGCACGTGACCGAGCTCACCGGCCATGCCGGCCGCGCCGCTCACCACCTGGCCGGCCTCGACCAGGCCGCCGCCGAGCCCGGTGCCGACGATGGCCGCGACCGACGAGTGGCGGCCGGCTTCGGCGCCGAACCGGGCGTGGTGCGCGTAGAGCGCGGCCGCGTTCGCGTCGTTGGTGTAGACCACGGGCAGGCCGAGCCGGTCTTCCAGCGCGGTCCGGATGTTGAAGCCGCCCCAGCCGGGATGCCCGAAGTTGGTCGCGCCGCGGGAGGACAGCACGCCGCCCGCGCTGGCCGGCCCGGGGGTGTCCAGCCCCACCGCGCGCACCCCGGCCCGCTCGACGCCGGTCACGTCGAGGACCTGATCGAACGAGGCGGCCAGCGCCGCGATGGCCGCATCCGGCCCTTCCCGCACCCGGCTGGGCAGTTCCAGCAGCTGGCCGACCAGGAAATGCCCGCCGGGGTCCAGCACGGTGGCGTTGTTCATCGTGCCGCCGTTGTCGATGCCGACAATGACCGACCGCGCCGGATATGCCATGCCGCGCCTTTCCTGCCAGATCACTGGCGGCAGCGTAGCGCCTGGACGCCGCGCCGATAAGTTCACTCCTCGAATGCCGCCGCGGGCGGGCACGCGCAGACCAGGTTCCGGTCCCCGTAGGCCTGATCGATGCGGCGCACCGGGGGCCAGTACTTGGCCCGCCGGTCACCGCCCAGCGGGTAGGCCGCTTCCTCCCGCTCGTACGGGTGCTTCCAGTCGGCCGCCAGCAGCATGGACGCGGTGTGCGGCGCGTTCCGCAGCGGGTTGTCCTGGCTGTCGTAGTCACCGGAACCGATCCGGCCGATCTCCTGCCGGATCGCGATCATGGCGTCGCAGAACCGGTCCAGGGTGGCCAGGTCCTCACTCTCGGTGGGCTCAATCATCAGCGTGCCGGCCACCGGGAACGACATCGTCGGCGCGTGAAATCCATAGTCGATGAG
>DATIZP010000123.1:0-7095 GCA_035517035.1 Streptosporangiaceae bacterium | reverse complement strand
GGCGGCGCCTTGGCGAACCGCAGGCGCCTGGCCTCGCCGCCCAGGATCTCGATCAGCTCTTCGTTGACGATCTTGATGACCTGCTGTGCCGGGTTCAGAGCCTGCAGCACGTCCGCGCTGAGCGCGCGCTCGCGCACGCGGTCGACGAAGGTCCTGACCACGGGCAGCGCGACGTCGGCCTCGAGCAGCGCGATCCGGATCTCGCGGCAGGTGGCGTCGACGTCGGCCGGGGAGAGCCTGCCGCGACCGCGCAGCGAGGAGAAGACCTGGTTGAGCCGGTCGGAGAGCGTCTCGAACACCTGTACCGAGCTCCTTCGTGCTGGCTATCCGCTAGGCCGGCCAGTGCTGGCCGCCGGCCTTGCCGGCGATCCGCTTGCTGGCGATCCGCTGTGCTATCTACCCGCGCTGTCTACCCGGCGCCGGCGGCGCTGTCCAATCCGGGCCGACCGGGTCAGGGCCAATCGGGGCTCGCGGCGTCGGCATGGTCAGGGCCGTCCGACTACCCGATCATGGCGTCGACGAACGTCTCCGGGTCGAACGGCGCGAGGTCGTCGGGACCCTCGCCGAGCCCGACCAGCTTCACCGGCACGCCGAGCTCGCGCTGCACCGCGATCACGATTCCGCCCTTGGCCGTGCCGTCCAGCTTGGTCAGCACGACCCCGGTGATGTCGACGACCTCGGCGAAGACACGCGCCTGGCGCAGCCCGTTCTGGCCGGTTGTGGCGTCGAGCACGAGCAGTACCTCATCGACCGTGCCCTGCTTGGCGATCACCCGCTTGATCTTGCCGAGCTCGTCCATCAGCCCGGCCTTGGTGTGCAGCCGCCCGGCGGTGTCCACGATCACGGTGTCCACGCCCCGCGAGGTGCCGGCGCTGACCGCCTCGAACGCCACGCTGGCCGGGTCGGCGCCCTCCCGGTCCGCGCGGACCACCGTGGCCCCCACCCGGCCCGCCCAGGTCTCCAGCTGGTCGGCCGCGGCAGCGCGGAAGGTGTCGGCCGCCCCGAGCAGCACGCTGCGGCCGTCACCGACCAGGACCCTGGCCAGCTTGCCGCACGTGGTGGTCTTGCCCGTGCCGTTGACGCCGACCACGAGCAGTATCGCTGGTTGGTTGCCGTGCCTGGCCGTGTGCAGAGTGCGGTCGAGATCCGGGTTCACCTGCTCAAGCAGGTCGGCCCGCAGCAGCGCCTTCACCCGGTCGAGGTCGCGGGTGCCCGCCACCTTCACCTCGGTGCGCAGCCGGTCGACCAACTGCGTCGCCGGGCCGGCTCCCATGTCGGCGGTGATCAAGATCTCCTCGATCTCGTCCCAGGTCTCGTCATCGAGCTTGCCCGAGGACAGCAGGCTGAGCAGGGCGGAGCCGAACGCCGTCTGCGACCTTGCCAGCCTGCCGCGTAGCCTGACCATCCGGCCAGCCGACGGCGGCGGCTTCTCGACTTCCGGCGCGGTCGGTGCCGTCGGCGCTGCGGCCTCAGACACCGGCGGCGGCGCAGTGACCTGCGACGGCGCCACCTCGGCGGGCGGCACCTCGGCGGGCGGCGCCTTGGCGCGCGACGGCGGCGCCGCCGTCCCGGCACCAGCACCGGGCGCGCCGGGCACCTGCCCGCGGCGGCGGCGTGCACGCGGCGCGAGCAGCACGCCGCCACCCACGATGAGAACGACCAGGACGACGGCGATGATGATCAGCACGGTTTCCATGACGGCTTCAAGTCTGGCAGAAGCCCGCCACTAGCAGAGCCAGGCGGGGACGTCAGGCCGACTCGCGCTCCCTTAGCCGCTGGCTGATCACGGCCGAAACCCCGTCGGAGCGCATGCTGATCCCGTACAGCGAGTCGGCGATCTCCATGGTCCGCTTCTGGTGGGTGATGATGATCAGCTGGGAGCTCGACCGCAGCTCATCGAAGATATCGAGCAGCCGCTGCACGTTCGTGTCGTCCAGCGCCGCCTCGACCTCGTCCATCACGTAGAACGGCGAAGGCCGGGCCCTGAAGATGGCCACGAGGAACGCGATCGCGGTCAGCGAACGCTCACCGCCTGACAGCAGTGACAGCCGCTTGACCTTCTTGCCCGGCGGCCTGGCCTCGAACTCGATCCCGGTGGCCAGCATGTCGTCGGGCTCGGTCAGCACCAGCTTGCCCTCGCCCCCGGGGAACACCCGGCCGAAGATGTTCTCGAACTCGCGCGCCGTGTCGGCGAACGCGTCGGCGAATACCTGCTGCACCCGGTCGTCCACCTCCTTGACCACGGTGAGCAGGTCGCGGCGCGTCTTGCGCAGGTCTTCGAGCTGGGTGACCAGGAAGGCGTGCCGTTCCTCAAGCGCCGCGAACTCTTCAAGTGCCAGCGGGTTCACCTTGCCGAGCTGGTCAAGCTGGCGCTGGGCGGTGTCCGCGCGGCGCTGCTGCACGTCCCGGTCGTAGGGAACCGGCGGCTGGTCAGCATCCGCACCCAGAACGGGCACCTCCGGGCCGTACTCGCCGACCAGCACGTCCGCGTCGACGGCGTACTCCTCGGCCGCCTTGGCCTGCACCTGCTCGAGACGCAGCCGCCGACCTTCCCTGGCGACCTCGGCGCCGTGCGCCGTTTCTACCACCTTGTCCAGCTGGGTGGTGGCTTCGCGGATCCTCGCCCTGACGGCCTTGAGCTCCTCGTCCCTGCCCTGGTGCGCGGTCATGGCGTCCTCGCGCTCGGCCTCGGCGAGCACCAGCGACCGCTCGATCGCGGCGAGCGTCGTCCGGGCGCCGCTGGCCACCGCGCGGGCCACGGTCGCCTCGGCAGCCCGGCGCCTTGCTCGATCGGCAGCCCTGGTGATGGCCTGCCGCTCGGCCACGGCGGCCGAGGCGAGCGCATCGGCGCGGCCGCTGATCGCACGCAGCCGCTCCTCGACGGTCCGCACCTCGAGCCTCGCGTCCATCTCGGTGCCGCGTGCCGCCGCCGCGCTGTCGGCCAGCGCCTGCCTGGCCGCGCCGGTGAGCCAGGTCCTGCGCCGGCCGGGCTCCGCATGCTGGCGGGGCCGGTCCGGCCGATCGCCAAGCAGGTCAGGTCCGCCGAAACCAGCACCCTCCCCGCCGCCCAGTCCCGAGCCGCCCAGTCCCGAGCCGCCCAGTCCCGAGCCGCCCAGATCCTCGCCGCCCAGTTCCCCGCTGGTCAGCTCCGCGCGGCCCAGATCCTCAGCGCCACCGAGCTCGCCGGTGCCGTCGGCCGCGTGCGCGTCGGCCTCATCCTCGGCGGCGATCCTCGCCTCGATCTCGGCGAGCTGGCTCCTGCTCTTCTCGGCCGAACGATCGGCGGCGGCGATCGCCGCGACCAGCCGACCTGCCTCGTCCTGCGCCGCGCGGGCGGCGCCGGCGAGCACCCCGAGCCGGCCGGAGACCTCCGCCGCTGACGCATCCACCTCGGCCATGGCCGCCTGTGCTTGGACCTGCGCCTGCCTGGCCTGCTCCTCGTCCTCGGTCGCGTCGGCAAGCTCGCGCTCCGCGCGCTGCGCGGCCGACTCGGCATCGGCGAGCTGCGCCGCCGCCTGCTGCGCGGCCGCCCTGAGCCCGAGCAGGCTCTGGCCGTCGGCCGAGCCGCCCCGCGCCCAGTGAGCTCCCAGCAGGTCACCGCCGGCCGTCACCACGGCGATCTCAGGGTCGGCGCGCACGAGCTCGAGCCCGGTCACCAGATCAGGCACGACAAGAACGCCGGCCAGCAGCCGCTCGACCGCACCGGCCAGCTCGCCAGGCGCCTTGACCAGATCAAGCGCAGGCATAACCGCTCGCACCCCGCCATCGCCGCCCGCAACGCCGGTCCCGCCTCCCAGCTCCCGGGCCGTCGCCGATTCGTGGCTGGCGGCGCGAGGCGCACGTCCAGCGCCGCCGGCGATCACGAGATCGGCGCGGCCCGCCTGCCGTTCCCGCAGCGCCCGCAGGATGTCGGCGGCGGCCTGCACGTCCTTGACCGCCACCGCCCTGGACGATCCGCCGAGGGCGGCCGCGATGGCCTCCTCAGCCCCGTCGGCGACGGTCAGCAGGTCGGCGAGCGACCCGAGCACCCCGGGGAAGGCGCCGGTGTCGGCGAGGAGCACGGCCGATGCGTCGCTTCCGCGCCGTACCGCCTCGGACAGCGCGGCCGCCCTGGCGCGCAGCCCGGCCCGGGCGTCGCTGACCTGGTGCTCGGTTGTCCGGCACCGGGCGACCCGCGCGGCGGCCTCGCGCACGGCCGCCGCGGCCTGCTCGATCGCCGCTACCAGCGCGGCGCGGTCCTCGTCCCGGCCGCCGAACTGGTCCTGCAGCTCGCCGTACTGCTGCTGCGCCTGCTCGGCCCGTGACCTGGCGGCCGCCAGCGCGGTAGCCAGGCGCCCGGCCTCCTCCCTGGCCGCGGCGAGCTTGCTGCGCGCCGCGCCGGCCTGGCCGCGCAGCCTCGCCAGCCGCTCGGCCCGCTCGGCGGCCTCCCTGGCCTGCGCGGCGATCGTTCGCTCCGCGTCGGCCAGCGCGGTCTCGGCCGCGGTCCTCGCCGAGACCGCGGCGGCGAGGTTCCCGCGGGCGGCGCCGAGCCGCTCTCCGAGCGCGCGCTCCTGCTCGCGCAGCGTCACCGCCTCGCGCTCGAGCTCGTCGGGATCGCGCCCCGGCCTGGCGGGCTCGGGCGGTGCCGACAGGTGCCTGTGGCGCTCGGCGGCGAGATCGGCGATCGCGCGCAGCCGCTCGGCAAGCCCGCCGAGCGCGAAGAAGGTCTGCTGGGCCGCGGCCAGCCGCGGCGCGTGCTGCTGGGCTGCGGACTCGAGCTCGGACTCACGCAGCCTGGACTCGGCAAGTAGCCCGTCGAGCTCCGCCCGCAGGGCCGCGGCGGCGGTCTCGTCCGCCTCGTCCCTGGCGAGTTCGGCAGACAGCGTCACGTAGTCGTCGGCGAGCAGCCGCAGCCGGGCGTCGCGCAGGTCGGCCTGGATCACCGCCGCCTTGCGCGCCAGCTGTGCCTGCCGGCCGAGCGGCTTGAGCTGGCGGCCGAGCTCGGAGGTCAGGTCGACCAGCCTGGTCATGTTCGCCTGCATGGCCTCGAGCTTGCGCAGCGCCTTCTCCTTGCGCCTGCGGTGCTTGAGTACCCCGGCCGCCTCCTCGATCAGTGCCCGCCGCGCCTCGGGCCCGGCGTTCAGGATGTCGTCGAGATGGCCCTGCCCGACGATGACGTGCATCTCACGCCCGAGACCGGTGTCCGACAGCAGTTCCTGCACGTCGAGCAGCCGGCACTGGCTGCCGTTGATCGCGTACTCACTCTGGCCGGTGCGGAACAGCAGGCGGCTGATCGTCACCTCCGCATAGTCGATCGGCAGGGCGCCGTCGCTGTTGTCTATCGTCAGCGTGACCTCGGCCCGGCCGAGCGCGGGGCGGCCGGCCGTGCCGGCGAACACCACGTCCTCCATCTTGCCGCCGCGCAGCGGCTTGACGCCCTGCTGGCCCATGACCCAAGAGAACGCGTCGACGACGTTCGACTTGCCCGACCCGTTGGGGCCCACGACGCAGGTGATGCCCGGCTCGAACCGCAGGGTGGTGGTCGAGGCGAAGGACTTGAACCCGCGCAGGGTGAGGGTTTTCAGGTACACGGCCTGGACTCCTCATCAGTTCGCGCTTGGTTCCACCGCACACTACCGCGCGGTGTGAGGCGGATCGGGCCTTCAGCCAAGTACCCGCCGGCGCGGTCGCCATTCCACCGCGATTCGCCATATTGTGCCCGTTTTGCGCGAGACTGGCATCGATGAACGACCGCGTGCTCGCCAGGACCGGCGGCCAGGGGTGAACGATGGGCCGCGCGCTTGCCCGGAGACCGTGACTTCAGCGCCGGCCCGCTCGCGTCGGCATGCTGGGCGGCCGTGAGTTCGGTGCGGGCATCGGCGCCGGTCGGGTCACGCCGGTCAGGTCGGCGCCGTTAGGTCAGCGTCGTCAGGTCAGGGCAGGCTCGCGTTCGTCTAGCAGCATCTCATGCCGGACTCCGGCTGCAAGCACGTCATTGACCTCCTGAAGCCGGGCAAGCTCGGCTTCCAGGTCACGAACGCGCCGCTGCAGCCGACGCATCTCAGCAACCATGCGGGGATCAGGCCCGCCAACATGGCCAAGCAGAGCCTTCGCCATTGCTTGAGGTCCTCCACACTGAGCGACCAGAGTGGGCGCGCACGCAGAAACGCTGGAAACGCGCCAGGTTGCGCGCAGGTAACAGATCCATGGTCCCATTACTAGGGGCATCCGGTCAAGTTGGCGTTTGGCCTGCTCACGGGCGTGTCGTGACGCCCGTAGCGAGCATCAGCGCGATACAACCAGCGTCACCGCTCGACGAAACCGTCGATCCCGCCGCGCGCCTGATCCCATCGGTGCGTCACCTGGACGACCTGGCCGGGAGCCTCGGGCCCCTCGAGCTTGGCGAGCAGCACCGCGCAGCAGTCCCTGTTGCCCTCGGCGATGATCTTGACCCGCCCGTCCAGCAGGTTCTCGGCCGTGCCGGCCAGCCCGAGCTCAAGCGCGTTGCTCCGTACCCACCAGCGGAACCCGACCCCCTGCACCCGCCCGCGCACCCACGCGGTGAGCCTGGCCTGCTTGCTCAGCTCGGCCCCGGTTCCCTGCTGGTCGCCGACGCTCACCAGCGCCCCCGCCGCGGTCTTCGCTGGCATGCCGGGCAGCTGTAGGACGAGCGGTTCATGAACTTCTCCCTGACCACGGGAGCGCCGCACCGCAGGCAGGGCTCGCCAGCCCGGCCGTAGACGGCAAGGGACCGCTCGAAGTAGCCACTCTGCCCGTTTACGTGCACGTACAGGCTGTCGAACGAGGTGCCGCCTACCGCGATGGCCTCGGCGAAGACCTCGCGGACCGCGCCGAGCAGGCGGTGCGCGTCGGCCTTGCGCAGCCCGTCGGTGCCGCGGGCCCAGTGCAGTCTGGCCCGCCACAGCGACTCGTCGGCGTAGATGTTTCCCACGCCGCTGATCAGCGACTGGTCAAGCAGCGCGCGCTTGATCCCGGTCCGCCGTGCCAGCAGCCTGGCGACGAACCTGTCGTCGTCGAACGCGGCCTCAAGGGGGTCGGGCGCGATGTGCCCGATGGCGGCGGGGAGGTCGGCGCCACCCGGCGCGAACGAGAGGT
>DATIZP010000122.1:0-35334 GCA_035517035.1 Streptosporangiaceae bacterium | reverse complement strand
CCGTCGACCTGGTAGAGCTCTGGCGGCTCGGTCCTGCACCGGTCGAAGACCTTGGGGCAGCGCGGCGCGAACCGGCAGCCCGGCGGCGGGCTGGCGAGATTGGGCGGGTTGCCGGGGATCCCGCTCAGCGCCACCTTGGGTCCGCGGATCGACGGGAACGCCTCCATCAGGCCTGCCGTGTAGGGATGCAGCGGCGTGTCGAACAGCTGCTGGGTGGCGCCCACCTCCGACACCTGCCCGGCGTACATGACCATGAGCCGGTCGGAGAAGTGGCTGACCAGCGACATGTCATGGGTCACGAAGATGACCGCGAAGCCGATATCGCGCTGCAGCTCCTTGATCTGGACCATGAGCGAGCGCTGGGCGACGACGTCGAGCGCCGACGTCGGCTCGTCCATGATGACCAGGTCGGGCGTGAACAGCAGCGCCATCGCGATCATCGAGCGCTGCCGCATGCCGCCGGAGAGCTGGTGCGGATAGCTCTTGAGGTGGATCGGGTCGATGCCGACCATCTGAAGCACCTGAGCGGACCTGGCGGCGATCTCATGTTCCGACGTGACACCGTGCGCCCGCATCGCGTCCTTGAACTGCGCGCCGATGGACTTGACCGGATTGAGCGCGTTCATCGCGCTCTGCATCACGACCGACAGGTCCCTCCAGCGGATCGCGGTGAGATGGGAATCGGTCAGGCCGACGAGGTTGCGCCCTTTGAAATTGACGCTGCCCGCCACGATCTCCGCTGGTGGGAAGAGCAGTTGCGCGATACCGAACAGCAGGGTGGACTTGCCGCAGCCTGACTCACCGACGATCGCCAGGAACTCGCCGGGCGCGAGGTCGAAGCTGACCTTCTCCACCGCGAGGACGACGTCGTTTTCCAGTATGTACTCGACCGTCAGGTCCCGGACCTCCAGGATGGGTCCGCCGTCCCAGCTGGATCGGGCCGCGGCGGGCTGGTCGTCAGCCAGCGTTCGTGACACGCGTGGCACCGCTCGCACGCCTCCTCCGCATCGGCCGAAGTGCTGGATTGCCTATCTCGTCGAAGGCGTAGTTGAGCAGCGCGAATGCCGCGCCGAGGGCGACGATGCACAGGCCAGGAACCACGATCCACAGGACCTGGCCGCTCTGGAATGCCTCGGCGTTCTCGGCCCAGTAGAGCATGGTGCCCCAGCTGACCGTGCTCGGATCGCCGAGGCCGATGAACTGCAAGCTGGACGAGAACAGCACGGCGTACAGCGCGTTGGTCAGGAAGCTGGCGACCAGCAGTGAGGTCATCGTCGGGATGATCTCCACGAGGATGATGTAGAGCGAGCGTTCACCGCGAACCCTGGCCGCCTCCAGGAATTCCCTGCGGCGCAGCGACAGGGCCTGCGAGCGGAGCTGGCGCGCGGTATAGGACCAGGAGACGAACGTGATGACCGCGATCATCACGCCGGTGGTCGCGCCGTGCAGGTAGCTGCCGATCACGATCAGCAGCGGGAACGCCGGGATCACCAGCAGCACGTCGGTGACCAGGTTGAGCACGCCGTCCCACACGCCGCCCAGGTAGGCCGCGGCAACCCCGATCAGCATGGCGATAAAGGTGGCCCCGATCCCGACACCGAAGGCGATCAGCAGCACCGGCCGGGCGCCGTAGATCACTTGCGCGAAGATGTCCTGTTCGAAGGCGGTGGTGCCGAGCAGGTGCTGCGCGGACGGGCCGAGACTGCGGCCGTAGATCTCCGCGGTCGGGCTGTCGTGGGCGAGGAGCCCAGGAAAGAGTGCCACGAAGCAGAACACGACCAGCAGCATCATGCCGACCGTGGCCTTCCTGTTGGCGGTGATGGCGCGCGCCATCCGCCGCAGGGAGCGTGCGCCGGAAATTCCGCCGCGCGGCGCCGGCAGCCCGCCGACCGGAACGAGCGCGGGCCCGCCCACCTGGCCGGGAGCTCCCGGGCCGCCCGGGGCTTCGATCGTCGCCATGGCTAGCTCTCACTCCTGGTGCGCGGGTCGAGTATGGCCGTGGCCACGTCGGACAGCAGGATCGCCACCAGCACGGCCACGGTGATCAGCAAGAACAGCGTCTGCATGAGCGGGTAGTCGTCATTGAAGACGGCCTGGAGCAGCATGTAGCCGACGCCCGGATAGTTGAAGACCTCCTCGATCAGGATGGCGCCGCCCACCACGAATCCCAGCGACATCGCGAACCCGGTGAGGTTCGGGAGGATCGCGTTCCTGGCCGCGTAGTCGAACATGATCCGCCACGCCGGCAGGCCCTTCGCCTTGGCCATTCGCACGTAGTCCTCGGCCAGCGTGGTGATCATGGTGTTGCGCATGGTCAGGATCCACGTGCCGATGGTCGTGATCAGCAGCGTGAAGCTCGGCAGGATGGCGTGCTCGAGCACGTTGCTGATGAAGGTCCAGGTAAAGCCTGGTGTCAGCGTGAAGTCGTAGCCGAAGAAGTACGGCAGCCAGTGCAGCGTGACGCCGAACACGAGGATCAGGACAAGCCCGAGCCAGAAGTAGGGGATCACCGTCATGATCACGAAGACCGGCGGCATGATGCTGTCGAGCCGACCGCCCCTGCGCCACGCGGCGACGATGCCGATCAGAGTGCCGAGTATGAAGGCGAGCACGGTGGTCACGCCGACCAGCCCGAGCGTCCACGGAATCGCGTCGAGCACGATCCTGGCCACCGATGCGCCTGGATAGGTGGTGAGCGAGACCCCGAAGTGGCCGGTCGAGACGTCGCGGAGGTACTGGGCGTACTGGGAGGCCATGCTCTGGTGGCGGTTGAGGCCGAACTCGGCATCGAGCGCCTTGAGCGCCTGCGGGCTTACGCCGCCCTTGTGGCTTGCGATGATCGCCAGCGCCGGGTTGCCGGGCATCATCCGCGGCAGCAGGAAGTTCAGCGTGAGCGCCACCCACAGGGTGAGCGCGAAGAAGCCGAGGCGGCGCAGCACGAACCTCATGCCGTTCCCCTAATGCTCATCGACCAGTGCTCCTACGCTCACCTATCGGGCGGCCGCACGCAAGGGATGTTCCGCCTTGAACGGTGCCCGGATGGTCAGACCGGATCCGGCCTGACCATCCGGGCAGCCCGTGCCGTTACTTGACCGGCGACAGATGCAGCAGCGTCTGGCCCCAGTCGGGGTAGTTGTAGGCGGCGGGCTGAGCGTAAGGATCGCCCGGGGTTTCCCATCCGCTGAAGGAGGCGGTGCTGTACTGGTACCAGTCCACTTCCTCGGTGACCGGGATCACCGGTACGTCGGAGAGCATGACCTGCTCCAGCTGGTCCACGATCGAGTGCTGCTTGGACGCGCTGGTGGTGGCGCCGTACTCGTTGATCAGCGCGTCGGTGGCCGGGTTGCTGTACCGCTCGAAGTTCGAGCCTGCCGCCTTGCCGATCGGTGCCGAGTTGGCCGAGTAGAGCCACTGCCTCAGCTCGAAGTACGGCGTCGGTCCGCCGGTCTCCGCGTAGTAGCCGAGGTCGAACTTGCCGGTGTAGATGTCCGCGTCGAAGGTGCCCGCGGACAGGTCCTCGGGCGTGAGCTGGATGCCGACGGCCTTGAAGTCCGCCACGATCGTCTGCACCGCGGCGACCCAGTCGGAGAAGCCGCCGTTGTTGACGATGTTGAAGGAGAGCGGGGTGCCGGACGGCGTCTGGAAGATGCCGTTGGGGCCTCGCTTGAAGCCGGCCGCCTCGAGGATCGAAATGGCCTTCTTGGGGTTGTAAGCGTAGTTGTTGCCATACTTGGCCGCGAGCGAGCTATCGAGCCAGCTCGAGAACGTAGGCGTGACGATCCCGGTCTGGTTCGACGGCGGCTCGTAGCCGTACTCGCCGATGGTCGAGGCCTTCGGCCGGTTGATCGCGTACGCCATGGCCTGGCGCACCGCGACGTTCTTCAGGATCGGGTTGGTCAGATTGATGAACATCGTGACGTTCACCACCGGCGGGAACCAGTAGTGGTTATCCGGGCTCTTGGCCAGGTAGAACGACTTGATGCTGGGGATGAACTGGCTGCCCCACTGAGCCTGGCCGTCGGCCAGGTAGGTGTTGGCCGTGTCGTTCGTCAGGAACGACGGGTAGTTGACGACCTTGACCTTGGGCTCGCCCGGCTGCCAGTAGTGCGGGTTCGCCACGTACTTGATGTTCTCTGGCGTGCAGTCCGTGGCGCCGGTCGTGAAGGCCCCGGTGCCGACCGGGTTCTTGTCGGGGTACAGCACAGGGTTCTTGATCTTCGACCAGATGGACTGGTCGACGATCGCGACCTGGTCGGCCACGTAGTAGAAGTAGGGCACGGCCTCGGTCTTGAAGGTCATCACGACCTGGTTCGATCCCTTCTGCGCGACGCTGGACAGCACCGACCAGACCGCGTTGACGTCAAGCGTCGGGTTCTTCTTCAGCATCTCGAAGGTGAAGACCACGTCGGCCGGCGTGAGCGGGTCTCCGTTGGAGAACTTCACGCCACTGCGGATCGTGAAGGTGAGCACCTTGTTGCCGTCACTCCAGGTCCAGCTCGTCGCTAGCCACGGCGAGGTCTTGCCGCTCTCCAGCGTGTTGACGAACGCCAGCGGCTCGTAAACCGGCCCGAGAGAATAGCCGATGTAGCTCAGGTTGAAGGGGTTGAAGTCGCACGGCCAGGTCTCGCCGCTCTCGTTGTCGATGGTCAGCACTTTGCTCGCGCTCGACGGCGGGGCGCTCGAGGTGCTCGTGCTGCAGGCGGCGGCCAGCAGGCTCACGACGACGACGGCCCCGAGTATGGTAAGGCGTCTCATTGCTTGGGCCCTTCCTGAATGCGCTGGGTAGCTGCGGGTTGCCCGGCACGGCTCGCACGTCCGTCACGGGCAGGTGCTGGCCGGCGGGGGAGGCCGGTCAGCGTGGGCCGGCGGTGCCACCGTCGGCGATGATGCCAGTAACCATCATGTATGTCGCCTATTCGGCAAATCTGGGGACCTTCGTCCTGAAATCCGCGTGACGTTGGTAGTGACCTCCGCCTCCTTGAGGTCGAGATGTCCCGCCATGACCCTGCCGATTCCGTTACGACGCCGGAAGCGCTATCGTGTGAATTGTTAGGACAGTATCCTAACTAAGCCCGGCGTAACAGAGGCCGTGGCCGAAACGTGATAGAGCGCGGCAACCCTGGAGCAGTGGAGGCCGGATCAGCCCGGCAGACCGTCCGCCGCCGGGCATCGCGACGGGGAGGCGCTGGCGTGGACATGATCTCGTTCGGGTCGGTCTTCCTCGAGCTGGTCTTCGGGCGGCTCGACCGGCTGCCGAGGCCCGGCGAGGAGGTCTTCTCCGACGAGTTCGCGATCTCCTGCGGCGGCGCCGTCACCAGCGCCACCGCTGCGGCCGCCGGCGGCGTCAGCGCGGGACTCTGCACGCTGCTGGGCGACGACATGGGCTCGCAGGTCGTCGCCGACCACTGCGCGGCGGCCGGGGTCGACATCTCGCCGTCGGCGCGGGTCGGCGAGCCGACCGCCGGGATCACCGTCGTGCTCAACTTCGACCGCGACCGCGGCTTCGTCACCCACCTGCCGTCGCGCGCGTTCCGGGCGCCGCAAGAGGCCGATCGCTGGCGGCAGGTGCTGCGCGAGTACCGCCCCGCCTGGTGCTACCTGCACGCCGGCCGGGGCAGGCTGGCGTTCCTTCGCGAGGCGCGCGAGCTTGGCTGCAAGATCATGCTGGACACCTCGTTCGGCGACGCACGGAACCGCGCCTCGGTGCTTGAGTGCGTGCGGATGGCCGACATCTTCGTGCCCAATGCCGACGAGCTTGTCAGCCTGACCGGCGCCGGTGACATCAGGCGGGCCATCGCCGCGGCGCGCGGCATGGGCACCCAGCTCGTGGTGACCTGCGGGGAGGCGGGCGCGGTCCTGGCCGGCCCGGACGGCGAGGTCACCGAGATCGGCGACGGCGTGGCGCAGGTGCCGGTCAGGGACCTGACCGGCGCGGGCGATAGCTTCGCCGGGGCGATGATCGCCGCGCTGGTGCGCGGCGCCTCCGTGGCCCAGGCCGCGGCGGCCGGGAACGCGGCAGGCTCGCAGGCGGTTGCGCGGCTGGGCGCCGTGGGCGAGGTAGCTGGTGCCGGGAGCCTGGCGGGCTGGCCGTTGCGCCCGAATGTTGTGCAGACGGCCGCCGCAAGGGCGATGAACGCGATGGGACAGGGCCGATGAAGCTGACGGTTCTTGGCGGCGGCGGCGTGCGGATGCCGGCCTTCGTGCGCGCGGTCCTGGCGGGCAGGCCGGGCGCGTTCGGCGAGATCTGCCTGCTCGAGCCCGACCCGATCAGGCGCGCGACGACGGCGCGGCTCGCCGTCGAGGTCGCCGCGGTGCTCGGCCAGCCCGGGGTGGTGACCGTGACCGCCGACGCCGCACGGGCCTTCACCGACGCGGACTACGTCTTCTCGGCGATCCGGGTGGGCGGAGACCGCGGCCGGGTGATCGACGAGCAGGTGGCGCTCGAGCGGGGGATCGTGGGCCAGGAGACCACCGGCCCCGGCGGCTGCGCGATGGCGCTGCGCACGATCCCTGTGGTGCTGTCCTACTGCGAGCTGCTCAGCCGGTGCTCGCCGGGCGCGGTCCTGGTCAACTTCACCAACCCGGCGGGCCTGATCACCCAGGCGATCAGCGACCAGGGCAAGATCACCGCGGTGGGCGTGTGCGACACCCCGTCGGGCACGATCGCGAACCTGGCCAGGTTCCTGCGGGTGGCGCCCGGCCAGGTCAGCGCGGGGTACGGCGGCCTGAACCACCTCGGCTGGGTCGGCTCGCTGCGGGTGGACGGCACCGAGATGATGCCCGAGCTGCTGGCCAGGTTCGACGAGCTGCAGCGCACCGACCGGCACCTGGCCGCGTTCGACCCGGGCATGGTCCGGCGGGTCGGCGCGATCCCGACCGAGTACGTCTACTACTTCTACGACTCCAGGCGCTACGTCGACGACGTCGCGAAGGCCGGGTCGAGCCGCGGCCAGGACGTGCTGGCTCTCAACACCGAGCTGCTCGCCGCGATCGGCCGCGCGTTCGCCGACGGCGACGTGCACGCCGCCTGGTCCGCCTACTCCAGCCTGCTCGGGGTCAGGCGGGACACCTACATGCGGACCGATACCCAGGGCGCCAGCGGGCAGGCGGAGGCCAGGGCCAGACGCGCCGCCGCGGGCACCGTGCCGATCGAGGCCACCGAGATCGGCGGCTACGAGGGCCTGGCGCTGCGAGTCATCGACGGCCTGGCCGGCCGGGGTGCCAGCGAGGTGATCGTGAACGTGCCGAACGAGGCCACCCTGGGCTTCCTCGACCCGGCCGATGTCGCCGAGGTGCCGGCCAGGGTGGACGCGGGCGGCCTGACCAGGCTCGGCCCGGTCAGCCTGCCCCGCTCGGCGCGGGCGCTCGTGATGGCCGTGAAAGAGTACGAGCGAGGCATCGTGGAGGCAGCCATGTCCGGTGACGCGGATCTGGCCGCGGTCGCGCTGGCCCAGCATCCGCTGGTGCCGGGCATCACTGCGGCCAGGGAACTGATCGAGGAGTACATCGAGCTGCACGGCGAGCATCTCGCCTACCTGCGTTAGATGACGCAGAGCCAGCAGGACGCGGCCGTCGCGGCCCTGACCGGCCAGGCGGCGCAGGGCGCGCCCGGGCCGCCGGCCGGGCTGCAGGCCGCCAGGCCGCAGCTGATCAGGACCATGAACGAGCAGCTGCTGCTCAGCCAGATCCGCCAGCTCGGCCTCTGCTCGCGTGCCGACCTGGCCAGGCTGTCCGGGCTCTCCAAGCCGACGGTATCTCTGGCGCTGGCGAACGTGGAACGGTCCGGCCTGGTCAGGACGGCCGGCCAGCGCACCGGGGTGCCCGGACGCTCGGCTGTGCTGTACGAGATCAGCCCGGACGCCGGCTACGTGCTCGGGCTCGACATCGGCCACGAGTACCTGCGCGGCGCGCTCGCCGACCTGACCGGCGAGGTCAGGGCCAAGGCCGAGGCCCGCTGCCCGACCGCCGGGGTGAGCAAGCAGGTCAGCGAGCTGATCAGGCTGGCCGACGGGATCTGCGCGGCCGCCGGGGTGGACCGGGCCAGGGTCACCCAGACCGTACTTGGCAGCCCGGGAGTGTACGACCCGAAGCGGGACGCGATCACGCTGACCGGCGGCCTGGCCGGCTGGGACCGGCCGGCCGTGCTCGCCGGCCTGCGCCGCGCGTTCGGCGAGACCCTGGTGGTGGAGAACGACACCGACGCGGCGGCGCTCGCCGAGCGGGACCACGGGCACGGCCGCGAGTTCGCCAGCTTCGCGTTCGTCTCGATCGGGTCAGGCATCGGGATGGGGCTCGTGCTCGGCGGCCAGCTGCACCGGGGCGCGCACGGGGTGGCCGGCGAGATCGCGTACCTGCCGATCGCCGAGGGCCCGGGCGCTGCGGCACTGGCTGGCGGGCCGGGGCGCGGAGCCGACGAGGTGCGCAGGCGCGGCACGCTCGAGGCGGCAGGCTCGGCCGACGCGATCGTGCGGGCGGCCCGCGAGGCCGGCCTGCGGGCGCGGTCGGCACGTGAGGTGTTCGCGGCCGCGGCGGGCGGTGACGAGCGGGCAGGCGCGATCGTGGCCGCCGAGGCGCGCCTGGTGGCCAAGGCGATCTGCTCGATCGTGACCGTGGTCGACCCAGGGCTTGTGGTGCTGGGCGGCGGCATCGGCCAGGCGCCCGGGTTCGCCGCGGCGGTGGCCACCGAGCTCGGTCAGATCGCGCCCGTGCTGCCGGACATCCGGGTCAGCGCGCTCGGCACCGGCTCGGTCGTGGACGGCTGCCTGGCCTCAGGAGCTGAACTAGCCTGGCGGCGGCTGACCGCGCAGCTCGCAGCGGCCCAGGACCAGCCGCAGGCTCAGCCCGACGTGGACGGCGGCCTGGGCTTGGTGGGGGCTGCCTTCGGAGCTGGGGCCTTGGGGGCTGGGGGGACCGGGGCTTTCGGCGTCCGCGGGGCGGCCGGGGCCGCGAAGTAGGCGCTCGACTCCCGCTGCCAGAGGTACCAGACGGCGCCGGCCCCGACCAGCCAGGTCAGTCCCGAGAACGCGGCGAGCGTGACCGCGCCGCCGTGCAGGACCGTGGTCACGACCAGGATCGTGTTGATGCCGAGCAGCACGCTCGCGGCGATCCGCGCCCAGGGAAGGCCTGCCCTGTTGGCCCTGGCCATGAACAGCCAGAGCACGGTCTCGATCACGCCGGAGAACAGCACGCTGGTGATCAGCACGCCGAGCGAGGCGTGCAGCTGGGCCGCGGTGGCGTGCTGATGGCCGGCCCGCAGCGCCTTGGTCCCGCCGGCGACGACCACGATCACGTCGGCCAAAGTGCCGATCGCGGTCAGCGCGGCGCCCGCGTACATCAGGCGGACGGCCAGGCTCAGCGACCTCGGCGGCTCGATCCGCTCGGGCGCGGCCTGGACGGCCTGCCCCTTCGGGGCGCCGGGCCGGGCCGCGGCGGGTGCGCCTCTGCTGTTCGTCGCCCGCTGCGCTTGCTGTCGCCCTGGCTGCTTCGGCTGTTCCTTGGTGGCCACAAGCGGAGCCTACCTGTTCCTGCCCGCCTGGCCTGGCTCGTACCGGTACAGCCAGATCGCGTCCGCGCTCGGGCAGGTCTGGCCGGGCCTGATGCTGATCAGGCAGGTGCCCGCGGTGTGCCGGAAGCCGGTCGCGACCAGGTACTTGTCCACGTGGGCCCACCGCAGCAGCGGGTGGTACACGGTCCACATGTTCCGCCACATCACGACCCAGCCCACGTTCATGGTCCGCAGATCGGCCCTGGCCAGTGCGATCTGGTGCGGGGTCGGGTTCTTGCTCTTCTCCGCGATGTACAGGTAACGGAAGAACGCGTGCCTGGCGACGGCCGTGATCGCGGCCTGCGAGACCCAGGCGGTGTAGGAGATCGCGCGCGGGTGTCCGTCGTTGGTGGCAAGCAGCAGGGCCTGCGGCGAGATCTGGTCGCCGGTCACGTCGACGCCACCGCGCAGCCCGTAGGGCACGTCGACCACGATCGAGTTGGTGTGATCGGCGGCCAGGTAGCGGTCGAGCTTGGGCAGCGTGGTCGGCATCACGCCGTGGTAGCCGAGCGAGTTGATCGAGGCGCCTGACCAGCCCGCCTCGAGCACGCCGAGCGCGACCACGACCGCGATCAGAGGCATCGTGATCTTGCGCCTGCTCAGCCACTGCACCACGAGCCCGGCGAGCATGGCGGCACCGATCAGCCCGACCAGCGTGAACCGATCCGCCTCCCGCAGGCCGGACAGCCCGGGGATGCGGACCAGCCAGGTATACGGCATCAGGTTCGACACCACCACGTGCTGCCACACCCCGGCCAGGGGCGCGCCCGGCGGGAACGTCTTCGTTCTCGGCATGGTGCTCATCAGGGGCAGGTACTGATGGCAGGACCGGCCGTAGATCCGGCCCGGCTGGTGGAAGGTGCCGGTGCTGATCACGCAGCCGCTGCCGATGGTCACGCTGGTGCCGAGCGCCAGCGCAGCGCAGATCAGCCACAGCCCGGCGAAGGCCCAGGTGCTGCGCCTGCGCCAGCCCACCGCAAGGCCAGCCACCGCGAGCGCGCTGAGCACCACGCCGAACGTGGGCAGCCCTTCGAGCACCTGCTCGCCGTTGTTGTAGCTGTACGCCGCCGCCAGGTGGCCCAGGCCGAACGTGCCGAGCCGCGGCGAGGGGGCGAACAGGGTCTGCAGCGGCACGCCGAACTGCGCGTAGTTGGACGCAAGCTGGCCGATCGGCGGGTGGGCCGCGCCGGCCGCGATCTGCTGCGCCATGGCGATCAGCTGCGGGCTCGCGACAAGCAGGCAGACGCCGAGGCCGATCGCGAGCGGCACGACGGCCTTGCGCAGCAGGTCGCGTCTGCGCGCCAGCGCCCAGATCAGCCACGGGACGATCAGCACGATCGTGATGATCGCGCCCACCACCGTGGTTTCCTGGTTGATCAGGATCGACGCTCCGAGTGCCACGCCGAGCACAACCGCGGGCCCGATCGCCGGCCTGCGCCTGAAGCGGACCGCCGCCTCGATCATCACGGGCAGGAAGATGCTGCCGATCGCGATGTTGACGTGGTACCAGTCCTGCCAGAGCATCGTCGACGAGAGGCCGAAGAAGGCGCCGGCGATGATCGATCCTGCCTCGTTCAGCCAGAGCCTGGCCATGTGGTACATGGCGTAGCACAGCAGGCCAGGCGCGATGATGGTGAGCAGCGTGAAGGCGGCCGACGGGCCGTACAGCACGGTCACCGGCGACATCAGCCAGCCGGCCAGCGGCATCAGCGTGCTGAAGGCCATGTGGGTGCCGACCGGCGCGGCCATGTACGTGGTGAAGAACGGGTTGCCAGGGTGCACGAGCCGGTTCGCGGCCCACCAGAGGTTCCACACGAAGCCGGACACATCTGAGGTGGCCGGCAGGGTCCCGTCGGCCAGCCAGGTGGCCCTCGGCCAGGTGGCGGCGATCCCGGCGCCCTCGAACAGCAGCAGCAGGGCCAGGTGCCGCACCCAGGCGTGGCTGGCGGCGCGGCGCAGGCGGCCGCGCCTGGATGACGAGGCCCCGCCGGCACCGACGGCGCCGGCGGCTTGGGCGGCGCCGACACCGGATGCGGTGCTGGCGGATGCGGTGCTGGCGGAGGTGTCGGTGGGGGCGGAGGTGTCGGTGGGGGCGGATGCGTCGGTGGTGGCGGATGCGTCGGTGGTGGCGGCGGCTTCAGCGGAGGCAGGCCTAGTGGAGGCAGGGTCGGCCGACGCGGGGGCGTCACCGCGGCCTGCACGGATCATCGGACCATCCTGCCTACGCTTGTTCGGACCCGATCATGTGTGCCGTCGGCCCGGAGACCAGCCCCGTGATCGGCCAGACCGGTACCCCTGTCGGCCCATAGCTAACTGGCCTATCGCAAACTGGCCCATCGCAAACTGGCACAGCGCCAACCAGAGTGCCCGCTCAGGTAGCGGTTCCCGCCGGGACCGAACCGGGGCAGTGGCACCAGCTAGAGTCCTTCGGGTGGCACTCAGGGAGACCAGCCTACGCCCGCCGCCGCCCTGGCTAATTCGTTGGGAGATTCTCGCCGTATTCGCCGTGTCGCTCGGTGCGAGCGCACTGAACGCGATACTGCACCTGATCGGCTCGCTGCTCGCACCCCAGCCGCTGGCCGGCCAGCAAGCGCTCCTTGTCGGCTCGCTGGCCGTCAACAACTGGCTTGACCTGACGCTGCAGATCGCCTCGATCGCCGAGACCCTTGCGCCGGTCTTCCTCGTGCTCTACCTGATGGCACGCTCCGGAGAGCCGCCGTCCGTAATCGGCCTGGACGGCACGGAGCCGGTCAGGGACGGCGTCCGCGGCTCGGTCCTGGCGGCCGTGATCGGCGGCGCGGGCCTCGGGCTTTATCTTGTCGCGTTCCACCTCGGGGTCAGCCTGAACGTGGTGCCGGAGAGCCTGCCCAACGTCTGGTGGCGCGATCCCATCCTGCTGCTTAACGCGATCCAGAACGGCCTGCTCGAGGAGACGCTGGTCATTGGCTACCTGCTGCTCAGGCTTGACCAGCTGGGCTGGCGCCCGGGCACGGCGATCGTGGTGGCCGCCCTGCTGCGCGGTTCCTACCACCTGTACCAGGGCCTGGGCGGGTTCACCGGGAACTTCGTGATGGGCCTGATCTTCGGCGTGCTTTACCGCCGGTGGGGCCGCATCATGCCGATGGTGATCGCGCACTCGCTGATCGACGCGGTCACCTTCATCGGCTACGCCTACCTGCACGGAAAGGTGTCCTGGCTGCCGTGACCCGCTGCCGGCTAGCGCCTGTCCCGTAGATCTCTGCTGGCACCGACGGCTCTTCCGCGCGGCATCACCGGCCATGACAACCCGGAGCAGCGCGGCTGACCTCCGCGCCGCGCCGCCGCGCGGCCGCGGCCGCCTGGGCGAGTACGGCTGCCCTGAGCGAGCACGGCCGCCCGGATCGCCGCATACCCGCCGAAACCGTACATGATCATCTCGGTGGCACTGGAATGGATGCCACATCCACTGCGTATTCTGGGACATCCGCCACATCCATCAAGATCATCTCCGGGCGGCGCAGGGCGCGGCGGCCGGCGGCGGCCTCGGGGACGGCCCGCGGCAGACCACAAGCCTAGCCATCAGGACCTGCTCCGCGACCCAGCCCCACGATCGACGGGACAGGCCCCAGCGGGCCTTTGTGCTCAACCCCGTTTTTGTGATGCGATCCGGCGAGCTATCACGCGCCGATCCTTCACAAACGGCCCAGGCCTTCGATGACCGTGGCGCCAGGTACGTCGGCGAGCGCCTTTCCGGCGAGCGCGAGCTTAGACCGGCGGACGCCGCTGCCGATCACCACGGACTCGGTGGCGGCCACCGCGGCGTCGATGAGGATCGGCCAGCTTGCCGGCAGCCCGATCGGGGTGATCCCGCCGTACTCCATCGCGGTCTCGGCCACCGCGACGTCGGTGGCGGCAAACGATGCTTTGCGCACGTCGAGCGCGCGGCGCGCGATTCCATTGACGTCGGCCCTGGTCGTGGCCAGGATCACGCACGCGGCGTAGCGCAGCTCGCCGTCGCGGCGGCCCGAGATGACGACGCAGTTGGCCGACTGCGTCGGCAGCACGCCGTAGCGCTCGCAGAACGCCGCGGTGTCGGCGAGCTCAGGGTCGATCTCGGCGACACCGACTTCCGCGGCCAACGGGGCGCACGACGGCCCGGCCAGCGCGGCGGCGACCGGCGCGGCGAGCAGATCGGGTCGGGTGGCGGTGGAAACGAACTCGAGGGATCCCAGGGTGATGAAGGTCACCATGGCAGTGTAGGCAGCCACCGCCAGGCGCGGCTGTCGGCCTGGCCGCGTGGCCAGCCCGGTGTGCCTGGCGTGTGCGGCGCGGCTGGCGTGACTGGCGTGACCGGTGTGACCGGCCTGGAGTGCCTGGCGTGACCGGCGTGACCGGCCTGGCCTGGCGTGACCGCGTGACCGGCCTGGCGTGACCGGCGTGACCGGCGTGGACCGGCGTGACCGGCCTGGCCTGAACGGCTGACCGGCTGACCGCAGGTCAGCCGGTCAGGCTGTCCAGCGTGGCGGTGAACTGCCTCGGGCTGCCGTCGCGCAGCACCTCGACCTTGACCTGCTGCCCAGGCCGGTAGTCGAGCAGCGCGTCCTCGAGCTCGTTCAGCGTGGGCGTCGCCCGTCCGCCGAGGCCGACGATGATGTCGCCCGCTCTGATCCCGGCTCGCGCCCCGGCCCCGCCCCGAGTCGCGGCGTCGACGCTCACCCCGTCGGGCTTGTCCTCATCGCCGCTGACGTGCGTCTGCCCGGTGATATCGAGACTCGCCCGGCCCGATCTGGTCACCTTGCCCCGGCTGATCAGCTGGGCGGCGATGTCGCGCACCGTGTCGGACGGGATGGCGAACCCGATGCCCTCGGCCGGGGTGCCGAGCTGCGGGTCCTGCGCCGACAGCGTCGGGATGCCGACCACCCTGCCGCTGAGCAGGACGAGCGCTCCGCCGCTGTTGCCCGGGTTGATCGCCGCGCTGGTCTGGATCGCGTCGGAGATGGCGGTGGGCGGCTGGCCCTTGATCCGCTCGCCGGTCACGGCCCGGCCGGTAGCAGACACGATCCCCTGGGTGACGCTGTCTACCAGGCCGTAAGGGTTGCCCATCGCGAGGACGATGTCACCGACCTGGACTCGTGCCGAGTTGGCCCAGTGAACCGGCCGCAGGCTTGCCTGGTCGCGGTCGACCCTGATGACCGCGAGGTCGTCCGGCGCGAACAGGCCGATCAGGTGAGCCTTGACCGGCTCGCTGAGCACCGAGGTCAGCACCGTGAAGTCCTTGCGGTTCCCGATCACGTGCGCGTTGGTGACGATGTCGCCGCGCGAGTCGTACACCACGCCCGAGCCCGTGGTGCCGCCCGCGCTGATCTCCACCACCGAAGGAAGCACCTTGCGTACGGCGGCCTCGTACGCCTCCTGGACCGGGCTCCGGCCGCTGGCGCCGCCGCTGCCGTGCCCGCTGGCGCCGCGGCCGGCACCGGCGCCGGAGGCGCACCCGGCGACCACGACCAGCGCCGCGGCGGCCGCGACCGCGAACGTCGCGGTGCGCTTCGCAACCGCGCTGGCACGGCCGCGCGGCCGGACCGACGCCATGTCCAATACCCCCCGAAGCCGGAGACACCGGCTCTCTTTAGTCTTCCACCATGGCGTCTCCCGAATCCCCCGCCGAAACGATCGGCCGGACCCGCCTGCGCGCGGTCGGCGCCACGGTCGCCGCGCTCAGCCGGGCCATGAGCGCGGGCGAGCTCAGCTCCGCCGAGCTCGTTACGTTCTACGCCGATCGGATCGAGCGGCTGAACGGCGAACTCGGCGCGGTCATCTCGGTCAGCGCCGACGCGCAGGCGCAGGCGGCCGCGGCCGACCGGGCGCGTGCCGACGGCGCGGCGGCTGGCCCGCTGGCCGGGATCCCGGTGCTGATCAAGGACAACATCGCCGCAGCCGGGTCTCCGGCGACGGCGGGCTCGCCGGCGCTGGCGGCGGCCGAGGCCGCCGACGCCTTTCTGGTAGGCAGGCTCCGTGCCGCTGGGGCCGTCATCCTCGGCAAGGCCAACCTGTCGGAGTGGGCCAACTTCCGCTCGACCGAATCCACCAGCGGCTGGTCCACGCTCGGCGGGCAGACGGTGAACCCGCACGGCACTGGCCGCAACCCGTCGGGGTCAAGCTCGGGATCGGCGGTGGCCGTCGCCGCCGGACTTGCTCCGCTCGCGGTGGGCACCGAGACCGACGGCTCGATCCTAAGCCCCGCGCACGCCTGCGGGATCGTAGGCATCAAGCCGACCGTCGGCCTGGTCAGCCGGGCCGGCATCGTCCCGATCTCCGCCGACCAGGACACCGCAGGGCCTATGACCGCCTGCGTTGCCGACGCCGCCGTGCTGCTCGGCGTCCTGGCCGGGGCCGACCCCGCCGACCCGGCGGCAGCGAACGCGCCCGGCGAGTCGCCGGACTACACCGCGCACCTGGACCCGGCCGCGCTCGACGGCGCCAGGATCGGGATCTGGCGTGACGGCTCGGCCCAGGCGACGGCTGCGGCCGCAGCCGTGCTCGACCAGGTCGTCAGCCTGCTCCGGGCAAACGGCGCCGTGATCGTCGATCCGGTCGAGTTGGCTGGCGCCGGGCAGATCAACGAGCCGGAGTTCGTCGCCCTGCGGCATGAGTTCAAGCACGACATCAACGCCTACCTGGCCGGGCTCGGTGGCGAGCACCCGGCCTCGCTCGCCGAGCTGATCAGCTACAACCTCGCTCACGCCGACCGGGTCCTCACGCGCTTCGGCCAGCAGATCTTCGAGCAGTCCGAGGCGACGAGCGGCCGGTCAGGCGAGGATTACGAGGCGGCCAGGGCGCAGGCCAGCAAGCTGGCCACGTCGGGGCTGGACGGCGCACTTACCGAGCACCGGATCGACGCGGTGCTCGCGCTCAGCGGCAACCCTGCCTGGCTGACCGACTACGTCCTCGGCGATCATTACAGCGTCGGCACCTCGTCGCCCGCCGCGGTGGCCGGCTACCCGGCGATCACCGTGCCGGCCGGCGCGGTCAGCGGGCTCCCGGTCGGTGTCACGCTGGTCGGGCCGGCCTGGAGCGAGCCGCGCCTGATTGCGCTGGCCTTCGCTCTCGAGCAGGCGAGGGCGGAGCGCGACAGGCCCGGCTGATCGCGGGCAAACGCAGCGATTAACCTTGCGGCCATGGACTCATGGCCCTCCGCGCGCGTCCCCAGCCTTCCAGGCCAGGCACCCGAGGCCGTGATCTGGGACACTCCGACCGGCGGTTACGCGCAGGCGGCGCAGGGCCGCGAGGCGACGATCTACGCGTGTGGCATCACGCCCTACGACGCGACGCACATCGGGCATGCGGCGACGTACATCGCATGGGACCTGCTGATCCGTGCGTGGCGGGATGCAGGGCATGCTGTCCGTTATATACAAAATGTGACCGACGTGGACGACCCTCTGCTGGAACGGGCGGCGCGCGACGCGGAGGACTGGCGGCTGCTGGCCGACCGCGAGATCGACCGCTATCGCGCCGACATGGCCGCGCTTCGGGTCCTGCCGCCGGACGCGCTGGTCGGGGCGGTGGAGGCGCTCGGCGTGATTGACGAGTTCAGCGGCACGCTCGCCGACCGCGGCTCGCTGTACGACATCGACGGCGACGTGTATTTCCTCCGGTCGGCCGATCCGGAGTTCGGGTCGGTCTCCGGGTACGACGCGGCGACCATGCTCAGCCTGGCGGCCGAGCGCGGCGGGGATCCTGGCCGGCCGGGCAAGAAGGACCCCCTGGACCCGCTGGTGTGGCTGGCCAGGCGGCCGGGCGAGCCAAGCTGGGGATCCAGGTTCGGCCCGGGACGGCCCGGCTGGCACGTGGAATGCGCGGCGATCGCGACCAGGTACCTCGGCCAGGCGTTCGACGTGCAGGCGGGCGGCTCTGACCTGATCTTCCCGCATCATGAGATGAGCGCCTCGCACGCCAGGGTGGCGTACGGGACGGGCGGGGGCGGGGCGTTCGCCAGGAGGTATGCGCACGCGGGGATGGTGCGACTGGACGGCGAGAAGATGTCTAAGTCGCTGGGCAACCTGGTCTTCGTCTCGGCGCTGCGCGAGGCGGGCATCGATCCGATGGCGGTCCGGCTGGCGATCCTGGCGCACCACTACCGGCAGGATTGGGACTGGACCGACGATTGCCTCAGCGACGCGGCCGAGCGGCTCGGCCGGTGGCGCGCGGCGGTGACTGCCGCGTCGTCCGGCGGGCGAGATGGGGCCTGGTGGGCTGCGGCCGGGTCGGGTGCGGCCGGGCGGGCGTCGGCCGGGCTGGGTGCGGCCGGGCGTGTGCCGGCCGGGGAGTACGTGCTTGATGGCGTGCGGGCTGAGATGGCGGACGACCTGAATGCCCCTGGGGCGCTCGCGGTGGTGGACTCGTGGGCGCACGCGGTGCTCGGCACCTCGGCGGGAAGACAGCCCTGGGCCGCTGAGGGGGCGGGCGACGCCGGCGACCTGGGCCTGGTGCGGGATGCCGCGGAGGGCAGGGCCGGTTCGGCCGCCCTGGTCAGGGACACCGTGGACGCGTTGCTCGGCGTGCAGTTGTAGGCCTGGGTCAGCGGCCGGGTCTGCTCGGCTGGCGGCTTGGCGCAGCGGCATGCCCGCGGCCGCACACCGTAGCCGGGCGTGCCGCAGGAGCCTGGCAAACCCGAATTGCCCGGCCTGTGGACAAGTTCCGCGCAACCGGCATGCCGGTGGACGTCGGTCTCCCCGCGCGTGTCGCGGCAATCCCTCGGGCATGACCGAATCACATCAGCAAGACCCGCGCCCCCGCCTCTCTCAGCCCGCCGGCCCCGAGCGCCCACGCTGCCGGGTCAGGGTCGGATCGGCCGAGGGCATCCTCGCCATCGTGCCGAACCTGCTCGGCTTCCGCCCGCTCGACAGCCTGGTTGTTCTCGGCATCGGCGGCCCGCACGCCAGGATCAGGCTGGCCTTCCGCTACGACCTGCCCGACCCGCCCGAGGACGGGCTGGCCGCCGACATCGCCGAGCATGCGTGCACGGTGCTCACTCGCCAGCACCTCACCATGGCGGTAGTCATCGGGTACGGCACCGGCCAGCTGGTCACGCCCGTGGCTGACCTGGTGATCCCGGCGCTCCGGTCGGTCGGCATCGCTGTCCAGGATGTGCTCAGGGTGCTGGACGGCCGGTACTGGTCCTACCTCTGCCAGGATCCGTGCTGCTGCCCGCCGGACGGCGTGCCGTTCGACCCGGCCGGGCACCCGGCCGCCGCGATGCTCGCCGAGGCGGGCCTGGTCGTCCGCGGCGACCGGGCCGACCTAGCGGAGACGATCGCCCCGGCGGCCGAGTTCGCCGCGTCGATGAGCCAGGCCACCGAGCGCGCGAGGCAGCGGGCCATGCGGCTGATCGGCGAGGCACTCGCCAGGCCCGCGCTCCCGGGAGGGTCTGACCTGCCGGGAGGGTCTGACCTGCCGGGAGAGTCCGACCTGTTGGAAGAGTCCGAGATGGCCGACGTGTTCCAGCCGATCGCCGACGCTGGGCGCCGGTCGGTCAGGCTCGCCGTGGCCAGGTACCGTCGCGGCGGCAGGCTCACCGACCAGGACGAGATCGCCTGGCTGGGCGTCGCGCTGACGGATCTGCGGGTCAGGGATGACGCATGGGCAAGGATGGATCCTACGTTCAACGGCGCCCACCTGCGGCTGTGGACGGACCTGGTGCGGATGCTGCCCGAGGGACTCGTGCCGGCGCCTGCCGCGCTGCTCGCGTTCACCGCGTGGCAGGTCGGCGAGGGCGCGCTGGCCAGCATCGCCATCGAGCGGGCGCTGGGCGCGGATCCCGATTACTCGATGGCTCTGCTGATCTCCGAGGCGCTGCAGGCCGGCCTGCCGCCGTCCGCAGCGCGCCTGCCGATGACGCCTAAGCAGGTCGCCGCCAGCTACGCCGCGCGCCGACGGGCTGGCGGCCAGGCACCGCGACGGCGGCGCGACCCTCGGCGACGCTAGACAGCGACTTCGGGCGCCGGATCGCAGCCGGCAGCGAGTAGCGCGAGCTCGCGGCCCTGCCGGTACTGCAGGGCCGCGGGTGGCAGGGCGGACGGTCGTCCGCTGAGCAACACGCTCAGCGTGCCGGGTTCGGCGTCCCCGGCCGAACTAACGGCCGCTCCGGACTTGACCGCGCGGCGCATCGCCTGGGCGGCCACCGCTGCCGCGGAGCCGAACAGGGCGGCGCCCGGTACCGCCACGCCGATCTGGTCGGCGGCCAGTTCGTATTCGGTGCAACCCATCACGACAGCGCCGCAGCCGTCCGGTGTCCGCTCGGCGGCGTCTGCGATGGCCGCGATTATCGCCTTCTCGTCGCCGGCGTCGATCGCGGTCGCGAGGCCAGGGCAGGCCACCGGCGTGACCGTCGCCGTCCCGCCGAACTCATCGATCAGCCTGCGCTGGTACTCGCTCGCGGTGGTGGCGACCGTGGCCCAGATCGCTACCGAACTGGCAACCGCCGCGGCCGGCTTGATCGCCGGAACCGTGCCGACAACGGGGATCCGCGGCTCGAATTCCGAGCGCAGCGCCTGCAGCGCGTGCACGCTGCCGGTGTTGCAGGCCATCACGATCACGTCAGGCTGGTAGTCGGCCGCCGCGCGGGTGATCAGCAGCGAGCGCTCGGCGATCTCCTCCGGGGTGCGCGGACCCCACGGCATCCCGTCCGGGTCCATGGCGATCACCAGGTCGGCGTCCGGACGCAGCTTGTGCAACTCGCTGGCAGCGGCCAGCAGCCCGAGGCCGGAGTTGATCAGCGCGAATCGCATGCCGCCAACTCTACGAGACGACCGCCCCGCGCCCCGCCAGCCCGCGTCGGTCCGCCTGGCGGCAGCGCGCCCGCGCGCCTGTGTTGGTCCGCACGGCGGCGGCACGCTCAGGCAGCCTGGCGGGCAGCGGATGGCAGAACGCGGTGGGCGTGTCCACCTGACCGACGCCGAGTGGCCGCTGCTGCTGCCGCCGCTCATGCCGCTGCTGGAGCGGATGCTGGGCGGGGGCGCCGGGGTGGGGCGCGGCGGCCGGCCGGCGCCGGCGCGACATCAGGGGCGATACCGGGCGCTCGGCTCGGCCTGGCCGCCGGGCGCGCGCCGTCTCCCCGGAAATGATCTTGATGGATGTGGCGGATGTCCCAGAATACGCAGTGGATGTGGCATCCATTCCAAGGACACCGGGGTGATCCCATACGGTTTGACTGGTTTGCGGGATCCGGCGGCCGGATCTGGCCTGGCGTCCGGCCCTGGGCGGGTCTCGCGGAGACTGGGGATGCTGGCCGTGTCCCGCGCGGGCCTCGGCAGGCGGGGAGGGGCTGGCAGCGGCGCCATCTTCGGCGACGACTACGCTGCCGGGCCGGCGACGTGCCGGTCCGCGCCGGCGGAGATCTGGTGCCGGTCCGCGCCGCCGGAGAGCTGCGGGGATTGGCCCTAGGCGAGGGCGGGCAGGCCGTCGATGCTGACCTTGTTGTGCTCGTCGCGGTAAGCGGCGAGCGTCTCGGGGCCCTTGAGCTCGTCCATCGTGGTGAGCAGGTCGCGCTCGCCGACCAGCTTCATGACCGGGACAGCGTAGCCGCAGGAATCCGAGATCCGGTCGGCGGTCACCACGATGATGGCCCGCCGGTTCCCGATGTCGGTGCCTGTCTCGCTGTCGTAATCGCCGCGGAAGTGCGCGGCGAGCCCGGGCCAGTCGGGGTCGCCCGGGAGCACCACCCGTCCTGTGCCGTAGATCCGAAGGATCTTGGGCGCCTGGCGGAAGGAGCAGAACATGATCGTGATACGGCCGTTCTGGCGCAGGTGGGCGATGGTCTCCGCGCCGCTTCCGGTGAGATCGAGGTAGGCGACAGTGCGCCGGTCGAGCACGGCGAAGGTGTCGCGGTAACCCTTGGGCGACACGTTGACATGCCCACCGTTGCCGTCGGCGTCCACGGACGGCGCCGTCGCCACGAAGAACGTCGCCTGCTTGCCGATGAACGTGATGAGCCGGTCGCTGAGCTCGGGATAGACCGTGGCCATGGTTCCCCTCCCGCACCCATTGTCCCGACCGCGCCCGAGCCGCCCGACGCCACCATCGGCTCGCGGCCTCCGGCAGTACCCCCGGCGCGGCGCTGACCGACCGGATGACCGGGGACAGGGGGCTCGGAATGGGCTGCTACCGGACGGTAAGATTGTTTCCTAACTGTCCTTCTGGCCGTCGCGTGCCGATTGGCGCCAGCTGGTGGGGCATGGCTGGGCCCGTCAGGGTTCCGGCCGCGGCATGGGGTCCCCGGAGGGCTGCGTGACTGAGGTCGCTGATCACGGCCAGTTGGCGGACCGGCATCCTGGCAGCAGGCACGCGGCATCGGCGCAGCTGCGGCGCGCCTACGCGGCGATACCGCCCGGCACCCCGGTGCGGCTGGCCAAGTCGACGTCCAACCTGTTCAGATTTCGCGATAACGGCCCGCCCGGGCTGGTGACCCTCGACGTGTCGGCGTTCTCGCGGGTCGCATGCGTGGACCCGGCCGCCAGGACCGCCGTGGTCGGCGGGATGACGACCTACGAGGATCTCGTTGACGCGACGCTGCCGCACGGCCTTATGCCGCTGGTGGTGCCCCAGCTGAAGACCATCACGCTCGGCGGCGCGGTGTCCGGCCTTGGCATCGAGTCGACCTCGCTGCGCAACGGCCTCCCGCATGAGTCGGTGCTCGAGATGGACATCCTGACCGGCGACGGCCGGGTCGTGACGGCCGCGCCGGGATCGGCGCACGATGACCTGTACCGCGGCTTCCCGAACTCCTACGGCACGCTCGGCTACGCCCTGTGGCTCACCATCGAGCTCGAGCCCGTGCAGCCCTACGTGCACCTGCGCCACTTCAGGTTCCCCGACCCCGGGCAGGCCATGGAGGCGGTCGCGCAGATCGCCAGCGACGGCAGCTACGTTGGCCACCGGGCGGACTTCGTGGACGGCACCGCGTTCAGCCGCGGCGAGATCTACCTCAGCGTGGGAGCGTTCAGCGAGGTCGCGCCCTGGCGCAGCGACTACACCGGCCAGAACATCTACTACCAGTCCATCCGCGGGCCGCAGGAGGACTTCCTCACGATCAGGGACTACCTGTGGCGCTGGGACACCGACTGGTTCTGGTGCTCGCGCGCCTTCGGGGTGCAAAGGCCGCTGGTCCGCATGCTCTGGCCGAGCAGGTACCGCCGCTCTGACGTGTTCCGCAAGCTGGTGGCGCTGGACCGCAGGCACGGATTCAGCCGGCGGCTCGATGCCAGGCTCGGCAAGCCGGAGAACGAGGCCGTGGTGCAGGACGTGGAGATCCCGGTCGAGCGCAGCGCCGAGTTCTACGACTTCTTCGCGCGCAGCGTCGGCATGACGCCGGTCTGGCTGTGCCCGCTGCGGCTGCGCAGCGACCAGCAGTGGCCGCTGTATCCGCTCCGCCCTGGCCTGACCTACGTGAACTTCGGCTTCTGGGGCAACGTCGCGCTGCCGCCGGGCGCGGGGGACGGCTACTACAACCGGCAGGTCGAGGAGAAGGTGACCGAACTCGGCGGCCACAAGGGCCTGTACTCCACCTCGTTCTACGAGCCGGACGACTTCTGGCGGCTGTACAACGGCCCGGCCTACGCGGACCTGAAACGCGCCTACGACCCCGACGGTCGCCTGGCCGACCTGTACGACAAGTGCGTCGGCGGGAAGTAAGGGCGGAAGTGACTAAAGCGGAGTGAGTAAGACGGGAGTGAGTGAGGAGGCGACCGATGTCGCTAGCTGAGGTATTCGAGCGGGTCGCCGGGCCCGACGCCGACGTGGAATTCCGCGCGTACGACGGCAGCCGTGCAGGCCGGCCTGGGTCCCCCGAGGTCAGTGTGACCGTGCGGGACCAGACCGCGGTCCGCTACCTCGCCCAGGCGCCCGGCGGGCTCGGCCTGGCCAGGGCCTACGTGGCTGGCCATCTCGACGTGGACGGCGAGATGTACACGGCGCTGTCCAGGCTGGTCACCGCGCAGCGGATCGACCTGTCCCTGGCCGAGCGGCTCGGCGTGCTCGCTCAGCTAGGCGGGCCGGGCCTGCTGCTGCGCAGGGTCGCGCCGCCGCCGCAGGAGGTGCGAGTCAACCGGAGCTGGCTGGCCGGCCGGCGGCACTCGATGCGCCGCGACGCGAACGCGATCTCGCACCACTACGACGTCTCGAACACGTTCTACGAGTGGGTGCTCGGCCGGTCGATGGCCTACACCTGCGCCTGCTATCCGCGCGAGGACGCGACGCTCGAGCAGGCACAGGCGCACAAGTTCGAGCTGGTGGCCAGGAAGATCGCGCTGAAGCCCGGGATGCGGCTGCTCGACGTCGGCTGCGGCTGGGGCGGCATGGTGATGCACGCTGCCCGTGAGCACGGCGTGCGCGCGCTTGGCGTGACCCTGTCCGAGCAGCAGGCCCTGTGGGCGCAGCGCGCGATCAAGGAAGCCGGGCTTGAGGACCTGGCCGAGGTGCGCCACCTGGACTACCGGGAGGTCACCGAGACCGATTTCGACGCGATCAGCTCGATCGGCCTCACCGAGCACATCGGCAAGGCGAACCTGCCGCGCTACTTCGGCTTCCTGCACGGCAAGCTGAAGCCGGGCGGCCGGCTGCTCAACCACTGCATCACCAGGCCGGACAACACCGGCCCGGCCTCGGTCACCGACGGGTTCATCTTCCGGTACGTGTTCCCCGACGGCGAGCTCGAAGGCCCCGGCCACCTCGTCTCCCAGATGCACGACGCGGGATTCGAGGTCAGGCACGAGGAGAACCTGCGCGAGCACTACGCCAAGACGCTGGCCGCCTGGTGCGCCAACCTGGACGCGCACTGGGACGAGGCGGTGGCCGAGGTGGGCGAGGGAACCGCTCGGGTATGGCGGCTGTACATGGCCGGTTCCCGGCTAGGTTTCGAACGCAACCAGATCCAGCTGCACCAGGTGCTCGGCGTCAAGCTCGGCAAGGACGGCTCGTCGGGGATGCCGCTCCGCCCCGACTGGGAGCCGCCCACGGGCTCTTAGCGCCCGGCAGGTCACGGCCGCGGCGCTCACGCACTGCCGCGCTCCGTCCGGTAGCTCTCGGCGACGGTGAAGGCCAGGTCGAGTGACTGGCTGCGGTTCAGCCGGGGGTCGCATGCGGTCTCGTAGCGCTGGTGCAGGTCGTCGGCGACGATCTCGTGGCTGCCGCCGACGCACTCGGTGACGTTGTCACCGGTGAACTCGATGTGGATGCCGCCAGGGTGGGTCCCGGCCGCCCTGTGCACCTCGAAGAAGCCGTGCAGCTCGTCGAGTACGTCGTCGAACCGCCGGGTCTTGTGACCGCTCGGCGCCTCGAACGTGTTGCCGTGCATCGGGTCGCAGACCCAGGCGACGGGCGTGCCCTCGGCGGCCAGGGCCTGCACCAGGCCGGGCAGCACCGTCCTGACCTGACGGGCTCCCATCCGGGTGATCAGCGTCAGCCTGCCTGGCTGGCGGTCCGGGTTGAGCGTCCCCGTCAGAGCGAGCAGCTCGGCCGGGGTGGTGCCGGGCCCCAGCTTGACGCCGATCGGGTTGGCGATGGACCTGGCGAACTCCACGTGGGCCCCGTCCGGCGCCCTGGTGCGCTCGCCGACCCACAGGAAGTGCGCCGAGGTGTCGTAGATCCGGCCGGTGCGCGAGTCGGTCCTGGCCAGCGCGTGCTCGTAGTCGAGCAGCAGCGCCTCGTGACTGGAGTACAGCTCCACCGTGCGCAGCTCCCGCGGGTCGGCACCGCAGGCCCGCATGAAGCCGAGCGCCCGGTCGATCTCGCCGGCCAGCCGCTCGTAGCGCTGGCCGGCCGGGCTGTCGGCCACGAAGTCCTGGTTCCACGCGTGCGCCTGGTGCAGGTCCGCGTAACCGCCGGTGGTGAACGCGCGGCACAGGTTCAGCGTGACCGCCGAGCAGTGGTAGGCGCGCAGCAGCCTGGCCGGGTCAGGCACCCTCGCCTGCGCGGAGAAGTCAAAGCCGTTGACCGCATCGCCGCGGTAGGCGGGCAGCTCAACGCCGTCCCGCAGCTCGGTGGCGCGCGACCTCGGCTTGGCGAACTGCCCGGCCATGCGGCCGATCTTGACGACGGGCACGCTCGCACCGTAGGTGAGCACGACGGCCATCTGGAGCAGTGTCTGCAGCTTGGCCCTGATCGCGGCGGCAGTCGAGCCGGCGAAGGTCTCGGCGCAGTCGCCGCCCTGCAGCAGGAACGCCTCGCCGCGTGCCACGGCGGCCAGCCGGTCGGTCAGCTGGTCGCACTCGCCGGAGAAGACCAGCGGCGGCAGCTGCGCAAGCTCGGCGGTGACGGCCGCGAGCCTGGCGGGATCGGGCCACTCGGGCTGCTGCGCGGCCGGGTGCTCGCGCCAGGAGGCAAGCTCCGACGTGCCGGCGAAGCCGCGTGGCCCGGCGGGCTCGGGGGCCAGGTCCAGCCACCGTCCGGACGATGTCGCCGCCGTCATCGCGGCAGGCCAGGCTGATTGGCTCGGTCATGGATCACGCAGTCAAGGCTAAGCGCAGCGCTACCGTCGATCCCGCAACAGGGTCCTGGTGCGACAATGGCGCCATGGATCACGCGCCGTCCGCCCGCCAGCGCAGCGTCGTCCTGCTCGGCTCGACCGGGTCGATCGGAACCCAGGCCGCGGACATCGTTCGGCGCAACCCCGGCCGGTTCAGGCTGGTCGCGCTCGCGGCCGGGGGCGGCAGCCCTGGCCTGCTCGCCGCTCAGGCGGTGGAGTTCGGCGCCGAGGTCATCGCGGTGGCCAGCGAGGCCGCCGCTCCCGCGGTACACGCGGCGCTGCGGGAGCGTCAGGGGCGCGGGCCGGCGCCGGCGGTGCTGGCCGGGCCGTCGGCGGTGGCTGAGGTAGCCGCCCGCCCGGCCGACGTCGTGCTGAACGCGGTCACCGGCGCCGTCGGGCTCGCGGCGACGCTGTCGGCGCTTGACGCCGGCAACGCGCTCGCCCTGGCCAACAAGGAATCGCTGATCATGGGCGGCCGCCTGGTCACCAGCCGGGCGGCGCCGGGCCAGATCATCCCGGTGGACTCCGAGCACTCGGCGATCGCGCAGTGCCTGCGCAGCGGCGGCGCCGACGAGGTGCGCAAGCTGGTGCTGACCGCGAGCGGCGGCCCGTTCCTGCACGTCAAGCGCGACGACCTGGCCGACGTCACGCCCGCTCAGGCGCTAGCGCACCCGACGTGGAACATGGGGCCGGTGGTCACGATCAACTCGGCCACCCTGGTCAACAAGGGCCTCGAGGTGATCGAGGCGCACCTTTTGTTCGGCATCGGCATCGACGACATTGAGGTCGTCATCCACCGCCAGTCCGTGGTCCATTCGATGGTGGAGTTCACCGACGGCTCGACGGTCGCCCAGGCGAGCCCGCCGGACATGCGGATACCGATCGCGCTTGCGCTCGGCTGGCCGGACCGGGTGCCAGGCGCGGCCAGCCCGGTCGACTGGACCAGGCAGCACTCATGGACATTCGAGCCGCTCGACAACGAGGCCTTCCCCGCGGTCGACCTGGCCAGGGCGGCCGGGAAGGCCGCAGGCACCGTCCCTGCGGTCTACAACGCGGCGAACGAGGAGTGCGTGGCTGCCTTCGTGGCCGGCCGCGTCCCGTTCGCCGGGATCGTCGACACCATCGCACGGGTAGTCTCAGAACATGACGGCTCCGGGCCCGGATTCGGGCTCGATGACGTGCTCGCCGCCGATAGCTGGGCGCGGCAGCGGGCCCGCGAGCTGACAACGGCGGCAGCAAGCGCCCGGTAGGCCGGGCCCCGGTGCGGGTTCCGCGCGTGGGGGTGCGCGGGAAGGGAGATCCAGCTCGGTGAGCTACCTCATCGGCGTTCTCGTCTTCGTCGTAGCGATCCTGGTCTCGATCATGCTGCACGAGTTCGGCCATTTCGCCACGGCGAAGGCCTTCCGCATGAAGGCCACGCAGTTCTTCGTGGGCTTCGGCAACACCATCTGGTCGGTTCGGCGCGGCGAGACCGAGTATGGCGTGAAGTCGCTGCCGCTCGGCGGCTTCGTGAAGATACTCGGCATGACGAGCATGGACGAGGTCGACCCGGCTGACGAGCCGCGGTCGTTCCGCAGCAAGCCTGGCTGGCAGCGGGTGATCGTGCTGTCGGCGGGCTCGTTCATGCACTTCACGATCGCGTTCGTGCTGCTGTGGGTCCTCGCGGTGGGCATCGGCGCGCCCAACCCGAACTCCACCGTGGTCACGGTGTCGGCCTGCGTGCCCGCCAGCCCGGTCGCCGCGTGCGCGTCCGGCCAGCCGAAGTCCCCGGCGAGCAAGGCGGGGATCAGGACCGGCGACGAGATCGTCGCCGTGGCAGGCACGCCGGTGCACAGCTACCTCGGGCTGGTCAGCGCGATCAGGAGGCAGCCGCCAGACGTCCCGCTCACGGTCACCGTGGTACGCGCCGGCCGGCGCATCAACCTGCCCGTCGAACTGGCCAGGCCGAGCTGGGATGCGAAGAATGGCTACTCCTTCCTCGGTGTCTCGCAGGCCCCGGTGTACACAAGCTCGGGGCCGATTGCGGCGTTCGGCGCGGCCGGCGACGGCTTTGCCAACATCGTCTCTGAGTCCTTCGCCGGCCTGGCGAAGATCCCGTGCGCGATCCCTGTGCTGTTCGCCAAGAGCCGTAGCAGCTCGGCCTGCGGCCAGATCAGCAGCGTGGTTGGCGCGGCGAACGTGACCGGCCAGGTGGTCGCGCAGGGCTATAACTGGCACGAGACGGTGGGCGCGATCCTCAGCATCGTGATCTCGGTCAACATCTTCATCGGGATCTTCAATCTGCTGCCGCTGCTGCCGCTGGACGGCGGGCACATCGCGATCGTGCTGTACGAGCGGGCCAGATCTGGAGTGGCCAGGCTGCGCCGCCGTCCTGACCCAGGGCTGGTCGACATCTCCAAGCTCATCCCGGTCAGCGTCGGCGTCTTCGCGCTGCTTGTCTGCCTGAGCCTGCTGCTGATCGCCGCCGACATCTTCAACCCGCTGCACCTGAGCCAGTGACGGCAGTGACGATTGATCACAGTGACCATCACGACGACTGCGAGGCGATAACCCGATGACCGTCAACCTAGGCATGCCGCAGGTTCCGCCAGCGCCGCTCGCGCCGCGCCGGGCGTCCCGGCAGATCGTCGTGGGCAAGGGCAAGCACGCCGTGCCGGTCGGCGGGGGCGCGCCGGTGTCGGTCCAGTCGATGACCACGACGCTCACCGCCGACGTCAACGCGACCCTGCAGCAGATCGCCGAGCTGACCGCCGCGGGCTGCCAGATCGTGCGGGTGGCGGTCCCGTCCCAGGACGATGCCGATGCGCTGCCGCAGATCGCCAGCAAGTCGCAGATTCCGGTGATCGCCGACATCCACTTCCAGCCCAAGTACGTGTTCGCGGCCATCGACGCAGGCTGCGCGGCGGTCCGGGTGAACCCCGGGAACATCAAGGCGTTCGACGACAAGGTCGGCGAGATCGCGCGGGCCGCGGCGGACGCGCAGGTGCCGATCAGGATCGGGGTGAACGCGGGCTCGCTGGACAAACGGCTGCTCGCCAAGTACGGCAAGGCCACCCCCGAGGCGCTGACCGAGTCCGCCCTGTGGGAGTGCTCGCTCTTCGAGGAGCACGGCTTCCGCGACATCAAGATCTCGGTCAAGCACCATGACCCGGTGGTGATGATCCAGGCCTACCGACTGCTCGCCGAGCAGTGCGACTATCCGCTGCACCTCGGCGTGACCGAGGCGGGGCCGACCTTCCAGGGCACGGTCAAGTCGGCGGTGGCGTTCGGGGCGCTGCTCGCCGAGGGAATCGGCGACACGATCAGGGTGTCGCTCTCGGCCGCGCCAGTCAAGGAGGTCAAGGTCGGCACGGCGATCCTCGAGTCGCTCGGATTGCGCGAACGCGGGCTTGAGATCGTGTCGTGCCCTTCCTGCGGCCGGGCCCAGGTGGACGTGTACAAGCTCGCCGACGAGGTGACGGCGGCGCTGCAGGGCATGGACGTTCCGCTGCGGGTGGCCGTGATGGGCTGCGTGGTCAACGGGCCAGGCGAGGCCAGGGAGGCGGACCTCGGCGTGGCCTCGGGCAACGGCAAGGGACAGATCTTCGTGCGCGGCGAGGTGATCGCGACCGTGCCCGAGTCCAGGATCGTCGAGACGCTGATCGACGAGGCGATGAAGCTCGCGGCCGCGATGCCGGAGCCGGAGGCCTGAGCATGCGGCCTGCCCTGCTCGCCGCCGCGGCGACCGCGCTGGTCGCCCTGGCGGGCTGCACGCAGGGGGGTGGCCATCCGGCGGCGTCGCCTGGCTCGGGTGGCGACAGCAGGGGCACATCGGGCGGCCAGCCGCTCGCGGTCGGCAGGCAGCGGCTCGACTGGCACGGATGCGGCACGGCTGGCTCGCGGCTGCGCTGCGCCGCGCTGCAGGTTCCGCTCGATTACGCCAGGCCAGGCGGGCGCACGATCACCATCGCGCTCTCTGAGGTGCCGGCCACGGCGCCGCCCAGCCGCCGGCTGGGCATCTTGCTTGTCAACCCCGGCGGGCCGGGTGGCAGCGGGCTCAGCCTGGCCAGCTTCGTTGCCCAGGGCCTCGATCCGGCCGTGGCCGCGCGGTACGACATCGTCGGCTTCGACACCAGGGGCGTGGGATCCTCGGTTCCTGCCCTGCACTGCGACCCCTCGTTCTTCGCCGATGAGCGCCCGAACTACATCCCGGCGAACGCCGCGGCCGAGCGGGTGCTGCAGGACCGGGCGAAGGCTTACGCGGCCGACTGCGAGAAGAAGTACGGCTGGCTGCTTCCGTACATGACGACCGAGAACATCGCCAGGGACATGGACCAGATCCGGGCGGCGCTCGGCCAGTCCAAGCTGAGCTACTTCGGGTACTCCTACGGCACCTATATCGGCCAGGTGTACGCCACGCTGTTCCCGCACCGGATCCGCCGGATGGTGCTTGACAGCACGGTGGACCCGACCGGGGTGTGGTGGGCCGACAACATCGCGCAGGACTACGCGTTCCAGGGCAGGATGAATGCCTTCTACGCATGGCTGGCGCGCTACGACCGTGTCTACCTGCTGGGGGCCACGCCCGCTGCCGCCCGCAGGTCCTGGTACGCGGCGGTCGCGCGGCTGGCCGCGCATCCGATCGCCAAGGCCTCCGGCCCGAGGATCGGGCCTGACGAGTTCACCGACACCTTCGAGGTGGGCGGCTACGACAACGCCTACTGGCCGGCCCTGGCCGCGGCGCTCGCCTCGTACCTGCACGGCCGCTCCGGGCAGCTGGTGACGCTGTTCGACCAGGTCGGCGAGCAGGACGAGAACGAGTTCGCCGTCTACAACGCGGTCGAGTGCGCCGACGCGGCGTGGCCGCGCAACTGGTCGGTATGGAACCGGGTCAACCGGCGGGTCTACCGGGCTGCGCCGTTCGAGACCTGGGACAACGTCTGGTTCAACGCCGCCTGCGCGTACTGGCCGGTGCACGGGCCAGCCAAGCCGCTGCACATCGGGGCGCCCGGGCTGCCCGGCATCCTGATGCTCCAGGGCACGCTCGACGCCGCCACGCCGTACGCGGGCGCGCAGAACGCGCACCGGCTGCTGCCGACGGCGCGCATGGTCGTCGTGGAGGGCGGCGGGAACCACGGCCAGTCCCTCGCTTACCCGCCGAGCACCTGCGTGAACGGCTACCTGAACCGCTACCTCGCGACCGGCGCGCTGCCGTCTCGTCCTGGCCTGGTCAACGCCACCTGCCCGGCGCTGCCCGCCCCGGTCCCGGCCGGCTGAGCGCCCCGTCCGCCTTCGGTCGGCCCGCGTTGCCGCGGGCCGTTACCCTTGAGTTGTGCTGCGCACCAGGGCGGCAAGCGCGTCCGCGCTGCGCCTGCTCTCCGACCACGATCGCGATGAGGCGCTTGCCCTGTGTGACCGCGATCCGGTCACGAACGTGTTCGTGAGCGCGCGGATCAGGGGCTGCGGCCTCGACCCCATGCGGCTCGGCGCGCAGATCTGGGGCTACCAGGAAGCCGGGCGGCTGGTCTCGCTCTGCTATTCCGGCGCCAACCTCGTTCCGGTCCAGGCCGTACCTGCCGCGGTCATGGCCTTCGCCGAGCGGGCCAGGCGGCAGGGCCGGCGGTGCTCCTCGATCGCGGGGCCCGCCGACGCCGTCGCCGACCTGTGGGGCAGACTCACTCCGCACTGGGACCGGCCCAGGGATGTCAGGGCCTGCCAGCCGCTGATGGCGATCGCCGGCGACCCGCAGGTGGAGCCCGACCCGCAGGTGCGGCGGGTGCGCCCGGACGAGGTCGCCATCCTCTTGCCCGCCAGCATCGCGATGTTCACCGAGGAGGTCGGCGTCTCGCCGATCGGCTTCGACGGGGGAGCCGCGTACCGGGCCAGGGTCAGCGAACTGGTCTGCGGCGGGCGGTCATTCGCCAGGATCGAGGACGGCTCGGTCACCTTCAAGGCCGAGGTGGGCGCGGTGACACCGCACGCCTGCCAGGTGCAGGGTGTGTGGGTGCCGCCCGACCGGCGCGGCCGCGGCCACGCCAGCCGCGGGATGGCCGCGGTGGTCGCGATCGCCCGGCGGACCATGGCGCCGGTCGTCAGCCTGTACGTGAACGACTTCAACGCCCCGGCCAGGGCGGCGTATCAGCGGGTCGGCTTCACCCAGGTCGGCACGTTCATGTCGGTCCTGTTCTGACCCTGCGCCTGCGTCCGCCCGAGCGGTCCCTGGCGACGCCGATAATCAATGTACGGCGGAGTAGGCCGGTGCTAAGCTCCTGTGCCCTTGTGCCGATGCAGATGTCTGTCAAGGAGTTGCGCCATGGCCGTCCCGATCGACGCGGATGCAGGCGCCGACGACGTGCTGGCCGCGGAGCGCGAGCACCTGGCAAGCTCGCGCGAGTGCCTGCGGCTGATGCGCGAGGACGTGCTCTCGCTGCCCGCGCTTGCGGGGGACCGGGTCTCGCAGGAGTACCTCAAGGCCGACCTGTACCACCGTGCCGAGTCGCTGCGCGACCTGCCGGACGCCCCGCTGTTCTTCGGCAGGCTCGACTACGCGAGCACGCCGGACCAGCCGCCGGCGGGTGCCGGCCCGGCCGGGAGTGAGCCGACAGGTTCCGAGCGGTTCCACATCGGCCGACGCCACGTGCATGACAGGGACGGCCGCCCGGTCGTGATCGACTGGCGGGCGCCGGTGTCCAGGCCGTTCTACCGCGCCAGCCAGGCCGAGCCGATGGCGCTGCACCGCAGGCGCAGGTTTGGGTTCAGCGGCGGCGAGCTCACCGCCTTCGAGGACGAGATCTTCGGCCGCTCCCCGCGCCCCGCCCTGGCAGGTGCGCCGCTGAGCAAGATCATGATCGAGGAGATCGAACGGCCGCGGTCGGGAGCGATGCGCGACATCGTCGCCACGATCCAGCCCGAGCAGGACGACATCGTCCGCGCGGACGCGATGGAGTCGGTCTGCGTGCAGGGCGCGCCGGGAACCGGGAAGACCGCTGTCGGGCTGCATCGCGTCGCCTACCTGCTGTACGCGCACCGGGAGCGGATGAGCCGGGGCGGTGTGCTCGTGCTCGGGCCAAACCGTGCCTTCCTCGCTTACATCCGCAACGTGCTCCCCGCGCTCGGGGAGTTCGACGCCGAGCAGACCTCGGTCACCGAGCTGCTCGGCACCGTGCCGGTCCGCGGCGCAGACTCCGAGGCCGCCGCCCTGGTCAAGGGCGACGCCCGGATGGCCGTGGTGCTGCACCGGGCGCTGTGGGACCGGATTAGGCCGCCGGACGAGCCGATCCTGCTGGCCCGCGGCTCCCGGCGGTGGCGGGTACAGGGTGAGCGGCTCGCCGAGCTCGCCGCCGAGCTGCGCGAGCGCGGCGTCAGGTACGGGACCGGGCGCGAGATGCTCTCGCACCGGATAGCGCACGTGATCCTCAGCCAGATGGAGGCGGCCGGCGAGCCCTGCGACGACCGGACCCACGAGGCGGTCAGGCGCACCAAGCAGGTGCGGGCGGCCATCGACCAGATGTGGCCCAAGGCTGACCCGGTCCGGGTGGTCTTCGACCTGCTCTCCGACGTCGCCCTGCTGGCCAGGGCGGCCGACGGCGTGCTGACCACCGCCGAGCAGGAGGCCCTCGCGTGGCAGCGGCCGCCCCGCTCGCCGGGCGCGGCGCGCTGGTCGGGCGCGGACGCCGTGCTCGTGGACGAGGTACATGACCTGATCGAGCGGACCCCGAGCCTTGCCCACGTCGTGGTTGACGAGGCGCAGGACCTTTCAGAGATGGCCTGCCGCGCCATCGGCCGCCGCTGCACCACCGGTTCGGTCACCGTGCTCGGCGACATCGCCCAGGGCACCACGCCGTGGGCGACGCGGAGCTGGGACCAGATGCTCGGTCACCTCGGCAAGCAGGAGGCCGCGCTTCAGGTGCTCACCACGGGTTACCGGGTCCCGCGTCAGATACTTGACTTCGCGAGCCGGCTGCTCATGCAGATCGCGCCCGACCTTGAGCCTGCCAGGTCGGTGCGCCAGGACCCCGGTTCGCTCGCCGTCATCCCGGCGGCGGCCGGCACCATGGCGCAGGCGCTCGCCGCCGCCTGCGCCGACGCACTGACCCGGCCTGGGTCGGTCGCGGTGATCACCGCCGATGCCGACGTGACCGTGACCGCGGCGATGCTGGACGCGGCCGGCCTGCCGCACGCCGTGCTCGACGGCGAGGCGGGGGAGAGCCAGCTCGTCGTGGTCCCTGTGGGGCTCGCCAAGGGCCTGGAATTCGACCACGTGATCGTCGTCGAGCCCGGCCGGATCGCTGCGGCGGAGACCAGTGGCCTGCAGCGGCTCTACGTGGCGCTCACCCGCGCGGTCTCCCGGCTGACCGTGCTGCACGCCGATCCGCTCCCCGGGCCGTTGCGCTGATCCGATTGTTGAGCCGGCGCTGATCCGCTCCCCGGGCCGCTGCGCTGATCCGATTGTTGAGTCGGCGCTCCGACCCGCGTCCCGGAGCTTCTGCCGATTCGGTGTCCGAATCGGAGGGCAATGGCTAGCGATATATCGTCAGAATTATCGCATAATGGCTGACTCGACGACGGCGCAGGTAACAACTTCGGCATAGGAACTTGCAGGTCGGCCCCGCGGGCGGGCATTCTTTGAGGCGGGCATTACTTTCAGCGATGTAATGGATACGTTAGGTGACACCGTTGGCCTTGGTAGCTGGTCGTGCGAGCGACGATCCGGAGATCGAGCAGCAGCCGCACTACTTTCTCGACCGGCTCGAGGGCCTGGCCACCGAGCTTGACCGGCACGGCCTGACGACCCGGCTGATGGCTCCGGCAGGCCGGGTTCCCAGCCTGCACGTGGTGAACCCGGCGGTCTCCAGGCTTGCTGAGGACGTCTACGTAGGCCGCAGCCAGGACGGCGGGCTGTGGTTCTGGTGGCCCTGGGCCGAGCGGATCGCCCCGGGCGACGAGGTCGTCACGGCGGCTGCCCTGATCGCGCGGGTGCTCAGCGCCCAGGACTAGAGCCTGTCCCGTAGATCGTGGGACCGGGTCGCGGAGCCAGGTCCTGACGGCTCGGCTCGCGGTCTGGCGCCGCCCGTCCCCGAGGCCGCCGCCCGTCGGCGCGCCCCGTGCCGCCCGGAGATGATCTTGATGGATGTGGCGGATGTCCCGGAATACGCAGTGGATGTGGCATGGGTGTGGCTCTTTTGGAGTGAGCTGCCGGGTTGCGGTGGCGTGGCGGTGTGGCGTGGCTGCGTAGTAATGAGGCTTCCGTTCCGTATGGTCCTGAAGTGCGAAATCGGGACCGCGGAAGGGAAGCCTCTGGTGGAAGAGTACG
>DATIZP010000121.1:0-65048 GCA_035517035.1 Streptosporangiaceae bacterium | reverse complement strand
GTTCGAGGGCGCGACCTTCGCCAGGACGAGCTTCAAGGGCGCCGCCCTGCGCTTCTGCGATGTCAGCGGCGTGAGGATGCGCAGCGTCGATGTGGACGGGCTCGACATCGACAGCCACGACCTGTTCTTCGGCAGTCTCTTCGTCAACGGGGCCGACGTGGTGCCGCTCGTGGATGCCGAGCTCAGCCGGCAGTTCCCGGGCCGCGAGCTGCAGAAGGCGCAGACGCCCGAGGGCCTGCGCGATGGCTGGGTCGCGGTGCAGTCCGCATGGCGCGAGACGGTGGCGGGAACGCCGCCGGATCTGGCGGACGCCCGCGCTGAGGACGAGTGGTCCTTGGCCCAGACCCTGCGGCACCTCATCTTGGCGACCGACGCCTGGCTCCGCGGCGGGATCCTGCGCACGCAGCAGCCGTTCCACGAGATCGGCCAGATCTTCACCGGTGCCGCCGAGATGGGCTTCGACATGTCGGTCTTCCGCGTCGACCCGCCGGCCTACGAGGAGATCCTCGCGGTGCGAGCCGGACGACAGCAGCTGGTGACCGGCTTCCTGGCCATGGCCACGCCGGAGCTGCTCGCGGAAGAACGCGAGGACCCGCGGGGCGGCGGTGACTGGCATCCCGCGGCCGGTGACTGCATTCGCGTAATCCTGGAGGAGGAGTGGGCGCACCTGCGCTACATCCGACGGGATCTGGCTCGCATGCGTTAAGCCGGAAGGCACCTGCCAGGGCAGCCGCCATGCCGCGATGAGGGTGATGACGCACCTGCCGGCCGCCGGCCCGAGCCGGGCACGCGAGTGCGTGACCTGTGCGCGCCTAGCTGACCGGCCCAATGCCCGTTACCCGCACCGAGTCGGCGATCCGGCGCTCCTTTCGTCGCAAGGCCTCCGCCGTGGGGGCTGGCCTTGACCAGATTTGAGGTCGATGGCCCTGGCGGCTGCGCGTGGCCCGCCGCTGCTGCTGCCCCCGCCGTGGGCTGCCCGGCGCCGCTGCGGGTGCCCGGCCGGCTGGCTCCGCGGGGTTGTTCTCGCCGGTGCTGGCCGTATCGTCGTGTCTATCGTGTCTTGCAGCACGCGCGGCGGCCGGTGACAGCGGCCGCGCAGATCAGCCTCGTCGACCCCGGCGCCTGCGCCCGGGGCGGGCCTCCGCACGATCAGTTCGCCTGGCTCCGCGAGCACGCGCCGGTGTTCTGGCACGCCGAGGGCGGCGGTCCGGGGTGGCCTGGCTTCTGGGCTGTTACCAGGCACGCTGACGTCACCGCCGTGATCCGGAGCCCGGGCATCTTCTCCTCGGTCCCGCGCACCGCGGCGTTCGGGGAGTGGGGCGAGGCGGCCGTGGAGCGGATGCGGGTGATGATGATCAACATGGATCCGCCGCAGCACAGCCGGCTGCGGGGTCTTGTGAGCCGCGGCTTCACGCCGCGGATGATCGGGGACCTGCGGGACCACATCGCCGGGATCTGCCGCGGCCTGCTCGAGGATGCCGCGCGGCGCGGCGAGGCGGACTTCGTCGCCGACATCGCCGCCCCGCTGCCGGCGCAGGTGATCTGCGAGCTGGCCGGGGCCAGGCCGCAGGACCGGGACCGGATGCTCGGCCTGTCCAGCCGCCTGGCCGGCTTCGACGACCCGGAGTTCAGCGGCCCGCCCGACGGGCAGATGCACGCCGTGGCGGAGATGTTCGCCATCGCCGCCGGCCTGGCGCAGCAGCGCCGGGCGCAGCCGCGCGACGACCTCGTGACCCGGCTGCTGCAGCCCGACGACGCCGGCCGGGTGCTGACGGACCTGGAGTTCAGCTTCTTCTTCCTGCTGCTGATCGTGGCGGGCAGCGAGACCACCAGGAACGCGGCCGCCGGAGGCATGCTCGCGTTCTTCGACCATCCCGGCCAGTGGCAGCGGCTGGTGGCAGACCCGGCGCTGGCCCCGTCCGCGGCCGAGGAGGTGGTCCGCTGGGTCAGCCCGGCCGTCCTGGTCAGGCGCACCGCCGTCACCGACACCGAGCTGGCCGGCCAGCCGATCGCGGCCGGCGACAAGGTGGTCGCCTTCCTCGCCTCCGCCAACCGCGACGAGGACGTGTTCACCGCCCCGCACCACTTCGACATCGGCCGGGACCCGAACCCGCACGTGGGCTACGGCGGCGGGCCGCACTTCTGCCTCGGCAGGCACCTGGCCGCGCTCGAACTGCAAGCGCTGCTCACCGCCCTCGCCGGCAAGACGCCGGGCATCAGGCCCGGCGGCCAGGTCAGCAGGCTGCGGTCCAACTTCCTCAACGGCATCAAGCGAATGCCCGTCCTGCTCGACACCACCTGACCGCGGCCATGCCGCCCGCCGCCTCGCTCCGCGGAACCAGCGGCAGCCCAGCCCCGCCCCTGGCCAAGCAGCGCTCAAGCCCGATCTGCGTGGCCGTCCCGCCGCGCAGCGGCCGTCCCGGGCCCGCCGGGACGCGCCGGGCACTTCATGATCATCCAGGGGCCAGGTCACAAGCCCGGACTGCAGTGCCGGCCCGCCGGCGCGCATCAGACTGTCACGTCCACGCCGTCCCGTTCCAGCGCAGGATCAGAGTCGTGCTGCCCGGGCCGAAGCAGCGCGCGCACCCGACGGCCCATGCCTCGTCAGCGGAGTTCGCGGCTACGCCATGCAGCTCACTGCCGGATCGTCCTCCAGGGCTCGGGCTGGGTACTCGCCTCCACCTGGTGCCGTCCCAGCCGAAGATGGCCGTCTGGCCGCCCATCGTCCAGCCGGCTGCCCACGCGCTGCGAGCGGAGAGCGCGGCGACGCCGCCGGGGAATAGTCCAGCGGTGGCTGTCACTGTCACCTGCCGCCAGGCAGCGCCGTTCCAGTGCACGATCAACGGCGCGCACGCACAGCCAGTACCACGAGGACTGGAGTCCCCTACCGCCCACGCATCGCGAGGGGAGGCGGCCGCCACAGCCGACAACCCGGCGGCGTAGCCGCCAAGCCCGTCCGGGCTGGGCACGTCCTGCCACGCCACGCCGTTCCAGTGCTCGATCAAGGTCTTGCCGGCGCGGGCAGCGGGGCTGGCCAGGCCGACAGCCCAGGCCTCAGCCGGAGAGGCCGCGGACACGCCGTCAAGCTCGCAGCCGTGCGAGCAGCCGGCGCCCGGGCTGGGTACCCGCGCCCAGCCCGGGCCGTTCCAGCGCAGAATCAGGGCCTTGAGGCCATCGAAGCCGACCGCCCACGCACTGCGAGCGGAGACGGCGGCTACGGCCGTGAGCTGGCCGGGACTGCGGCCAGGGACGCGCGCCCAGGCGGTGCCGTTCCAGTGGAAGATCAGCGTGTCCGAGACCGGCAGATCCGTGCCGCAGCGCGACGCGCAGTACGAGCCGACTGCCCAGGTGCTGCGCGCGGAGGCCGCAGCCACGCCGGACAGCCCGCTGCGGGGCGGGCTGGGAATGGCCACCTGCCTCCAGGCAGCGCCGTTCCAGTGGACCATCAGCGCCCCGCCGCTTACGGTAACGCCGACCGCCCAGGCGCTGGCCGGCGAGGTGGCGGCCACCCACCGAGGCTGCCGCGAGCAGCAAAGCGATGCGGCGGTGTCAACGCCCAGCGCCGGCATTGCGGCGGCCCGAGCCCCAGGGCCTGTTCCGGCCGGCCCTGCGAGCAGCAGCCCGCCAGCGGCGCACGCGGCGATGCCCTTGGCGAGCAGCGGCATCCGCACCGGGCATACCCCCAGCAGGACCGCGAACACACTACCGACACCGGCAGCGGGAAACCGGTCGCCACGCAATTGTGACAGCCCTGCACCCCCGCGGCCAGACCCAGAGGGTGTGGCCGGCTCCGGCCCAGACGCCGGCAGGCCGCCTCGTCCGCGTCCCGTGCTGCGCCCGCGCCGCCGGTCCCCGACGCCCACGGCTTACCACCCGGCAGAATCCGGGTGATGGCCCGCCACTGCCACGCTCGGCAAAGGCCAGGGTGAGCCAGAACGGCGGACGTGCCGGTGACGCGACCACCACCACGGCCGGCACCCTGGCCGGCGGCACGCTGACGATCCCGGCGTCTGGCAGCCGGTCGTACCGGGTCAGTCCGCCAGGGCCGGTCGTCGAAGCGGGCAATCGCCGGGTGCTGAGGGGCGCGAGCCAAGGTTCCTGTCTCAGTTTTTGTCTCATTCACCCCCGGCCGCTGGCGTTCACCAGCGAACGCGGGCCGCGCGTCCGCGCAGGTCACGTACACTCCCGGCCAGTAGCGAATAACGTCTCGCAGTACTCGAAAGCGTGTGAAGGAGCAATCCTTCCGTGGGTTCAAATCCCACCTCCACCGCTTCTGACCTGCGACGATGTGAGGCCGGTCACCGTCGCTCGCCGTGCCTCGTTGGCTGCGGCTCGCCCGTGGTCTCTGTTCTGGTCTCGTTGCCCGATGTTAAGAGCCCCTGCAGGTCCGGGCGGCAGTGGTCCGCGTGGTCCCGGCCGGCACCCGCAGCTCCGGCAGGTGACGATCGGCTGGTGCCGTCCGATACTGGTGGCGTGCGGCAGGTACTGTGCCCGGTTCTGGTGGGGCGGGATGAGGAGGCCCGCCGCCTGGAGGCTGCGCTGACGGCGGCGGGGAAGGGACGCGGCGGCGTCGTGCTGATCACCGGCGAGGCGGGGATCGGCAAGTCGCGGCTGGTCCGTGAGGCGGCGCGGGCGGCCGAGGCGCTCGGGTTTGTCGTCCTGACCGGCCGGGCGGTGGCCACCGACGTACCGACGCCTTTCCGGCCCTTTGCCGAGGCCCTGGCTTCGGCAGGGAGGGCGGGGCGCCTGCCTGACGGGACTGAGCTTGGTCCGTTCCGGTCGGCGCTGGGGCGGCTGGTTCCGGAGTGGCGTGAGCCGCGGCAGAGGGCAGGCGACGACTCGCTGGTGTTCCTGGCCGAGGCGGTGCTGCGGCTGCTGCGTGCGCTAGCCGACGAGTCCGGGTGCCTGCTGGTGCTGGAAGACCTGCACTGGGCAGACCGGGAGACGCTGGCGGTGCTGGAGTACATCGCCGACAACTCGGCCGCGGAGCGGATTCTGTGCCTGGGCACGCTGCGTGACGAGGAAGGCGCCGCGATCGCCGGCCTGGCCGGCGTGCTTGAGGCCCGTGGCTCAGCGGTGGTTCTGCCGCTCGGCCGGCTGGACGCCGAGGCGGCGGATCGCATGGCGCTGGCGTGCGTCGGAGCCGGCCAGTTGCCGGACGCCGTCCGCTCGCTGGTCGCCGAGCGGGCGGAGGGCCTGCCGTTCCTGGTCGAGGAGGTCCTGGCCGGCCTGATCGGTGACGGGTCGCTGGCCGAGCGGGACGGCCGCTGGCATGTGTCGGAACTGGCTGGGACCGGGGTGCCGGGCACGTTCGCCGAATCGGTGCGGCGCCGGCTGGACGGGCTTGCCGACGGTTCCCGCCGGGTGATCGACGCTGCCGCGGTGCTCGGTCGCAGATTCGACTGGCAGGTTCTCGGCCGGACGACCGGGATGCCCGACGCCACGGTAGCCGCGGCCTTGCGGCAGGCGGCCGGGCTGCAGCTGGTCGCGGTGGACCGGGACAGCTTCCGGTTCCGGCATGCGCTTACCCATGAAGCGGTGCTGTCCGCCCTGCTGCCGCCGGAACGGGCGCTGCTGGCCGGCCGGGCTCTGGCGGCGGTCGAAGCCGCGCATCCCGGCCTGCCAGGACCATGGTGCGTGCTCGCCGCGGAACTGGCCGAGGTCTCGGGCGACACGGGGCGGGCCGGCGCGCTGCTGCTGGAGGCCGGCCGTCGTGACCTGGCGGTGGGGGCTCTGACCAGCGCCGAGCAGACGCTGACTCGTGCCGACGCTCTGGTCGGCCCTGGCGACCCGGGGCTGCGCGGCCTGGTGGGCGAGGCGCTGACGGAGGTCTTCGCGTTGTCCGGCCAGGTGGACCGGGCGATTGAGGTCGGCAAGGCGCTGCTGGCCCGGTTCGTCAGCCAGCCCGGTTCCGCCGGGGTAGCGGCTGTCCATCTGGGGATAGCTCGTGCGGCGATCGCCGGCGGGCGGTGGGCAGAGGCCGCCGCGAGCATCGAGATAGCCCGGCAGGCGGCCGGCGCCGATACCGCGCTGGTGGACGCGTGCGCCGCCCAGGTCGCTGTCGGCCGCGGAGAGCTGAGGCGGGCGGCTGAGCTAGCCGGCGCCGCGCTGGCCGCGGCCGAGAGCGCAGAGCTGGCTGAGGCGGCGTGCGAGGCGCTGGAGGTCATCGGCCGGGTCGCCCGGCAGAGCGACCTCGACGCGGCGGAGCGGGCATTCACCCGCGGCGCTGCCGTCGCGAGCGCGCATGGGCTGCGGCTCTGGCATGCGCGGGCGCTGCATGAGCTCGGCACCATCGACCAGTTGCGCACCGAGAGCGTGGAGAGGCTCGAGCAGGCGCGCGAGCTTGCGGCAGCGGAAGGAGCGCTGGCGCTGACCGCGACGCTAGACCTGCAGATAGCCGCAGGGCTGAACAAGCAGTTCCGTGCCGATGAGGCGCTGGCGGCCGCCAGGAGGTCGGCGGAGGCCTCGCGCCGGTTCCGCCTGGCGACGCTGCCGATGGCGCTGATCTTCCAGGCCACCGCGCACGCAATCCGCGGTGATCGGCAGGACATGGAGGCCAGTATCGCCGAGGCCATCACCCTCGCTCCGGGTGACCCTGACGTGCTGGGCTGCTCGGAGGGTCACTGCCTGGCTACGTTCGCCCTGCTGGCCGGGCGGCTTGACGAGGCGCACGAGCGTATGACGGCGGGGGCAGGGCTGCTGCTGAGCTCGCCGGCCACGATCGCGCCGCCGTTCCTCGGGCTGTGGCCGCTGCTCGGTGCCCTGCTTGACCAGGACGCGGCCAGCGCCGCGGCCCGGGTGCGGGCTGCGCACGGCAGCCGGCACCTGGTCGTCGGCTCCCTGCTCGGATACGCCGACGCGATCCTGGCCGGCCAGCGCGGCGAGCGGGAGGAGGCCGAGGCGGCGTTCGCAGCCGCAGATGCTGAGATGGGGCCCCTGGTGGCCTGGTACCGGCAGTACGCCCGCCGGATCGCCGCCCAGGCGGCGCTGGCGGACGGATGGGGTGAGCCGACCGGCTGGCTGAGGGAGGCCGAGGACTACTTCGCGGCGCGCGGCGACGACGTCGTGGCGGCGGACTGCCGCAGGATGCTCCGCCAGGCTGGCGTGCCGGTGTCACGGCGGCGGCCCGGCGGGACGCGCGTGCCTGGCCGGCTGCGGGCGCTCGGCGTGACGGAACGTGAGGCCGATGTCCTCACGCTCGTCGCCCAGGGCCTGAGCAACAAGGAGATCGCCGGGACCATGTACCTGTCACCGCGCACGGTGGAGAAGCACGTGGAGCGCCTGCTCGCCAAGACAGGGCTGCGTCGGTCTGAGCTGGCTACGTATTCGGGCGGCCTGGATACGTAGCCGGTACCGCGCGGAATACGGGCAGCATACCGATGTGACAGCCGGTGGCCGCGGGCCACGATGCGGTATGCGGGTGTGCCAGGCACCCGACCGCAGCGTGGGAGGACCCATCGCATGGCCGTCAGCGGAGCGATCCTGAAGAGCGCAGGGGCCGGCCCGGCGGCCGGCACCGAGGGAGTGCTGGCCCTGCCAGGTGCCCGGCTGGCCTACCAGGTGACGGGCAGCGGTCAGGCCGTCGTGCTGGTCCACGGGTTCGGGCTGGACATGCGGATGTGGGATGAGCAGGCCAGCCATCTGGCGGCTCGGTTCCAGGTGGTCCGTTATGACGCCCGCGGGTTCGGAGCTTCCGGCCCGTTCGACCCGGCCGTCGGCTACACCCACGCCGAGGACCTGCTTGCCCTGCTCGACCATCTCGGCCTCCAGAAGGCAGCGCTGGCCGGTCTGTCCTTCGGCGGCCGGGTCGTGACTCAGGCGGCGCTGTCCGCTCCGGACCGTGTAACCGGCCTGGCGCTGCTGGGTTCGGTGCTGGATGGCGTCCCGTGGGATTCCGGCTCGGCCGCGGCGTCCGAGAGGGCGGCCCGGCAGGCGCAGGACCGCGGCTTGCTGGCGGGCCGGGCGGCCTGGCTGGCGCACCCTCTGTTCGCCGAGGCCCGCCGGCAGCCGCGGCTCGGGCGTCAGCTGGCGGCGATGGTGACCGGCTACCCGGGGCAGCACTGGACCGGCCGCGACCCCCACGGCCAGGCAGAGCCGGACCCGATCGACACCCTGGAACAGCTGACCGTGCCGGTCCTGGTGCTGGTCGGCGAGCACGACGTGCCGTGCTTCAAGGAGATGTCGGCCGTCCTGGCCCGCCGCATCCCGGGAGCCCGGCATCACGTGGTACCCGGCGCCGGCCACATGGTCAACATGGAGCAACCCGCCGCGGTCAACGAGCTGCTGGTCGGCTTCCTGGCTCAGCTCAGCGGGGATCAGCGATGCCACGGGTGACGGTGGCGGCCGTGCAGGCCGCGCCGGAGTTCCTGGACCGTGCCGCGACGATCGACAAGGTAATCGCGCTCGCCGAGGAGGCCGCCTCCCGGGGCGCGCGGCTGGTCGCCTTCCCCGAGGCTTTCGTGCCCGGCTACCCGGACTGGGTCTGGCGTACCCGGCCCTGGGACGACACCGCGTCCACGCTGTACGCCCGGCTGCTCGAGCAGGCTCTCGTGGCTGCCTCGCCGGCCTGCGACGCGCTCGCCGAGGCCGCCCGGCGGCTCGGGATCTGGCTGAGCGTCGGCGCCACCGAGCGTGACCCGGCCGGCTCGACGCTCTACAACGCGCTGCTGCACTTCGCCCCGGACGGCAGGCTCGCCGGCCGGCACCGCAAGCTGATGCCAAGCGGCGGCGAGCGGCTGGTCTGGGGCGCTGGCGACGGGTCAGGCCTGACGACTATCGATACCGGGTTCGGACGGCTGGGCGGGCTGATCTGCTGGGAGAACTACATGCCGCTGGCCCGGTCCGCGCTGTACGCCCAGGGCATCGACATCTACCTCGCGCCCACCTGGGACAACTCCGACGTATGGATACCGACCCTGCGGCACATCGCCAGGGAGGGCCGCACCTACGTGATCGGCGTCACCGCCTGCCTCCGGGCCACGGACCTTCCCGAGGATCTGCCCGGGCGGGCCGCCCTGTACGGCGGGGCGGAGGACTGGCTGTCCCGCGGCAACTCCGCGATCATCAGCCCAGCCGGGGACATCATCGCGGGTCCGCTCGCCGGCGAGGAAGGCATCGTCTGCGCCGAGATCGATGCCGAGGTGGCCAGGGCCAGCCGTCAGCAGCTCGACGTGGTCGGCCACTACAGCCGCAGCGACATGCTGCGGCTGACCGTGGACGCTACCGCGCGCGCCGCGGTGACGTTCCGCCGCGATGACGCCGAGCCGCCGGCTCGCCCATCCGCCGGATCCGCCGCTCCATCCCGCGAGGCCGCGCCAGTTCCCGGTCAGCCGGCCTCCCGGCACGCCGGGAAGCGGTGAGCGCGATGACCACGCTCCGGATAGCGGCCGTGCAGGCGAGCTACGTGCTGATGGACCGGGACGCAGCGATCGGCCAGGTCGCCGCGCTCACCGCCGCCGCAGCGGCGCGGGGCGCCCAGCTGATCGTCTTCCCCGAGGTCTTCGTTCCCGGCACGCCGATCTGGATCGATACCCAGCCGATCTGGACGGGCGACGAGGACTGGTTCGCGCTGCTGGCGGAGAACGCCGTGGTGATCCCCAGCCCGGCCAGCGAGCGCCTGGCCGCGATCGCCGCCGAGCACCAGGTGTGGCTGGTCGTCGGCGTCCAGGAGCGCGAGCCGCACGGCAGCACCATCTACAACACCGTGCTGTACTTCTCGCCGCTGGGCGAACTGGCCGGCCGGCATCGCAAGCTGGTGCCGACCGGGTCCGAGCGGACCGTGTGGGGCATCGGAGACGGCTCCACGCTGCAGGTCATTGACACCGGCCTGGCTCGCATCGGCGGGCTGATCTGCTGGGAGAACTACATGCCCCTGGCCCGGTTCCACCTGTACGCCCAGGGCGTGCAGGTCTGGCTCGCGCCGACGCTAGCCTCCGGCGATGGCTGGATCGCCACCATGCGGCACATCGCGAGAGAGAACCGGATGTTCGTGATCGGGGTCAACCCGGTGCTGCACGAAGACCAGGTTCCTGCCGGGTTCCCCGGACGCGACCGGCTGATCCCGGCCGGATACACGGAAGACAACGGGCCGTGGCTGGAGGAGGGCAACTCGGTCGTCGTCGCGCCCAGCGGCACCGTGCTCGCCGGCCCGGTTCGCCAGCGAGAGGAAACACTGATCGCCGACCTCGGCCTGCAGGATGTCGCCGTCGCCCGCCGCCACCTGGACCCGGTCGGCCACTACAACCGCCCAGACATCTTCCGCCTGCAGGTCAACACCTCGCCGCAGCCCGCAGTCATCGAGTCCGGCACGATCGCGAGCACCAGCAAGCTGAACGGAGACAGCGATGAATACCAGACCAGTCACGAGCACCCCCACAGCTGAGCCCGCCGGCACCAGCGTCCTGGTTAGCCCGGCGTGGCTGAATGCCCGCCTGCACGATCCCGCGGTGCGGGTCGTGGAGGTGGACGTGAGCCGGGCTGCCTACGACGACTGGCACATCGACGGGGCGGTGCTGTGGAACATCTACGCCGACCTGCGGGACGCCGAATGCCGGCCGGTACCCACCCGGGCCGTTCAGGAGCTGCTGGAGCGGTCGGGGATCGCTTCGCGCAGCACGGTCGTCTTCTACGGCTACGGACCCGCCCTGGGCTTCTGGCTGATGAAGCTGTACGGTCACGCCGACGCGCGGATCCTCGACTGCTCGCGCGACACCTGGCACCGCGAGGGCCGGCCGACCAGCTCGATAGCGACCGGGCCGGCCCCGGCCAGCTACCCGCTTGGCGAGCCGACCGCGCGGCTGCGGGCCGGTCACGCCGCGGTGCTGGACGCCATCGGCAGCCCCGGCACCACCCTGCTGGACGTGCGCTCGCTGGCGGAGTACTCCGGCGAACGGTTCTGGCCGTCCGGCGGCATGGAGCCGGGAGGCCAGGCCGGCCACGTCCCGGGAGCGGTTCACCAGCCTATCGACGGCCTGTACGACGACGGCGGGGCATTCCTGGATCCCGCCAGCCTGCGCACGATCTTCTCAGCCGCCAGCCTCGACCGCGACGGCGAGCTGATCACCTACTGCACGATCGGCGGCCGCGCCAGCACCGCGTGGTTCGTCCTGACCCACCTGCTGGGCCGCGACCACGTCCGCGTCTACGACGGGTCCTGGGCGGAATGGGGCAAGATGCCCGGCACGCCGGTCAAAGCGACCGGCTAGCGCGGGCCGATCTGGAACCGGTCGAAGTCGATGTCAAGGTCCATCCAGGCATCCTCCGTCGGCACCAGCGTCACGCCGACGGGCACGACGCGCACGACGACCTGCTGCCGGGCCGCGTACTTGAGGTCGTACCAGGCAAAGCTGCCGTACTGGTTCGGGCGCAGCCCGTGCCGCGCCGCGGACTTGGGGAACCGGGTGAAGTACGCCCGCAGCGCGTCATAGCACCACGGCCGCTCGTCACCGGCCGACACCTCGGCGGTGGCCGGGATGTCGCAGCCGGCGACGCGGATCAGGACCGGTGCCGATGCCGCCAGATTGCGCCACCAGGTCTTCTGCTCATGGCCGCCAGCCAGCACGATGAAGACCTTGCCGGATTCGGCATACCGAACGGGAAACACCTGCCGGCGGCCGGTCCGCCGGCCGGTGACGGTGAGCAGGGCTAACGAGCCGCTGAGCAGCCTGTGCCACCGAGATCTCAGAATGGCGGAGACTACCAGGTTAGCGACCCGGCGCAGGCGGCGGCCGATGCTGAGAACCCGCGGCCGCCGTCCCGTCTCTTCCGACTCCGCGCTCATGGTCTGCACCCGCCTGCCTTCTCTGGCAGAAGGCTCGCCGATCTGCTGGCCGCGCGCCAGGGCCGAAGGTCACCAGGAGGTCGGCAGCAGGGCCCAGGCTCACGGCGTCGCGCGCGCCTTGACGCGGGTCCTGGCGGCGCTAGGTATCTGAAATCCCCGGCGCTGTCTCATGGCCACGGAACCGCATCCCGGCGAGAGGAGTGCCGCCAGGTGAACACAGTGACCAGAGGTGCCCGGAACGCGTTCCGCAGCGCGACGCGCGCTGTCTCGGTCATCCTCATCCTCGGGCTCGCGATCGGCCTGTCCTTCGTCATGCTGAGCGCGCACCGCACGGTCAGCGACAAGGTCGCGGCCACGCTCAGCTCGGTCGGCAACACAGTGTCCATCGGACCGCCTGGCTTCTCGGCCGGCGGGCTGCTCGGGAAGCCGCTCACGGTTGCCGAGCTGGCCCCCATCGCCCGCCTGGATGGGGTGGCGGGCATGGACGAGACCCTCAGCGGCGCGGCGAACACCCTTGGCACGGCGCACAACCCCTGCCCGAAGGGCACCAGGTGCCATGGGTCTGGAGGGGGCCACACCATCAAGCTCGGCTGGACGAGCCTCAAGTCACCCATGAGCCTGGCGGCCCATGCATCACCGTCCGCAGCCCTATATGGAGGGACGGCCGCCTGAGCGCGGAGCCTTGCCTCCGCGATCCAGGGCTCGATCAGTTCGGGATCGGCGCCAGCCTGGACGGCCAGCTCACCCCTCAGCTCATACTCCTCGCGGTCCGGCCTGCCCTCCGCCAGGCCGATGGCCCTGCCTGCCAGCTCGGCGAGGAGATCGGCCCGGCCGTCAGCGAGGTCGCGCAGCTCGGCTGCTGCGGCGGCCTTCTCTCCCGCCGTGCGCGGGCGCTTCCAGGCGAGATTCCTGGCCAGGCCGGTGAGCTGCGCCAGGAGGATGCGGTCCTCCTCCGCGTCGGCCACAGCACCGACTACAGAACGAATGTTCGATGACGTCCACCGGGCGGCACTGGGGCGAGCTATCGCTCGGTGACGTACGTGCCGCGGCCCGGCGTCCCGGCCAGCAGGCCCTCGTCCTTCAGCGACCGGATGGCCTTGAGGGTCGTCATCTGGGCCACGCCGAACTCGGCGGTGAGCTTCACCAGGGACGGGATCGCGCGGCCGGGCGGGTAAGTGCCGTCATCGATTCGCGCCCGGATGACGTCGGCAACCTGCCGCCACAGAGGCACCGGGCCGTCGAAGTCGATCACCACGCGGCAGAGCATGCCCTGCGACATCACGGGAAACCAAGCTGCATAACCCTATGGCAGAATGCACCACCACGCATTACCCTACGCATATGACGGTACCGTCGCGCACGGCTGACGTCGTATCGGCCGAACTGGACCGCCTGGCCGCGAGCTACCCGGCGTTCCGGTTCCGCACCCAGGCCTCCCGGGACCGGCGGCGGATGCTCTGGGTTGCCGAGCGCATCAACGGGCTCACGCCGGGCCTGCACACGGCGATCACCAGCGACCTCGCCGAGCTGCAGACCGCCCTGGATGCGATCACGCACCACCGGCAGGGGCAGAGCTGACATTCGCTGGTGAAACTTCGGCCGCCTCCACCGGGTCCGACAGCCCGGCGACTGTACTCATGGCGGCGGACTCAGGCAAGCACACTCTGCCGCAAGACCCCCCGGAACTGCTCGGCGTCCTTTCAGCGGCCGGAGCGCCCCAGGTGACTTCCAGGACAACGCGGTAACGGCGCCTCAGCTGCCTCGCCCGGGTGCGCTGCGAGCGGGCAGGCGGGGCTCGCGACCAGCTGACCGCGCTTGCCTTCTCCGACCAGGCCGACGCCGTGGCGGCCGGAGGTGCCTGGGACTCGCTGGTCGTCGAGGAGTTTGATGTCATCGACCACGGCCTGCCATAGCCGCTCGTCAGGGCCGTCATGCGCTGGTACCCCCGCCCGGTCGAGAACCTCGCCGTAGTCCCTGCGCACCGCAGCATCGGAGAGAAGCTGACCCGCCACCGTTGCGGCGACCTCGCGCAGCAAAGGGATGTCCCTAGGCGGCAGCGCCGCCATCAGAGCGCGTGCTCGCGCACTCGTCACGAACGTCGTGCCGTCCAGCCTTGACAGCAGATCCCGCAGGATGTCCAGCTCGAACACGGTGCGCCGCTCTTTCGCGATCTTGCGGTAAGCCAGCAGTGCGATGACCGAGGCCAGCACGACCGCGATGGTCGATGTCCAGACGAGCACTGTGCTCGATGTGTCGGCGGGCAAGCGAACGACGTCAACACGCGTCGGCGGGAGCTTCACAGGATTCACGGCCAACTACTTAAGCAGGTCCCTGACGGCCGGGTCCATGCCGACGCAGATCTCGCATTGGGTCGTCTCCTGAGACCACGGCCGGAGCATGCAGCTCGGGATCATCGCAGAGACTAGCGGCGCCGACTTGCAGATTAGGCACTCGGTGATTGGACGAAACAGCCTAGATCACGCTGTCTCATGAGTGCTGGGCGAACCGTGGTCTCATGGACCGCGCACCAAGTCGCTGCACTTTCGGCATTGGCCGCCCATGTTCACTGAGCGGCCGACATCTATCGCGCGGAGCGCTTGCGCTTAGTCCCCCCGATAGTCCCACAGCACTGTTCGAGTCGTTCGAATCATGACTTCTACAAGAGCCGCCTGTCGGAATCGAACCGACGACCTGTTCATTACGAGCGAGAGTGACCCTGCCGGGGTCCGCAGCTTGATCCTGCTGACGATGCTGCGCTTCGGGGCGTCGGCGGTCACCGCGGACGGTATCGACTTGGAGCCCAGCGGCATAGTCGGCGCAGGTCACATTGCTGGCATCGGGGTCCTGGGTTGGCGTTGAATTTGCGCTGGCGCAGGTCGCGCACGCTTGATTCCACGGTTTGCTCGCTGGCGGTGATGGCTTCGGGTCGTACGTCGACGGGATCGCGGTGGCCGGTAAGGTCATGGACGTAGGCGGCCTGGACATTGAGTCCTTCCCTGCGGCCTGCGTCGGTGTAGACGGAGAGCTGCAGGTCGTAGCCGGCCTTGGCTTCGGGGTCGTTGTCGGTGGCCGTCTTGTAGTCCACGATCGCGAGTGACTGGATCTGCTCGCCCGCCATGTCCAGGATCACGTCGGCGCGGCCGCTGATGACGGCGGTCGGCAGGTGGAGCTCGAAGGGCCGCTCGGTCTCCCAGACATGCTTGAGGTCATCGGCGTAATCGTTGGTGTAGTTGAGGACGAGTTCTCGTCCGCGTTGCTTCAGCCGCTCGTACAAGGGTTTGCTGGCGGCGGGCACGTAGAAGCTTTCGTCGAACATCCGGTCAAGCTGCTGGTCGTCCGGCGGGTGGCCGTAGCGGATGGTGTGTTCGGCGACCTCCCGCATGACGTGGTGCACGGCCTTCCCGTAGCCAAGTTCGGGAGCGAGGAATGGTTCGAATCCGATCGAGTGACGCAGCCGGTAGGCGAAGCCACAGGCACGGTAGGCGGCCAGTTCGCTGTAGGTGAGCGCGAGCGGCTCGCTGGCTTCCTCTTCCAGGATGGCCGGGGCTGGGGGAAGCGGCAGCTGGCGCGCGTCAGACTGCGCACCTGTCACTTCCAGCTGGTAGGGCGACGGCGAGATCTTGATCTTCGTGATCCGCTCGTGCCGGGACAGGGAGAGCCAGTCCCGGGCCCGGGTCATGGCGACGTAGAACAGGCGCCGCTCGTCGGCGTCACAGCCCTCGTATCGCGCGGCGTTGAACAGGTGCCTCGGCACGAGCCATTGTCTGGGTGTTCCTGTCTTGGCGGAGGGGAATCGCTTGCTCGTGAGGGAGGGCACGAAGACGACCGGCCACTCAAGGCCCTTAGCCTTGTGCACGGTCGTGAGGTCCACCGCGTTGGAGAACACGTCGGGCTCGCCGTCGAAGTCTTCGTAGGCGCCCTTGGCGTAGTTGCCGATGTAGGTGGCCAGATTCTTGTAGTACCAGGTGCCGCGGTCCTGCCCGCCGACCTGCGATCCATGGACCTTAGGGTCGGGCCGGCTGCGCCTGCGGACGGCTTCGTAGTCGGCGAGGATCGTCGAACACCTGGCCAGCGTTCCCAGCCGCGCCCCCAGTATCGAATTGTCTGGATCCCAGCTGGCCGCGCCGAGGTCGGCCAGCAGCTCATAGAAATCGGCCACCAGGTTGACAGGCCGCTCGTCGCTGGGCACATGGCTCTTCAGCTCGGCCAGCCGCCGCCGGACCGCGCGCGCTTGCGGCCCGTGTAGCTGGTAGAGGTCCCGGTATTCGGCGAAGATTTCCTCATCGCCGGGGACTTCAGGCGTCCCGTAAGGGTCGGGGGACCATCCATAGCCGACGAGCCACGAGTAGGTCTTGCCGAAGAGCCTGGCCTCGGGCCGGCTGAACAACGCCGTGCGGCCGGCCGGCTGCACCGGCAGCCGCCGGGCATCGAAGGCGTGGAGCAGTTGCTTGTAGGCCGCCCGGGTGCGCACCAGGACCGCGATGTCCTTGTACGCCATGCCGTCCGCATGCAGCCTCTGAACCGCCTCGGCTATCCGGTCGCACTCCTCAGCCTCGGTATCAGCTACCCAGCTGACGAGCTCGCAGGATCCCGGGTCGCGGGCTGCGAGCATCTCCTTGTCCAGCCGGCCCGGGATGGACCGCGCGAACGATGCGGCGGCCTGAACGATGCCGGGGCGGCTGCGCCGGTTTGTGGTGATCCTGAAGGTACGGGCACCGGGATACCTGACCGCGAACTCGACGATGTTGCGCACATCAGAACACCTCCACTGGTAGATGGCCTGATCGTCATCCCCGACAACGCACAACTCCGCGCACGAGCCGGTGAGCAGCTCGATGAGCCGCTCCTGCGCCGGGTTGACGTCCTGGTACTCATCGACAATCAGATGCCGGAGTCCGGCGTGCACAGAATCGGCCACGGCTGGCTTCTGCAGTTCGTCCACTGCCCGGGTGATCAGCTGGCCGTAGGTCAGCAGCCGGAAGTCGTCGAGCAGGGAGTAGAAGGTCCTTACCATCCCGCGGAAGGGCTCATCCAGATCGCTGACCCGTATCAGCTCGTTCTCAACGACCTCGAGGTTATTGAGGAACAAACGGATGGAGGTGAACAACTTGCCGGTCAGGCTCTTGAGCTTCAGCCTCGACTGAATTCGGGAAAGGAGCGCGGTCAGCTGCCGCTCATCGAGAACGTCGTAGGTCTCGTACCGGGGAACATGCTCTTGCAGGAAACGGAAGCAGTAAGCGTGGATGGTGCCCACGAAGGCGTTGCCCAGCCGGTCAAGAGACTCCGCTCCCAGCCGCTCCGCCACGCGTGCGGAGATCCGTGTCTTCAGTTCGTCCGCGGCGCGTTCGGTGAAGGTGAACGCGACGATCGCAGAGGGGTCCACCCCGCCGGCAATCAGATCGGCGGCGCGCTGGGCGACCACCTCCGTCTTGCCCGAGCCGGCCGAGGCAATGATCTGCAGGTGGGATCCCCTGTGGCGCACGGCTTGGATTGCCTCGCCGACGAGCTGCGGCGCGGACGTGACGGGTACCGGCAGGTGATCACTTCCGGGTCCTCCGGGGTCCTTGGCCAGCGGCTTGACCAGGTGCTCGGGCTCACCACCGCCCTGCCCTGATCGCGATAGCGCTGCGGCTACCGCGTCACGCAGTCCCCGAGCGTTATTGCAGGTCCGCAGGAACGCGATCTCAGCCTTGGCGCCAGCAGGGCGATCCCGGGCATACCCGACGCCACGGTTCCACAGGTCCGCGACCAAGGCGCTCCGGGTTCCGGCGGCATCTTCGCCCGGGAGCCAGTCGTCGCGCAAGACCAGCCAGTTCTCCCTCACGAACCGGGCGTCCAGGACAGGGCCGTAGCGCGCGGTCAGGACATCCGCTGCAGCGCTCGGCGGCACATCCAGGGACTCAGCGAGCACACCGAGCAGCCGGCCCGGCAACTGCCCCCATCGGACCGAGTCCACCGGCATGACCATCACCCCCGCGGCTCACATGCCATCTAGCTTTGCTCGCTCCCCTGACGCAAGGGAGGGGTAGCACGACCCGAGCACACAGGGTCCCTAGTCCCTAAGTTCCCCCAGTGAGCGAGGCCAGCACATGCCAACCCTGCACCTCGGCGACGGAGATAGCTCCGGCGAGCTGGGCAGTTGGAATGCCTACTGGCAACAGCTATTTCCCACTAGTTTGTTCGATAACTCGAACAGGGTAGTCCTCCGGTCACGATGCCGGTCCCATCTGGTCCCACGCGTGGTCCAAGATGGTCCCATCGTGCACACCCTCACCGGCCCCTCAGCAACCCTCCAAGACCTGTAGCAGCAGGTCAGAGGCCAATTCGACCTCTCTGACTGCAGCGACGCGGGAGGCTGTTTCACTTTGCAAGCAGGGGGTCAGGGGTTCGAGTCCCCTTAGCTCCACCGTCGCCTTGTCCAGGGTGTTTGCGGAGCAGGTGCGGGCATTGGGCGAACCAGTCGCGTCGGGTGTGTGGGCCGATGGCCGGTGTGATGGCGCCTGGATCTTGCGTGCTAGGAGACGACCTTCGCGCGATGCGTTACGGTCGTTGCTGTGAGGGCTCGGCGAACTGCCTACAAGGCGCTAACGCTGGCCGGGCTGGCGCAGCTGCTGGCCGGTGCGGATGACTCGCTCCGGTGGCGGCTGATCGCGGAGTTCCTTGAGGAGTACCGGTGGGAGCCGGCCGAAGCGCGTCTGGGCCTGCTGGCCGAGGAGCCTGCGGTCACAGGGGACGAGCGGTGGGATGTGTTCCTGGCTGCCTTGGCTGAGCACCTGGCCGCGCGGGAGGGTAGGTCGGCGCCGCCGTGGGCGGCGGCCCGGTCGTTGCGGCGGTTCTGGTTCCCGTTCAATACCAGGGCGGCGCGGGCGGACGCGATCGTGCATGCGCCTGCTGCTTTCCGCCGGCGCGGCGTCTTCGTGGCTGGGCAGGAGCTGGAGGTCGCGTGAGCGCCGACGATCCGCTGCTTGACCGAGCGGCGATCGAGCGAGCGTTCCGGCGGCTGGGTGAGCGGCTAGCCAGCCGGGGGCTGGTCGGTGATGTGTACGTGTTCGGCGGAGCGGCGATGGCTCTGGCCTATGACGCGCGGCGCGCGACCCGTGATATCGACGCGGTCTTCAAGCCGCACGGTGCTGTGCTGGAAGAAGCCCGCGCGGTCGCCGCGGAACTCGGCTTGCCGTCGTGGTGGCTCAACGAGCAGGCAAGCGCCTACGTCGCACCGGGCGGTGACCCTGACGCGGCCCATGTTTTCGATCATCCCGGGCTGCGAGTCGCTGCTGCGTCGCCTGAGCACCTGCTGGCCATGAAGGTACTTGCCGCCCGCCGCCGCGACGCCGACGACATCAGGGTCCTGGTCAAGCACCTGGAACTCGCCGGCGCCGGGGCCGTCCTGGACCTGTGCGCCGAGGTCTTCCCGGACGAGGAAGTCCCGGCACGCGCACGACTGGTCCTTGAGGACGTGTTCGGCGACAGCTGACGATCCGGCCGGACCGCTCATTTCGCGGCCTTCGGGGTGCGTGACCTGCGCAAACGGTCGGCGATCCTGGACTGCGGCGACCCGTCGGGGCTGTCCGAGGCCTACCGGCGCGAGGCCGCGCCAACCTCCCCGGCCGACTGTCGTCCCAGGTTTTCCCCGCTGCCCCGACCGCGACCCGGCCGCTTCCTGTCAGGCACCGAGGTCTGCGGGGGCGATGCCAAGGCCCGCCGCTTGCGCACCTGCGCGGAGCCGACGGTCCCAGGCGGCCAGGATCAGGCCCGGCTGGCTCAGGGCGAGGGCGCTGGCGAGATGGACAGCGTCGGCGCCACGCAGGGAGTGGAGCGCAGCGAGCTGACCGGCGTTCTGCTCGACGGTGCCGGTGAGCTCGACTGGGCCGGGTCGCGGACCAGAATTCCTCCCAAGCCAGTGCGCTGGAGTCGAAGTAGATGATCCCCACGGCTGCTAGCCCCGGTGTTCGCTGATGATGTCGGCCACCGGCCGACGCGAGCGCGGCCGGGGCGTCCGGAGGCGACGGGACGCACTGCCCGCTGCGGACGGGCGATGACACCGTCAGCCGTCAGGCTCTCGATGGTCGTGGTTGTTTCCATGCCGAGCAGGCGGATCCGAAGGTCATGCACGGAACCAAGTGAGAGCCGGCAGCCGCAGATCTTGAGTCGGCGAAACCGCAGCGGCTCACCATTCGTCACCGTCAGTAGTTAAAGAGTCGCCGTCAGCCGGCGTGGCGGGCCGGGGCGGCGGGGCTGCCTCTGGTAGTCGTGGGCCGTGCCTCACTTCTCCTCGCTCGGCGCGGGCACCGTGGCCGCCGCGGTCCTGATGGCTGCCGCGGCAGCGGGCGGCGCGTCAGCGCGCGGCGGGGCGGCGGGCGGCGCGTCAGCGCGCGGCGCGGCAGCGGCCGCGCCGCGCCGGGGCGGCACGGAGCCGCTGGGCTACCGGGTGCTGCGCCGGGACGTCATCATCAACGCCGACCTGTGGGCGCGCAAGCCGGAGATGATGGCCGCCGGGCTCGGCTTCACCGGCATCATCGGCGTGCCGAACCTGAGCACAGGCAACCTGGCGCTGAGCAAGACCCTGACCGTGCTGGCCGGCGGCACCTGGAACACCGTGCACTGCGGCCCCGGCCAGACGCCGTCGCTGGGCAGTTACACCTCGGCGGCGACCCCGGCGCAGATACGGTGGACCTACGGCCAGGACGTCTACTACTCCGACGGCCTGCCGGTCGAGTTCAGCTGGCCGATCCTGCCGAGCACGCTGGAGCCCGGCGACTTCCGGGTGCGCCTCAGCAACGGGACCACCGTCACCCCGCAGGTCGCCTCGATTTGGCCGAACTTCCAGTACAACCAGCGCTCGGTGGCCGTCCTGTTCGGCCATTTCGGGAACCGGGTGCCGCCGTCGCGGCCGGGCGCGATCTACCCGACCTCGGTCCGGGTCGTCGCCGGAGCGTCGACGCTGAAGCTGGTCGGACCGCGCCAGCGGGTGGTCAGCGCGGTCGGGCTCGGGGTGAAGACCAACGGCTCGCCCTACACCGCCGGCGGATCCCCGGCTGACCGCGGCGGACCCAGGCTCGTGGCCGCCAAGCTCACCACGATGTCGATGTCAGCGGCGGGCAGCGGCGGGCCCAGGATCTTCCGGCAGAACCTGCCCAACAGCGGAGTGAGCCTGTACGGCCGCCAGGCCAGGTTTCGGCTCCGGCTGTACACCAGCGGCGGGATGACCCCGAACGGCGTGAGCCCGCTGCTGCCGACCGACTACGACCGGTACTTCCAGGTCGACGCCGTCACCTCCTCGGGACGCGCGGTCCGGCTCATGAAGGCGGGCCGGACCTACCTGATCGACGGGCACCCGCTGCGGATCGTCGGCCTGGCCAACCTGGGCCGCAGGCAGGCCCGCTATGACGCCTGCTACGGCGAAGTGCGGAACAACTACATCGACATCATCCTGGACGGCAGCCCGGCCGCTGCCCGGCGGATCACCACCGTCCGGATCCCCTCCGCCGGCCGCTACCGGCCCCTGTACAACCCTGGCGGCCCCGGCACCAAGCCGGCGCCGGGCGTCCGCTACAGCGCGCCCAGCCCGCCCATCACCCAGCACGTCATCATCGCCCTGAAGAACCCGATGACCGTCACCTACGACCCCCGCCGCGGCGGCACCCGCCCGGCAGCCAGACACCGCGAAGGGCCACCCCCTCCCGGCCGGGTCCCGGACCGGGCACAGCCCTAACTCGCCCGCGACCACCACATGCGGGCCGTAGGTCTGCGCGAGGAGTTCCGTCGGCGGCCTTAGGGTGGGTGCGTGACTTGGCGGAGCGGTCGCATTCTGGCGGGCGCCGTCGCGCTCGCCTTCGCCGCGGCGGGATGCGCCACCGCGCCGGTATACCCGGTGGTCCACGGTCACGGTCCGCCGCCGCTCCAGGTGCTCACGCACTTGCAAGGCAGCGCCGGCAGCGGCGACGACATCTTCCTCGCCCCGGCCGGGGGCGGCTATCCGGCCGGACCGGAGATTGTCAGCACGACCGGCAGGGTGATCTGGTTCCATCCGCTGCCGGTCGGCGAGGGCGCGGCGGACTTCCGCACCCAGGCCTACCGCGGCGAGCCGGTGCTGACCTGGTGCCAGATCGACGGCGGGGGCCGGACGAGCCCACTGCAGCCTGTCACCGATTACATCTACAGCGACCGGTACCGTCAGATCGCCACGGTGCAGGCCGGCGATGGCTACACGACCAGCTGGCACGAATTCGTTATCACGCCTTGGAACACCGCCCTGATCGTGGCTAACAAGATCGTGACGGCGAACCTGAGGGCCATGGGCGGCCCCGCCGACCAGAAGGTCATCGACGGCGTCGTGCAGGAGATCGACATCGCCACGGGCAAGGTGCTCTTCCAGTGGAGCAGCGCCGGTCACGTCCCCTACCGGGACAGCCACCAGCCGCTGCCCCCGTCGGCCAGCATCCCCTGGGACTGGTTCCACATCAACGCGGTCCACCTGGACACCGACGGGAACCTGCTGGTCAGCGCCCGGTTCACCTGGACGATCTACAAGGTGAACCGCCGGACCGGCGCGATCATCTGGGAGCTTGGCGGCAAACAGAGCACCTTCCGGCTCAGGGCGGCACCAGGCCAGACCCTGGACGAGGCGGGCGAGATCTTCGCCTTCCAGCACGACCCCGAGGCCATCGGCCATGACGAGTACACGGTCTTCGACGACGAGTCCGCTCCCCAGCTCGGCCAGCGGCTCCCCTACAGCCGGGTGGTGACCGTCAGGCTGAACCTCGCCGCGAAGGTGGCCACGCTGGTGTCGTCGGCTGACCAGCCTGAGCATCTGCTGGCCGGCGCCATGGGCAACGCCCAGACCGTGAGCAGCGGGAACATGCTCGTCGGCTGGGGAACGCTGCCGTACATCTCCGAATTCGGCCCCTCCGGCCGGCTCCTGTTCAACGCGGAACTACCGCCGGGCGTCTCCACCTACCGCGCGTACCTCCTGCCCTGGCACCCGGCCTAACTGCCCGCCTCTGGCCTGCCCAGGTAATGAATGGCCACGGCAAGGCTGCACGCGTTAGGTTCTCAGTCCATGGACGATCCAGACGGGTACTTCGGGGAACGGGTCGCGGCGGGCTACGACGACCCCTCCGATCGCATGTTCCAGCCGGAGGCTATCGATCCGGCGGTCAGCCTGCTCGCCGAGCTGGCGGGCAGCGGCCGCGCGCTGGAACTCGCCATCGGCACCGGCCGCATCGGGCTGCCGCTGTCGCGGCGCGGCGTACCGGTGCACGGCATCGAACTGTCCCGGGCGATGGCGGCCAGGCTCCGCGGCAAGCCAGGCGGCGAGGCTATCCCCGTCACCATCGGCGACATGGCCACGACCAGGGTAGACGGCGCCTTCACGGTGGTTTACCTGGTGTATAACACCATCAACAATCTCACCACCCAGGAGGCGCAGGTCGCCTGCTTCCGCAACGTCGCCGAGCATCTGGCCCCGGGCGGCTGCTTCGTCATCGAGACCGGCATCCCGAACCTGCGCTACCTGCCGCCCGGACAGGACATCCTCGCCTACCGTGCAGGCCCCGGCGAGATCGTCTCCTACACCTTCGACCACGCCACCCAGCAATACCGCGGCCATTACGTCGAGTTCACCGACGGGACCGGGGAGTACCGGACGATCCCGTTCCGGTACGCCTGGCCGTCCGAGCTGGACCTGATGGCCCGGATGGCCGGCCTGCGACTGCGTAACCGCTGGGTGGGCTGGAACCGCCAGCCGTTCACCACCGACAGCCGCTCGCACGTGTCGGTCTGGGAGAAGCCGGTCACCTAGGGACTCGGGCCACGCTCGGCCCCCACTGCAGGGGTCGGCTTCATGCGGCGCGGCGGCGGACCAGCCAGACGGTGGTGGCGATGAGCAGCACGGACAGCGCGAGCAGCCAGCCGCCCTCGATCCATTGGAAGGCCCAGAACCGGCTGGCCGGCTGGTACCTCGTCCATTGCGCATACCCGTGCCGGGTGAGGTAGCGCAATGCGGCGAGGTACGTCTGCTGCTTCTGTTCCTTGCCGTCGGAGCCCTTAGGGGCGGAAGCGTGCACGACGGGCATGATCCGGTAGAACAGGGAGGTCATGACCTGGTTCATCGTGGACTGCCTGATCGTCGTGCCGGCCTTGGTCCACCACTGGCTGAGGATCCATGCGGCAGCGGGCGGGCTGAAGAGGTTCCTGGTGACCAGCGGCGCCAGATAGTGCTGGCGCAGGTACAGCCCGGCCGCGAGGGCGAGCCCGGCGTGGGCGGCCAGGGTGGCGGCTATCGCGGGGACGACACGCCGGATGAGCATGCTGGCTAGCGCCCCGATGGCGAAGGCGGCCAGCGTCCAGGCGGCGAACGCGACCCCGCGTAGGACGAACAGGTTGGTGAGCGGGGACTCCTGCGGAAGGAACTGGCCGCCCGTCGTGAGGTACGGCCGGTAGTACCAGGAGAGCAGCACGCTGAGGGCTCCGGCAGCGGCGGCCAGCACGACCGCGAGCGGCACAAGCTTGGCGAGCGGCCAGCGCCACCTGCCGAAGCCCTGGGTCCAGGCGTAGCGGAAGGTGCCGGTCTCCAGCTCGCGGGCCAGCAGCGGCGCCCCGGCGAACGCCCCGATCAGCGCGGGCACGGCCTGCAGCACGTAGCCGTTCGCCAGCAGGGTATCCATGCCGTAGAACCTGGTTTGCAGCTGATCGCAGATAGGCGAGGTTGCCGGGTGGCAGGCGGCCGCGGCGGCGTAGGCCAAGTGCAGCCCCAGGCCGACCCGCCACAGGCTTACCGCGAGCGCGCCGAGGAACACGGCCACGCCGGCCAGTGTCATCCGGTGCTGCCGCCAGATGACCCATGCCATCCGCCGCCACGGCAGCGGCCGCAGGCTCGCGTCCTGCTCGGAGCGCCCGGGCACGGTCAGCGCGGTCACTTCGCTACCTCCGAAGGTTCGCCAGTGTCAGACGGCAGGGCCCGGCCGCGGGCCGGAAGGGGCAACGCGCGGGCACCCGGCTCGCGCAGGTAGGCCAGGGCGAGTTCTTCCAGGCCGACTGGGTGCGCCTCCCAGCCCCGCGGGGCCGGATCGTCCGCGTTGGCCCGGACCAGCAGGTGGGCCTGGGCCTCACCGCGGCGCACGTGCACCACCGGCCGCCCGGAGTACCGGCCGGCTTCGGCGGCCGGCCCGGTCAGCATGCGGTGGCTGGCGAGCAGGTCGTCGACCTCGCCGGCCAGCCGCACCCGGCCCCGCGACATCAGGATGAGGTGGTCCGCCACCCGCTCGAGCTCGGCGAGCACGTGCGAGGACAGCAGCACCGACACGCCGTCGTCGGCCATCGCCGTCAGCACCGTGGCCATGAAATCGTGCCGGGCGATCGGGTCGAGCATGGCCACCGGCTCGTCCAGCAGCAGCAGCCGCGGGTGGCGGGCTAGCGCCAGCGTCAGCGCGAGCTGCGCCTGCTGCCCGCCGGACAGCCTGCCCGCCTTCCGTCCGAGTGGGATGCCCAGCTCGCCGAGCCTGGCCTGCGCGTAGTGCTGGTCGAACCGCCGGTTCAGGTTGCGGGTCAGGTGCAGCATGTCCGCGGCGGACAGGTTCTTGTACATCGGAGTGTCCTGAGCGACGAAGGCGATGCCGTCCAGCGCGGCCGGCGCAAGGGGCGCTGAGGAAGCGATGCGGCTGACTCCGCGCGACGGCCTACCGCTTCTCGTTGTCGGCGCCAGCGGCATGCTCGGACGCGTCGGAGCCAGGCGTGGCCGCTGCAGTCCGCCGTCCGGCGGTGCGCCGCCTGGATCCCCGGCCCGGTGCAAGCTTGTGGAGTTCCTTGGGCGGGCGGCCGGGAGCGGGGCGGATCGGCGGGATCACCGGGAAAGCGCGTCGGCGCGGCCCCGACCACATCGCTGGCACCGCGTCCACGGCCGCAGCGACCGCGTAGGCGGCTTGCTCGTAGTTGACCCGCCAGCCGACGAAATCCGGCCAGGCCTCGGCCGGGTCGCGCTCGATCGGGAAGTCCACCTCGCGCAGCCTTTCTACGGCCACGAGGAAGTCGTCGTAGCTCAGGGCGATCCCGGTGTCCGGATCCGCCGATTCGGGAACCCTCAGGCTGATCTCCCGCGCGACCTCGGTGAAGCAGGTGAAACCGCTGCGCAGGCAGAGCCTGGCCGGGACGGCGGGCGCGCGGCCCGGGGACAAGGCGAGGTAGAGCGCCGCGGAGTCGAGCACGGAGAGCAGCGCGATCACCCACGACGACAGGGGACGCGGCGAGCGGAACCTGACCAGGGGCAGATAGGTGGTGTGGCTCTCGGCGATGTCGGCCGCGAACCGCTCCCACTGGGCGTACAGGTCAGGCAGCGTGTCGATGGTCGAGGCGCCGGAGCCGAGCGCGTAGTGGGTGCGGGCGAGCAGTTCGGGCCCCCAGGACGGGACGCCCGCACGCGCGTTCAGCAGCGCCACCTCCGTCTCACGGCGGTTGAACGCCGAGTACAGGGTGGGCAGGTAAGCAATCTGAAGCGTGACCGTGATGATTCCGGTCAGCGAGGCGAAATCCAGGATGGTCCGCTGGGCAGCGCCGCTGACGTCGGACGATCCGATCTCCCACAGCGCCGGCCCGGCCGTGGTGAACGCGGTCGTGATCCCGCCCCTGACGAACGGCCAGAGCAGCAGCGCATACCCCAGGAAGAAGGTCATCAGCCAGGCAGCCAGCTGGGCAAGCAGGATCGCCGGCGCCAGGCGAGCCAGCACCCTGTCCATCCGCTTGTAGCTGGCGATCCGGGCCGTCATCAGCCGGAACGCGGAGTTCGTGAGCCGGTCCACGAGCTTGGTCAGCCATCCGCCAGCCGGCCGGGGGACTATGATCGTTCCCACCACGCTGCCTGCCGCGGTGAGCACGAGCAGTCCGCCGATCACGGCCGCGACGACGCGGCCGGCCAGCGGCACGATCATGGGCCCTCCTCCCCGACGGTCGTGGAACCAGACCAGTGTGGCGCGTCCGAACGCCGGGCTCCCGGCCGGGCTCGGTTCTCCTGGTGATGAGCCGCCAGAGGCCCTTCGGCTGATTCGAGCAGTCTCACGGCTCAAGCTCGACCTGGTCGCCGACCGCGACCCGGCCCGGCTGCACGATTGAGCCGTAGACCCCGAGCCTGGAGTCGCGCTCCCTGGTAATGACGCGCAGGACCGCCGGGTTCCGCTGCAGCGACACCGGGTCGATGGTGACCATCACGCACCGCTTGTCGCGCTGGTCGACCCGCATCCGCAACCCTCCGACGCGCAGCACCCGGCCGACCCAGGCGTCCTCGGGAAAGCCGCGCCCCGAGGCCTCGACGAGCAGGTTGGGCCGGAAGCGCAAGGCCGCGAGCTCGGTGCCGACCAGCCGGCCAAGGCTGGCCAGAGTCTGAGTGGTCAGCAGCGACAGCGGCATCGTGTCGAAGACTCCGCGGTGCTGCTTGATGACGCCGATGCCCGGTCCAAGCTCGGCGGCGAGCTCGGGGTCCGCCACGTCGAGCTCGCGGCCGGCGGGCGTGCGCACCACTGTCACCGAAGCCTCCGGCCGGTCAGGCTCGGCGAACCTGGGACGGTAGCCGGCCAGCTCGGGCAGTTCCCTGATCGTCAGCCAAGGGAATCCGCTGTGGACCTGACCATCGCGGATGAAGGCCCAGCGGCGATCACCCGCCAGGCCGTGCCACGAGATGCCGGCGGCATCCAGTTCCTCGGCCGCCATCGATTTCACCGGGTACCGCCACAGGGCAGCGACGCGACCCACCACTGTCATGACCGCCTCCGTCGACTCGAAGGCGCCCTTGCCTGTGCAGCGAGTGTCGAGCGTGGCGGATCCGTTCCGTCGCAGCGCCTCTCGACCTCACCAGCGTGCCACAGCGCCGCGGCCGATAAGAGGGCGGCACAACCCCCGGACAGCGGCACTAGTGACAGGTCCAGCCTCCGTCGACCGGGAGCACCGCGCCTGTCAGGTAGCTCGATCCGGGGTCGGTCAGCAGCAGCGCGGCTCCGTCAAGCTCGCCGTCCTCGGCCCAGCGGGCTAGCGGGACCTCCGAATCGAGGAACCGGCGCATCTGAGGTTCGTCCTCCATGCCGGCGTTGAGCGGCGTGCGGAAGGGGCCGGGGGCGAGCGCGTTGACCGTGATCCCGGTTCCGGCCAGCTCGACGGCGAGGCTGCGGGTGAGCTGGACGACCGCGCCCTTGCTGGCCGCGTAGCCGGTCCTGGCCGCCGCCCCGACCAGGCCGAGCGCGCTCGCCAGCGTCACGATGCGGCCGTACCCGGCGGCCCGCATCGGCCGGACCGCGGCCCTGCAGGCCAGCCAGGTCCCCACCACATTCACCTCGAGGCAGGCACGGAACGCAGCCGCGTCAAGCTCATCGATCGGGCCGCGCGCCTGGACGCCCGCGCTGGTCACCAGCACGTCGAGCCGCCCGAGGTCGGCGAGCACCCCGTCCACCAGGCGGTCCACCGCACGCTCGTCGGTGACATCGCAGTCGCGGCCGAGCACCACGCGCCCGGTCTGGGCGGCCAGGTCATCGGCCGCACGCGCACACCTCGCGGCCGACCGGCTCGCCAGCACGAGGTCGGTCCCGGCTCGCGCGAGCGCCCGGGCGATGATCAGGCCGAGGCCCGCCGAGCCGCCGGTCACCAGCGCCACCTGCCCGGTCCGCGGCAGTTCCGTCACCTCAGCCACCAGCGAATGATCCCAGACTCAGGCCAGAAACACTCAGGCCGGAAACGATTCGCCAGGTCAGGAACAATGGGTGCATGGACCTGATCTCGTTCCGTGCCGTGGCTCACCCGGGCGCCTTGGCCTGGTGCACCCGCAGCCCGGGCGCGGACCCGGCGGGGAACGGCCCGGTCAGCCCGGGCAGGCTGATCACCGGGCTGTCTAGGATCTGCTGAGCGCGGGCGAGGTTCACCCGGAACGCCGTCTGCAGGTGAGCCAGCGCCGCCAGGTTCTCGCCGATCAGGACCCGCTGGTAGGCCGCCTCGACCGTCAGCCAGGTGTTCAAAAGGTTGACCTGGTTCTTGCACGTCACGTCCACGACGGCGGTCGCTATCTCGGTAATGGTCGGGGTGCCCGGCCAGTTCTTGTCCGCCGCGGCGGCCGGGTTGCGGTAGCTGTACCCGCGGCGGGCCATGCACCGCGACCAGGCTGCGTTGACCGCTGTGATCCTGGGATCGGACTGCGTCCAGGAGGCGGCCTCCCCGGCGATCCCCGGCACCGGGTCGGACTGGATCGCGACGCTGAGTCCCACCCCGCCGCGCGAGCCGTACAGCTCGGAGTAGGCCCACTGGAAGCAGCCCTCGTGCCGCAGGGCGCCGAGCCGCTCTCCCGGCGCGAACCCGAGCAACGCGCTCAGCCAGGCGACCGAGTGCTGGCCGGTGCCCGGCGCGCCGATCAGGCCGGGCAGGATCAGCGCGCCAGGGCCGGCCACTCCGAACGGGCCGAACGGGCCGCCCGCCTGCCCGTAGCCGTACTGCTCGGCCTGCGCCAGGCTGGCCAGGCCGTAGCCCTGCTCGACCTGCTGCAGCAACGTCACCGCGCCGCTGGCCCCCGGCGAGGCGGTGAACAGGAAGCCCTGCACGCTCATGCACCGCTGCATCAGCAGCGCGGCCGCGGCGGCGATCGCGTTCTGCTCCAGCCCGGCGACCTCCTCGTAGCTGTCGAGCGGCAGCGAGATTTGCTTGTTCGACGAGAAAGGCGGGATCGGCGGCACGAAGATCTTGGGCCGACCGCTCGCTCCTCCGTTCGCCGGCCCGGCCGCCAGGATGGCGATACCCGGCCCGCCGAAGGCCCCGTGGATCCCGATGAACCCGCCGCCGGGCAGCACACGGCCGCTCCGCGGCCCCTGGCCAGGGCCCGAGGCTCCCCCCGAGCGCGACGGACTGGCCGTGCACGCCGCCACCGCGACCGCCACGAGCAGGCAGAGGAACACCGGCCCGGCACAGCGCGGCCCCGCCCCGCGGTCCTCAGCGGCGGAGCGCATCGGCTGGCTCGATCGCGCTGGCGCGCAGCGCCGGGTACAGGCCGGCCAGCAGCCCGATGACCGCCCCGGCCACCGGAGCCGCGAGCACGATCCGCGGATCCATCAGTGCCGTCCAGTGCTTGTCGATCGTCACCGCCAGCGCGCCGAGCACGCCGATGCACGCCCCCGCCATCCCCCCGAACAGGCCGAGCGCGGTGGACTCGCACAGGAACTGGATCGCGATGTGCCTCGGCCTGGCACCGAGCGCGCGGCGCAGGCCGATCTCGGAGGCACGCTCAAGCACTGCCACCAGCGTGGTGTTGGCGATGCCCACCGCGCCGACCACCACCGCGATGCCGGCCAGGGCGAGGAAGACCGCGTTCAGGTTCGTGGTCACGTTGCGCTGAAGCTGCGCCGGATTGACCGGCGCCGCCGCCTTCAGCAGCTTGGGGTCCCGCGGCGCCAGGGCGACCGGCACCTGGCCGGCCACCACCTGGCCGGCGCCGAGCTTGGTGTGGATCAGCATCTGCGCCGCGTTGCCGCTGGTCGGCTTGCCCCAGATCCGCAGGGCTGTGCTTTCCGGCACGATCACGCTGAAGTCAAGCGACGGGATGCGCTTGTCACCGGAGATGATGCCGATCACAGTGAACGCGTCGTCGCCGATGAAGATGGCCGGCTGATCCTCAAGGTTGGAGATGCCGAGCTGCCGGGCCGCGGTCTCGCTCAGCAGCGCGACGTTCTGCGCCGTGTCCTGATGGAACAGATTGAACAGCACCCCGCCGGCGACTGTGGCTCCGCTGGCGGCGAGTGCGCCCGGAGTGGCGGCCACGACCGGCAGGCCGTTCGCGGCCGGGCCGGGGCGCGCGCTCACCCCCGACTGGCCGAGCGCGACGTTCCACCACACCCCGGCCGCGATCACGCCCTTGATCTTGTCGACGAGCGCGTCGGCGTTGGACGGGAAGTCGAGCGTAGGCACCGAGGCGCTCTGGGCGCCCTTGTCGGTCACCGTGACCTGCGTGGCGTCCAGCGCGTTGAAGTCCTTGCCGATCTGGCCCGATGCCGTCTGGGACAGGCCGACGATCGCGACGAACGCGCCGATGCCGAGCACGGTGCCGACCAGGGTCAGCGCCGAGCGCCCCGGCCGCTGCAGCAGCCCGGCCACGACCTCGCTGCCGAGGTCGCGCGACCGGAGCCTGGACGGCGCGCTGACCAGCCTGGACCTGCGCTGCGACTGCGACCTATGCCGCATCGGCGGGCTCCGGTTCGGTCAGCTTGCCGTCCCTGATGATGACCTGACGCTGCGCGCTGGCCGCGACGACCGGGTTGTGGGTGATCACCACGAGCGTCGAGCCGTCCGCGTTCAGCGAGCTGAGCAGGTCGATCAGCTCGTTGGTGGTCGCCGAGTCCAAGTTGCCGGTCGGCTCGTCGCACAGCACCAGCGACGGCCGGTTGACCAGGGCCCGGGCGATCGCCACCCGCTGGCGCTCGCCGCCGGACAGCGCCGTCGGCAGCGCGTACGCCCGGTGCGCGAGGCCGACCTGGGTCAGCGCCGCGAGCGCCGCATCGCGCCGCCGCCGCCTCGGCTGGTCGGCGTACACCTGCGCGAGCATGACGTTCTCGATCGCGGCGCGGTGCGGCAGCAGGTGGAAGGACTGGAAGACGAAGCCGATCTGCCTGGCACGCACCGCCGACCTGTCGCGCTCCGAGGCGTGGCCGAGGTTCATCCCGTCGATCTCCAGCGTCCCCTTCGTCGGCCGGTCGAGCAGCCCGAGCAGGTTCAGCAGGGTCGACTTGCCCGAGCCGGATGGGCCGGTGATCGACACGTGCTCGCCCGGCCAGACGGCGAGGTCAGCGTCCCGCAGCGCGGCCACGGGAGGCGGGCCGGGGTAGGTGTAGCTGACGTTGGTCAGGCGGATGACCGGCTTGCCACCGTCTGCCGTCCAGCCCGAGCTCACCCAGGCCCCACGAACTGCTTCGGCCGCCCGACGGGGCCGATGTTCCTGACGAAGGAGTGGCCGACGACTGTGGCGTAGTTCTGGCCGATCAGCACCTTGTCCCCGGGGCCGAGCGCACCGGCATGCAGCGGAGTCACCTGCACCATGCCGTCGCCGGTCGCGCCGACCCGGACGGCGACCCTGACGGTCGCCGAGCCCATGAGCCTGCTGACGTAGATGCCGCCGTTCGCCGAGGCGAACACGGCCGACTCGGGCACCGCGAGCACCTTTCCCGCCGTCGCCGCGGTGGTGATCCGCAGGCCGACGTCCTGGCCGATCAGGGCCGCGGGAAGCGGGTGGTCGGGCTTGACCCCCATCGGCAGGTAGTCACCGCCGGCGATGCTGCCGGTCGACTGCGGGACGGCGGATACCGAGGTGATCCTGCCCAGGTAGGACTGGCCGGTGTCGGACCTGGTGATCGTCACCGTCATGCCGCGCCTGACCATGGTCCGCTCGCTGGGGTTGAGCTGGCCACTGATCTCCGGGTGGCCCACGGACAGGGTCAGGTCGGAGGCGCTGACCGTCTGGCCTACCGTTGCGGTGAACTTGATCAGGTGCGCGGGCAGCCGGGGCACGAACATGAAGTCGCTGAGCGGCACCATGGCGCCTCGGTCCGCCTTCGGCCCGGCGGTCACCTCGGGCGCCTGGTAGCCGCGCGCCGAGTAGAAGGCGGCCACCGCCGCCGCGGTTCCCGGGCCGTAGACGCCGAGGGTGTCCGATCCGACGCCGTAGCCGAGCGACTCCAGGTCCACCTGAAGCTGCGACACGTCGGTGCCCTCGTCGCCGGGCGCGAGGTCACGGTAGGCCGGCACGGTGCCCTGCAGCACGAAGTACGGCTGCCCGGCCACCTCGAGCAGCATGGTCCCCTGCCGCACGGTCTGGCCCTGACGCGCGAAGATCTTGGTCACGATCGGCTGTGCACCAGCCCCGGCGGCGCCGATCGAGGCCGGGGAGATCTCGATCGGCGGTCCCACCGATGCCTGGGCGAGGACGGTGTTGGTGATGACCTGCATGGTCACCGGGACGCTCAGCTCGGTCAGGCTCGGCGGCCTGGTCTCGGCGGCCTGCTCGGCCGGAGACTTGATCATGGTCGACAGCAGCAGCCCGCCGACCGCCGCGGCCACCACCACGCCCACGACGATAAGCAGGAGTACCCGGCGGCGCCGCACGCGCCGGTAGCCGGGGCCTGCATCGATCGTTGCATCCACGAAGTCACCTCTTGGCCGGCCCTCGACGGGCTCCCTGGCCATCGGCGCCGCAGCCGGCCCGATGGCACTCGGCGGGCGCCATCATCGCGGCCTAACCTTCGGCCGACACGCGAATTGCATGTGAGTTCCGTGTGGATTCTCGGGCCTGCCTGGGTTTGCGCCAGGCCGTCGGAACCTGACGAGCACCCGACCCTCGATGCGGAGTCGCCCGGTCAGTGACCAGCCTGGCGCGGCGCGGCCAGGCGCACGCGGCGGTAGTCGGCGGGCGGCCGGCCGAAAAGCCTGCTGAATGCCTTCGAGAACGACGCCTCGCTGCCGTAGCCGCTCAGGTGAGCGATCTCGCGCACGCTCTTCGTCGTCGTGGCCAGGTAGCCGGCCGCGCGCCTTAGTCGCAGCTCGGTGAGGTATGCCATAGGCGGCTCGCCGACGACGGCGCGGAACCTGAGGTTGAACGACGTCCTGGACATCCCCGCGGACTGAGCCATCGCGTCGATGCCCCAGGGCGCCGCCGGCTGCTCGCGCAGCAGGGCCAGGACCCGCGCGATGTCGACCCCCAAGGCGCCGTGAAGTCGGACATGCAATAGACGGCGCTGCGGACCCTGACCTCGCGCAGTATGCTGCCCAGGCCATCCTCGGCCGGTACGGGGACTCTGTCCATGGCATCCTGCCTGCCGCTAGGAAGTGTCCGATCTGAACGCGAGGCGGCGGGTCAGCATGGACCAGGCAGCCACGCGACGTGGCGCCGCTTCCCGCTGCATCGAGAGGATGTCGCTGTGCCCAGATTCCTCGTCACCTACCACGGCGCTGGTACGCCCCGCCCGGAGGAGGCACAGCAAGCCATGGCCGCCTTCATGGCCTGGGCTGCATCGGCCGGCGAAGCCCTCGTCGATCCCGGAGCACCGCTCGGCCCGGCCAGGACGGTCAGCGCCGGATCCGTCACCGACGGCCCGGCCGACGGCCCGGTGAGCGGCTATTCCATACTCGATGCTCCCGACCTGGACAGTGCGGTCGCGCTGGTCAGCGGCCACCCGTTTATCAGCCGCGGCGGATCGCTGCAGGTCAGCACCGCGGCACTGCCCGGCTGAACCGGTCTGCCGTCGGCGGCCCGCGGCACCAGGTTACGCATCAGATGCTGTCCGCGGCCGGCGAGCGGAGCGGGGCGACGACGGCTGTCACCTCCGTGCTCGCCTCGGGCTCGGCGAGGGCGCTGCTGACGTTCGCCAGCAGCGCCCTGGTTGTCGCCGTGGCAAGACTGCTCAGGACGACCCGGTCGAGTCCCTGGCCAACACGGCCAAGCGGCGGGCGGTAGGCGCCCATCAGACTCATCATGCACGCGTGGTCGCTGGCGGCCGCCACCGTGATGTCCGCGTCAAGGACGGGAAAGAGTCCCGCCGCCGGGCCGGTCGCCTCCCAGCGCAGCCCCACCCGCATCGCCGAGGCCGTATACGTGGGCTCGGTGAACTGGACCCTGACCAGCTTCGTCGCGGGCCGCGGGCCCACCCTGAGGTGGGCGGTCATCGCGTCGGCGTAGGCGGCGTGCGACGCGGCGGCCAGCCCACCGCCGCCGATGAGGTTCACCAGCCGCGCCGAGGCCTGGCCGAACGGCAGCCCCAGGGCAGTCTCCTCGCTGATGAACATTCTCCGATGCTCGGCGAGCTGCGATCGATTGTCCACGGGCCGGAGGTCCTGATCAGCCCTGCCGAACGGCACAGCTGCCATCCTCCCAGCAAGCTCGCCGGGCGGATCGGCGGCGCCGCCACGAGCCGGGTGATCAGCCTGGCCGCCGGCCGCGCTCGGTAGGCTGAGCAATGCACCATGGCGGTGGGACCCGCCGGTAACCGCGGCACGGCCGCCAATGGTCCCTGCCTGAGACAGGTAGGAGACCGCCATGCCCACCTCCGATCGGGCCGACCCGCTGCTGCAGGCCCTGGACGGGCTCTCGGCGCTCGGCACGGATCACGACCTGGAGGTCATCGGCGCCCTGCGCAGCCGCCTCGCCGACCAGCGGTTGCGCGTGCTGGTGGCGGGCGAGGCGAAGCGCGGAAAGAGCACGCTGGTGAACGCCCTGCTCGGCCGCGCGGTCCTGCCGACGGGCGTCACGCCGCTCACCGCGCTGGCGACCACAGTGCGCCACGGCGGCCATGAGCAGGTGACGGCGGTATCGCCGGACGGTCACGCGCAGGTGTATCCGCTGAGCGCGCTCGACGACCTGGTGACCGAGCGCGGCAACCCGGCCAACGCAAGGAACCTGTCCTCGGTCACCGTCTGGGTCGACGCGCCGCTCCTGGCGATGGGCGCCGAGCTAGTCGACACACCGGGTACCGGCTCGGTGTACGGGCACAACACGCAGGACGCGCAGGCCGCACTGCGGACCATGGACGCGGCGGTGTTCGTGCTCACTGCCGATCCGCCGGTGTCGGCCAGCGAGCGTGACCTGATCACGCAGGTCGCGCAGTTGTCAGCCGCGATGTTCATCGTCTTGAACAAGGCCGACCGGTTGTCCGGCGGCGACCTGGCTGAGGTGCTCGACTTCACCGCCGACGTCGTCGCCCGCGCAGCCGGGCACAGGCTCCGCGTCTACCCGGTCTCCGCGCGGGCCGCGCTCGCGGACCCGGGCGATGCCGGATTCGCCGCCTTCGAGACCGACTTCACCTCCTACCTGCAGCGCGAGCGGCTCAGTGACCTGCGGCGATCAGCGGCCGACCAGGCGCGGCGGATCGCACTCTCGCTGCGGGACGAGGCGCTCGTCGCCCGCACGGCGGCGCAGATGCGGGACGCCGAGGCAGCTGCGCGGGTGCAGGCCTTCGCGACCCGGCTCGGCAACGTGCGGGAACGGCGCAGGGAGGCAGCCGACCTCGTGACCGCCGAATCCCGGCGCATGCTCGCTGACCTGAACGATGCTGCCGACCGGGCGGGGCGCGAGCGGGCGCGCCACGTCGGTCGGCAGCTTGACGACCTGCTCGGCGGCACCCTCGCCACGGCGTCCGCCACGGAGATCGAGCGCGGCGGGCGCGCGAAGCTGGGCGATCTTGCCGTCGCCGAGGCCGAGGACTGGCGGGGCGAACGGACCTCGGTGCTCGAGGCAGGACTGGCGCGGCTCGACCAGAAGCTGACCGACGCCCTGCTCGCTGAGCTTGACGCCGTCCGGCAGGCGGCCGCTGACCTGCTCGGCCTCGACCTCGCGGTGGCGCCGCCCGGCGAGCGCCTGACTCCGGATCTTCGGTTCTTCTATCCGGTCGCCGACCAGGCGGGCCAGACCGAGTTGCTCGCCGGAGCCATCCGACGGCGCCTGCCAGGCGAGGCGGGGCGGGCCAGGGCCAGGGAGCACCTGCGCCGCGAGAGCGCTGACCTTGTCCCGCGACTGATCGGCCGGGCCCGCGCCGACCTGCAGTACCGGCTCGCCGAGGCAGGCTGGCGGCTCGTGCGCTCCGTCGACGACCGCTACCTGGAGGGAACCAGCAGGCTGGAGAAGGCGCTCGCCGACGCCGACGACCTGCGGCACGCCGGTGCGGACGAGGCAGCGGCCCGCCACCTCGAGCTCGCCGGCCGTCTGGAAGCCATCAACCACGCGCTCGCGCTGCTCGGCTCGGACCCGCAGGCAGGCCAGGTCACCGCGGCCGACGCCGGCAGCGCCGCCGCAAGCGCGCCGTGAGTCAGCCGGTCGGCAGGCCGTAGGGCAGGTCGGGCCACACCGAGGTGATCTCAAGCAGGCGGTTGTACTTGGCGACTCGCTCGCCGCGGGCGGGCGCTCCCGACTTCAGCTCCCCGCAGCCGGAGCCGGTCGCCAGGTCGGCGATGAAGCTGTCGGTCGTCTCGCCCGATCGATGCGAGACGAGCTGGGCGTAGCCGCCGGCCCGGCACGTGGCCATCGCCTCCAGGGTCTGCGTCACGGTGCCGATCTGATTGAGCTTGATCAGCGCCGAATTCGCCACTCCGCGGTGGATCGCGTCGGAGATGATCTCCGGGTTGGTGACGAAGATGTCGTCGCCGACCAGCTGGATCCGCCCGCCGAGCCGCCCGGTCAGCGCGGCCCAGCCGTCCCAGTCGTCCTCGGCCAGGCCGTCCTCGATCAGCCACACCGGGAACCTGTCGACCATCTCGGCGTACCGCTCGATCATCTCGGCACTGGTCAGCTGGCGGCCCGCCACGTGATAGAGCCCGTCGTCGTGGCGGAATTCACTCGACGCCGGGTCGAGCGCGATGGCCACTCCATCCGGCCCCGGCCGGTACCCGGCCAGGCTGATCGCGGAGACCAGCAACGACAGGACTTCCTCGGGCTCGGCGATCTGGGGAGCGAACCCGCCCTCGTCGCCGAGCGAGGTCACCTGCCCCTGGTCGGCTAGCAGGCCGCGGAGCGCCGCGTAGACCTCGGCACCTGCCCGGACCGCATCGGCGAGCGTCGGTGCACCCAGCGGCGCGATCATGAACTCCTGGAAGTCCAGCGAATTCGGAGCGTGCACGCCGCCGTTGATCACGTTAAAGTGCGGGACCGGCAGCCTCGGCGCGACGCCCGACGGCGTCAGCCAGTCCCATAGCTCCCGGCCCGCCGCAGTGGCCAGCGCTCGCGCGCAGGCCATCGAGACGCCGACCACCGCGTTCGCACCCAGCCGCTCCTTGCCCGGCGTGCCGTCGAGATCGATCATCGCCGCGTCGATGTCGGCCAGGCTGCGCCACGGCTCCCCGACGAGCCGCCCGGCGATCTCGCCGTTAACCGCGCCGACCGCGCCGAGCACACCGAGGCCGCCGTATCGCGTCTTATCGCCGTCCCTGCGCTCGACCGCTTCCTTGCTGCCGGTCGACGCGCCAGACGGGACGCCCGCCGCGCCGGTCGCGCCGCCGGCCAGCGTCACTGTCACCTGCAGCGTCGGACGGCCGCGCGAATCGAGTATCTCGATCGCGCTCAGGCCGGTGATCGTGGCTGGTCCTGCCGGAGCCGCGGCTGGCGAGGTCATGACGGTCCTTCCCGTGTTGGGTCATCGTGGTCGTGCTTGTCGTGCTCGCCGAGCCATCCGCCGATGCGGTGGTAGATGTCGGCACCGAAGCTGGTGGGCAGGGGCGGGGCCGGGGTCAGCTTGAAGTCCCGGCCGCCGTCGGGCTGACGGGATGCCCGCAGGAACAGGACCGGGTAGTCGTCCTGCAGGTGGAAGCTGTCGGCGAGGTCGAAGTGATGGGTGACGAAGAGGACTCTGATGTCGGCTTCCAGGAGGGCGGTCACGACCTGGCGGCCGATCTCCGAGCCCTCCCGCTCGTTGGTGGCCGCGAAGGACTCGTTGAACAGCATCAGGCTGCGCGGGCCGATCTGGTCGGCGATCGCGCTCATCCTGCCGAGTTCCTCGTCCAGGCGCCCGCTGACCATGTTCGGATCTTCCTCCCTGATGAAGTGGGTGAAGATCTGGTGGCTAGTGCTTGCCCGGTAGGCCGCGGCGGTCACGAACAGGCCGGCCTGCATCATCAGGTGGGCCAGGCCGACGCTGCGCAGGAACGTCGACTTGCCGCCCGAATTAGCGCCAGTGATGATCACCAGCGGCTTGCCGTCGGCGTCGGCGTCGTTGCCGACGACGTAATCGATGTGCAGCGCCAGGCAGGCATCACGCAGCTCGGCGCAGCTCAGGTCGGAGCCCTCCGGCGGCGTCGGCTGGGGGAACGACACGGCCTGGTTCCTTGCCGCGAGCTCTCCGTTCAGGTTCAGGCAGCCGACGTAGAAGCCAAGCTCCGAGCGCAGCGCGGCGAAGTAGCTGGTGACGTGATCCGCCGACTGGGCCGCTGCGTCGGCCACGTGGTTGATCGCGCGGCTCGTCATCTCCTCAAGGGCCTGGGCTCCCGCGTCGTCACGGGGCGGGATCGTGAAGGAGTAGACCGAGCGCGGCTCCATCCCGATCCGCTCCCGCCAGCCTCGCCGGGCCTGCCCGGAGCGCAGCACGTAGCCGACCCCGCTGTTGTCACTGGCCAGACCGGCGCTCATCAGCTTGCCGCCGCCGAACTTCAGCTGCTTCAGGTGACCGCTGAGCGTCGCGAAGTAGTCGTCGTCAAGCTCCTGCCGCACCGTGTCGAAGAACGCCGCGAACCCGTCCGAGGCGAACTTGCCGGCATGCTCGTCTGCGAACCGGCGCAGCTGCCTCAGCCGCGGGACCAGGGCCTCGAGCTGGCCCACCGCCGAGTACAGGATCGAGGACGGATTCTGCGACGAGAAGAACCCCCACACCCCGCGCCGGTCAGCCAGCGCCCCGATGGCGATGTCATACAGCTCGCGGACCAGGTCAGGCTCGGCCATGCAGTCGGCAAGGATCCGCTGCCGGTAGCCGATCGCCGCCGGGTCGGTCAGGCCAGCCAGCAGCACGTTCTCGCAGACGCCGTAGATGAACTTGTCGCCCGCCGCCATCGCTCGGAGCAGGGTCACCAGCTCCAGGTCACTCGTCAGGTCACCGGCATGCGGCGGAAGCCCGGCAGAGAAATCGAAATCCTCGTCACGGAACAGCAGGCGCGCTTTCATCCGCCGACCCGCTGACATGGGAGGTGGCGTTCCATCCCATGCCCCTGTCCTCGCCCCGACGGGCGATCAGCGTCGTCCGCGCAGCACCCTGCCGATGACGTCCTCGGCGCGAGAGTAGTACCACGTGCCCACCCAGATCCGAAATGGCCCATCCAGGCCGTACCCTGCGCGGCGGGCAGCATGAGCGGGAATACTCGCAACGCGAAGCGCGTCGAGCAGCAACCGCACTTCGCTCTCGTCAGCATCGGCGATCGCCGCCCAGGTCTCGGATTCCAGACCGTTGCCGGTCCCCCAGGGCGGCAGCCAGTAGGCACGCCCCGCGCTCCCAGACCAGGGCGATGAATAGGAAGCAGTCACAGTCAGCCACATCCCACCTGATCAGTGCTCAGTTCAGGGACCGTTGGCCTCAGCGCGGTTGGTGGCGAGCCCCTCCGCCACCTTCACGTTACCTCAGCATCGAACACGGCCTTGCGCCGACGCGGCCGTCCAGGAACGATCCTCAGGCGGTGCGGTCAGAAGAACGCGTTATGGTCTGGAGCCGCTCGCTGGCTTACGCTTTATGCATCGGCGGAGGGGCTCGCCGGATAATGCGGACGCGCCGCCAACGGTCCCTGCTGTAGGGCAGGGGGTCGGCGGTGTGGGCTCGGACCTAACAGCGGGCTGTTCGCATGCTTGCCGTGCGCCGTCGCCTGCGATACCCGCGGCAGGCATGTCTCCAGACGACCTCGCAGAGCTGCTCAGTCACTTGTACGTATGCCGTGGGCTTTCCACGTACCGGATCGGCGGGATCGTCGGAATGGACCGGCAGCGGGTAGGGCGGCTACTGGCCAAGCTCGGCGTTGCCGTGAAGCCGAGGGGGGCTGGCAGGCGACGGCACCGCGATGACGAACTTGCTGCGCTTACCGATCTTACCGAGCACCTCTACGTCGGTTCCGGACTCACCTGCGCCCAGATTTCGGCCGTCACCGGCGTACCGCAGGGAACTGTCCGTGACCGGCTCCACGCCCAAGGTGTGCGGATGCGCACCAGAGGACGGCTGAACAGGCAGGACAGGGTAACGCTGCCAGCGGATGCCATCGCGCGGTGGTACGTCAGCGGCGGGCTGTCGGCGGCAGATACCGGCAGGCTGCTTGGTGTCTCCGGTCAGCTTGTTCTGCGCACGGCCCACGACGAGGGCCTGCCGGTGCGGGTGGGCGGCCCAGCACCGTGTCGCGGCCCGACCGAGATCCAGCTCGTCGACGCCCTCTACGCCGACGCTCAGGTCCGGCAGACACTGTCACGCCATGGCGTCGCTCCCCGGCCGGCTGGCGGCCCGATCTGGCGGCGGTTCCCGACTCCGGTCACGGTCGGCCCTGAACTGGTCGAGGAGCTCTACATCTCGTGCGGTCTCGGGGTGCGGCACATCGAGTTGCTCACCGGACAGCCGTCCAGGACCATACTCAGGCTCCTCGACGCGCGGGGCATAGCCCGGAGAGCGGCTGGCGGACGGTCACCCTTCCTGCGCCGCTGGCGAGCGACCGGTACGGTGACGGCACATGGCGCTTGTTCGTCGGCTCGCGGATGCTGATCGGGCCGTGATGGCGGCTGTACCCACCTGGCGAAGCCCGCGCGGCATAGCCATCGCGCGGGCGGTCAGCAACGCGGCGGAGCCCTCCGTCGCTGGCGCCGTTCTGATGGTGGCCACGGTGCATCGTCGCAGGCTGGTTGTGCGCGGCCGGCTGGCTAGCACTCGCCGAGCAGCTGCCGGTGGGCAGAGCGCGTCCTCCACGCTGATCACGCGCCGATCCTGGTGAGATCCGGGGAGAGAAGGTCGAGCAGCCTGCTGCACGGCCACGTGGCCTGCCGGCGCTCGGTCTCGGCGAGCGTCTCGGTCACCGCGGCGACGCGGTCATCAGCCTGCCCATGCCAGCGCGGGCAGTGCTCAAACAGCGGGCAGATGCTGGCGGCAGGCTTGCCGCGGGGCGCACAGCCCGGCCTGGCGCCCGTGCGGAAGCTGCGCAGTGCCCGCCAGAGCAGCAAGACTTCGCCGTCGCTGACCCGGGCCATGAGGGCCTCCATGATCGGTGTCACCGAGTCAGGGACCGTCAGCGGCGCAAGCCACGTTCGAGGCGAGCCCCATCGCCGCCGCCAAGTCTGGCAACCTCCTGATCAGGGCGTCAAGTCATCGCCAGAACCACGCACGGCGAGTCGCTCACCAAGGAAGCCGATTTACATGGCCGGCTGAGCGAGGCTACGCTGACCTCGGCGATGGGGCTCGCCTGCAAAAGCCACACGGCTGATGGCTCCTGGTGAGAGGGGCTGCCGTGGCCGCCCATCGGCCGCCGAATCCGCGCGACACGCCGGCGCGGAGCCGCGAACCCTGGGCCAGACGGAAGCTGGCCGAGGCATCACCGCCGCTCAAGTTCGTGCTGATGGTCGGCGTGATGAGCTTCTTCGCCGACTTCACCTACGAAGGATCGCGGTCGGTTATCGGCCCTTACCTTGGCCTGCTTGGGGCCGGGGCACTGGCCATAAGCGTGATCAGCGGGCTCGGCGAGTTTCTCGGCTATGGCCTGCGGCTGTTCTCCGGCCGAGGGGCAGACCGGACCGGCCGGTACTGGCCGATCACTATCAGCGGCTACGTGGTCCAGATGGCGGCCGTGCCCTTGCTGGCGCTCGCGGGCAGCTGGCAGGTCGCGGCCCTACTGATCATCGCCGAGCGGGTCGGCAAAGCAGTCCGTAATCCGCCGAGGGACGCGATGCTCTCATTCGCGGCCAAGGAGATGGGATACGGCTGGGGTTTCGCCGTGCACGAAGCGCTGGACCAGTTTGGCGCTATGTTCGGTCCGCTGTTGGTCGCGCTCGTGCTCGCGGTGAGCCAGCGCGACTACAAGCTCGCGTTCGCCGCGCTCGCGGTCCCCGCGGTCATCACCTTGTCGCTGGTCCTCGTGGCGCGCCGGTTTTTTCCACGGCCCGAGCACCTGTCCGCAGGACCGGCCGAGGTCACCACGGCGGGCCTGCCACGAGCATTCTGGATCTATCTCACCGGCGCGGCGCTAGCCGCAGCCGGCTTGGCGGATTTCCCGTTGATCGCCTTCCATTTCCAGCAGGCCCACGTGGTGGCGGCACCGATCGTTCCGGTCTTCTACGCGGTCGCCATGGCCGTCAGCGGCATCGGTTCGCTGATCTTCGGAAGGCTGTTCGACCGGACCGGGATAGGCGTGCTGATCCCCCTGACCCTCCTCACCGCCGCCTACGCGCCGCTGGTGTTCCTCGGCCAGATGTGGGCAGCGGTCGTGGGTGTTGCACTGTGGGGCCTCGGCATGGGCGTGCAAGAGTCGATCATCCCAGCGGCCGTTGCACCGATGGTGTCAGCCGATCGCCGAGCATCCGCTTACGGGCTATTCACTGGCGCTTACGGCACTGCATGGGTGCTCGGCAGCGTTGTCATCGGCGTTCTCTTCGATGTCTCGCTCGGCGCCGTGACCGCCTTCGCCGTTGCGGCGCAGCTAGCTGCGATCCCGTTCATCGTCGCCGTATGGCGCCGCACGGCCGGGCCATAGGGGCATGGATCGGGCGGGATCCCGGGCCACGTGGCGGAGGACGGGTATGGATGAATTGACCGAGTATCAGCGGCGGCGACTTGAGCTGGCCGACATGCTTCGTGCGGCGCTGCCCGTCGCACGTCGCTCTCAGGATGATCAGCGCGACCAGGAGATCAGGGCGCTGCTGACCCGGCTTGCCTCCGGCCGGTTCAGGCTGGCCGTTGCCGGGCAGTTCAGCCGCGGTAAGACGACGCTGATGAACGCCTTGCTGGGCGGCGCGTACCTGCCGATGGGCGCACTGCCAATGACGTCCGTCATCACGACCGTAAGGTACGGGACTCGCGCCAGGGCGCTCGTCCGCAGTGCCGCCTCAAGCTTGCCGGTTGAAGTGGGGGTATCGGAAGTAGGCAAGTTCGTGGCTCAGTCCAGTGCTGACCGCACAAGGATGCAGGTCAGCTCGGTCGAGGTAGAGATTCCGGCCGAACTGCTGCGCCTCGGCTTCGAGTTCATCGACACGCCGGGTGTCGGTTCGGCCATCGCGGCGAACACCGCGGCCACGGTGCGGTTCCTGCCGGAGGCGGATGCGGTCGTCTTCGTCACGGGGTTTGACTCCGCTATCACGGAGGCTGAAGCCGAGTTCCTCGCGACCACGGCCGGGCAGGCGGCCAAGCTCTTCCTGGTCATCAACAAGCGCGACCTAGTCACCGGGACCGACGCGGCTGACGTCGCCAGGTACGTGCGGCGATGGGTGCTGGGGAATCTCCACGCCGACCCGGCCATATTCGGATTGTCTGCGCTCACCGCCTTGCACGGCGCCATGCACGCCGATCGGGAGCAGATCACCGACAGCGGCCTCGAGCCTTTCCGTGCGGCGCTGATCCAGTTCCTGGCTGCCGAGCGGGGTAAGACCTCGCTGCGTGCTGTTGCGACGGCCGCAGCAAGCCTGCTGCACCTGCAGCAGCGGGACATGAGCGCGGGCCGTCTTCCCCGAAATGGCGGCCCGGATCGAGATGCCGTCGTGGCGAGATTCGAAGCGCGGATGCGTGAACTGCCAGCCTGGGCGAGTGCGATAGCGGACAGGATCGCCGACCGGGTACGCGCCACGACGCCAGGCCTGCTGGCCGAGCGTGGCCCCGCGTGGCGATCAGAGCTTCATGACGTGCTCGAACCCGCGGCGTCATCATGGCTTGGACAACAGGTAGAGCACGACGTTGACCCGCTGCAGTCAGCGCTCAGCGCGCTCGACCTGGCCGGAAGGCAGGTCGCAGGCGACTGTCTCGCGCGGTGGGCAGCTGAGGTGAACGAAGCAGTGATCACGGCGGCAGGCAGCGACATAGGTGCGCTGCTGGAACTTGCCCGATCGCCGCGGGAAATGGGAGCAGAGATAGCGGGCCTGTCCGCCCGCAACGTAAGTCCAGCAGGCTGGCTGTCCGCGGAAGTTCCGGTCCTGCAGGCCCCCGTCGTGCCGTGGGTCACGCCGGAACCACCGACCCAGGGCCGGCTTCGGCGCAGACTCGGGGGGCCAGCCGCCGACAGCCAGTCCCTGATAGGCGAGACTCTGGCCAATGCGGTGGCAGCCTTCATCGACCGGGCCGTGATCGCCTTCCAGGAAGCGGCCGTGCACTGGACTGGACGACTCAGGGATCAGGCGGAGCGGCAGGCCGCACAGGAAGCGACCCGGTTCCAGCGCTACCTTTCCGCCCCACCGCGTGAGGAAGACCTCGCTCTTCTCGCCGACCTCAACGGCCGCATCGTCGCTTACCTAGAGTCGCTGGCCTCCTGGGTCCCCGAGACGAACAGCTCGCAGGACCGCCGGGATCGGCCCGACGTCTTGCCCGACGTCGAGCCTGAACTGGGATGCAGCGTCTGCACCCAGATGGAAGCAGCGCTGACCATGTACCTGATGCAGGGCCAGTTCCTGCTGGCAACTAGTGAGGACAGCCAGGCGCGCCATGCTCAGGCGGGCGGATTCTGCCCGCTGCACACATGGCAGTACGCGCAGATGGCCTCACCGGTCGCCATATCTGCTGGAAACGCCACCCTTGCCCGCGTGCTCGCCGATGAACTATCTGCGATCGGGACACGCTGCGCAACCGGCGACGACCTCGCATCCGAAGTGGCCAGGCTGGCCAGGGCACGAGCGTGCCCGGCCTGCGCGATCCTCGCGGACGCCGAAGGCCGCGCGGTCGCACAGGTGGCCGCGGCGGACCTGTCCGATACGGCACCGATCCTGTGCTTGCGCCACCTCGCCCTCGTTCTCGGCGCTGGCCCGCCCCTCGAGGCGGGCGCATCCATGGTCGGCGCGCTCGCGAGCGTGCTGCGGCGGGCATCACAGGACATGAGGTCATTCGCGCTCAAGCGAGAGGCGGTTCGACGCGATCTCATAACGGCAGACGAGGACTCGGCCTATAGCCGGGCGCTCCAGTTGCTGGCTAGCCGACCTGCGCTGGCTCAGCTCTCGGAGCCGGAATGAGGTTGCCCGATCTCACGAGCCAGATCCAGCCCCAGGACGCGGTCCGCGAAGACGATTGTCTCAAACTTTGCTCCTGGCGCGATCGCCTCATCAGATGCCAGGTCTCGGAGAAGCGCGAGTACCGGCACCATGTCCAGGTCACGGAAGGCGCTCCCAATCTGACGCGCGATGCCCTCGGGGATCGGCTTAGATGGTGACTCCGCCCACAAGCCAACCAGGCGCCGCCAGCGAGTGACCGTCTCGCAGGCACTGACAAAGTCGACGTCGTTCAGGTCCACGGCATCACCGTACGGCGCGGACATCAGAGCGAGCCGAACGGCGGCCGCATCGCGGGTGAAGGGCGTCATTTCTGGCAGCCGATCGCCGTCAGCCGACCCTCGCCAGCGTACGGAGCCGGCGCGCGTGACGATCTCACCGCCGCTGACCTTCGGGCTGGCCGCATCGTCGATAATGCGGACGTCAGCCCACCCGGCCGGCAGCGCCCCGTCCGCACCGACACCGGTGCGGACGGCCGGCGGGTGGATTCCAAGCTCCGATGCCGCTCGCTCGGCGCACGTCAGCTCAGCAGGTACGGCGCATGGAAAGACCACGGCAGTAAACACCTGGATGCCAATCAACTCCGCCGACCGCGCCAGCAGATCTGCAAGCAGCAGCACGCGCACTCCGTTAAGACCGGACTTCTCCGACTCGGGCCTCGCATGCGCACACACCCGCAGCAAGCCAGGGCGGGCGGGCCTGACCTCGACCGCCGAGCCGGTACGGGCGTCCAGCATCCGCAGCTCACCGGATGACGGATTCATGCCTGCGGCGCTGCCGGAGGACGGACCCGCTGCCGTAGCAGCTCGTAGGTCACCCCGTGCTTGGCTGCGATGGCCATGGCGTAGGCCAGGCCGTCCGCCGGCCTGCGCAGCACCTTGTAGGTGCGCTGGGTCGGGTCGTCGGGGACGATCGTGGCGGCCATGCTGACCACCGTGCCGGAGAAGGACGCCAGCTCGTCGATGAACGTCACGTACACGCACAGCAGGTCGAGCGCGACGATCTTCTCCAGCACCTTCTGGCCGAGGAACCGGGCATCGGCCAGCGTGGTGGACGCGAAGATCTCGTTCATGACGACGATGCTGCGTGGCGTGGCCGCCTGCAGGACCTTCTGGATCCGCAGCAGGTCATCCTCCAGCTTCCCGATCAGGGCACCGATGTCTTCCTCGCGCTCGAAGTGGGTGAAGATCTGGTCGGGCAGGTAGAGCCTGGCTGCGCTGCCAGGGACCGGGCAGCCCACGGCGCCCAGGTGGTGCAGCTGGCCGAACGCACGCGCGAACGTGGTCTTGCCGCCCTGGTTCGGGCCGGAGACCACGATGATGCGCTCGGGATCGCGCAGCTCGAAGTCGTTGGGTACCACCAGCTTGCGGCCGGCGACCAGCCTGGCGGCGAGTGCGAGGTCGAAGGTGTCGCGGCCGAAGATCTCCTTCGAGGTGCTGCTGAGCTCGGGTAGGCAGAAGCTCAGGCCCGCCGAGCGCAGCGGCTGGATGTAATCCAGGTACGCCAGGTAGAACTGGAGCTCGCGGTCGAACCGGCGCACGGTCGGGTCAACGAAGCCTTCGTAGCGGCGGCAGAAGTCGTTGAGCGCGCCGAACTCGGCGCTGAACAGGCGCGCCACTAGTTCCAGGATGCGGGCGCCGACGTGGTTCATGCCTGGCCAGCCCCGGTAGGCGACCTTGTAGTCCTTCACCGCGCCCTGCCGGAAGCGCGCGAACGTCTCCTCGATCTCGGCGCTGTAGTCCGGCTCGTCGTCGTACTTGCTGACCTCGACCCTGGGCCCCTTGACCCGGACCAGGTACGTGATCGCGGACAGGTCCTTCCTGCGCTCCGCGGCATCGCTGGCGAGGCTCGCGAACTCGTCGGAGGCGAGGTAGCCAGCCAGGTAGTCGCGGAACGCCAGCAGCGCCCGCGAGGCCAGCGGCACCGAGGCAAGGCTCGTGCCCAGTGCCCGGACGGCGTCACAGTAGATCACCGCGGCGTCGAGAAACCAGCCCTGGCGCTGCTGAAGGGAGTGCATCTTGGCAAGCTGCCCCAGATGCGCCCGGACCGTGCGCGTCTGACCAGCGAAGGCCGTGACCGCCTTGAGCAGCTCGGCGTTCTCCAGGTCCCTGAATACCTCATGCCGGTACGCCACCGCAGCGATGTCGCCGACCGGCTGCCGCAGCAGGCCGGCGACCAGCTCGCCTTCCTCCCGCTTCCCTGCGACCGCATCGATGACCTGATCGAGGCGCAGGTCGGACAGCACCGCCGGGTCCGCGGGCTCGCGCACTCCGGCCAGCCGACCCGGTCCGGCCTGCCACTCCGACAGCAGGCCGGTGAATCCGGCGGGCCGCGCCGCTGCCCGGGTCACCGGGTCTGGCGTGGGGTGGCGTTCCATCACATGCTCCTGTCCCCGCCCGGACGGGCACTCAACAGGAGCCATCAGCCATCAAGGCAGTTTCGCGGACGGGCCCCATCGCCTTGCGTTCACTCTACGGGTGCCCGCCTTCCGGCAGACATCGCGGGCAGAGCCGGCTGGGAACTATGGTGCCCACTGCGACATGAGTGTACGGTTAAGAGGTTTACGCGATGAGGCTCGCGTACCGCCGGATCCGGCAGGACCCGGCTGATGGCCTCTACCTGTTACCGACCCGGCCGTGCCGGCTTGAGCAGGCGGAGGCTTACTTGCCTTTCCTCATTCAGGTTCTGCAGAGCCTTGTCGTCTTGTGCCTCGCACCGCTCTACGCAGGGGTGATCGCGCGGGCCGAGGCGGTCGTCGCCTCCAAGCGCGGCCCGAGCGTGCTGCAGCCGTACCGGGACCTGGCGAAGCTGCTGCGCAAGGGCAGCGCCTACAGCGACCAGGCGTCGTGGGTGTTCCGTGGCGCGCCGTTCGTGGCCTTCGCCTGCTACCTCACGGTGTCGGTCATCGTTCCGATAATCACGAACACGCCACTGCCGCTGGCCTTCCTCGCCGACCTGATCGGCGGCGCCTTCGTGCTGGCCCTGGCCGGGTTCGTCATCTCGCTGGCGGGCCTGGATACCGGCAGCCCGTACGGCGGCCTGGGCGCGAGCCGGGCGAGCTGGATCGGCAGCATGGCCGAGCCGGCGCTGATCCTGGTGTTCTTCACGGTGGGCGCGGTGTCGGCGTCGGACAACCCGTACCTGATGAACCACGCGATCGCCGGATCGCCGTTCGCCCTCGTGCTGCCGACGCACCTGCTCGGCCTGGTGGCCTTCTTCATGATCGTCCTGGTGGACAACGGCCGGATCCCGATCGAGAACCCGGGGGTGAGCACCGAGATCTCGATGATCGAGGAGAGCCGGGTGCTCGAGTACTCCGGCCGGGAGTACGCGCTGGTCAGGTGGGGCAGCTGGATGAAGTTGTTCCTTATGTCGTCGATCTTCATGAACGTCTTCGTGATCCCGTGGGGGCTCGGCAGCTCGACCGGCCTGGGCGGTGCCCTGCTGGCGATTCCTGCCCTGCTCGGCAAGCTCGCCGTGTGCGGCCTGGCCATCGTCGTCGTCGACACGTCCTTCGCCAAGCTGCGGTTCTTCCGTATCGCCGAGTTCCTTGGCGCGGCCTTCCTGCTCGCCCTGGTCGGGATCGCCACCTCGTACGTGATCGGAGCGTGAGGCGGTGATAGAGAAACTCGCCGCGACCAGCCCGGCCGGAGTGCTGCTCGACCTGGCCGGAGTGATGATCCTGCTGCTCGCCTTCGCCTGCCTCGGCTCGAAGCTGTTCAACAGGTACGTGGCCTACTACGGCGCCCAGTCGGTGGTGCTGGCGTTCGCGGCCGGAGTGGCCGCCTGGACGTTCCACAGCGCGCAGCTGTGGGTACTTGCCGGATTCACCCTGGCCGTGAAGGGCATCGGGATCCCGCTCGCGACCCGCCGCCTGCTGCTGCGGCGGCTGGCGCTCGGGCGCGACGCCGCGATCTCGACCGGGCTGTCGACCTCGCTCATCGCGGGCGGCGGCCTGACCGCGTTCGCCTACCTGGTCACCAAGCCGCAGCTGCTCCCGCACGGGGTGGTAGCCGCCGCCGTCGTCCCGCTGTCCACCGCGGTGATCTTGCTCGGCGCGCTGGCCATGGTCGTACGCCGACACACCGTCGCCCAGCTGATCGGCTGGCTGATCGTGGAGAACGGCGTCTTCCTCGGGGCGATCACCCTGGTCGCCACGTTCCCGTTCATCGTCGAGGCCGGCATCTTCCTCGACATCGCCGCGGGGGTGCTGATCATGCTGGTCTTCGTCTCCGGCCTGACCCGCGAGCTCGCCGAGGCGAGCGCGACCGAACTGAGGGGGCTGCGCGGATGATCGCGCTCGCGGTAGTCGTCGTCGTCTGCCCGCTGGCCGGCCCGGTGGCCATCGCGATGCGGGCGCGGGCGCGGGCCGCGGGCCTCGCCAGCGTGGCAGGTGCGGTCGTCGCGCTGGCGGCCGCGGCCGCGCTGCTCGTCACCCTGCTGCACCACCCGCCGCTGAATGCGTGGGCCGGGTTCTTGTACGCGGACTCGCTCAGCGGATTCTTCCTGCTCACCGTCGCCGGGGTGACCGTGCTCGCGGCCATCGGCTCGGTCGCCTACCTGTCGGCCGAGGAGGACGCCGGGACGCTGGGCACCGTTCAGATCCGGCTGTACTTCGTCTTCTTCGGCCTGTTCGCCTCGCTCATGCTCGCCTCGCTGGAGACCGGGAACCTGGGCCTGCTGTTCGTCCTGATCGAGGCCAGCACGCTCGCGAGCGCCGCGCTGGTGGGCCTGGAGGGCAAGGCGCGCTCGCTGGAAGCGGCATGGAAGTACGTGATCATCAGCTCCCTTGGCGTGACGATCGCGCTGGCCGGGACGCTGTTCCTGTTCTACGCGGGCAGCGCCCTGCACCTGACCTCGGATCAGCGGCTCACCTGGCCGTACCTGTTCGCGCACGCCGCCGCGCTCGCACCGCAGCCGCTGCGGCTGGCGTTCCTGCTCGCCGTCGTCGGCTACGGCACGAAGGTCGGCCTGGCGCCGATGCACACCTGGCTCCCCGACGCGCACGCCGAGGCGCCCAGCCCGGCGAGCGCGATGCTGTCGGCGGCCCTGCTGAACACCGGCATGTACGCGATCATCCGCTTCCTGTCGATCACGCAGGCCAGGCTCGGCTCGACCTTCCCGCATCTGGTGCTGCTGACGTTCGGCTTCGCGTCGGTGCTAGTGGGAGTGCTGTTCATGGTCCGGCGTGGCAACTTCAAGCGACTGTTCGCCTACTCCTCCGTCGAGCACATGGGGATCATCGCGATCGCGCTCGGCTTCGGCGGCGTGCTCGGGCTGTACGGCGCGCTGCTGCACACCCTGAACCACGCGATCGCCAAGGCAGTGCTCTTCCTCGGCAGCGGCGACCCGGCTCAGCGGCTGCGCACCCGCGAGGCGACCGGCGTCCGCGGTCTGCTGACGGCCGTGCCCGTAGCCGGCGGGGCGCTGCTGCTCGGATCGCTGGCCGTGCTCGGCTCCCCGCCGTTCGGCCTGTTCCTGTCGGAGCTGACCATCGTGCGCGCCGGCTTCGCCCGCGCCAGCCCGGCCCTGCCGCTTATCCTGCTCGGCCTGCTCGCCGTGGCCTTCATCGCGTTCGCCAGGACGACCATGGGCATGGTCACCGGCCCGGCCGCCCAGGATCTGCCGCCTGACCCGTACCGGGGGCGAGCGGCGCACTGGGCGAGGGTGGTGCCGCTGGTCGTGGGACTCGTCGCGCTGCTCGCGCTCGGCCTGTGGATCCCGGCCGGCCTGAACTCGGCGATCATGCACTCGCTGGCGGCGATCTCGTGACCGCGGTCCGGCCCGGAGCCTCGGGGACACTCGCTGGCCTGCTTGGGGCGGTCAGCGGAGCGAGCCTGTCCGGCATCGGGAACGCCGTCGCCGTGCGGCTGCCGGCCGCCGAGCTGGAACGCGCGGCGCATCACCTCACCGGCGCGGGCGCCAGGCTGGCCGACCTGTTTGCCGCGGGGCAGGATCCGGTGGATCTGCACCTGATCTGGGCGCTGGATGGCGAGGATCACTACCTGATCACCCAGGCCGAGGTCACCGGGGACCAGTACCCGCCGCTCTCCGACATCGCGCCGGCGGCCTTCGCCGAGGAGTGCGAGATCTACGAGCAGTTCGGCATCCGGCCGGCGTCAGGCAAGCCGCTCAACCGCGTCATGCTGCCGCCGCACGCCGGGCCGGACTTCCCCAGGCTCGGCCGCCAGCCGCCGGTCCCGCCCGCCGACCTGCACGCGCCGCACACGGTCGGCGGCCATGCGTTCGAGTTCCCCTTCGGCCCGGTCCGCCAGGTCGGCGTGGAGTCGCTGTACTACGGGCTGGTGACCAGCGGCGAGGAGATCGTCGACCTGTACATGTTCACCTGGCATAAGCACCGGGGCCTGGAGTGGCGGCTGCGCGGCAGGACGCCGCGCGAGGCGAGCTTCCACGTCGAGCGGACCGAGGGCCTCAGCGCGGTCGGGGTCGGCTGGGCGTTCGCCGCCGCCGTGGAGGCGGCGCTGGACGTCACTGCCCCCGCACAGGCTCAGCGGACCAGGGCCGTCGCCCTGGAGCTCGAGCGGCTGTACAACCATGCCGCGGCGACGGCGGCCCTGTGCCAGGCCACCGGGCTTAGCATCGGCCAGGCAGCGGCGGAGATCGCGCTCGAGCGGCTGCTGCGGCTCAATGCCGCCGTCTTCGGTCACAGGTACCTGTTCGGCGTCGTCCAGCCGGGCGGGGTGCGCCGCGCACCGGATGCCGACGCGGTGCGCGGCGGCCTGCACGGCGCGCACGGCGAGCTTCGCCGCGCCGCCGACGCCCTGGCCTCCACGAACTCCTTCCTTGACCGGCTGGAAGCGGCGGGCATCGTCACCGGCGAGCAGGCACGCAGGCTCGGCCTGGTCGGCCCGGTCGCGCGGGCATCCGGTCAGCGCATCGACTCCCGCGCCGACCATCCGGCCCCGCCCTACGTCGAGCATCGCCCGGCCGTCGCCACCCGCGATCGCGGGGACGTGCTCGCGCGGTTCCAGGTCATGCATGAGGAGGCGGCCGAGTCGGTCCGCCTGATCGACGACCTGCTCGAGGCGGGCGCCGGCGACGGGACGCAGGAACTGCCGGCCGCGGCAGGGAGCGGTCTCGGCTGGGCCGAGACGCCGCGCGGCGAGGCGCTGGTCTTCGTCGGGCTCGACCAGGACGGCCGGATCACCAGGGCCAGGCTGCGTCCCGCCTCGGTGCGCAACTGGCGCGGCTTCGACGACGCCTGCCGATCCCAGAACGTCTTCACCGACGTACCCATCATCGAGGCCAGCTTCTGGCTGACCGTCGCCGGAACAGCACGCTGAGACGAGGTGAGCACCGATGGCCCTGTGGTTCCTGCGGGGACTGCGCCGCGGCGTGGTCACCACCGGCTACCCGGCCCGAAGCGATGACTCCGCGGCCCGCCTGCCGACACCGCCCGCGTTCCGGCCCGCGGCCCTGGACCGGAGCACCGCTGACCGGCTCGTCGCGGTGTGCCCCAGCCTGGCGCTGCGGCGCGAGGCCGATGTCCTGGTCTTTGACGTCGGCGCCTGCACCGCCTGCGGCCGGTGCCAGGACGCAGTCCCGGGAGCGGCCGCGCCGAGCGGCGAGTTCGAGCTGGCCGCCACCAGCCGCGCCCACCTGGTCAAGCGGATTCCCCTGCTGCGGGAGGCGGGAACATGACGGACGGCGACCCTGCCCTTTCTTCGCAACAGGACCAGCCCGGGGTTCCGCCGCCGGCCAGCGGGTCCGAGCCCGGGCCTGAGCTGGCGGCCGGGCGCCAGCTCAGCGAGCGGATCGCCCGCCAGTTCGGCCGCAGCCTGCACATCAGGACCCTGGACACCGGGTCCTGCGCGGCCTGCGAGCAGGAGATCAGGCTGCTCGCCGCGCCGCACTACGACCTGAACCGGCTCGGCTTCTTCTTCACCCCGGCGCCACGCCACGCCGACCTGCTGATGGTCACCGGTCCGATGGTCCGCGCCTTCGACGTCGCGGCCCGCAAGACCTACGAGGCGATGCCCGGGCCGAAGATCGTGGTGGCCACGGGCGCCTGCGCGCTTGGCGGCGTCTACCAGCCGGACGCGTTCGTGCACGGCTCGGTCGCTGAGATCCTGCCGGTGGACGTGTGGATACCGGGCTGCCCGCCAAGCCCGCTGGCGCTGCTGCAGGGCCTGCTCGTGGCCGTGGACCGCCTCGCCGAGAAGGTCGGCGGCCTGTCCTTCGCCGCCGACGAGACGCAGGAGGCGGCTCAGTGAGCGCGCTGACCTGGTTCTACCTGGCTGCGGGAGGGTGGGTACTTGCCGCGGCGGCGGCGCTGGCCGGCCGGGGCGCCCCGCGGCTGATTCATACCGCATGCGTGCTGTCGGGGCTGGCCGGGGCCGCCGGAATCGCCGGCGGCGCTTCGGCGCTGTGGTGGGGGAACTCGCGGGTCGTCTCCGCGGGCGGATCGGTGATCGTCGGGACGCTGCAGCTCCAGGCGAGCAGCCTGGCCGGGGCCTTCGCTGCGCTGCTCGGGCTGGTGGCCCTGGCGATCGCCGCCTACGCGTTCCGCTACCACGAGGCCGGGCCGCATACCGCTATCTACCTGGCCGTGTTCAACCTGGCCTGCCTGGGGTGCCTGGCCGTGCTTGCCGCGGCGAACGTCGTGACGTTCCTGGTCGCCTGGGAGTCGGTCGCCCTGCTCTGCTATCTGCTGATCCTGCGGCATCCTGGCCGCACCGACGTGGCGGGCGGCGCGTTCTGGTTCCTCGCTCTGTCGGAGACCGGGTTCGTCCTGCTCGTCGCGGCCTTCGTGATCCTCGCGGCCAAGACCCACTCGATGCAGCTCGACCTGATCGCGACGCGAGCGCACCTGGTCCCGGCGGGCTGGCGGGACGCGGCCTACCTGCTCGCCCTGACCGGCTTCGGCTTCAAGGCCGGCCTGGTGCCGCTGCACGTCTGGCTGCCAGAAGCACATCCCGTGGCGCCGGCCGACGGATCGGCGTTCCTGTCCGGGCTGGTGGTCAACCTCGGCGCGTACGGCATCGCGCTGTTCGCGTTCCGCCTGCTGCCGGTCGGCCCGGCGTGGCTGGGGCTGCTCACCATGGGCGCCGGGGCGATCACGGCGGCGATCGGCATCCTCTACGCGCTGAACGAGCGCGATCTCAAGAGATTCCTCGCGTTCTCCACCATCGAGAACACCGGCATCATCGTCACCGCCTTCGGCGCGGCGATGACGTTCGGCGCCTACGGCCAGCGCGCGCTGTGGGCGTTCCTGCTGCTCGCCGGCCTGTACCACGTGGCCAACCACGGCACCTACAAGACTCTGCTGTTCCTTGAGGCGGGGGTGATCGAGCACACCACCGGGACCAGGGACATGGACCGGCTCGGCGGCCTCATCCACCGGCTGCCCCGCAGCGCGGTCATCACGCTGATCGGCACGCTGGGCATCGCCGCCCTTCCGCCGCTGAACGGCTTCGTGAGCGAGTGGCTGATCTTCCAGGGCCTGTTCCAGGGCTTCAGGACAGGCAGCCACCTGGTCGGCATCCTGATCGTCGTCGCGGCGGCGACCCTCGGGCTGACCGGGGGGCTTGCGATCTACGCGTTCGTGCGCGGCTACGGCATACCGTTCCTCGGGATGGCGCGCACCCGCCAGTCCGCCGAGGCAGCCGAGACCGGCCAGCCGGTAGCCGGGCCAGGCCTGCTGGCGGTGGCATGCGTCGCCCTCGCGGTCGGCGCGCCGCTGGTCGTGCTTGCCCTGTCGCGCGCCGTCGGCACCGTCACCGGCGTCACGCTCCGGCCTGACCTGCTGCCGGGCAACCTGACCATCATTCCCGCGCACACCGACTTCTCCGCGTTCTCGCCGACCTACCTGACGGTGTTCCTTGTCGCCGTGACCGTCGTTCCCGTCCTCATCTACCTGTCCGGCCGGCCAGGCGCCGACTCGGTCACCGTCCCGGTCTGGGACGGCGGCATGGTGACGTTCCGGCCGAGAATGCAGTACTCGGCGATGACCTTCTCCGCCCCTACCCGGGTCACCTTCGACGCGCTGTACCGCCCATCGGTGTCGATGCACCGCGCCTCGGACGACCCGGCGGGGCGGTCAGGACCCGTCCACTACGAGACCGAGGTCACGCCGGTCTTCCAGCGGTACCTCTACACTCCCGTGGTCCGCGCGGTGGAATGGCTCGCCGACGTGATCCGGCCGATGCAGTCCGGTGACGTCAACGTGTACCTGCTGTACCTCTTCCTCGTCATACTGGCCGCCTATCTGATCGGAGCCCTCTAGATGAGCCGGCGGTGCCCTGCGGGACCGCGGGCCTCGGGCGGCTAGCTTGCCTGCCGCCGTCCCGCTGCCCGGATACCCGCCCGCGCTCGTCGCCTATGACGCGGACGACTTGCTGCAGGCTCCCGGCTGTGCCGTCTGCCGGCACGCTGGCCTGGCCAGCGACCGCTACCTGGCCTGGTTCGCGCTCGAAGGGCACGCGGACACCACGGCGATCACCCGGCTCACGGCATCTCTCGGGACGTGCTCACGTCACACCCGCTTGCTGATGGCGCAGCCGGGTGCCGCGGTCAGGCTGACCGCGGTCTACCGCTACCTCGTCACGGCCGCCAGGGACCGGCTGACCGGGCGCGCGGCGCCGCTGGCCCGATGCCCGATGTGCGAGCATCACGAGGGTGCGGCGGGCCGGGCACTGGACACCCTGCTCGAGGGGTTCGCCGATCCGCACGTACGGCGGCGCTACCAGGAGTCGGGCGGCCTGTGCATCCCGCACTTCGGGGTGGCAGCGGCACGTGCGCCGCGCAGCACGAGGACCTGGCTGAAGGACGTGATCACCGCGACCCTGGCTGACCGGTCCGCCGGGATCGGCTGGCTGGCCGGAGAACCGGACCACGACGCCGACGCTCGGGCGGCGCTGCGGCGGTCCCTGCCGGCCCGGGCCGTGCCTGGCACGTTCGGCTGCACGGCCTGCCTAGCCGCGGCGCGCACGGAACGCCGGGCGCTGTCGCTCGCCGCCGGGCCAGACAGCGGGCACGGCGAGCTTGCACCCGGCCAGGTCTTGTGCGCCAGCCATCTGGCGGACGCGGCCGCGCTGGCAGCTGATGCCGGGACGCTGGCCTCGCTCCTCGCCTGGCAGGCTCGCTGCCAGCTCTGGATGTCATCTCAGCGCTCGGTCTCCGCGGTCACCGGCGCCCGCGCTCTCGCCCCGTGGCGCCGGGCACGGCACAGCAGGCCGGCCGCCGCTGACTGCGACATCTGTCATGTCCACCGCGCGGCGGCACAGAACGCGATCGAGCTGACCCGCCGGACTCTTCGCGCCGCTCCGCTCGCCGCTGACCAGCGGGCGGCGCTCTGCGTCCGGCATCTCCTGGCGCTGCGGGCGGTCGATCCGCAGGCGGGTCAGGCGACGGCCCGCGATGCCATCGAGGCGGCAGACGCACTGCTCGCCACGCTCGACGAGGCGTTCAGGAAGAGCACCTGGAACTCCCGGCACGAGGCCAGGGGCCAGGAGGCGACCGCCTGGCGCCAGGCGACGGCGTTCGTGGATGGCGGGGTCTGTTTCGGCAGCCCGCCCCGCCAGACCTGAACGCCCAGGGGCTCCTTAGTAGCCGCCGCCGTGTCCGGACAGTGCGCTCTGCCAGTTGATCACCACGTTGTTGGGAGATCCCGGCATGACCTTGGCCGGAAGCCTGGATCCGGGGAAGAGCAGCGGCGCCGCCTCCGGCGGCACCGGGTTCCCTACCTGGATCTGGTACGGCGCCTGCCCGGGAACCAGCACGGTGAGCAGGAACGCGTACATGTCCAGGCCCGAGACCGAGCTCTTCACTCCGAGCGGCTGCGACTGGACGATCACGGCCTCGCACGAGTCGCCGCGCTCGAGGACCTCCTGCGCCGAGATCTTCCCCGGCGTCTGGGCCAGCCTGACCGACGGCGGCTCAACGCTGAAGTCGATGCCCACGCGCGAGTGATCGGCCGGGTCCACCCGGACTGCGACGACCGCCTGGCCTGGCTGGATGTTCGCGAGCGCGTAGATCGGCACGCGCTTGCGCACCTCGGCGGGGAACGGCGGGGTGTTGTCGAGGTAGACCATCAGCTCGAACACGCAGACCTGCTCGGGTGGAGCACCGCCTGACTGGATCGAGGAGCCGGTGACCCGCACGTTCATGACCTCGGCCCGGCCGAGCTGGCCGGTGGCCATCAGCTGCGGGTTGCCCTGGCCGGACATACGTCTACAATGGGCGGCTGGCGATGAAGCTCGCCACGAACCGCGGCCGGTCCGCTGATGGCTTCTACCCGTGAAACGCCAAGGGATAGGAAGCTTGATGACCGACGCGACGCCGGAGACACCCGGCATAAGACGGGGGGACGCTGCGTCCCCCCACCCCCGTCCCACCCGGCAGGCCTGGTAGCCGCCTTGCTGCCGATACCACTTGTTCAGGCCCTGCAGGTCCTGACCATCATCGGCGCGGCCCCTGGCGTGTCCGGCGTGATCGCGCGGACCGAGGCCAGGCTGCAGGGACGCCGCGGGCCGCGGGTGCTTCAGCCCTACTACGACCTGGCCAAGCTGTTCCGCAAGGAGGCGCTGGCACCGCAGGGCGCGAGCTGGGTCTTCCTCGCGGCCCCCGTCGCCGCGTTCACCTGCTATCTCACCGTGCCGCTGCTCATCCCGGTGCTCACCACGTTCCCGCTGCCGCTCGGCTACATGGGCGACATCCTGGGCGGCGGATTCATCCTGTCGCTGGCCGGCTTCCTGGTCGCGGTAGCCGCGCTGGAGACCGGAAGCCCGTACGCACAGCTCGGCGCGAGCCGGGCGAAGACGTTCGCAGCGATCACCGAACCGGTCGTGCTGTTCGTCGTGTTCACGGTCGCGCTGCTCACCGCGACCGACCTGCCGTATGCGCTGGCCGCCACGGTCCGCTCATCGGCGGGCCAGATCATCAGGCCGGCGCACGTGCTGGCGGCTGCGGCTTTGTTCATGGTGATCCTCTACGAGACCGGGCGGATCCCGGTGGAGACGCACTCGGGCACGAACGAGTTCGGGATGATCGAGGAGGCGCGGCCGTTCGAGCACTCGGGGCCGTACTTCGCGCTGCTGAAGTGGGGGTCCGCGGCCAAGCAGCTGATCTTGTACACGATCCTGCTGAACGTGTTCGTGGCACCGTGGGGCCTGGCCGCCACCCGTCAGCCCGGCGCGGTGCTGATCGCCATGGTTGCGCTGCCCGCCAAGGCCTGCGTGCTCGGCGCGGTAGTGGCCGTGATCGACAACTCGTTCGCGAAGCTGCGGTTGTTCAAGATCACCGAGTTCGCCGCGGCGGCGTTCCTGCTGGCCGTGCTCGGCGTGTTCACGCTCTACCTGGGGGGCGGCTGATGAGCGTCGTGCCGGAGGAGCGCCGATGAGCACCGTGCCGGAGGCGCGCCGATGAGCGTCGTGCCGGAGGCGCGCCGATGAGCACCGCCCAGGCGCCGAGCGCCTTCACCGGCGGCGCGAACGTGATCGCGGTGCTGATCCTGCTCGCCGAGTTCGGAATGTTCCGGCAGGCGCTGCTGCGCGACCAGATCCGCCTGTACGCCGGGCAGTCCGTGCTGGTCGCCGTCCTCGCCGTGCTGGTCGGCGCGGTGCGCCACGTGCCCGAGCTCTACGCGCTCGCGGCCGTGACCGTGCTGCTGAAGGCGGTCGCGATTCCGCTGCTGCTCCGCCGCCTGCTGCGGGAGACCGCGCCGGGCCACCCGCTGGACGCCGGCCACGACATCGCGGGCAGCGGCGGGCTCGGGCTGGCGACCACGGTGCTGATCGGGATAGCCGTGGCGGCGTTCGGGTTCTTCTCCGCGACGGTGCTGCCGGTCAGCGGCGGCGGCGCCCCGGTGACCGCGCTGTCGGTCTCGGTGTCGGTGGTGCTCGTCGCTTTCGTGCTGATGATTCACCGCCGCGACGTCGCGTCCCAGGCCGTCGGCCTGTTCTCGCTGGAGAACGGCATCTCGCTCGCCGCCCTGGTGGTGGCGCCCACCCTGCCGCTGATTCTCGAGGTCGCGCTGCTGTTCGACCTGCTGCTCGCCGTGGTGGTGTTCGGCCTGCTGATCAGGCTGCACCACGGCAGGGCCGAGACGCTGTCCACCGCCGACCTGACCGGGCTGCGAGGCTGACCGTGACCGCCGTCGTGCTTGCCCTGCTGATCCTGCCGCTGGCGGCCGGGATCACCGCCTTCTGGCTGCCGTCGCCGGCCAGGGGCCCGGTGACCGCCGCCGCCGGCATCGCCAGCTTCGGCCTCATGCTCGCGCTGGTCCCTGCAGCGGCTCACCGGGATGTCGGCGTGCTCGGCTTCCTGCGGATCGACGCGCTGAGCGCCGTCTTCCTGCTCGCCACCAGCTTTCTGTACGCGTGCGTCGCCATGTACTCGGTCGGCTACCTGCGCACGTCCGCTCCTGCTCACAACGCCGACGAGCGCTACCCGCGGTTGTTCTGGGTCGGGCTGAACCTGTTCGCCTGGTCGATGCTCGCCGCGCCCGCGATGAGCAACCTGGCGCTGCTGTGGATCGCGATCGAGGTCACCACGATCATCTCGGCGCTGCTTGTCGCGCTCGAGGGCACCGACGGCGCCGCCGAGGCGGCCTGGAAGTACGTCCTGCTCGCCTCGGCCGGGCTGGCGCTCGCACTGCTCGGCACGATCTTCGCGTACTACGCGGGCTCGCACGTGCTCGGGCCGTCCTACAACCTCGCGTTCGCGCCGCTGCTCGCGGTGGCAGCGCGCCTGCCGCACACCGTGGTCAGGCTCTCGTTCGTGCTCGCGGTGCTCGGCTACGGGACCAAGGTCGGGCTGTTCCCCGTGCACACCTGGCTGCCCGACGCGCACTCCGAGGCGCCGACCCCGGTGTCGGCGCTGCTGTCCGGCTCGCTGCTCGCGGTCAGCTTCTACGCGGTCCTGCGGTTCTACCAGGTCGCCGCCGGCGCGCTCGGGCCCTCGTTCCCCAGGGACGTGCTGCTGGTCTTCGGCGTGGCTTCGCTGCTGATCGCCGCGCTCTACCTGCTCGACCAGCAGGACTACAAGCGGCTGCTCGCGTACTCCAGTGTGGAGCACATGGGCATCCTGGCGATCGGCGTCAGCTTCGGCGCGCCAGTGGCGCTCGCCGGGGTACTGCTGCACGTGCTGGCGCACGCCGCGGCGAAGGGCAACGCGTTCATGGGCGCCGGCGTGCTGGTACGCAAGTTCGGCACCAAGCGGATCGGGTCGGTGACCGGCGGGCTCGACCTGCTGCCGTGGAGCGGGCCGCTGTTCCTCGCCGCGGTGCTCGCCCTGTCGGCGATGCCGCCGTTCGGCATCTTCCGCAGCGAGTTCGAGATCGTCTCGGGCGGCCTGGCGACATCGCGCAACACGGCGGCGGTCATCCTGGTCGTGCTGGTCACGCTGGCCTTCCTCGGCCTGTCGGCGGCGGCCAACCGGATGCTGCTGCAGCCGCGCCGCGAGGCCGAGCCTGCCAGGGGCGAGCCGAGCGTCTGGATGATCGTGCCGGTGGCCGCCGGCCTGATCGCGCTCGTGGTGCTCGGACTGCACCCGCCCGCGGAGCTGACCGGCCTGCTCGACCGGGCCGTCCTTGCGCTGCGGGGCACGTCGTGACCGCCCGCGCGGGCTCGGCGGCCGCGGACGTGGCCGCGTCCTGGTCGGCCCTGTCGGCGCAGGTCGCCGCCGGGCGGCGGTTCGCCGGCCTGATGGGCACGCAGCGCGGCGACGCGCTCGTCTTGTCAGCGCACCTGGCCGGGCCGGGCGGAGTCACGACCACCGACGTCGCGCTGCCCGCCGGGGCGGGCGGCTACCCGGCCCTTACCCCCGTGCTCGGAGCGGCCTTCTGGTACGAGCGTGAGCTGCACGATCTGTTCGGAATAGTGCCAGAGGGCCACCCGAGGCTCGAGCCGCTGATCCTGCCTCAGCCCGCCGCGCACGGGCCGCTGCCCCGGCTCGGCGACCACGACACGGTGCCCGCGCCGATCTGGCCCGACGAGCACTCGGTGCCGCGCCACGTGCTCGGACCAGGCTTGTTCACCATTCCCCACGGGCCGGTCAGGTCCGGCGTGGTCGAGTCGATCGAGTACCTCGTCGAGACGCCGGGCGAGGACATCCCGCACCTGAACATGCGGCTGTTCTACAAGCACCGCGGCATCGAGAAGCGGTTCGAGCAGCTCCCGGCAGCCGACGGCGTGCTGCTTGCCGAGCGGACCGAGGGCGTGGCCTCGGTCGCGCACGCCCTTGCGTTCTGCCATGCGGCCGAGCGGATCGCCGGAACCGGGGACGTGCCGTGGCCGGCCGCCTTGGTACGTGTGCTGCACGCCGAGCTCGAGCGGCTGACCGCGCACCTGGACGTCGCCACGCGGCTCGCCGACGCGGCCGGCCTCGCCGTCGCCGCGGCCAGGTTCGGCGTGCACAAGGAGCGGGTCGCGCGGCTGGTCGGCCGGATGTGCGGAAGTCGGTTCGGCCGCGGCGTGGTGGTGCCCGGCGGGGTCAGCGCCCTGCCGCTGGTCGGCCCGGTCGACCTCCTGGCCGAGGTCGGCCGGATGGAACGGGCGGTCACCGCCGATGCCAGGGTGCTGATGGGCACCGCGTCGTTCATCGACCGGCTGCGCGGCACCGGTCCGCTGCGCGCCGAGCGCGCCCGCGAGCACGGGGCACTCGGCCCGGTGGGCAAGGCATCGGGGTTCAGCGACGACGCGAGGGCCACCCGTCCGTACGACGCCTACACCGCGCTGGGGCTTGGCGCACCGCGCGAGCACGGCAGCGGGGACGCGCTCGAACGGCTCAGGCTGCGCTTCGACGAGGTGCACCAGTCGTTCCACCTGCTCCGCCAGGCGGCCGACGAGCTCGGCGACGCGAGCGACGGCCCGCTCGCCGCGCGCTGCGAGATCGGCTCGGGCCGGGCCGTGGGCTGGGCCGAGGCTCCCCAGGGCGAGGTCCTGTACGACCTGCTGGTGCGGGACGGGCAGATCGTGCGCTGCCGCCCGCGGTCGCCCTCGTTCCACAACCTGGTGCTGTTCCACGAGGTGTTCGCCGGGGACATCCTCACGGACTTCCCGTTCATCGAGGCCAGCTTCGGCCTGTCCGTGGCGGGAGTGGCGCTGTGAGGGCCTCGCCGGCCGGGCGGCTGACCGGCGGGGAGGCCAGGCCATGAGCCCGTGGGTGCTCCGCGGGCTGCGCGACGGGGTGGTTACCACCCGCTGGCCGGGCCGGCCCGATCCCTACGCCGACACCTGGCGGGGGCCGGCCACGGTGCTTGAGCACCATCCGGCCCAGGGGGCCGAGGGGGCCGAGGGGGCCGAGGGGGCCGGTGCGGGGGAGGCGGCCGCGCTGGCGGCGTCGACGGCCCTGGCGGCGCTCGCGGCGCTGTGCCCGGCCGGGGCGATCGGCGCGGCGCCCGGCCGCGGCGTGGCCGTGGACCTGGGCCGGTGCGTGCTCTGCGGCCGGTGCGTGATCCGGCGCCCGGACGTGTTCGGCTGGTCGCCGGGCAGCGCGTCGGCGGCGCTGACCAGGGCGGGCCTGGTGGTGCCCGCGGCCGAGACCGAGCAGGGCCTGGCCGCCGTGCGGGCCGGGCTGGCCGCGAGAGCCCGGGCGCTGCGCCGGTCGGTGCACCTGCGGCACGTGGACGCCGGGTCGGACGGCAGCGAGGAGCAGGAGATCGCCGCGCTGCTCAACCCCGTCTACGACATCGGCAGGCTCGGGATCTTCTTCACCGCGAGCCCCCGTCACGCCGACGTGCTGCTGGTCACCGGCGCGGGCGCGCACGGCATGGCCGAGCCGCTGCGACGCACCTACGAGGGCATGCCCGACCCGAAGCTCGTCATCGCGGTCGGCACCGACGCCGTGAGCGGCGGCCTGCTCGGCGGCGCCGCTGAAGGCGGCTCAGGATCGGGCTCGTACGCGACGTCCGGAGGCGTCGGGACGCTGGTGCCGGTCGACGTGTGGCTGCCCGGGTCGCCGCCGCCGCCGTTCGCCATCCTGCATGCACTGCTGCTCGCGCTCGGCGGGCTCCCCGCCAGGCCGGAACCGGAAGGCGGCCGCCCATGACCGCCTTCGGCCTCGTGTTCGCGGCCGGGCTCGTCGCGTTCGCGCTGGCCGGCCTGACCGACCTGATCGCCGGGGCGCGCCGGGACCGGGTGCGGGCGGTGCCCTATCTCGTCGGCGCGGCCGGCTCGGCGTGCCTCGCGGCCGCCGGGGCCGGCGCCCTGGCCGGCCAGCCCGTCAGGCTGGCAGTGGCCGGCTGGCTGGGCGCTGGGACGGCCGGGCTGGCCGCCGACGGGCTGTCCGGCCTGTTCCTGCTGATCAGCTTCGTCGCGGCGGTCGCCGTCTCGCTGGCGTTCGCCTCGTGGGCCGCCCGGCCCGGCGCGGTCGGGCGCCGCGGGCTCGGGGCCGGCTACGCGCTGACGCTCGGAGCCGTCGGGGTCTTCCTCACCGCGCGGGACGCGTTCACGCTCCTGCTCGCGTGGGAGCTGGTGACCGTCGCGTTCTACCTGCTGGCCGGGTTCGAGCGGGGGCGACCGGGACGGCCGGACGGCGCCCTGGTCACGCTGGCTTTCGGGAAGATCAGTGGCGCGGAACTGCTGCTCGGGCTGCTTCTGCTCGCGGCGCGGTCGGGCTCGCTGGACATCGCCTCGTTCACCGCCGTGCCGCACGGCGCCGCGCGCGACGCCGCGCAGGCGCTGCTGGTCATGGGCTTCGCCGTCAAGGTCGGCCTGGTGCCGTTCCAGGTCTGGCTGCCGCGCGGATACGCGGCCGCCCCCGGCCCGGCCCGGGCGATCATGGGCGGGGTCGCGGTCAACGTCGGCTTCTACGGTCTATGGCGCACGCTCGCGCTGCTCGGCGCGCCGCCCGCATGGCTGACCGGCACCGTGCTGGTCCTGGCCGGCCTGACCGCGCTGCTCGGCATCGCGCACGCCGCCGTCCAGCCCAGGCTGCAGCGGGTAATCGCCTACTCGAGCGTGGAGAACAGCGGCCTGATCCTGGCCGGGTACGGCGTCGCGCTCGTCGGGGCGGCGATCGGCAACGAGCGGCTGATGGCCGTCGGCCTGCTGGCCGGAACGCTGCAGATCGTCGCGCACGCGGCAGCCAAGTCGCTGCTGTTCACCGCCAGCGCCGTGGTCACCTCGGGTCCCCAGGGCGGCCAGGCGGCGCAAGGCGACGACGACCTCGACGCGCTGCGCGGGTCAGCCAGGCACCGGCCGTGGACCGGGACCGGGCTGGCGATCGGCTCGCTGACGCTGGCCGGCCTTCCGGTCACCATGGGGTTCGTCTCCGAGTGGTTCCTGCTCGAGGCCCTGCTCCAGCAGTTCCGGGTACCCGGGCTCGGCTACCGGCTGCTGCTCGCCGTCGCCGGGGCGGCGGTAGCGCTGACCGCCGGCTTCGCCGGGGTCACGTTCGTCCGGCTGACCGGTCTCGTGGTGCTCGGGCCCCCGCCAGCCGAGCCGCAGCCAGCCCGAGCCGAGGAGTCCGCGTCCGGCCGCCGCTGGGATGCCGGCTGGCTCGGCCGGGCCGGCATCGTGATCTTGTCAGCCTGCTGCCTGCTCACCGCCGCGCTGCTGCCGCTGGTCATCCGGGTGCTGGCCGCCGGGCTCTCGCCCGTCGTCGCCGCGTCGGCGGTGGACGGCGCGCGCCAGGCGC
>DATIZP010000120.1:0-20866 GCA_035517035.1 Streptosporangiaceae bacterium | reverse complement strand
GCGGTCACCCCGGCGAGTGCGTAGATCGCGCCGACCGACAGGTCGATGCCGCCGGCCACCAGGACCAGGGTGCCGGCCGCCGCGATGATCAGGGTGGACGCCTGCTGGTCAAGGATGTCCAGCAGGTTGACCCTGGTCAGGAACGGCTCGCTGGTGATCGACAGCACGATGAACAGCGCGGCGAACGGGATCACGATCCCACCGCGGCGCAGCCTGGCGAGCAGCACCGCCTGAAGGCCCGGGCTGGTCGGGCCGACGTCCTCGGGCTCGGCGGCCGCGGCGGCCTGCGTGAGGTTGGTCATGACGCCTCCTTGCCGGCTGAGCCGAACGCCGCGGCGAGCACGGCGGCCTCGGTAGCCGCCTCGCCGCTCAGCTCCGCGACGATCCGCCCGGCCCGCATCACGAGCACCCGGTGAGCCAGGCCGAGCACCTCCTCGATGTCGGAGGAGATCAGCAGCACCCCGACACCGCGGGCGGCCAGGTCGGTGAGCAGCTCATAGATGGCACGCTTGGCACCCACGTCAACGCCCCTGGTCGGCTCGTCGGCCAGCAGCACCCGCGGCTGGGTCAGCAGCACCCTGGCGAACAGCAGCTTCTGCTGGTTGCCGCCGGACAGCGCGCCCGCCGGGCCGGCCTGGCCCGCCGTCCTGATGTCGAGCCTGGACAAGATCGTGCCGACCGCCCGCCGCTCCCGTCCCCGCGCGATCAGGACACCGCGGCTGACCTGGCGCAGGCTCGCCAGGCTCACGTTCTCGGCGACACTCCTGCCGAGCAGCAGCCCCTGCTCCTTGCGCGACTCGGGGATCATCGCGATGCCTGACCGCAGCGCGGACCGCGGTGTTGCGTAGATGGCCCTTGCCAGCTCGGTGCGCCCGGCCCCGACCAGGCCGGCCAGGCCGACGATCTCGCCGCCGCGCACCTGCAGCGACACGCCGGCCACGCCGGGCGCGACCAGATGGTCGACCGACAGCAGCACCGGGGAGCCATCGGGCACCGGCCTGCGCGCCGGGAACGCCGCGCCGACCGACCGGCCGAGCATGGCGCCGAGCAGGGACTCCTCGGTCTGCCCGGCCGCCTGCCCGGTGCGCACCACGTGGCCGTCCCGCAGCACCGTCACATCGTCGGCGAGCTCGAGCACCTCACCGAGGAAGTGCGAGACCAGCACGATCGTGGTGCCCGATCTGGCCAGCGACCTGATGATGCCGTGCAGCGTCGCGACGTCAGGCCGGCCGAGCGCCGCGGTCGGCTCATCCATCACGATCAGCTCGGCGTCCCTGTTGAGCGCGCGCAGGATCTCGACCTTCTGCTGGTCGGCGGTCCGCAGCCGGCCCGCGCTCGCGGCGTCCGGCAGCTCGAAGCCCACCCGCCTGGTCAGCGCCGCGTACCTGCTGCGCAGCTCGCGTCGGCGCAGGAACCCGGCCCGGCGCGGCTCGGTGCCGAGCAGCACGTTCTCGGCGACCGAGAGCGCGGGCACGATCGAGAGCTCCTGCGCGATGTGCACGATCCCGCTGGCCATGGCGGCCCGGGGCGAGTGGAAGTGCACGATCCGGCCGTTGACCGCAAGCTCGCCGCGGTCGGGCGGGATCACGCCGGAGATGATCTTCCCCAGCGTGGACTTGCCCGCGCCGTTCTCGCCGACCAGGGCGTGGATCGACCCGCGCGCGATCCGCAGGCTGACGCCCTCCAGGGCGCGCACGCCGCCGAAGGACTTGGCGATGTCCCTCAGCTCCACGTGCGCGTCCGGAGGACCCGGTTGATCGGGCGCGCCGGTCCCGGTCAGCCCGGCCACTGCGCGGTGAACTGGCTGACGTTCGACTTGGTCACCACGCCGCCGTCGGGCAGTGTCGCAACCGGGTCGATGCCGCCGCTGTCCTTGCCAGTCCGCAGCGCCTTGATCATCGCGAGCACGGCCAGCCGGCCCTCGCTCGCTGGTGCCTGAGCCACGTCCGCGTACCACGCGCCGGATGCCACGCCGGCCAGGGCCGCGGCGCTGGCGCCGTAGCCGACCGGGATGACCTTGCCGGTCTTGTGCGCGGCCTGCAGGGCCTGTGCGCCGCCCTCGATGCCCTGGTCAGAGCCGACGATCAGGTTCAGGCCGGGCTGGGCCTGCAGCATGTTCTGCACTGCGGTCAGGCCGTCGGTCGGGCTGAAGAAGCTCTGGCCCTGAGCGACCACCTTGACCGCCGGGTCGGCGGCAATGGCCTTGTTGAACGCTCCGCTGATCGCGACGTCGAGCGCGGAGGCCTTGATGTCGTAGAGGTAGCCGACCTTGCACGGCGACAGGTGCCTGGACGTGCAGGCCTGCACCACGAGGTCGCCGAGCTTGGTGCCGATCTCGGTCGGCACGAACGTGACGTTCGCGGCCAGGCCGGGTACCTGCGGCTGGTCGGTGGACAGGTTGGCGCCGAGTATCTGGTCCATGTTCACGACCTTGATCCCCTTGGCGATGGCCTGCTTGACCAGGCTGATCAGGCCGGTCCCGAAGATCGGCTGCACGATGATGCCCTGGTACTGGCCCGAGCTGATGACGTCCTGAAGCTGGGAGTACTGGGTCTGGGGGTTGTTGTTGGCGTCGAACACCTTCAGCGTCGCGTTGTTGTCGGCCGCCACGGCCTCGGCCGCGGCCAGCATCGGCGCGTCGTAGCTGTTCTCCACGGCGAAGGACAGGTACGCGATGGTCAGCGGCTTGGCTGAGGTCGAGGACGAGGCCGCCGGCGTGCTGGACGTCGACGAGCCGCCGCTGCTGCAGGCGGCCAGTGCGAGGCTGGCCGCGGCCACCGCGGCGAGCGCGGCGGTGCGGGTCAGCCAGGGGACGTTGTCGCGTGTCAGTCGTGATGCCACGGCTAGACTCCTTTGTGCTCACTCACTGGATGGTGGGTTAGTGGTTGGACCGGTGAGTCGGGTGGCCGCCCGGCTCACCGGTTTTGCGTCGGCGGCGCCGTCGCCGCCGCTGTCAGGGCGGGATCATGACTGCCCGCCGGTGCGGTGCGGTGCCGCACCGGGACCAGCCGTCGGCCACCTGGCCGAGCGGCAGCACCTCCCGGTCGGCGTCGAGCCGCCCGGCGGCGGCGTGGCTGAGGACCGTCGCGAAGGCGGCGGCCTTGCGCTCGGGGCTCAGCGCGTTGTTGGTGTAGCCGATCAGGCTGAGCATGCCGCTGCGCAGCCCGGCCGAGCCGATCACGGCATCGGCCGCTGCCGACGAGCCGAGGTTCACCAGCCTGCCGCCCGGCGACATCACCCGGAGCGCGGCCTGCGCCGGCGGTCCCCAGACCGGGTCGAGCACCAGGTCGACGGTGCCGCCGCAGGCATCGGCGAGGCGATCGGCGAGCACTGCCACCTCGTCGCCGCCCCGCGGCGCGGTCAGGTCGGCGACCGCGTCGGCGCCGAGTTCGGCTGCCCTGGCCCGCCCGTGCGGGTCGCGGCAGGCCGCGATCACCCGGCCGGCCCCGAGCAGCCTGGCGGCCTGCACCGCGACCTGACCGACGGTGCCGCTCGCGCCGAGCACGAGCACGTGCTCGCCGGGCTTGAGGTCGCCCCGCCAGGACAGCGCCGTCCAGGCAGCGACCGCCGAGAGGCCGAGCGCGGCGGCCAGGTCGTCGGCCACCGCGCCGTCCAGCGGCAGCGCCGCCGACTCGGCGATCGCGCAGAACTGGGCCAGCGACCCGTCACCGGGCCGCATGCCGGCCTCGCAGCTGAACCAGACCCGCTGCCCGGCGGCCAGCCCGTCCGCGTCCTGCACCACGCCGACGCCCTGGGTGCCGGGCACGTACGGCAGGGCCGGCGCGCCGAAGTACGACGTGCCGGAGGCGCACAGCAGGTCCAGCGGGTTGATCGGGGCGGCCGTCACCCGGACCAGGGCCTGCCCGGCGCCGCGGTGCGGCTCGGGGCGTGGCCCGAACTCCGGGGGCGCTCCGTGACGGCGCAGCACGGCCGCCTGCATCGTCATTCCTGCTCGTAGGTGTAGGTGTAGGGGTTGTCGAGCACGCGCGTCTCAGGGATCTCCGGGTGCATGCCGTCGGCCCAGGCCTCGGGTCCGAGCACACCCTGGAGGTAGTCGACGGTCTGCCCCACGGCCTCGCGCGCTCGGGCCAGGCCGTCGCCGGTGAGGCGATGCTCGTACTTGACCACCCGGCCGTTCACCACGACGGTGTGCACGTCGCCGCGCTGCGCCTGGAACACGACGTGGCCGTAGGGGTTGAGCAGCGGGAACATCACCGGCGAGGCGTCATTCTTGATTAGCACGACATCGGCCTTCTTGCCGGGCTCCAGGCTCCCGGTCACCGAGTCCAGCCCGAGCGCCCGGGCTCCGCCCCTGGTGGCCCAGTCCACCACCTGCTCGGCCCGCAGCTTGTGGTGGGTCACGGTCTCGTCCCTGGCATGCGCCTCCAGGTGCTCGCGTGCCCGGTCGGCGCTGAGCGTGGCGCGCATCGCGGAGAACAGGTCGGCGCTCCACCAGACGCTGGTGTCCATGGAGAGCGAGATGCCGATGCCGTGCTCGCGCAGCTTCCAGGTGGGCGGGTAGCCCTGCCCGGCGCTGCACTCGCTCTCGGTAGACAGCGACGCGTGCCCGCCGGTCGCCGCGATCCTGTGGTAGGAGTCGGTCGACAGGGTGGCCGCGTGCACGTAGATGCTCCGCTCAGTCATGAAGCCGTGCTCGTGCATCAGCCTGATGCCCTCGTCGGTGGTGACCTTCCACACCCCGGCGTGCGTGGTGACCGGCACGTTCAGGTCGCGCGCCACCTCAAAGGCCGCCTTCTCGGGGAACTCCGGTCCGGCCGGCGGCACGTCGAAGGCCATCTGGAAGCCGAGCATGTCCGAGCCGCCGCCGGGGAAGCGCCTGGCCACGAAGTCGCGGAACTCGGGCGCCACCGACCACTCCCACGGGGCCGCCTGGATGTTGCCGAACGCAAGCACGAACCGCCCAGGCACCTCGGACAGCGCATCGGCGGCCGCTTCGGCGTGGTCGATGGTGTGCAGGTTGTGCGACCAGTCCACCGACGTCGTCACCCCGGCGTCGATGGCCTCGATCGCGCTGAGCAGGTTCCCCGCGTAGATGTCCTGCGGCCGGAACGACTTGCCCCACTGCAGGTAGTTCCACACGAAGTACTGGGTCAGCGTCCAGTCGGCGCCGTAGCCGCGCATGGCCGTCTGCCACATGTGCCGGTGCGTGTCGATCATGCCGGGCATCAGGATCCCGCCGGTGGCGTCGATCTCCGCGGTGCCGTCGGGCACCGCGAGGCCGGCCCCGATCGTGCTGATCGCGTCGCCCTCGATCAGCACGTCGGCACCGTGCTCGACACGGTGGGAGTCGTCCATCGTAAGCACCGTGGCGTTGCGGAAGACCAGCGGCTGGCCGTTGCTCGGTGCTGTCATAGCTGGCTCCCATCGGACTGGCGACTATCTGGCATAGCGGACATGTGTCCGTATCACGGTTGCGCATGACTTGAGCGGAAGCGTCGTCGGTTTGCCTGCCGCTGTCAAGAGGCACAATAGTCCGACTTGGTAGCCTGCGTGAAGAAGCGGAGTCCGCTATGCGGACAAGGTGCCAGCGGCCACGCTACAGTCAGTCATACCCGGCCCGAACGCTCAGTCCATGCCTGGCCGAGGGCCCTGCCCGCACCGACTCGGAGACCCGATGGCACGCCCAGACACCAGCCCTGATTTCATCGAGGCGCTGGCACGCGGTCTCGACGTGATCCGGGCGTTCCAGCCGCGCCAGCCGGTCATGTCGCTGGCCGCCGTCGCGGCAGCGGCGAACCTGGCCAGGCCCACCGCCCGGCGAATCCTGCTCACCCTCGGCGAGCTCGGCTACGTCCGCGCGGCCGACGGCGGCTTCGAGCTCACGCCCCGGGTGCTCGACCTCGGCATGTGCTACGTGCTGTCCCGCAACCTGTGGGAGGTGGCCCGCCCGCACATGGAGGCGCTGGTCGCCCGCACGCACGAGTCGTCGTCGATCGCGCAGCTCGACGGCTCCGACATTGTCTACGTGGCCAGGGTGGCGGTGCCCAAGATCATCACGCTCGCGGTCACCATCGGCACCCGGTTTCCCGCAATGCAGACCTCGCTCGGCAAGGTGCTGCTGGCCGGCCTGCCGCCGGACCAGGTCGAGCGGGTGATCGCCGAGCCGAGCCGGTCGGGCATCGCGGCCCGCTGGCAACCGGACGCCGCCGAGCGCGAGGCCTCACTCAGGGAGGTCAGGGCCCGCGGCTGGGCGCTGACCGACGAGCAGCTCGCGCTCGGCATCAGGTCGGTCGCCGCGCCGCTGCGCGACGGCAACGGCAGGGTGATCGCCGCGCTCAACGTCACCGTGCACGCGGCCGAGACGCCCGTGGAGGTGCTGACCGGCGATTACCTGCCGCTGCTGCTCGCCGCGGCCGGCGCGATCAGCGCGGACTGGGCGGCCTGCCAGTCGGCACCGGCCGTCACCGTGCCCCTGGCCGCGGGCATATCTTGACAGTGCGCCTGGCCAGCACGACACTTGCTGCTGCGTTCCGGACGAGTGTCCGTTTGACGGACAGAGACATGCTTCTCGTACCCTGGATCAGAAGGACACGGCACCGTTCATGAGCCAGCCCGCAGCCAGCAAGGGGCCGCTGTCAGGCCTGCTCGTCGCCGACTTCTCCCGGGTCCTCGCCGGCCCGTACGCGACCATGCTGCTCGGCGACCTCGGCGCGGACGTGATCAAGGTGGAGAGCCCGGCGGGCGACGACACCAGGCGCTGGGCGCCGCCGGTCACCGATAACGGCACCGCGACCTACTACCTGTCGGTCAACAGGAATAAGCGGTCGGTCGCGCTCGACCTGAACGACCCTGCCGACCTGGCCGCGGCCCGCGAGCTTGCCCGCCGGGCCGACGTGCTCGTGGAGAACTTCAAACCGGGCGGCCTTGACAGGTTCGGCCTCGACTACGCGTCGGTGAGCGCCGCCAACCCGGCCATCATCTACGCCTCGATCAGCGGCTTCGGCACGAGCGGCGGGCGCGACCTGCCCGGCTACGACCTGATGGTGCAGGCGATCTCCGGCCTGATGAGCCTCACCGGCGACCCGGAAGGGCCGCCGTACCGGGCCGGCGTCGCCGTCTTCGACGTGATGTCCGGGCTGCACACGGCGTTCGGCATCCTGGCCGCGCTGCACCACAGGACGCGCACCGGCCAGGGCCAGCACGTGCTGGCCAGCCTCATGGCCTCGGCCATGTCAGGGATGGTGAACCAGACCGGCGCCTACGTCGCCGGGGGAGTGGTGCCGTTCCGGATGGGCAACTCGCACCCCAGCCTTTTCCCTTACGAGCCGCTGCCGACCGGCGACGGCGAGCTGATCGTGACCGCGGGCAACGACGCCCAGTTCGGCAGGCTGTGCGAGGTGCTCGGTGCGCCCGAACTTGCCGCGGACCCCCGATTCGCGCACAACGAAGGGCGCACCGCCCACCGTGATCAGCTCAGGCCGCTGCTCGTTGAGCGGCTCGCCAAGCGCCCGGCCGACGAGTGGTTCGCCGCGCTGGTAGCCGTTGGCGTGCCGTGCGGGCCGATCAACACCGTGGACGCCGGCATCGCCTTCGCCACCAGGATCGGCATCGACCCGGTGGTGACCGCCGGGGACGGGGACGCCGCGATCGCCACGATCAGGCACCCGCTGACCTTCTCCGGCACCCCGCCGCGCTACGACCTGCCGCCGCCACGGCTCGACGAGCACGGCGACCAGATCAGGCGGTGGCTCGCGGACCAGGAGAGCGGGGGTGCACGATGAACGACCAGGCCCAGGTACCGTCGTTCCCCACCTCGATCGGCACCTCGGACCCGCAGACCATCACGCTGCTCGGCCAGGACCTGGCGGCCGACCTGATGGGCAAGGTGGGCTTCGGCGAGCTCGCACTCTGGCTGGTCACCCAGCAGCGCCCGACGCCGCCGCAGGTACGGGTCTTCGAGGCCGTGCTCGTGGCGCTGGCCGACCACGGATTCACCCCCACCGCGATCGCGGCCAGGCTGACCTACCTCAGCGCGCCAGACTCGGTGCAAGGCGCGATCGCTGCCGGGCTGCTCGGCGGCGGCTCGCGCTTCCTCGGCGTCACCGAGGACACCGGGCGTTACCTCGCCGAGACGCTGGCCGGCGCCGCCAGCCCGCTGCCGACCGACGACGCGGGCTGGGACGCGATCGCGCTCGACGCGGTCAGGCGGACCAGGCAGGCCGGCCAGCTGGTGCCCGGGCTCGGCCACCCGGTGCACAAGGTCACCGACCCGCGCACCCCGGTGCTGATCTCGATCGCGCGGGCCGAGGGTCTCTACGGCCCGCACCTGCGGCTGCTCGAGGCGATCGGCCGGGTGCACCCCCGGGTGCTCGGCCGCACCCTGCCGCTGAACGGCGCCGGGACCTGCGGCGCCACGCTGGCCGACCTCGGCCTTCCTGCCGACCTGCTGCGCGGGTTCGCGCTGCTGGCCAGGACCGCCGGCCTGCTCGGCCACCTCGCCGAGGAGCGGCGCCGGCCGATCGGCATGGACGTGTACCTGACCGTCGAGCACCATGCCGACTACCTTCCGCCGCCTCACCCGGAAACCGCACCGCCACCCCCGCAGATCAGCTGAGGAGCCGCCATGGCGACCGTCGCCGCGGTCATCGCGTCCACCCACCATCCGTTCTACTACCGCGCGAGCACATCGTCGGGCGCGGACCGGCCGCCCTTCGCCGACGAGTGGGTGGCCAAGATCGAGGCGTTCCGCGAGACGCTCACCAGAGCCAGGGCCGACGTGCTCGTGATGATCGGCAGCGACCACTTCCACCAGCTCTGGCTGGACAACATGCCGCAGTTCCTGGTCGGCAAGGCGCCGTACTACGACGCCAACTACTACAACGAGGAGCGCGAGTTCGGCCTGCCGCGGATGTTCCTGCCCGGCGACGAGGACCTCTCGGCCTACCTGCTGCGCCAGGGCATGGATGCCGGCTTCGACCTGGCGTTCAGCAACGAGCTGCGGATCGACCACAGCATCACCTGCCCGCTGATCACGCTGCGGCCGCAGGCCGACCTGCCGATCGTCCCCGTCTACACGAACATCTTCGCGCCGCCGCTGCCACAGCCGGGCAGGTTCGTGCAGCTCGGCCAGACGATCAGGCGGCTGGTTGAGGCCTGGCCGAGCGACAAGCGGGTCGCGATCATCGGGACCGGCCACCTGTCGCTCGAACTCGGCGGGCCGCGTCAGTTCGGCCCGCACGGCCCCGACCCCGAGTTCGACCGCAAGGCGGTCGAGTGGATCGCCTCGGGCAACCTGGCCTCGGCGCTTGCCGAGGTCAGCCTGGAGAGCCTGTGGCTGCCCGGCAATGCCACCCACGGCTTCATGGACTTCATGCTGATGATGGGCGTGGCCGGCGAGAACGCCAAGGCCGACTACGTCGACTCGCTCGATCTGTTCCACACCATGGAGGCGTACTTCACCTGGTACCCGGCAGAGGGAGGGGACCAGGCATGAGTAAGTACCTGGTTGACAAGTTCCTGTTCACCATCGACCGCGATCCCGACCTGGTGGAGCGCTACCGCGCCGACCCGCGCGGCACCGTGGCGTGGTGGGAGGCCGAGCGCGCGAACGTGATACTGAACTGCCCGGAGGCGGAGCGGAGCACCTGGCTCCGGTTCACCGACGCCGAGCGGGAGGCGCTCGCCGCGCACGACTACGTCGCGCTCTTCGAGCTAGGAGCGCACAACTTCCTGCTGCTCACCCTGTTCATCGCGCTGTTCGAGCGCGACTACGACGAACCGCTGGCCTTCCAGCGCGAGTTCGCCGCGCGGCTGAGCCACTGGACGGTGCCGTACCCGGACATTTCCACCTGACCGGGCAGGAACGCCGCCGGGGACGGGATCGTTGATCGTTCAGGCGATGCCGGGCATCCGGCTCGCCTCGGTTGGCCGCCGACGATTCGGGCGTCGGGCCGTGTAGATTGTCCCGACGCTAGCCGGATAGGCCCTGTGAACGTCATGATGTCGGATATGGCGACGAGCCTCCCCGTCGCTGCCTCATGACAGGCCAGCCATGCAGCCGATAGCGATCATGTTCGCGGTCACCGCCGCGATCTGCTTCGCCTGCGCGAACGTCCTGCAGCAGCGGGTGGCTGCGCGGCTGCGTTCGGACGCGACCTTCGACTCCGCGGTCCTGTTCAGGCTCGCGCGCAAGCCGCTGTGGCTGGCCGGGCTCGCCCTGGTGATTCTCAGCATCTCGCTCCAGGCCACCGCGCTCGGCCTGGGCAGGCTGGTGGTGATCGAGCCGGTCCTGGCCAGCAGCCTGCTGTTCGCGCTGGCGCTTGCCGCCTGGGCCGACCATCGCCGGATGCGCCGTGGTGAGTGGCTGGCCGCGCTGGCGACGTTCGCCGGGCTGGTCGTGTTCCTCACCGTGGCGCAGCCCTCGGGCGGCCGGCAGACCGCGACCTTCGGCCGTCTCGGCCTGGCCGCGCTGGTCGCCGCCGTGATCGCCATCACCTCCGGCGTGATCGCGACCCGGCTGTCGCCGCTGCGCCGTGCGCTCGTGCTCGGGGTCGGCGGCGGGATCGCGGCGGGGGCAACCGACGCGGCCACCAAGACCGTCGCCGCGCTGGCCGGGCAGAGCAAGCTCGGCGTCTTCGCCGATCCGCGGCTCTACCTGCTCGCCTTCATCGGGCTGCTGACCTACACCCTGCAGCAGAACGGCTATCGGGCCGGCGGTCTCGCCGCCTTCCTGCCGGTCTTCTCCGTGCTTGACCCGGCCGTCGGCTCGTTCCTCGGCCTGATGGTCTACCACGAGCACCTGGGCGGCGGACTGGCCAGGATCGCCGTCGAGGTGGCCGCGGTGCTCGCGGCGTGCTGGGGGATCGCCAGGCTGGCCAGTTCCACCGCCGTGGCCGAGCCGATCGTCGCGCCGCCCACGGCCCACCCGCGCCTGCCGACGCTGCCGACCCTGCCGACGCTGCCTACGCTGCCCGCGCTGCCGACGGTACCGCCGGCCACCCAGGCTGTGCCGGTCACCGAGGAGCCGTGACCGGCTGACCGACCCGGTCGCTACGATCGGGCCGTGCCCACCCGCTACGACGTCTCGGCGGTGCCGCCGCAGGGCGGCTACGTCGCCAAGCAGTGCCCAGTGCGCGCCCAGTGGGACGCGATCAGGCCCTGCGAGCCGCTGGCACCGCCGGCGGTGCTCGAGCGCCTGTTCGCCGGCGGCCGCGACTTCGAGGCCGACGTGGTGACGGCGCTCACCGCCCTGCATCCGGGCGCGCCACTGCTCGCCGACGTGGACCGGGACAGGCGGGCCGAGCGCGAGCAGGCCACGCTCGCCGCCATCCGCGCCGGTGTGCCACTCATCATCGGCGGCAGGCTGCCCGCCGACCAGGCAGGCAGGCGGACCGGCGAGCCCGACCTGCTGGTCGGCGCACGGCCGGGCGGTTACCGGGCCGTTGACATCAAGCACCACCGCAGCCTGCGGCCGCGGGCCGATGGATCGAGCCTGGGCCCGCGGGCGGACGCCTCGGCGGAGCCGGCCGCGCTCTGCTCGGACCTGGCCGCTCCTGGCCTTGAGTCGGCGGCGGCCGACCCCGCCGCGGCGGCCCGCAGGCGCCGGGACGACCTGCTGCAACTCGCGCACTACCAGCGGATGCTCGAAGCGGCCGGGCTCGCGCCGGCCGGCGGCCGGCTCGCCGGGATCGTCGGCGTGGAGCGCGTGGTCACCTGGCATGACCTGGACGCCCCGATCTGGACCACGCCGTCGTCGAGCGGGCGGACCAGGCTGCGCTCCACGATGGAGGTCTACGACTTCGAGTTCGACTTCCGGCTGGACATCATCGCGGTCGCCGAACAGCACCTGGCCGACCCGGCGGTCCGGCCGCTCGTGGTGCCGGTGCGATCCGGCGAGTGCCCGTACTGCCCCTGGTGGTCCTGGTGCGGGCCGACCCTGGCGGCGGGCTCCGGTGACGTGAGCCTGCTGCCGCACGTGGGCTGGCGGCAGTGGCGGGTGCACCGCGACCACGGCGTCACCGACCGGGCCGCGCTCGCCGGGCTCGATCATCGCACGGCGACGCTGGTCGCCGCCGGGCTCGACCTGCGCCCGATCCTCGGCGCGGCGGCCGCGCTACCCGGCCAGACGCCGGTCGCCGACGTGATCGGCGAGCGCAAGCGGGCGCAGCTCGCGGCGCTTGCCGCGGCGGGCATCACCTCGCTGGCCGACGCTCGCACGCTGCACCCTCGCACGGCCTCGTACTGCGACCAGCCGATGGCCGACCTGCCCGACCAGATCGACCGGGCCAGGGCGGCGCTCGGCGACCAGCCCGCCTACCGGGCAAGGAACGTCACCCGGGTGCGCGTGCCGCGCGCCGACGTCGAGGTCGACATCGATATGGAGAACACCGCGGGCGGGGTCTACCTGTGGGGCGCCCTGGTGACCGCCGTGCCAGGCGCGCCGGTCAGGATCGAGGCGGCCGCGGGTTACCGTGCGGTCTGCAGCTGGGAGCCGATGACCGGCGCGCTCGAGGCCGACCTGTTCGGCGAGTTCTGGCGGTGGCTGTCCGCCCTGCGCCGCGACGCTGAGGACGCCGGGCTCGGCTTCAGCGCGTACTGCTATAACGCCGCCGAGGGTACCCAGATGCGCAGGCTGGCGGGGGCGTGCGGGCTGCAGGCGCAGGTCGCCGGGTTCCTCGCCTCGCCGCAGTGGGTGGACCTGCTGCGCGTGTTCGACAGCCAGATCGTGACCGGCTCGGCCACCGGGCTCAAGGCCACCGCGGCGCTCGCCGGGTTCTCCTGGAGCGTGCAGGACCCCGGCGGCGCCGAGGCGCTGGCACGCTACGACGCCGCGACCGGCACCGACCAGGACGCGGCGGCCGCCGCGCGCGACTGGCTGCTCGCCTACAACGAGGGCGACACCAGCGCCATGCTCGCCCTGCGCGACTGGCTCGACCGAGCCGCCAGCGACTGCCCGCCGGTGCAGGACGCCTGGCCGGGCCGGGTCACCCGGGTAAAGCCGTCCGCAGCGGGGATCACGTCACCGTGAGCCAGGCTGCCCCAGACCCGGCTGCCCGCGCAGAGTCGGCCATGCCGCAGCTCAGCCAGCGGCAGATCCTGGTGATCATGGCCGGGCTGCTGCTCGGCATGCTGCTCGCCGCGCTCGACCAGACGATCGTGGCCACGGCGCTGCCCACGATCGCCGGCGACCTGCACAGCCTGTCCCGGCTGTCCTGGGTGGTCACCGCGTACCTGCTCGCATCGACGGTCTCCACGCCGCTGTGGGGCAAGCTCGGCGACCTGTACGGCCGCAAGGTGTTCTTCCAGGCCGCCATCGTCATCTTCCTCGTCGGGTCGGCGCTGTCCGGGCTGTCCCACACGATGACCGAGCTGATCCTGTTCCGCGCGCTGCAGGGCATCGGCGGCGGCGGGCTGATGGTCGGCGCGCAGACGATCGTAGGCGACGTGGTACCGCCTAGGGAACGGGGCCGCTATCAGGGATTCTTCGGCGCGGTCTTCGGGGTCACCAGCGTGATCGGCCCCCTCATCGGCGGCTTCTTCGTGGACACGCTGTCCTGGCGCTGGGTGTTCTACGTCAACCTGCCGATCGGGATCGTCGCCCTCATCGTGGTCGCGGCCGTGCTGCCCGGCAGGCTCGGCCGCCAGCAGCGCAGCATCGACTACCTCGGGACCGTGATGATCGGCGGCGCGGCCACCAGCCTGGTGCTGCTGACCTCGCTCGGCGGGGTCACCTTCCCGTGGTCGTCAGGGCCGATCATCACGCTTGCCGTGCTTGGGGCGGCGTTCGTGGCCGGCTTCGTGATCGTCGAGCGCCGCGCCGCCGAGCCCGTGCTGCCGCTGCACCTGTTCCGCCAGCGGGTCTTCTCCGCCGCGGGCGCGATCGGCTTCGTGGTGGGGTTCGCGATGTTCGGCGCGCTGACCTACCTGCCGCAGTACCTGCAGATCGTCAAGGGGGTCAGCCCTACCGGCTCGGGCCTGCGTCTGCTGCCGATGATGGCAGGGCTGCTGCTCACCTCCATCGCCACCGGCCAGCTGATCAGCCGGTGGGGCAGGTACAAGGTGTTCCCCGTGGCGGGGACGGCGGTGATGACGGCCGGGCTGTACCTGCTGTCCAGGCTGGGCCCTGACACCGGCGCGCTGTACGCATCGGCTGGCATGTTCGTGCTCGGCGTCGGCATCGGCGCCACCATGCAGGTGCTGGTGATCGCGGTGCAGAACGCCGTGGACTACGCCGACCTCGGCGCCGGCACCTCGGGCACCACGTTCTTCCGCTCGATCGGCGGCTCGTTCGGTACCGCGGTCTTCGGCGCGATCTTCGACAACGTGCTGCCCGGCAACATCGCCGCGTCCCTGCATGGGCGGACCCTGCCGCCCGGGGTGGGCGTCACCAGCGGCGCCAGCCCGGCCGCGCTGGGCAGGCTGCCGGCGCCGGTGCACGCCGCGCTGGTGTCCGGCTACTCGCAGTCCATCCGCACCGTGTTCCTCGCCGCCGTCCCGGTCGGCGCTCTGGCGTTCGCGCTCAGCTGGACGCTCAAGGAACTGCCGCTGCGCACCACCACCAGGGCGGTAGACCCGGCCGACCGCCTGGCGCCCACCGCGCGGCCCTCGATCAGGACCTCGGACGAGGAGATGCGCCGGGCGATCAGCCTGCTGCTCGGCCGCGAGCGCCGTGGCGACGTGTACCGCGGCATGGCGGCGTCGGCTCGGCTTGACCTCAGCCCCCGCGCCGCGTGGCTGCTGCTGCGGGTGGGCGAGCACCACGGCGAGCCGAGCGCCGCGCTTGCCAGGTGCCTGTCGATCAGCATCGCCGAGCTGACGAACCGGGTGCGCGAGCTTGAGCAGGCCGGTTACGTGGTGCCAGGCCAGGCCGACCCGGCCAGGGCGCAGCAGCTCACTCCGGCAGGCCAGGCCGCCTACGTCCGGCTGTTCGCCGCCCGGCAGGAGCGGGTCTCCGCGCTGCTCCAAGGCTGGCACCCCGAGCTGCACCCCCGCCTGCTCGAGCTGCTGAGTGCGGTCACCCACGAGCTGGCCGCCAGCCCCGAGCGCCCAGGGCGGGACCTGGAGCGAGTCCCGGCTCGCTGAGGCGCCTCGCGGCGTTTGACCGCCAGCCGGGGCGGTACGACAGCACCGACAGGGGGGATATGCCGATCGGAGCCGTCCAGGCGGAGGTGCTGATCGTGGGAGCGGGCCCGGCCGGGCTGCTCCTGGCGGGGGATCTGGCCGCCGATGGCATCTGCGTCTTGGTACTCGAGCGCGAGCGCGGCGGCAGCCTGACGCCCGGCGAGGTCATGCTGCACGCCCGCGCGCTCGAGCAGCTCGACGTCCGCGGCATCGCCGACCGGCTCGTTGACGCGGGCCGTGCCATCACCCGCCTCGATGTCGGGCCGGCCAGCCTGACCCTCGCGCAGCTGCCGAGCCGGTTCCAATTCGCCCTGGTCACCGCGCAGCATGAGCTACGCGGGCTGCTCTCCGCCCGGGCGACATCGCTCGGCGCGCGTATCCTGCCTGGCGTGCAGGTATCCGGCCTGCGCCAGGACTCAGCGGGCACGCAGGTGCTCGCGACCGAGCGGGGCCGCCCGGCCCGCAGCTACGCGGCGCCCTACTTGGTCGGAGCCGACGGCGCGGACAGCACGGTGCGGACCGCGCTCGGCCTGCCCCTGCTCCGCCTGCCCGGCGGCTGGCGGCAGGTGCCGCGCCTGGCGTCCGGCCGGGTGCTGCTGGCCGGCGAGGCCGCGCACACCGACCCTGAGCCGGGCACCGGCGGGCCTGGCCTGGAGGCCGGGCTGCACGACGCCGCCAACCTCGGCTGGAAGCTCGCGGCCGTGCTGCGCGGCACGGCCGGCTCTGCCCTGCTCGGCAGCTATCACGACGAGCGCGGCTACGCCGTCCGGCGGATGGCAAGGATGTGCCATGCGCTTGCGCCGCGGTCGCTGCTCGGCGAGGCGGCGGCGATCCTGCTGGCCGGCTCGCTGGCGGACCGGGCGGCCCGCGCCGTGGCCGGCCTCTCGCTGGCCTACCCGGCGGGTCCGGGCAGCCACCGGCTGGCCGGCCGCCGGATGCCCGACGTGTCGCTGGCCGAGGTCCCGCCGAGCGAGGCGGTTCCGCTGGCCGGCGGCGGGCCCTGGCGGCTGCACGAGGCACTCGGCGAGCGGCGCCCGGTCCTGCTTGTCGACGCCGCGGCGCTGGCAAGCACGGACCTGGCGGCGCTACTCGCGCTGTGGCCTGGCCGCCTCACGGTGGCCGCGCCAGCCGCGCCGACGGGCCCGGCCAGGGTCGTCCTGGTCAGGCCGGACGGCTATGTCGCCTGGGCCACCGACACTCGCGCGCCGACCCGCCGCTACGCCGGCCTGCGGCAGGCGCTGAACCGCTGGTGCGGGCCGCCGGCCGCGGGGCGCCGGATGGCGCTCCCGTCCTGACCGGGCTAGATCCGCGCCAGCACGGATTCCCTGCTGCCGTCGGTCCCTGGCTCGTCGTCGCCCGGCCCGGTCTGCGGCGCCCGCATCTCCCTGAGCGCCATCGACACCAGGTAGGGGACCAGGTCGGTGGACCGGCGCAGCAGCCAGGCGGTGCCCTTGGTCGCCATCCACGCGAACTCGGCAAGCCTGGTCGGCGGCGGGTTGGCCGGCTCGGCATCGGGTGCCTGCCCGACCGGGAAACCAGACTCGGCGAGCAGGCCGTGGAAGGCCCTGGCGATCATCCGGTGGCCGCGCTCGTTCGGGTGCAGCCGGTCCACCGCCCACATCCGCTTCTCGTAGGTCGCCGGGCTGCCCGCCGCGTCGAAGTGCAGCGTGCCGAAGCGCGCGGCGACGTCGTCGAGCACCTCGTTGACCTGCTGAGTGCGCCGCGCCAGCGGCCTGGCCAGGGCTCCGGGCAGGCCGAGCATCCACCCCGCGTCCGGCAGCCGCATGGTCAGCACCGCCGTGCCGCCCGCCCGAAGCGCACCGACGGTGTCCGCCGCGGCGGCCGCGATCCTGCCCTGGTCGAACCCGGGCCGCAGCGTGTCGTTGATGCCGAACACCACGCTGGCCACGTCGGGCCCCAGCGCCAGCGCCCGCGGCAGCTGGTCGGCGAGGATGTCGGCGCCGCAGGCACCGTTCGAGGCGAGCACGTGCAGTTCGGGCTCGGGTAGGCCGCCGGCCAGCAGAGCCGCCCAGCCTCGCCAGGCCGGGGCGCCACGGACCGCGGGCCGAACTGGGTCGCCGACGCCGAGCGTGATGGAGTCGCCGAGTGCCGTGAAGATAGTCATGCCGCCGCTCCCGCGAGCAGGCCGGGCAGCGCGTGCCCGAGTACCGCGTTGTAGTGGCCGATCAGCTCGTCGCACCTGGCCGGCCAGCCGCGGTCGAGCACCGCGAGCCTGGCCGCCGCGCCCTGCGCCGCCCGCAGCTCGGCGCTCCCGGTGAGCACCGCGACCGCGTCGGCGAGCGCCCGAGCATCGCCGGGCTCGACGAGGAAGCCGGTCGCCCCATTGTCCACCAGGTCGAGCGGTCCGCCCGCGGCCGGCGCGACCACGGGCAGCCCGCTGGCCGCGGCTTCCTGGAGCGTGTTACCGAACGTGTCGTGCGGTCCTGCGTGCACGAAGATGTCCAGGCTGGCGTAGATCCTGGCCAGCACCTCACCCTGGCGCTGGCCGACGAACAGCGCGCCGGGCAGTGCGCGCCGCGCCGCGGCCTCGGCAGGCCCGGCGCCGACGATCACCAGCCGCACCCCGGGCAACTCCGCCACCTCGGCCAGCAGGTCAAGGCGCTTCTCGGCGGCCAGCCTGCCCACGTAACCGACAATCATCTCGCCGTCCGGCGCGAGCCGCGCGCGCAGCCCGGCGCTGCGCCTGGCCGGGTCGAACCTGCCGGTGTCCACGCCGCGGCCCCACACCCGCACCCGCTCGAATCCGTGCTCGGCCAGCGTGGCCGCGGTGGCGGTGGACGGGGCGAGCGTGCGGCCCGCGGCGTTGTGCACGCCGCGCAGATAGCGCCAGCAGATGGCCTCGCCGGCCCGGCCGAGATGGTAGGTGCGCGCGTAGGCGGCCATGTCGGTGGCGTAGACGGCGACGGTCGGCAGGCCGAGCGCGATCGCGGCCGAGCAGCCGTTGGCGCCGAGCACCACCGGGCCCGCCAGGTGCACGACGTCCGCGCCGTGCGCGGCGATCGCGGCCCTGACCTGTGGCCCTGGCAGGCCGACCCTGAATCCCGGGTACAGCGGCAGCCCGACCGCCGGCACCCTGACCACCGGGTAGCCGAGCGATTCGTCCAGGCTCGGGGCGCTGCGCGCGGGCCTCGGTGCGATGACTACCGGATGGTGACCTCGCCTGACGAGGTGCTCTGCGACTCGCGTCGCGGTGACTGCGACGCCGTTGACATCGGGCGGGAAGGACTCCGTTACATAGGCGATCCGCACGCCTCCACAGTGGCTGATCAGGGTGCCTTCGGCGTCAGCGACACCATGAAGTGCAGACGAACTTCGGATGACCGTTTGCCTAGCTATGCCGGGTCCCGCTCGATCGGGCAGGTCATGCAGCGCGGGCCGCCCCGGCCCCGGCCGAGTTCCTCGCCGGGCACCGTGACGACCTCGATGCCGTGCTTGCGCAGCATGGTGTTGGTCGCGACGTTCCGCTCGTAGCCGAGTATCACGCCGGGCGCGACCGCGAGGTAGTTGTTGCCGTCATCCCACTGCTCGCGCTGTGCTGCCCTGATGTCCTCGTCCGTGGTCAGCACGGTGACCTCGCCGACGCCGAGCGCGGCAGCCAGCGTGGCCCACAGGCTCTCGTTCTCGGTGATCACGAGGTCGCCGCCGGGCTCGGAGCCGGTGACCGTCCAGGACCGCAGGCTGCGGTCGAAGTACGGGTAGAGCACGAAGGTGTTCGTGTCGATCATGGTCATCACGGTGTCGAGGTGCATCATCGCGTGCGACTGGGGCAGCTCGACGGCGATCACCCTGGTCGCCTGGCCGCTGTCGAACAGCGCCCTGGCCAGGATCTCCACGGCCATCGGCGTGGTCCGCTCGCCCATGCCGATCAGCACCGCCCCGTGACCGAGCACGTGCACGTCGCCGCCCTCGATGCTGGCAGGCAGGTGCGAGTCGTCGTCACCGCCGTAGTAGGTGACGAAGTCCGCGCCGGCGAACATCGGGTGGTACCGGTAGATGGCCCTGATGTGCAGGTTCTCCCGCATCCTGGCTGGCTTGGCCATCGGGTTGACCGACACGCCGCCGTAGACCCAGCACGAGTTGTCCCTGGGGAACAGGTGGTTGGGCAGCGGCGGCAGGAGGAAGTCGTCCGCCCGCAGCATGTCCCACTTCAGGCTCCTGGCCCGCAGCGGGCTCAGGTCGGCCTTGAGCACGCCACCGACCAGGTACTCGGCGAGCCTTGACCCGTCCAGGTCCTCGGCCAGCCGCCGGAGCGGATCGACCAGCCCAGGCCCGACGATCTCAGGCGTGAACACGCGTGACAGCACGTACTCGCGGCCCTGCGGCTGCTCGAGCGTCTGCGCGAGCAGCCGGCTGAGGTAGTGCACCACGACGCCGCGCTCGCGCAGCGTCTCGGCGAACACGTCGTGCTCCTCCTTGGCCTTCTTGGCCCACAGAACATCGTCGAACAGCAGCTCTCCGATGTTCTGCGGGGTGAGCCTGGACAGCTCGAGCCCTGGCCGGTGCAGGATCACCTGCCTGAGCGTGCCGACCTCCGACTGGACTCCGAAGGTCATGACGTCACCTCCCCGGTCTGAGCGCTCGCCTCGACGCGGTCGGCCGGCGCCTGCACCAGGCCAGCCCGCTCCCTGCGGACCTTGAGGAACAGGTACCCGATGATCCCGATGAACAGGATCAGCATGGCGTCGTACACCGCGGAGTAACCGGAGGCCATCGCGACCCAGACGGAGAACAGCACGGCGGCGATCGAGATCGCCAGGTCACGCGCCAGCCGCACGCCCTGCACGACGCGACGCCCGGAGACCAGGTAGGCCAGCTGGGCGCAGGCCGAGAAGAAGTACGGGATCGCCACGGTGACCACCGACAGGTCGACCAGGTAGGTAAAGACCGTCAGGCCGGCCTTGGTGTTGTAGCTCCACAGCATGAGCATGGTGGGCAGGATCGCTGCGACCAGGATGGCGAACCATGCCGAGTCCCTGCGGTCGGTCCACGCGAACTGCCGCGGGAACAGCCCGTCGAGCGCGGGTGCCCTGGACACCTCGGCCGTGACCAGCGTCCAGCCGTTCAGTGCCCCGATGCCCGAGATGACGGCGACGCCGGCGATCAGCCTGCCCGCCCACGTCCAGTGCGTGAAGATCGCCTCAAAGGCCGGCACGAACGGGGCGCCATTGCCGACCAGGCCCTTGTGCGCGACCAGGCCCATCACGGCGGCCGACACGAGCAGGTACAGGATCGCGCTCGCCGCGGTGCCGAGCACCGACGCCCGGCCCACGTTCCTGTCCGGGTTCTTCACCCGCTTGGCGGTGATCGCCGCGACCTCGACGCCGATGAAGGAGAACAGCGCCACGCCCGCCGCGACGCCGATGGCGTCGTACAGGCTGCCGCCCGAGGCGTTGAACGCGCCGAAGTTAACCGTCTTCACGAAGAACCAGCCGACGACGCCGACGAAGAGCAGCGGCAGGAACTTCAGCACGACGGTGATGTTCTGGAACCAGGCCATGTGCCGGACGCCGGACAGGTTCACCGCCGCAGGCACCCACAGCCCGACCAGCGCGATGCCCCACTGCGTCATCCCCGACGGGTGCTTGATGAGGAACAGCGCGTCCACGTAGAAGACCCACGACGAGACGATCGCCGCGTTCCCGGCCCAGGACTGGACCCAGTAACACCAGCCGGTCAGGTATCCGGCGAAGTCGCCGAACTCGTGCCTGGCGTAGGCGTAAAGCCCGCCGTCGGAGTTCGGCACCCGCCTGGTCAGCTGGCCGAA